>JBOHLG010000016.1:0-69774 GCA_050729515.1 Caulobacteraceae bacterium
GGCCGGAGGCGTCTTGGCGCGCGGCGGCCTCGAGGCCGATCTCGCCTCGCTCAGCCGCGGCGAGCGGCGCGCGCTCCGGAGCCTGGGCGTGCGCATCGGCGCCTTCCATCTCGGCCTGCCGGCCCTGCACGCCCCGGAGGCCAGGCCCTTCGCGGCCGCGCTCGTCCGCCGCCTCGCGCCAGACTGGAGGCCGGCGGAGATCGGGCTGCAGCCTCTCGTCGAGCCGGCCCCGCCGCCCCTGGCGCTCGGGCTTTCGGGGCGGACGGCGATCGGACCGGTGATCGTCTCGGTCGAACGGCTCGAAAGGCTCGATCAGGTCCTTCGAAGCGCGCCACGGCGGGAAGGCGGCTTCGCCGTCGGCGCGACGGAGCTCGCGGCCCTGGAGTGGACCACGGAGGAGGCGGAGACGACGATGCAGAGCCTCGGTTTTGCCCAATTCCGCACCGCCGACGGAGTCTTGGCCTGGCGGCGCCGCCGCAACGAGCCTCGAAGGGATCGCACGACGCCCGCGCGCGACGCCAATTCGGCCTTCGCCGTCCTCGCCCCGCTCGCTTCGCCGCCATCGCGCCGGATCGGGCGTCGGTCTCCCCGGGCGCGTCGCGCCCATGGCTGAGGAGGGGGTCCGCATCGATGTGTGGCTGTGGCGGGCGAGGTTCTTCAAGACCCGCGCCATGGCGGCTGAAGCGGTGGAGCGCGGCGTGAGGGTGAGGAGGAGCGGCGCGCCGATTTCCGATGGGCCGGCCCGCATCCACAAACCGGCGTGGCCGGTGCGGCCGGGCGATGAGATCGTCTTTGCGAGGTCAGGGCGCCTATCGGCGATCCGGATCGAGGCGTTGGGATCGCGCCGGGGACCGCCGGCGGAGGCGCGCGCGCTCTACTCCAGCCTGGAGAATCCCTGAACCCCTCCCCAGATGAACGAGATTGACATGCGCGCGGCGAGCCTCAAAAAGCCGCAGCCGGCGCGCCCAAGCCCGCTATTCGAGTCTCAATGACCTACATCGTCACCGACGCCTGCATCAAATGTAAGTACATGGACTGCGTCGAGGTCTGTCCGGTCGATTGCTTCTATGAAGGCGAGAACTTCCTCGCCATCAGTCCGGAGGAATGCATCGACTGCGGCGTCTGCGAGCCGGAGTGTCCGGTCGACGCGATCAAGCCTGACACCGAGGACGACCCCGACGGCAAGTGGCTCAGGGTCAACACCGATTACGCCAAGATTTGGCCCAACATCACGATCAAGGGAACGCCGCCCGCCGACGCCGAGCAGTGGGAGCGGTTGACCGATAAGTTCGAGAAATACTTCAGCGACAAGCCCGGGCAAGGTTCCTGAACTCGCGCTCGCCTTCAGAGGGGGCGGAGCTACAGTCCCGCTGGCGGCGATCCTTTCAAATCGCCCCAATTTGTGTTATCCATGGCCTGCGGTGGATGCCTCGCTTGTCATTTCAACGGCGCGGCCTCGCCATGGCCTGGCGGCCACAAACCGATCGGTTGCGAAGGCGATTTCACCTGACACGAGGGTGATCGAAGAGACTTTTCGATGACGCGCGCCTCCGCGTTGAGCGGGGTGCGCGGAAAAGAACGATGTGTCCGTTCGCGCCCGGGCGCGCCGGACGACCAAGAAAGGACGCGGGTCGAACAAAGATGAACGGCAAGAGCGAAATGAGGTTCTCCATCGGCGATCACGTGGTCTATCCGGCCCACGGCGTGGGCGTGGTGGCGGGCGTGGAGACCCAGGAGGTCGTCGGCGTCAGCCTCGAGGTCTATGTGATCAACTTCGACCACGAGAAGATGACCCTGCGGGTTCCGACCCGAAAGGCCCAGACCGCGGGCCTGCGGGCCCTCGCCGAAGGCAACGTCGTCTCCCAGGCGCTCACCACGCTGAAGGGCCGGGCCCGCATTAAGCGCACCATGTGGAGCCGTCGGGCCCAGGAGTATGAGGCCAAGATCAATTCCGGCGATCTCATCTCGATCGCCGAGGTGGTGCGCGATCTCCACCGCTCCGACACCCAGCCCGAGCAATCCTACTCGGAGCGCCAGCTCTATGAGTCGGCGCTCGACCGCATGGCCCGCGAGGTCGCCGCCATCGAGCGGATCGACCGCACCGCCGCCATCGACCTTCTCCAGCAGTCGCTCCTCAAGAAAGCGGCCTGAAGGGGTTTCTCCTCCCCCGCTTCGCGGGCCCCTGCCGGCCCTCGCCGCGGGCTCGGGCGTTCGTCGCTGGAATCGCCACCCCGTGGCGAGTCCCGCCGCCGAGAGGCGCCTCCTCACCCCCGCGCCGAAGCGCGAGGGAGGAGATGAAGGTCCGGCCGTGAGGGCTCAACGGCCTTGGAACACCGGCTTGCGCTTTTCGAAGAAGGCGGTGCGGGCCTCCTTGGCGTCCTGGCTCGAAAAGGCCATGCGGATGTTGGCCACTTCGTAGCGCAGCTGCTGCTCGAGGTCGCTCGTTTCCAGAGACTTGACCATGCCGCGCTTCAAGAGGCGCAGGGTGATCGGCGACCAGGCGCAGAGCTCCTGGCAATAGGCTAAGAGGCGCGCCTCGAAGGCCTCGTCCTCCACGACCTCGCCGGCCATGCCCAAGGCGACCGCCTCTTCGCCCGAGGCGGTGCGGTTCTCCATCATGAAGCGCATGGCGCGCTCGTAGCCCATGGCCTGGGGAAGGGTGATGGTCAGCCCGGCGTCGGGCGAGCCGCCGATCCGGGTGTATCCGGCCATCAGCCGGGCGCTGCGGGCGACGAGCCGGACGTCGGCGGCCATGGCGAGGCCGAGCCCGGCGCCCACCGCGACGCCGTTGACGCCGGCCACCACCGGCTTGTCGCAGCGCTTGCGGATGGAGAGGAGGAACTGGCCCACCCAGCCGATGTCGTCGAGCTGCGCCGAGAGCGCCGGCAGGGGATGGAAGCGCTCGCCCCCAGCCAGGTCGAGCCCGGCGCAGAAGGCGTCGCCCGACCCGGTGATCGCCACCACCCACACCTCGTCGTCGCGCCCTGCCTCCTCGATAGCCGAAACGACTCCCCAGGCGAGCTGATTGCTGAGCGCGTTCTTCTTTTCCGGCCGGTTGAGCCGGATCGTCCGCACGCGACCCTCGTCGCGCACCTCGACCAGATCGGTCATGTCCCTTCCTCCTTCTTGGCTCGCGGGCTTCTCTCCAGAGGCGACCGCGCCGCTTCGACCCAAACCTTTCGCTCACGCGGCGTGGGCGGCGCCGAGGTGGGCCGGCCGCGCCTTCGCCGCCGAGCGCCGATCCCCGCCGCCGGTCTCGTCCTTGGCGACGCGCCCGCGCGCCATGACGAAAGAGACCCGCTCGAGCTCGGTTGCGTCGAGGGTGGGATCGCCGACGACGGCGATGATGTCGGCGCTCTTCCCCTTGGCGATCGAGCCGGCCTCCGCGGAGATGTCGAGGAGCTCGGCGGCGTTGGAGGTGGCGGCGCGGATCGCCTCGGCGGGCTTCATGCCGGCCTCGACCATGTAGGCGAACTCGCGGGCGTTCTGGCCATGCGGGCCCACCCCCATGTCGGTGCCGAAGGAAATCCTCACTCCGGCCCGGTGGGATTTGCCGAGCGCGGCCTTGATCTTCTCGCCCACCAGCAGGGCCTTTTCGGTCTGGGCGGGGGTGAGGACGCCGCCCTTTCGGGCCATCTCCAGAACCGTCATGCCGGCGATGATGGTGGGAGTGTGGAAGGCCTTCTTCTCCAAAAAGAGGCGGATGGAATCGTCGTCGAGAAAGCTCCCATGCTCGATCGAATCCACACCGGCGGCGAGCGCCGCATTGATCCCGGCCGCGCCATGGGCGTGGGCGCTCGCCCGCCGGCCCAGGCGATGGGCGGTCGAGATGATCGCCTCCATCTCGATCGAAGTGAACTGCTGGTCGATGCCGGCCCGAAGGTTGGAGAGCACCCCGCCGGTGGCGACGAACTTGATGGCGTCCGCGCCTTGGGCGACCTGGGCCCTCACCGCCTTCATGCAGGCGTCCGGCCCGTCGGCGACGCCGCTGGCTGTCTGCACGCAGGCGCACACGTCCGGTCGATAGCCGTAGATCTGACCGTGGCCGCCGGTAGGCGAGAGAATCGCGCCCACGCAGAGGATGCGCGGACCGGGAATCTTGCCGGCGGCGACCGCGGCGCGCAGGGCGAAGATCACCTCCGGCTTCTTGGCCCCCACGTCGCGCACGGTGGTGAAACCGGCTTCAAGCGTGACCAGGGCGCGGTGGGCCGCCTCCAGCGCGATGGCCGGATCAGTCTCGTCGACCAGGTCGAGGCGCGAGCCTGGTCCGAGCTGACCGGTCAGATGGACATGACCGTCGATGAGGCCGGGAAGGACAAAGCTTTCCTTGAGCTCGATGAGTCGCGCGCCCTCCGGCGGGTCGACGAAGCCCTCGGCGATCTCGGCCACGCGCCCGTTGGAGACGCGGATCGAGGCGCCGCTGCGCACCGCCAGGGCCGCGTCGGCGAGCAGCCTGCCGGCATGGATGACGATCTCGCCGGCGTTTTGTCTCGAATGTGCGTTCATCGGCATCTCTCCTGGCTCCCATCAGCGGTTAGCGCGAAAGCCGCGCCGATGCACCCCTCCGGAGGCGGGGCGTTGTCCAGGCCCGGGCCCCTGGCGTATGAGGCCAGGGCCGCGTCCCGTTAGCTCAGCCGGATAGAGCACCGGTTTCCTAAACCGGGGGTCAGAGGTTCGAGTCCTCTACGGGACGCCATGACCCCTCAGGGGCCTAATCGAGCCGCAGGGCGAAATCGCTCGTTGCCATCGGCGATTGCGCCTGCGAGGCTCCCAGAGCATTTCCCAGGCGAAGCGGCGTCGCTTCGCCGAAAAGGAAATGCGCCCGATTCAAGATCTTGAGCGCATCCCTCTCGCAAAGGAATTTCCCACTTTGAGGAATGCGCTCTAGGTCGGCGGCGCGCCGCGATCCCCGCCAAATGGGATCGTCGACCGGAGGCGAGAAGCGTGCAGAAGACCCTGGTCGAGGCGCCCGCCAAATCCGCCGCCTCGGCCGACCCGCGCAGGCTCGATCTCTCCACCAAGCTCTTCTACGGCTCCGGCTCGATCGCCTTCGGGGTCAAGGACAATGGGTTCTCCTATCTCCTTCTGATCTTCTACAACCAGGTGGTCGGGCTCTCGGCGGCCGCGGTGGGCCTGGCGATCATGATCGCCATGGTCTTCGACGCCTTCCTCGATCCGATCGTCGGCCAGGCGAGCGACAACACCCGCTCGCGATGGGGCCGGCGCCATCCCTACATGTATGCGGCCGCCCTTCCGGTGGCGCTGACCTACTTCGCCCTGTGGAACCCGCCGCACTGGGGCCAGCGGGCGCTCTTCTTCTACCTGATCGTCTCGGCGATCATCATCCGCACCTTCATCAGCTTCTACGAGGTGCCCTCGAGTGCGCTCTCGGCCGAACTGACGAAGGGCTACGACGAGCGCACCGTCCTTCTCTCCTTTCGCTACTTCTTCGGATGGATCGGCGGGCTCACGCTCAATCTCATCGCCTTCGCCGTCCTCCTGCGGCCGGACGCGACCCACAAGGTCGGCCAGCTCAATCCGGCCGGCTACGCTCGCTATGGGATCGTGGCGGCGGCGGTGATGTTCGTGGCCATCCTGATCTCGGCGATCGGGACCCACCGGCACATCCCGAGTTTCACCGTGCCGCCGAAGCGTCGGCTCGGCCTCCTCGCCATGGCCAGGGAGATGATCTCCACATGGTCGCATCGCTCGTTCCTGATGCTCACCCTTTCGGGGCTGGCGACGGCGATGGCGGCCGGGATCGGCGCGGCGATGAACAACTACTTCAACACGTTCTTCTGGGAGTTCACCGCCCGCCAGATCGCCATCTTCACCGCCGGCGTCTTCGCCTCGGCGATCCTGGCCCTCATCGGCGCGCCGATCCTTTCGCGAAAGTTCGGCAAGAGGCCGTCGGCCATGGGGCTCATCGCGCTCTCGGTGACGGTGGGAGTGGCTCCCCTGCTCCTTCGGCTTGCTGGCTTCTTCCCGCCCAACCACACGATCCTGCTCCTCGTCATCATCTTCTTCACCTCGATCACCTCGACGGCTCTGGGCATAGCTGGATCGACCATGGTCTCGGCGATGATCGCCGATGTGGTGGAAGACAGCGAGCTGAAGACCGGCCGTCGCGCCGAGGGGCTCTTCTTCTCAGCCTCCAGCCTGATCGCCAAGGCGGTGAGCGGGGTCGGGGTCTTCGCCGCCGGGCTGATCCTGGCGGCCATCCGCTTCCCGAACCTGGCCAAGCCCGGCCATGTGGCCGCGCCGATCATCGCCCACCTGGCGATGGTCTACGTCCCGATCATCGCAGCGCTCTATGGGACCGCGCTCGTCCTGATGCTCGGCTACAAGATCACCCGCAAAGGCCACCTGGAGACCCTCGCCGAGCTCGCCGCGAGAGCCGAGATCGTTTCCCCCTGAGCGGTCATGGCCGGCGGAATTCCGCCGCCGAGAGTCACCGGCGCCGATCGCGTCCATGGGTCCCCGGGACGCGGAGCCTGTCCTCGGGCCGGCCCTCGGCCGGACCCGGGGGCGCCTGGGGATGGCGGGTGCGAGTGCGTTGGGGGTGGCCAGGCGCGTCAGGGCCTTAAAGCTCCTTCGTGGCGCATTTCTCGCGGTGAGGCACGACACCTTCGGCCGCCCTTCAAGTTGAGCGCAATGGCCGAACCGTTCATAGGGAGACCATGGATGACGCCAAGGCCGCGATGCTCGCGGCCCGCCTAGCGGGACACGAGCTTGAGGGCTGGACCATCGAGGGCCTTATCAATCACGGCAAATCCGCAGCCGTTTTCCGGGCTCGGAGGGATGGCCAGCTAGCTGCCGTAAAGGTGTTTGATGAGGAACTCATCGAACGCTATGGAGATCAGACGCAACTGGAGCGAATAAACCGGGAGCTGGAGCTTAAAGGCCATCCCCACCAACATCTCGTGTCCATATACGGGGGCGGCCATGATGCGACCGAAAATCTTCACTATGTTATTATGGAGTATTTGGACGGCCAAAATCTGAAGGAGTGCCTTCAGACCATCGAATTAAGCCAAGTGCCTACGCTATTGGCTCAATTAGCCTCCGCGGCTAAGTGCTTAGAAGAGCGTGGGTTAGTTCACCGGGATATCAAGCCAGAGAACATTGTCATTGTCGAGGGTGGTCATAGGCTCGTGCTCCTAGACTTTGGAGTAATACGACCTGTGAAGGGATCCGATTTGACGGACCCAGAGGGCGTTCAGGCGTTCATAGGGACACTTCAATATTCCTCGCCAGAATATCTGCTCCGAGAAGAAGAGCAAAACGAGCAAGGCTATAGAGCCTTAACCTTTTACCAGATTGGGGCTGTCCTACATGACCTTCTGGTCAAGCGTCCCATATTCGAACAGTTTGCGAATCCATATGGCAAGCTTGTCAACGCCGTCCAGCACGAACGCCCCATAATCGTCAATCCAGATGCACCGGGGCGTCTAGTCCAGCTGGCGGAGCGCTGCCTGCTAAAGAACCCTCGCACGCGCGTCCGTGTCGTGCATTGGGAGGATTTTGACTCCATCGACGACACCTCCGGTCCTTCGGCGCGCGATCGAGTTGCGGAGCGAATGGTAACTCTGCGCGCACAGCGGGAAGAAGCTTCGTTTGTCGCGCATCAGCGACCGGCGGTGGCCAGCCGGATCAGGAACCACGTCCTTTCCGTTCTCAAACTGGCGGCAACCGCAGCTCGCACCTCGATTCCAGACCTACCCCCTTTGCAGCGTTCTCGCTGCGAAGCGGACGACCTGGCCGTCGAATTTGTGTTTGAGCCAAGCGCTGAACAAGGCTTCCCCCATGGCCTAGTTGTCAGGGTAAGGGCCGAAGTGGTTGACGCAGAGGAAAACGTAATATCCTGCGACGGGTTCGCCTATATTTCTGGCCATCTACCGAACGACGGCGCAGGGGAACGCGCGACTTGGTTCGAAGGAGTATTCGACACCGTTTCTTTGAACGCCGCCTTCGAACGGTTTTTCTTTGAGGCCGCAGAGTGGTGTCTCAAAATCTCCCCGGCGGTCGACGACGCCTTCAAGGATACATTCAGGCCTCAAGCTAGGGCGGGGCGGGTAACATGAACGAAACGTGGTGGCGGAATCCAGAGCAGCTGGACAGGGACCAGCAAGCCATCGTTTCTCTCCCGCTTGAAGGAAGCCACTTGGTTGTGGGTCCACCGGGCAGCGGCAAGACCAATTTGCTGCTCCTAAGGGCGACGTTCTTGGCTAGAGCGGGTCTACCAAATATCGCAGTAATAACTTTCAATCGCCTGCTTCGTGAATTCCTGGCAACTGGCGTGGATAACTACGCATTTGAGGCGGAACGGATCCAGACATTTCGCTCTTGGGCCGTTAATCTTCTGAGAGCAAACGGGGATGACGTTGATACTAGTGGTGCATTTCAGGACGTCAGGGAGAGGCTAATAGGCGCGTTATCCGACCTAAGGGCCCAGTCCGGTGACGAGCTGAAATGCGATTGCATCCTCTTGGATGAGGCGCAAGACTATAAGATCGAAGAAATTGAGCTGGTGCGGCACTTTGCAAAAGACGTGTTTGCTGTTGGCGACGTAAATCAGCGTATATACGAACATGACGGCGCGCTCCGGCACTTAGCGCGCTTTTGTCATGAAGCGCCGGCTCTCAAGTACCACTATAGAAACGGCCCGAAGATCTGCCGTCTAGCGGATGGAATCATGAACATCCAAGAAGGAGGGATGTTCGATACGTGCAATTACGACGAAGCGCGCTACCCGTCTAGCGTCAACCGAATTGGGCAACTCGACTTAGAAGGCCAAGTACGTGAAGCCTTTAAAATGCTTGAAACCCAGTTGGTCGCATACCCGGAGGAATGGATAGGCGTACTCGCGCCCCTTCGGCGTGACGTTGGGGCTATCTACGACCTGCTAGTGCGAACCTCGATCGGGGATAGGGTTCAACTGCAAAAATACGACGAGGGCTACGATGCTCTCGATCCCAACAGGCCGATCATCGTTGCAACTATGCACTCGGCCAAAGGCCTGGAATTCCGGGCCGCTCATCTACTCGCGCTTGATACGCTACCGAAAATGGATAACCACCAGAGGCTGACTTACACGGCGGTCACGCGAGCGAAAACGTCTCTCTCGCTATATCACCGGGGCGCGGTTCCGGGGTACATAGAACGAGGGTTGGTTGCCGTGGAAGGCGCGCCCGTCGAAGCCCCCCGCGTAGCCGATCTTTTTGGAGCACCCCGGCGATGAGAACGGTGGAACTCACGCGGCAGGAGTTCCTTGGGTGGGTCGCCGACCCCCAAGGGGCCGACTTTGCTCGTGGTGGATACAAAATTGGTCGCGGTTCACGCCGCGAGGTCACGCTTGTGTGGCCCGATGACGACCAGAATATGGATCCAGTAGTCGTCGTATCGCCGGCGGATTTGAGGGAGTTCTTGGCATTCACGTCCACGTATGTCGGGACTCATTCTCCCTTCACCGCATTCTACAGAGTTATACCCGACGAATTCCTTGAGCGTTGGCCCAAGCAATTGTCGGACGTTAGGCCCGCGATCGCGAGAGCGCTGCTTGGCGCTGTTATCTGCGATGCCGCTGTTCAGACGGGGGCAGCAAACCCGCGCGCGTCTGACATCAACTTGCAGGCATGTCTTGCAGCTCCGTCCTATGTGATCAGTGCCGCGACGCTCGCCGGTTATGACATTGATATGGCGCTGGTCGCGCTGGACCGCTGGTACAAGGTGCGGTCTGAAATAGCGGCAGGCAGTACTAAGGTGGCACAGAATCGGTTGACTGAATTCTGGTCGTCTATTTTGGGTACGCTGCTTTCGGAACGACAGACGTATAGGCCGAGGGTCTCTGGCGATGGCGCTAACCTCCTGAGCATTGCGATGGAGGGAAGTCAGCCCGACGAGCTAGAGTTTTTTCCGCTACTCCGAAGGTTGCCAGGGACCTCCGGATTAGTTGAGGCCCTGCGGGGCACGCGAGAACAGAGAGTACAAGCGCTCGACCGTTTGTGGTCTGCCCTGAGAGTATCGCCCGTTCCCGTAGATCAGAAGGAATTAATTATTGGCTACGTAACGTCTCAAGTAGCTGAAGGGTCGCTCAATTATCTCACTCTGGCCTGCCGTCTTGCGGCAGAATTACCTCTGTCTGTGCTCTGGTTTGGGATATTTTCAGGTCTCAATCGGGGAACGGATGTGTTCAACGCTGGTGAATGCTTGGGTCGTCGTTTGTTTCGAAAATTGCGTCCCCGAGGGAAGACACTTCCGCCTATAAGCGCTGACGTTGGATTTGAAGAGTTTCTGCTCTTAAGTCAGGAAGGCCGGATGGCGTCCCTGCGGACCGAGCAACAGTCGGCACTAGACGTTGAACTTATACCTGGCGTGCAGGGTAGGTACCGAATGGCTCGAAACGGCCGACGAGACGAAGATGGCATAAGAGCTAATTCGACGTTGGATCAGGTTCGCAGGCTGGTCACCCAGCTTCAGGGGGTCCTTAAAGAGGCCGACGCGACGGCTTCTACCGGGATGACATATTCTTTGTTCGACCGGAACGGGGTGCCCGACCGCGCCGATCGAAAGACGGCCCGCTCTACGGGCCGAGCAAGAAAGCCGCAGCGTTAGGTTGACGCTCCAGCGAGCTGCCAAGGCCGAGATCGTTTCGCCCTGAGCGGTGAGGGCCGGGACATCCGGCCAGCGAGAGTCGCCGGCGCGGATCGCGTCCATGGGTCCCCGGGACGCGGAGCCTGTCCTCGGGCCGGCCCTCGGCCGGACCCGGGGGCGCCCGGGGATGACGGAAGGCGGCGTGGGCCTGCGGCCCTTCGCACGGGATGAGCGGAGGAAGGGCGATCTTACTCCGCAGGTTCAAGGGCGCGTATCTCGCCTTTGGCGTTGCGCGGCGGATCGAGCGCATCGATCTTGGGATCGAGGGCCCGGGTCCAGCAGGCGAACTCCAGCAGGATCCCATCCGGATCGGAGAAATAGACCGAGCGGACGAAAGTCGAGGCGGTGGTCTTGTCGATGGTCGTCTGGGGATCGCCGTCGTTGTGGTTGAGGACCGGGCTCACCTTCACACCGCTCGCCTTGAGCCGGGCGACATAGTCGTCGAACTTCTCTTCCGGCACATCGAAGGCGACGTGGTTCATCGAGCCGTGGGCGGAGAGGATGGAGCCCTCGCTCGGCAGATGGGCGGCCGAGCTGATCCCGGGCTGGGCGGCCGGGGCATCTGCGAACCAGAAGAAGGCGAGGCAGTCGCCGCCGCCGCAATCGAAGAAGAAATGCTGGCCGCCCCCGCCGGGGAATTCGATGGTCTTGATAAGCGGCATGCCGAGAACGTTCGTGTAGAAGTCCACCGTGCGGGCCATGTCCTTGCAGACGAGCGCGAGGTGGTTGATCCCGCGCAGTTCGAAGTGGGGGTTCTGGACCATGGCTCGGGCTCCTTTGCGGCGCTCCCAGCCTAGACCGGCGGACAGCGCCGATCCAGGTCAGAGGCGCTCGGCGATCCATCCGGCGACGAGATCGGCGAGGGCTTCGCGGCCGCCCGGGACATCTTCGAAGTAGTGGGCGCCGGGCGGGGTCTGAAGCGTCTTGTCGGCAGAGCCGAGGGCGGCGAAGATCGCCCGCCCATCGCTCGGAAAGACGCCGACGTCGCCCGTGCTCTGGACGACGAGGGACGGGACGCCGATCCATGGAAGGTGGAGCTCGGCCCGGCACTTGGAGGTCTCCAGACTCCACATCGAGAGCCACGCCCGAAGGGTCGAGGCCCGGCCGATGCCGAAGGGGCCGCGGTTGGCTCTGGCCGGATCGCCGGCGTAGCAGCGCGGGACCGGCCGCGCCGAAGGATCGAGCGCGCCGTCCATAAAGCGGAGATCAGCCCAGGTGCGGAAGAGTGGGAAGATGCGGTCCGGGTAGCCGGCGGCGTTCAGGCGCGCGAGCTCGGCCCGCGCCCAATCGGTGATCCGCTGGTTGCGCGCGCGCTGGGCGGCGCGATAGCGGGCGACGAATTCGGCCGAAAAGGGCGGACCGTTCATGGGATCGAAGGGATCGAGGGACGGGTCGGTCTTCACCGGATCGGTTTCGTCGACGACCGAGGGGTCGAGCCAGTTGGTGAGTACCTCGGGACGGCCGGGATGGGCGTTCACGGCGACGAAGAGATCGGCGGGCCGAAGCGAAGCGAGGGCTCCGGCCTCGTGCGGGGCGCCCTCAAGCGAAGGGGCGACCGCCTCGGCCTGGTAGGCGCCCATGAGCGATCCGCCTCCGGAATTGCCGAGGATGACGATCCGTTCGGCCTTGGCCTCCTCCTTAAGCCATCGAACGCCGGCGGCGATGTCGATGAGGGCGGCCTCGAGACGGAAGAGGTCCTCGGCCCCGCGAAAGCGCGTGTTCCAGCCCAGGAACCCCAGGCCGCGCTCGGCGATGAGCGGGGCGAGATAGTGCTCGGTGAAATCGACGTTGTAGTGGGTCGCGATCACCGCCGTCGTGGGCCTTGCGCGACGCGGGCGCCAATAGAGGCCCTGGCAGGGATGGGCGCCGTGGCCGGCGGCTGCCGCCGTCGGCGAGGCGAGGCCGACGAAGGTCCGCTCGATCGCCTTGCTCATCGCTCCCTCCCCAGTCGCTCCCCGAAGGCGGCGAGGACGGCGTCCAGCCGATCGGGCGCCTCCGCCAGAAGCTGAAGTGCGATGGCGCGCACCAGAGCCTGCTGGCCGGCGTCGAGGTATTCCACTGGCGACTTGCCGTCGACCCGGGCGAGGAGGAGGCCGGGAAGGAGCGCCGCGGCGCGCGCCTCGAGAGCTTCGCGCGGCTCCCAGTCGACGCCGGAGAGATAAGTCCGGGCGAACTCGCGAAAGCTCTCCGCCAGGGCGGCCGAGGCGCTGGGGACGGCGAGATGCTTGAGGAGGAGATGGTTCAGGCAAAAGGCGAGATCGAAGGCGGGATCCCCCCACCAGGCCGTCTCGGCGTCCAGGAAGACCGGGCCGGAGGGGCCGAGGAGGATGTTCTTGGGGCTGACATCGCCGTGGACGAGGGCGAGACGGGTCGCGGCCGTGGTCCGCACCAGACGGGCGAGGCGCCGCTTGACCTGCGGATTTCGCCGACCCGCCTCCAGGAGATAGGCGTCGAGCCTGAGGGCGAAGAAGGCGGAGTCGGTTGCAAAGACGGCGGCGAGTTCGGGCCTGGCAGCGCTCGCGGCATGGAGGCGCGCGAGGCTCGCGCCGACCTTGCCGGCGAAGGCGGGATCGACGTTCCCGGCGAGCAGAAGCGCCTTCCACAGGGGATGGCTCTGCGGGTCGAGCCATTCCATGGCGAGGATGAGACGAGTTTCGTCGAAGGCGAGGGGGCGGGGGGCGGATCCTTCGATGACCTCGCGGGCGAAATCGAGCCATGCCCGCTCGTGGCGAATGCGAGCGACCGGGGCGCGCCAGTCGGCCTTCACGCGGAGCCTGGCGAGCGCCCGCTTGACGCACAGCGTCCGCTCCCCGGCCCCCACCTTCCAAACTTCGGCGCTGACCCCGCCGGGAAGGGCCGTCCAGACCGGCCGCTCGCCCGCCGCCGCGAGCCCCGTCTCGAGGAGGAACGCCTCCAGCGCGGGCTCAGCGCGGGTTCTCACCGATCCAGGATCTCCCAGGCGGTCCGCGCCAGGAGCCGGGTCCCGGAATTGTCGCGGTCGGCGGCGCCAGTGCCGATGCCGTCGAGATTGCGCTTGAAGACGCCCTGGCCGATCGAGGCGAGGCGGAAGATCGAAAAGGCGAGGAGGAAATTCCAGTCGGCGATTATTCGTCCAGTCCGCTCGCAATAGGCGGCGACGTAGGCCGCCTCGTCCAGAATCCCGAGCTCCTGAAGATCGACGCCGACAAGGCTCCCCCAGCTCTCGGAGTGGGAGTGATAGAGGATGCAGTTGTAGGCGAGATCGGCGAGGGGATGGCCGAGGGTGGAGAGCTCCCAGTCGAGGACGGCGATGACCCTCGGCTCGGAGGCGTGGAACATGACGTTCTCGGGCCGGTAGTCGCCGTGGACGATCCGGCTCTCCTCTTGGGGAGGAATGCGGCCCGGGAGAGCCGCGATCAGCTTTTCCATCTCCTCGATCGTCTCGGTCTCGGCCCCCCGGTATTGGCGCGTCCAGCGGCCGACCTGGCGCTCGAAATAGTTCCCCGGCCGGCCATAGTCGGAAAGGCCGACCCTGGCGGGATCGACGCCGTGCAGGCGAGCGAGCGAGGCGTTGAGGGAATCGTAGGCGGCGGCGCGCTCGGCCCTGGAAAGGGAGGGCATGCGGGCGTCGCGGAAGATGCGGCCCTGAAGGAACTCCATGACGTAGAAGGCGGTGCCGATGACCTCTGCGTCCTCGCAGAGCGCGACCATGGGAGGGACCGGAAAGCCGGTCTCGCCCAGCGCCTTCATCACCCTGAACTCGCGGTCCACCTGATGGGCGCTCGGAAGCAGGGCCCCGGGCGGCTTCTTGCGCATCACCCATCGGCTGGAGGGGGTGGAAAGGAGGAAGGTCGGGTTGGAGGCGCCGCGGCTGAACTGCTCGACGGCGAGCGGGCCGGCGAAGCCCGGAACCTGGACCTCCATCCAGCGGGCCAGCGCCACCTCGTCGAACCGGTGGTTGGGCCGCACCTCGCCGAGCGAAGGAAGATCGGGGCGGCCGGCGGGGTCTTTTCCGGCCGCCGACTTGGGCTCAAGCTCGAGGGGCATCTGACGAAGAAGGACCTTGCGATGATTAAGACGGCCGACTTCACCTGCACCCGCTACGAGGTCAAGGACCACGTCGCTCTCCTCACCCTGGCGCGGCCCGAGCGGCGCAATGCGCTGAACCGGCGGGCCTACGCCGAGCTCGAGGCCGGCTTTTGCGCCGCCTCGGCCGATCCGGAGGCGCGCTGCCTCATCGTCACCGGGGCCGATCCGGCCTTCTGCTCGGGCGAGGACGTCAAGGAGATGATGACCGGCGAGCCGCGCGGCGAGGCGCACGCGCGGCCGGCGAGTTTCGAGCCGACGCCGGCGGCGATGGCGGCGCTCTCCTGCGCCAAGCCGGTGATCGCGGCGGTGAACGGGGCGGCGGTGGGCTGGGGGATGGAGCTGGCGCTCTACGCCGACATCCGCCTCGCTTCGGAAAAGGCGCGCTTCGCCGAGCTCTTCATCAAGCGCGGCCTCACCTGCGACGTCGGCGGCTTCACCCGCCTGCCGGCGATCGTCGGGCCGGCCAAGGCCGCCGAGCTCCTCTTCACCGGCGAGATGATCGACGCGGCCGAGGCCTTGCGCATCGGCCTCGTCTCCAAGGTGGTCGACCACGAAGCGCTGATTGAGAGCGCCCGCGCCCTCGCCTCGAAGATCGCGGCCAACGCGCCTCTGGCCCTCGCCGCCATGAAGGAGGGTCTTCGCCTCGCCCAGCAACCGCGCGACCGGGAGATCGGGGCCTGGGCGATCGAGACGATCCACCGGCTCTTTGCGAGCGAGGACCACCGGGAAGGGGTGAGGAGCTTCCTCGAAAAGCGCGCGCCGGTGTTCGTCGGACGATAGTCGGCGCGGTAACCTCTGACCTTCCCGTCGTTCGCGGTCGTTGGCGCTGCAATCCTTCACCTCCCCATTGCTCGCGCAATGGGTCCCTCTCCCTCCGGGCGAGGAATTACTGGCGAAGCTCTTCTTCTCCTCTCCCCGAGGGAGAGGAATCCGTGAGGCGGAGGCGAACGGGAAGGTGAGGGTTTACGGCGCCGGCTGGCCGACGGCGGCTGATGCGGCCGTCTTCTCCTTGCCAGTCTGGTGGAAATAGCGGCGGACCAGGATCGCGCTTGCCGCCAGGACCAGGATGGTGAGGAGGAGCGGGACGGCGAGGGAGACGCCGATCGAAATGAGGCCGGCGGCCAGCAGCGAGCCGGCGACGCAGCCGATATCCCAGCCGCCCTCGCCGACGATCCAGAAGCGCATCGGGCAGGGCGCGGTCTTGGCGAGGTTGTAGATGGCCGTGGAGGTGGGGACCATCAGTCCGCCCCAGAGCGCGCCGACGGCGTTGGCGACGACCGCCAGGGCCGGGGAGTGGAGGCTCGCGGCCCGAAGCACGACGATCGCGGTCATGCCGAGGAACGTCAGGGCCGCGGCGCGTCGCCCGCCGCCGAAATCGACATGGGCGCCGATGAGAAGGCCGCAGCTCGCCCCCACCACGCCGGCGAGCGCCATGGCTCCGCCGTAGGCGGCGTAGCTCTCCTTGAGGGCGGCGAAGAGGGCGATCTGCCAGACGAACGCCAGACCGGAGGCGAGCCAGCCGTCGCAGGCCATCAGGATCGAGCCGAGGCCCGCGAGGCGCAGGCCGGCGAAGGCGCCGCCGGCCGCCCGCGGCGCGATCTTCACATTGGGGGCGCCGATCAGGGGCGCCATGGCGGCGAGTTGGACCAGGGCGACGGCCGCGAAGGTGCCATGGGCCCCGAAGCGGGCGAGGGCGAAGCCGCCGGCGAGCGGGGCGATGATGCCGGCGGCGGCGGTGAGCGCCTCGCGGGCGGCGGTCTGGCGGCCTCGCCGCTCGGCGTCTCCGACGGCCGAGAAATAGGCGTTGTAGGCCGGCCAGTAGACGATGTCGGCGAGGGCCGAGATCCCGATGAGCGCGAAGAGGGCCGGGCCAAGGCCATGGACGAGGGAGAGGATCGGATACTGGATCGCCATGATGGCGTTGCCGATGAGGAGCAGGGGAAGGAGGCCGACGCGGATGGCGAGGGGGAGGATCGCCGGGCGGATGCAAAAACGCACCGCGAAGATGGCGGCGATGGCGATGAGCGCCATGCTGGGCGAGAGGCCGCGCTTCACCAGATAGACGATGAAGAAGATCCCGCCGCTGTTGAAGGCGAGGGCCTGGATGGCGGTGTGGAGGTTGACGCGGCTGACCGCGCCCGAAAGCGAGAAGGCCATGAGACGCCTGAGACGATGAAGGGGAGGGGGCGCCGGCCGCGTGCGGCCGTGCGGGCGAAGTCAGAACGAGGAGCGGATGCGCTCGGAAATGACGCCCATGGGGGTGTTCCCTCTCACCGGCGCGCTCATGCCACAGCCGAGGGACGGGGTCAAACGGCGATGGGGAGACGAGGCTAACCGATCGGGGCGGTCGTTCTCAGCAGCGAATGACGGTTCTTTGGCGCTCCCTCACTTTTTGGGTCATCGGTGGGCGGACGCGCCGCCGATGTTTCGAGCGGCGCGCACAGGGATGCGGCCCGCCGATCCATGAAGCGAAGGATGAATGGGATACCCGCTCATCCCGTGCAGCGCGAAGCGCGGACACGGGACCCAGGCAAAAGCTCGGGCGGCTCTGGCGCCGAGAGTCTTGCCTAGGCCCCGGCTTTCGCCGGGGTGAGCGGGTTTTTAGGTGGCCCGGACTAAAGCTCGCCCGTGAAGTTACCTTCGTCCGCTTCACGGCGCCAAGCCCCAGGCGAGGCGCGCGGCGTCGATGGCGGCGAGCTTGGCCGCGAAAGGCTCCCAGTCGTCCCGCTCGGCGATGGTGGCCCAGATCGCCTCGATCTCCTCGATGAGGAGCTCCTCGGGCTCGGGGCGGGCGAACCGGGGAGCGGCGAGCCGCTCGGGCCGGTCGGGAGCATAGGCGCGCAGCTTCTCCCGGAAAACTTGGAAGGCCGCTTCGCCGTAGAGCGCGGCGCGCGGGCCGGCCAGCCCCCGCGCCTCCGATGCCAGACCGCCGAACCAGTCGAAGAAGAAGGGCTCCCAGCGCAACGCATCGCCGCCGGCGGCGAGCGCGGCGAAGGCGGAGTTGGCGAGCTCGAGATCCTCCTCCTCGGAGCGGGAGGCCAGACCCAGTCGCGCCAGGATGGCGGCGACGATCTGGCGCTGATAGGCGGCGGCGAACCCCTCGAGCGCCGGGGAGAGCGTCTCCGCCGGAGAGACGAGGGTGAGCGCGCCGGCGAGCTGGCGCAGGTTCCAGGCGACGATCTGCGGCTGGCGGCCGAAGCGGTAGAGGCCGGTCTCGTCGAAATAGGCGGCGACGAAGTTGGGATCGTTCTTGGGGAGAAACCGGTAGGGCCCATAGTCGAAGCTCTCGCCGGTGATCGACATGTTATCGGTGTTGAGGACGCCGTGGACGAAGCCGGCGGCCATCCACCGGGCGGCGAGATGGGCGGAAAGCTCCATCACTCGAAAAAGCAGCGCCGACGCTTTGTCTTTCTCGCGGGCCAGGTCGGGGAAGTAGGCCTCGATCACGCGCGAGACGAGTTCGCCCACCAGATCGGCGCGGCCAAAGAAGGCGCAGCGTTGGAAGGAGCCGAAGCGGATGTGGCTGTAGGAAAGGCGGGTGAGCACCGCCGAGCGGGTCGGGCTCGGCTCATCGCCGCGCATCAGGGCCTCGCCGGTCTCGATGAGGCTGAAGCTTCGGGAGGTCGGCACCCCCAGAGCCTCGAGCATGGCGGTCGCCAGCACCTCGCGCACGCCGCCCTTGAGGGTGAGCCGGCCATCGCCGGCGCGCGACCAGGGGGTGGTCCCGGAGCCCTTGGTGCCAAGGTCGAGGAGGCGGCCGGTCGCGGCCTCGCGGAGCTGGGCGAAGAGGAAGCCGCGGCCATCGCCCAGGTGGGGATTGTACACCCCGAACTGATGGCCGTGGTAGCGCAGGGCGAGGGGGCGGCGAAGGTTGCCGGCAAGGGGCGCGAAGCGCGCGAAGTGGGAAATCCACTCCTCGTCGGTGAGGGTCTCCAGCCCGACGCTCGCCGCCGCCCGATCATTGCGGAACCGGATCGTGGCCATGGGGAAGTCAGCCGGCTCGACCGGATCGGAGAACTCGGCGTTCCAGGAGGCGAAGACCGGATCGGGGCGGTAGGCTTTGGCGAGCGGCATGGGACCGATCATCCCAGGTCGTCGCCGGGGGCGCTATGGCTCCGGCGAAGGCGCCGGCGAGGCCCGGCCGTGGATCGCTCTCACCAGAGCCGGGAAGGTGAGGCCCTGGATGGCGACCGAGAGGGTCGCGACGATGAAGGTCGCCTCGAGCAGCAGGGGGCGGGCCGCAACGGCCGGAATGCTGAGCGCCAGGGCGAGCGAGAGCGCGCCGTGGAGGCCGCCCCAGGCCAGCAGGACGCCGGCCCCGCGCTTCTCTTCCCGGAGGCGGAAATACGCGCCCCATGGCAGGACGACGATCAGCCGCGCGGCCAGGACCAGGCCCAGTGCGATCAGGCAGAGCGGCGCCCAGGACCATTCGAAGCGAACGGCGATCACCTGGAGGCCCAGCAGCAGGAAGAGCAGGGCGTTGAGGATCTCGTCGACCAGTCGCCAGAAGCTGCGGAGAAACGCGTCCGACGGCCGCACGCCTCCCACGCCCGAGCCGACCGAAAAGCCGGCCCCGACGACGGCGATCGGGCCGCTCACGTCCAGCGCCCGGGCCCCGGCGTAGATCCCCATGGCGAGGGCGAGCGACAGGCTGACCGCGACCGTGGAGTCATCGACCGCGCGCAGGGCCGCCAGGGTGAGGAAACCCGCCGCCGCCCCGAGCGCGAGACCGCCGGCGGACTGGGCGATGACGCTCAGAACCGCGTGCGAGAGGTTCGGCGCCGAGCCGGCCGCATAGGCGAGGAGGGCGGAGAAGATCACGATGCCGACGCCGTCATTGAGGAGCGCTTCGCCCTGGAGAACCACTTGAAGCGCTTCGGAGAGCCGGCGTCTCTTCACCGTGGCCAGCACGGCGATCGGGTCGGTGGGGCTGATCAGGGCGCCGAAGACAAGCGCCCAGGGAAGGGTGAGCGCAATGCCGAGGGCCCGCGCGGCGAGGAAGAGGCCGCTGCCGACGATGAAGGTCGAGACGACGACTCCCGCCGTCGCCAGGCTCGCCACCGCGAGAAGGCGGCGGCGAAGCTCGGCGAGGTCGACCTGCATGGCCCCGGCGAAGAGCAGGAACGCCAGAAGGTAGCCCAGGACCGCCTTGGCGAAATCCACGCTCTCGACGCCGGCGAGGACGGCGCCGGCCAGATGCGGCGAGGCCGGCCGTATGGCGAGCAGGATGAGGGCGGCGGCGATCCCGACCAGCAGCATGGCGACGCTCGGCGGCAGATCGAGGGTGCGCGCGTTCAGCCATTTGACGATGGCGAGAAGAACGAGGAACAGGGCGGCGAGCGCGAAGGCGGACAGGGCTTTTCTCCAGCGACGCGGCGCCGCGCGCCGAGCCGTGAAGGCAATGAGCCCAAATCCCGAGCACGCTCAATCGCGATCGAGCGCCGCCTTCGCTCGAGCCAAGGTTCGGAGGCCTTGCGGGGCATCCTCCGGCGCTCCTTCCCTCGCCCCCTCCACTGCCCCGGCGGAGCCGCCCCTTCCCGCCCCCGCGCGAACGCGGCCCCCCTTCGGCCGCTTCGCGGCCACTTCCCCCAAAAGGGGGCAGAGAGGGGCGGACTTCCCCCAGAGGGGGCAGAGAAGCGCCGCGCCACCTCCCCCGACCGGAATCGGGGGAGGAGAAGAGCGCGGCGGATCGACGAATCGACCTCGCCTGTGGGAGGCTGGGATTTCGACAGGCTGGGAACGACAACCGTGCCTCTGTGGCCCCGTCTCTTCATCGTCCTGGCCGCCTCGATGTCGATCGCAGCGACAAGATCGGGCGAGCCGCAGCCGGCCCCCGCCGCCCCGCCCATCCCGACCCCCCGCGACATCGCCTTTCCCGGCGTCATCGATCTGGCGGTGGACGCGACCGACACCGCCCACGCCATCTTCGGGGTGAAAGAGACCATCCCGGTTGCGCGAGCCGGCCCCATGATCCTCCTCTTTCCCAAGTGGCTTCCGGGGGACCATTCGCCTTCCGGACATATCGACCGCCTGGCCGGGCTCGAGATCCGCGCCGGCGGCTCGCGCGTCGCCTGGCGGCGCGATCCCATCGACATGTACGCCTTCCACCTCGACGTCCCGGTCGGAGCGCGGCGCCTGGACCTCACCTTCCAGTTCCTCACCCCGGCGAGCGCCTCGGAAGGCCGCATGGCGGTGAGTCCGGCCATCGTCGACCTGGAGTGGAACGAGGTCGTGCTCTATCCGGCCGGCTATTTCTCCCGCGACATCGAGGTGAGGCCGAGCGTCACGCTGCCTGCCGGTTTTTCCTTCGCCACCGCCCTATCGACCGCCTCAAAGAGCGCGGCGGGCGCCGCGTTCTCGCCGGTCCCGTTGAACGAGCTCGTCGATTCCCCACTCGTCGCCGGCCGCTGGTTCAAGCGCTTCGACCTCGACCCGGGCGCAAAGCCCAGCGTCAACCTCGATGTCTTCGCCGACCGGGAAGACGAGCTCGCGATCACCCCGGGCGAGCTCGCCGACCATCGCGCCCTGGTCGCCCAGGTCGAAAGGCTCTTCGGGGCGACCCACTACGACCACTACGACTTCCTCCTCTGGCTCAGCGATCGCCTGGGCGGGGAGGGGCTGGAGCACCATCAGTCGAGCGAGGATGGGACCAAACCGGGCTATTTCACCGAGTGGGAGGATCTCGCCGCCGAGCGCGATCTCTTGCCCCACGAATACACCCATTCCTGGAATGGCAAGTTCCGCCGTCCCGCCGACCTGTGGGCGGCGAACTTCAACACGCCGGAGCGCAATTCCCTCCTCTGGGTCTACGAGGGCCAGACCCAGTACTGGGGCTTCGTGCTGGCGGCCCGCTCAGGCCTGCTGACGAGGGCGCAGACGCTGGACGCCCTGGCCGAGGTCGCCGCCGTCTTCGGAAGCCGACCGGGCCGGGTGTGGCGCGATCTCGAGGACACCACCGAAACGCCGATCATCGATCTTGGAGACACCGAGCCCTGGCCGAGCTGGCAGAGGGGCGAGGACTACTATTCCGAGGGCCAGCTCGTCTGGCTCGACGTCGACACCCTGATCCGCAAGCTCTCGGGGGGAAAACGCTCGCTCGACGACTTCGCCAGGCTCTTCTTCGGACCGCCCTCGACCGGGCCTGTCACCCGCACCTACAGGTTCGAGGATCTGGTCGCGGCCCTGAACCAGGTCCAGCCCTACGACTGGGCGAGTTTCCTCCACGAGCGCCTCACCGGACATGGCCCGGAGGGACCGCTCGACGGCATCACCCGAGGCGGCTACCGTCTCGTCTTCACCGACAAGGAGTCCGCCTACCAGAAGAGCGAGGAGAAGGATTACGAGGACGCCGACTTCACCTTCTCGATCGGGCTGGACGTCGGCAAGGAGGGCGGCCTCGAGGACGTGCTCTGGGCCGGACCGAGCTTCAAGGCGGGCCTGCGCAAGGGGGCCAAGCTGATCGCCGTGAACGGCGAGGCGTACGACGCCGAAACGCTCTCCCGGGCGATCGCCGAGGCCAAGACGACGACCGCGCCCATCGCGCTCCTGGTCAAGCAGGACGAGCGCTACTTCACCGCAGAAGTCGATTACCATGGCGGACTGCGCTACCCACATTTGGAGCCGGCGGGGACCGGCCCGCGACTGCTGGATGCGATCCTCGCCGCTCGACCGTGACGCGTGCGCCTGATCTCACCGCCGCTCGACCCAGGCGTTCGCCTCATCGCGGACGATGTCGACGAGATTGCCCATGGCGAGATTGGCGTCGATGAGGTGCAGGCCCCAGTTCTTCTGGACCTCGCCGCCGATCACCACGTCGCCGGGAATGTCCTTGGCCCGCCGCCCGCCGGGGTTGGGGACCACATGGATCGCCAGGTAGTGGAAGGGCGGCGCGAGCACGCAGCGGGCGGTGAGCATGCCGGGCAGGGTGACGAAGGGAGTGGTGATCGCCTTTCCCTGGTCCCAGTTCACCGGAACCGCCGCTCCGGCGGCGATGAAGGTGTTTCCCGAAGGGAAGTAGCTCTCGAGCGCTCCCTCGCCCCCCGAAGGGTTCGCCGGATTGACGCAGGCGGCGATGAGATCGTCGCTGGGAGTCCTCAGGCGGCCCAGGAACCCGCCTGGAGGCGGCGGGCTGGTCTCCCGATAGGAGGCGTAGGCGAAGACGCAGCCAGTCTCCGAACCGGCCTCGCAGAGCGGGACGTGCTGGAACGCCCCTCCGACCCGCTTTCCGTTCGGAACCGGGAGGCTGGTCCCCATCAGGATCGCCGAGACGAGCAGCTTTTCCTCCGGCTTGCCGTCGATCTCCTTCTTGATGAGCTCGGTCAGCATGCCCGAGCCCTGGGAGTGGCCGATGAGGACGACGCCGCGGCCGTGGTTGTCGTGGGCGAGATAGTAGTTCCAGGCGTCGAGCACGTCGTCGTAGGCGGTGTCCGGATTGACCCCGGCCATGGAAAGCGGCGCTCCGCGCATGCGGGCGATGAGAGAGGTCAGGGTGAACTGACGGTAGATCGGCGCGTAGGTCCGGCAGACGGCGGAAAAGCGCGCGAACTGCTGGGCGACGACCACGCGTTCGGCCCGCTCGACCTTCATCGTCGCCAAGACGCCAGGATCCGTCGAGACGGTGGGATAGACATAGAAGCAGTCCACCTTGGGATCCGCCGCCTTCTCGAACGGCTCGACGCGCGTGGCGCCGTCGGCCGCGATAGCGGTGGCGTCGAGGTCGATGTCGCAGGCATCGCCCTTGCGGTCCGGCAAGCAGAGCCAGTTCGCCCCATTGGCGTAATCGTTGTGGACGACCGGCGGCGGCGCCGCTTGGGCCGGTTGAGCGCGCGGCGCTCCGGCCGCCCCCAGGGCCATCGCCGCGGTGATCGCGGCGCACAGGACGAACTTCATCTGTTCCCCTCCGGCCTTGGTGCTAGAGAGTCCTATAGGCCGCGGGCGCGAGGCGTGAAAAGGGGTCAGTCGCCTCGAGGGCGAAGGTGGGCCGGGCCCCGGCGGAGCTGGATGTCGAGGCCGCTGGGCTCGCGAGAGACGAGCAGGCTGTCGCTCCAGCGGCTGAAGCCGACGTGTGCGCCATTGGCGCCGAGCAGCGCCGCGCCTCCGGGCGCCGGCCGCCAGGCGGCGACCGCGAAGGGAAGGACGCCGTTGCAGCTAGCCGCGTCGCGCACCCTGAAGCCGAGCGAGCCGCTGCGCGCGCCGCTAAGGCGCAGGCTGCAGAGGCTCCGGCCGTGTGATTCGATGGTCCAGATCCCGACCGCCTGGCCGGGGGTGAGCGTCTGACCGGTCGCATGATCGGTGGTCGAGCCCGGCCCGCCCTGCTGGGCGAGAGCTGGGGCGGCGCAGAGCGGAAGGACGAGCGCCAGCGCGGCGCAGAGTGGGATCTTGGCTTTCATGGCCCTGCGGAAACGCGCGAGAGCGCGGGTCGGTTTCGGGCCGAGCCTCAGACCACCTTCACGCGGGCCGGGCTCTCGGGGAGATCGCCGCCGAACGCCCGCTGGTAGAACTCGGCCACGGTCGGCCGCTCGAGCTCGTCGCACTTGTTGAGGAAGGTCATGCGGAAGGCGAGCGCGAGGTCGCCGCCAAAGATCTCGGCGTTCTGGGCCCAGGTGATCACCGTCCTGGGGCTCATCACCGTGGAGATGTCGCCGTTCATGAACGCGTTGCGGGTCATGTCGGCGACCCTGACCATGGCCGCGATGGTGCGGCGGCCCTCGGCCGTCTTGGCGTAGTCGGGCGCCTTGGCCATGACGATCTCGCCCTCCACGTCGTGGGCGAGGTAGTTGAGGGTGGTGACGATCGACCAGCGGTCCATCTGGCCCTGATTGATCTGCTGGGTGCCGTGGTAGAGCCCGGTGGTGTCGCCAAGGCCGATGGTGTTGGTGGTCGAAAAGAGCCGGAAGTAGGAATTGGGCCGGATGACCCGGTTCTGATCGAGCAGGGTCAGGCGTCCTTGCGCCTCCAGCACCCTCTGGATGACGAACATCACGTCCGGCCGGCCGGCGTCGTATTCGTCGAAGACCAGAGCCATGGGCCGCTGGATGCACCAGGGGAGCATGCCCTCGCGGAATTCGGTGATCTGCTTGCCGTCGCGCAGCACGATGGCGTCCTTGCCGACCAGATCGATGCGGCTCACGTGGGAATCGAGATTGACCCGGATCATCGGCCAGTTGAGGCGGGAGGCGACCTGTTCGATGTGGGTCGACTTGCCGGTGCCGTGGTAGCCCTGGATCATCACGCGGCGGTCGTAGGCGAGGCCCGCGCAGATCGCGAGGGTGGTCTGGGGATCGAAGCGATACGCCTCGTCGAAATCCGGAACGTGCGGATCGCGCACCGAAAAGGCCGGGACCATCATGTCCGTCTCCACCCCGAACGTCTCCTTCACCGACACCTCGCGGTCGGGGACGAGCGCCTGCAGGGCGTCGTCGGAGAGGGGAACAGGGGCGTTCATCGCCGGCGGTTCCTAACGCGCCGCGGGAACCGACGCAAACCGGTTGGGGGGCACGGCGCCCCCACGATGTTCACCTTCCCTTTTCCCGTCATGGCCGACCGGAGTGTCGGCCACCCATGCTCGCGAAAGTTCCTAGCGAGGCGCGCCTGTCCGGCCAGTTCAGCGGTCAAAGGTGGCCTGGACAAGCCCGGCCATGACGTTTTTTGGGGGCATGTCGTGGTGAATGGACGCCGACGCTTGCGGCCTTGCGCCCCCTCCGTCTGCGACCCCGGCCATCGGCCGGGGTCGCATCCACCTCCCCCGCGCTGAAGCGCAAGGTGAGGAGAAAGAGCGTGTTCACTCGACGGCGAAGCCCCGGTCGCGCATGAGAGCGACAGGATCGACGTCGCGGCCCATGAAACGGCGAAAGGACTCGGCCGGCGGACGCGTGTCGCCGACCTCGAGGATCTCCTCGCGCAGGCGCCGCGCGGTCTCCTCATCGAAGAAACCACCGGGGGCCGATGCGAAGATCTCGGCGGCGTCGGCGACCAGGGCGTCGGCCCACAGGTAGGCGTAGTAGCCGGCGGCGTACCCCTCGCTGGCGAAGAGATGGGTGAAATGAGGCAGGCGATGGCGCATCACCACCTCACCGGGCATCCCGATCCTAGCGAGTTCCTCGACCTCGAAGCGGGCGGCGTCGAAGGAGGCCGGATCGACGAGGTGGGCCTTCATGTCGAGAAGGGCCGAGGAGAGATATTCGATGGTCTCGAAGGCCTTGCCGAAGCGCCGCGCGCGGCGGACCTTGTCGATCAGGGCGGTCGGGATCGTCTCGCCGGTCTGGTGATGGCGGCCAAAGCGGGTGAGGAGCTCGGGGGCGAGGAGCCAGCGCTCGTTGAGCTGGCTGGGGAACTCGACGAAGTCGCGCGCCACATTGGTCCCGGCGAGGGTCGGATAGGCGACCTTCGAGAGGAGTCCATGGAGCCCGTGGCCGAACTCGTGGAAGAGGGTCGTGGCGTCGTCGAAAGAGACAAGGACGCTCTGGCCGGGTGCGCCTTTGACGAAATTGGCGTTGTTGGAGACGATCGGATCGATCCGGCGGGCGAAGCCCTGCTGGGTGCGGTATTCGCTCATCCACGCCCCGGAGCTCTTGCCGGGCCGGGCGTAGGGATCGAAGTAAAAGAGCCCCATCCGCTCGCCCGCCCGCCGCACCTCGAAGGCGCGAACGGCGGGCGCATAGACGGGCAGGTCGTGGACCTCGACGAAGGAAAGGCCGTGGAGTCGCCCGGCGGTCCAGAACATCGCCTCGATGAGCGATTCGAGCTGCAGGTAGGGCTTGAGCTCGTTCTGGTCGAAGGCGTAGCGGCTCTTGCGCGTCCGCTCGGACCAGAAGCGCAGGTCCCAGGGCTCGAGCGGCCCCTCGAAGCCCCCGTCTCGAGCCACCGATCCGATCTCCTCGAGGTCCTTGGCGAAGCGGACCTTGGCGGCCTCCCAGACCCTCTCCATGAGGTCCATGGCGGCCTTGGGCGATCCGGCCATCTGGTCGGCGATCGTCCAGTGGGCGAAGCTCGGCTCGCCGAGCAGCCTCGCCTTTTCGGCGCGCAGGGCGAGGATCTCGGCGATGAGGGGCTTGTTGTCGCGCTCGCCGGGCCGATCGCCCCGCGAGGTCCACATCCGCCAAGCCTTCTCGCGCAGGTCGCGCCGCTCGGAGAAAGTGAGGAAGGGCTCGATCGCCGAGCGGGTGTTGGCGAAGCGCCAGCCTTCCTCGCCCGCCTCGCGGGCGGCGTCGGCGGCGAAGGCGACGAGGCTCTCGGGAAGCCCGGCGAGATCGGCCTCGTCCGTCAACGTGAGGGCGAAGTCCTCCTCGTCGCAAAGGACGTTCTGGGTGAACCGGGTCTGGAGGCTCGCCAGCCTCTGGTTGATCTCGGCCAGCCGCGCCTTGGCGGCCGCTCCGAGCCTCGCCCCTTTGCGCGCGAAGTTGCGTAGGACGACGTCGGCGAGCCGCTGCTGCTCGGAAGAGAGCCGGTTGGCGCCGGCGGCGGCGTTCTCCAGGCGCTGGAAGAGGGCGGCGTTCTGGACGATCTCGTCGGAGAACGCGGCGAGGGCCGGGGCCATCTCGGCCTCGACGGCGCGCATCTCGCCATCGTTCATCGCCGAGGCGAAGACCTCGAAGACGGCGTGGACCCGGTTCAGGGTCTCGCCGCTCGCCTCCAGGGCCTCGAAGGCGTCGGCGAAGCTGGGGGTCTCCGGCGCGGCGGCGATCGCGGCGATCTCGCCCCGCGCCTCCGCCATGGCGGAAAGGAGGGCCGGCTTGAAGTCGGCTGGCCCCACCTTGTCGAAAGGCGGACCCCCGCCGTGCGGCCCCTCCCAGGCCGAAAGCAGGGTCGATCCGCTCTGGCTCACGCCTCGCCTCCTCTTGCCTAGACCAGCTTGGCCTTGGTCAAGGTCTTGTAGGCCCTGATCACCCGCTGGAGTTTGTGCTCGGCCGAGCGGTCGCCCCCGTTGGCGTCGGGATGGCAGCGCTTGACCAGTTCGGTGTAGCGGGCGCGGATGCGGTGGGCGTCGGCGCCGGGATCAAGATCGAGGTCGGCGAGGGCGCCGCGCTCGAGCCGGCCGAGCCGGCGGTCCGCCTCGCCGGGTCCGGCCTCGCCGCGGGGGCGGGCGAAGAGGCCCAGCGGATCACGGAAGAAGCCGCGCAGGGCGGCCGCCTCGCGGTTGCGCGCGCCTGCCTTGAACGACCAGGTGGGCCGCCCGCCGGTGGTCATCTCCTCGGTCATGCGGGCGCGGATCTCGCGCTCGCTCATGCCGGCGAAGAAGTTCCACGAGCGGTTGTATTCGGCCGCGTGGGCCTGGCAGAACCAGTAGTGCTCACCGGGGAGGTCCCTGGCCTTGGGCGCGCGCACGCTCGCGGCGATGCGACAGCCGGCGTGGTCGCAGGCCCGCTCGCCGGGCGAAAGGCTGAAGACGTCGGGCTCGACATCCTCCTCTTCGTCCGGCTTGGGTGGTCGGACGCGGATGTCGACGAACTTCGGCCGGTATTGAAATCGGGTGGCCATGGACCCTTCAGTATGAGGCGGAAGTTTTCCGGTTCAAGAATTGACAGCAGGCCATTTAAGGGCGCGTGATCGTGGCGAGCCTCGCCGGGCGCATGGAAGAAAAGCTCCGACAGGCTCTTGCCCCTGAACGCCTGGAGATCATTGACGATTCCTCAAGGCACGCCGGCCACGCCGGGGCGCGGGAAGGCAGCGAAAGCCATTTCGACATCCGGATCGTCTCGGCGGCGTTCGCCGGCAAGAGCCGGATCGAGCGCCAGAGACTGGTCCATCGCCTGCTCGCCGAGGAGATCGCCGGCGGCGTCCATGCCCTGGCGCTGACCACGCTCGCGCCCGGCGAGGCCTAAGCTGGGCCGACGTCAGTCAGGTTCACCGGCGATGAGTAGGTCGGCAAGGGACGCGGTCAGCGGTGCACCGGTCAAGTCTTCAATCCAGCCGTATTGTCCAGAAGGATTGTTTTCGAGGAAGACATAGTCCCCATCGGGCGTAACGATCATGTCCATCGCGCTGTAGGTTAGTCCGAAGGCGGCGACAAGAGCGCGGCATTTTCGATCAATTTCGAACGGAAGCGCATGGTCGACATGCTTAAGCGCCATCGTGGATGACCGTCTCCAGTCGACGCGCGTCTCTTCCAGGTCTTGAGAGTGAATTTCGGTCGCGAATACATGCGAGCCGATGATCGTGATTCGGAGCTCGAATTTCTTTGGGACGTATTCCTGAAAAATCCCACCTGTGAATTGGATCGCGTCGAGTTGTGACAGATGATCCTCGTTGACGACTGACGTGAAGCACGCCATGTCGGTGTCGGCGAGATAGGGGGAATATAGCGTCTTGTAGATCGCGCGCCCGGCGCATTGCCGGATAAAGCTCTGCGCCGCCCGGGGATCGTTGGTGATGCAGGTTCTCGGAATTTCGAGGCCCAGTCTCCGCGCGACGGACAACTGTAGGGGTTTTGCGCTCGCGTAGCGGTTGCGATCAGGATGGTTCACCCAGCACCAGTTCGAAGTGCGGACTACTCCGAACAGGAGGGCCGACATCTCGCTCTTGGCAAAGTCGGTTTCGCTCTCCGAGAGGCGATCGGGAAGCTTCAAGGGCTCTTGACGCCGGTTCCATACGCTGCGGATCTCTTCGCTGGCGAAGGAGCGGCCGTGCGCCGTGACCGAAAGCTGCTCACAGTCGCGGGCGAAGGACATTTCGACGGTCGATGTCGCGGTTAAGCCGTCGGTGTGCCAGCGGATGCATTCGACGTTTCGCTGTCCGAGCTCGACCACCAGACGGTCGGCCATAGGATCGAAATCCTGGGTGAGGATCAGAATCTTGTCTCGCATCCCAATCCGCCGCCGCACTCGATCGGATTACGAGTCCCAAGACAAATGAGTCGGCTCTGGCCAGGCGTCGACGAAAACCTCGTCTAGGGACCGTCGAAGTCGTCCTGCATCGATTTGTGGTCTGTATCGTGACTGTTGCTTCCGCCGGTCAGCGTTCCGATCGAGGAGCGCGTTCCGGTCGTGTCCGCCAGTTCGATTCGTCCGCCCCCGAGGTTGACTAAGGCCGGCTTGCCGGTCCGTCGCGAGATATAGAGCTGGGACTGGGGATCATAATACCCGTCCTCGACGTGGATCGCCTCAGGCGTCTTTGCAAACAGCGAGGCGAAGAGCACGGGACTCGCAAGAGCGGATACGGCTATGGAGACGGGGGCGCCCATTTTCAGCATGTCGCGACGTGTCGCTGGCGCCTTCGAGTCTCCACAGCCGGCTTTCGCGCGATTCGTATCGCGGCGACTCGATTTTGCCATCACGCTCTCCCCTGGCGAGTGAGTTCCGTACTTAAGTATTGACAGTCGATGCGCCGGTCAAGAAACGCAAATAGCTTGACGGCTCGCGACCCCCGGCCCCGCGACGATCAATCCGGCTATCAAAGGACGCGGCTCCCCAGCCGCTAGGTGGAGTCCGCCTCCGCCGGTCCCACGGGAGGCTCCGGAGCGGCGGCGACGCGAAAGGCGCCGGCCGCGCCGATGAGGGCGACGGGGACGGCGAGGGCGAAGAGCCAGATCGCCGCGGCGTGCGCCGCCTCAAACGAAAAGCCGCGCTCCAGGCCAAGGAGATTGGCGATGGCCCCCGAAAGGCAGGCCCCCGACGCGCTGCCGATCAGCCGCACGCTGTTGATCCCGGCCGAGGCCAGTTCCCGCTCGGCCGGCGCCGAGGCGATCACCTTGCGGCCGGTGAAGCCCGAGGAGAAGCCGAATCCCGCCCCCATCACGGTTCCCAGGATGAGGACGGCGGCGAGCGGCCCCCGCGCCATGATCACGGCGAGTGCTGCGAGGGAAAGAGCGACGAGGCCTCCTCCCAGCCGGATGAAGCCGCCATGCCAGCGCTCCGAAAGGCTGGCCACGGAAAGGGCGGCGAGCGTCCAACCCAGCGACTCCAGGCCCGCGGCGTAGCCGGCCGCCAGCGGCGAGAGGCCGTAGAGCCTCTGGAGCAGGGCCGGGCCGTAGACCGAAAATCCCATCGAGGCGGCGGCGAGGGCGAAATAGGAGATGTAGGCAGCGCCCACCACGTGCAGCGGCTCGCGCGCGGCGCGCGGGAAAAGCCCGGCGCCGGGCGCCGCCTTCCAGCGCACGGCGGCCGCAAAGGCGAGAAGGGAGAGCGCGCAGAGCAGGATGGAGGCGCCGACGCCTCCCGAAAGGTCCGCCCCGGCGATCAGGAGGACGCCCAGCATGACCAGGACGAGTTGGCCGAAGGGAACCCTGGCGCGGTCCTCCGAGCGCTCTGGTCCCAGCAGGGCCAGTGCGGCGGCGACGAAGGCCAGGGCCTGGGCGCCGAAGAACCAGAAAAGGGCGCGCCAGAGGCCGCCGTTTGCGAAGACGCCTCCGATCAGGGGGCCCAGGACCGTCGCCACGCCCCATACCGAGGTCATGACTGCGAAGATGCGGGCGATGTGACGGCGCGGGAACATCGCCCCGATGGCGGCGTAGCAGGCCCCGACGATCCATCCCGAGCCGAGCCCCTGAACCGCCCGGCCGCCGACCAGCGCCAGCATCGAGGGGGAAAGTGCGCTCACCGCGCAGCCGGCGGCGGTCGCCAGGCCCGCGATGACCATGGCCCGGCGCAGGCCGAGCCGCGCGCACAGCTTGGCGGCCGCGGCGCCGGATAGGATGGCTCCGATCATGTAGGCCGCGGTCGCCCAGCTGAAGTAGGCGTAGCCGCCAAGCGCGCGCCCGACGGTGGGCATCAGGGTCGAGGTCACCAGCGAATCGGCGGCGTTCAGCCAGACGCCAAGCGTGATGAGGGCGAGGCGCGCGGCCCGGCCCTCGGCGAGGAAGTCCTTCCAGCCGTCCGGCTCAGGCGCCTCGGCTCCCGCCGCGATGGGGGAGTCGGGGGCGTCCTTCAGGCTCAGGAAAGGACCTGGTCCAGGGCCTTGCGCAGATCGTCGGCGCGGAATGGCTTTCTCACCACCGGGGCGTCCCTGTCGATCTCGCGCAGCGCCTGGTCGCCGTAGCCGGTGGAGAAGATCATCGGCACGCCCTTGGCGCGCAGCTCATCGGCGATGGCGAAGACCGGCTGGCCGGCGAGATTGACGTCCAGGACGGCGGCGTCGAAATCTTCGATCGTGCGGGCGAACTCGAGCCCCTCGGCGAGGCCGTGGGCCGGACCCACCACGGCGCATCCCAGATCCCCCAGCATGTCTTCCAGGAGGAGGGCGATCAGAGCCTCGTCTTCGACCACAAGCACGCGGGGGCTCTTGCGGGCGGCGTTATGCGTCATGGAAACTCCCCGTGCATCCCCGCCAGGCACCACAACTTAGCGCCCCCAACCCTTAACGGCAAAGGGCCTAATCATGGTTGTCCTCATCCAATTCGCCGGCTGCCGGCGGGCCGACCCTGACGAGGGTGATCTGGTTGCGGTGGCGGCGGACGACCTCGAATCGATGCGAGAAGAAGACGAAGATCTGGCCTGGCTCGGGAATGGTCCGGGCCTCATGGATGACGAGGCCGGCGACGGTGACGGCCAGGTCGTCGGGCAGATTCCAGTCCATGGCCCGGTTGAGGTCGCGCACGGTGACCTCGCCCACCACCTCGGCCGAGCCGTCGGGCCGCGGACGCACGCCGGGGACGTCCGGGTCGCGCTCGTCCTCGATCTCACCGACGATCTCCTCGAGGATGTCCTCCAGGGAGATGAGGCCCTGCAGGGCGCCGTATTCGTCGACCACCAGGGCGAAGCGGCTGCGGCGCTTGAGGAAGGCGCCCAGTTGGTCCTTGAGCTTGGTGGTCTCGGGGACGAACCATGGTTCGTGGATGAGGGAGGGGACGTTCACCGCCGCGGGCTCTGCCTTGGCCTCGGCGAGCGCGCGCAGGAGCTCGCGGGCGTGGATCACGCCCACGACATTGTCGCTCTCCTCGCGGAAGAGCGGCAGGCGCGAGTGGTCGGCGGCCAGCACCGCGGCGATCAGACGATCGACGGGAAGGTCGGCGTCGACCATGGCGATCGAGCGGCGGTGAACCATCACCTCGGCGACGTCCATGTCGGAAAGATCGAGCACGCCGCCCAGCATCCGCCGGTCGCGCGCCTCCACCAGCCCTTCGGCGTGATGGTATTCGACCGCGCCGCGGATCTCCTCGTGGGCGGCCAGGACGTCGGCGGCCATGTCCAGGCGGACCCCGAAAAGGCGCAGGGCGCCACGCACGAACCATTGGATGGCGAAGATCACCGGCCCCAGGACCCGCACCACCGCCAGCATCGGCCGGGAAAGGGCTCGGGCGACATCGTCGGCGCGCACGATGGCGAGGGTCTTGGGAAGCACCTCGACGAACACCACCACCAGCACGCTCATGACGCCGGTGGCCAGCGCCACGCCCCAGGCGCCGGGGACGAGCCGGCTGATCAGCCTGGTCGCCAGGACCGAGGAGAGGATGTTGAGGATGTTGTATCCGATCAGCACCGCCCCGATCATCATCTCCTGGTCGGAGATGAGGCGGTTCACCCGGCCCGCCGCCCGATCCCCCTCGCGCTCCAGCTGGTGCATGCGGCCGCGGCTGGCGCGGGTGAGGGCGGTCTCGGCGGCGGAAAAGACCGCCGACACCGCCAGCAGGGCCAGGATGATGGGAATCGCGGCGGAGAGGACCGCCCTCACGGCGAGGCCCCCTGGTCGACGAGGAAGGCGGCGAGCCGCTCACGATCGACGTCTCGGTCCACGAAGGCCTCTCCGATGCGCCGCAGGAGCACCAAAGTGATCTTTCCGCCCTGGTTCTTCTTGTCGAGCGCCATCGCGGCGATGAGTTCGGCCGCGCTCGGCGGACCCGAGGAGAGGTCTGAGAGCCGGGTGGGGAGGCCGGCGGCGGCGAGGAGCCTCTCGGCGCGTTCGGGGGCCTCGGCGCAGAGCCGGCCCGCGGCGGCCGAAAAGCGCATCGCCAGGCAGCAGCCCAGAGCGACCGCCTCGCCATGCTTGAGGGCCTCGCCAAAGCCGCTCGCCGCCTCCAGGGCGTGGCCGAAGGTGTGGCCGAGGTTGAGCAGAGCCCGCTCGCCCGCCTCGCGCTCGTCGGCCGCGACGATCCTCGCCTTCATCTTCACCGAACGCGCCACCGCCTCTTGCAGCGCCTCTCCCTCGAGAGCCATGACCGCCGGACCCTGCGTCTCGAGCCAGTCGAAGAACGCCGCGTCGCCCAGAAGGGCGCACTTGACGATCTCTGCGTAGCCGCATGCGATCTCCCGGCGCGGCAGGGTGGAGAGAAGGGAAAGATCGGCGAGGACGAGGCGCGGCTGGTGGAAGGCGCCGATGAGGTTCTTCCCATTTCGGGCATCGATCGCGGTCTTGCCGCCGACCGAGGAATCGACCTGCGCCAGGAGCGTGGTCGGGATCTGGATGAAGTCGATTCCACGCTTGAAGATCGCCGCGGCGAAGCCGGCGAGATCGCCCACCACGCCGCCTCCAAAGGCGGCGATCACATCGCCGCGGTCGAGTTCCAGGTCGAGCAGGCGCTCACAAAGATCCTCCAGACCCGCGAAGCTCTTGACGGCCTCCCCGGAGGGGACGGCGACGAATCGAGGCTCGATCCCGGCCTTGGCGAGGCTCTCCTCGAGCGCCGCGCCATGGAGGCGCTGGACGGCTTCGTCCACGACCACGGCAAGGAGCGGACGGGGAAGGAGCGGCCTGATCCGCTTTCCGGCTTGGGCGAGCAGCCCCTTGCCGATCGCCACCTCGTAGCTTCGGCCGGCCAGGGCCACCCCGACCGTCGCGCTCACGACCCCGCGCGTCCCATCGCCTTCTGCGGCGCCTGGCCGGGCGCCCGCTCGGCCGCGCGAGAGGCGAGGGCCTCCAGGATCGCCTGGACCGCCACGCCATGCCGGTTCTCGCCGGTTTCGATGATAATGTCGGCCTCGCCGTAGAGTGGATACCGTTCGGCCGCCTGGGCCTGAAGAACCGTCAAGGGATCCTTGCCCTCGACGAGCGGCCGATTGTTGCGGCGGCCCACGCGCTTGGCGAGGACCGAAAGATCGGCCTTCAGCCACACCGAGACCGTTTTGAGGGCGATGAGGGCCCGGGTCTCCGGATCGAGGAACGCCCCCCCGCCGGTGGCGAGGACATGAGGCGGTCCCTCGAGGAGGCGCGAGATCACCCGCCGTTCGCCGGAGCGGAAGGCGTCCTCGCCGTAGGTCTCGAAGATCTCCGAGATGCTGCGTCCGGCGGCCTCTTCGATCTCGGCGTCGGCGTCCTTGAAGGGAAGGTCGAGCGCGCCGGCGAGGCGGCGACCGATGCTGCTCTTTCCCGATCCCATCAGGCCGACAAGGGCGATGGTCTCGCGTCTGAGGTCGGGAAGGCCCGTCATACCGAATGCGGCTTTACATCAGGGCTGGACGGCGCGCCAACTTCGCCCGCCTTCCTTGATGGAGCGAATCGCCACGTGACCGGCGCCGACTGGAGCGAGGCCTTCCTGGAGATGATGGCCGCCGAGCGCGCCGCCTCGGCCAATACGCTCGCCGCCTATGGGCGCGACCTCGCCGATCTCGCCGAGTTTCTCTCCGCGCGAGGCCGCGAGATCCCCACCGCCTCGAGCCAGGACGTGGAGGACTGGTTCGGCAACCTCGCCGAGCGCGGATTATCGCCCGCCACCGCCGCTCGCCGGCGGGCCGCGGTGCGCCAGCTCTTCGGCTTTGCGCTCGCCGAGGGATGGCGCGCCGATGATCCCTCGCGCCGGCTCGATCCGCCCCGGCGGGGAAGGCCGCTTCCCAAGGTCCTCACCCAAGAGGAGGTGTGCGCCCTCATCGCGGCGGCCGGCGAGCAGGAGGGCGCTGCCGGAGTGCGCCTCACCGCGCTCATCGAGATCGCCTACGCCGCCGGCCTTCGGGTGAGCGAGCTTCTCAACCTCACCCTCGCCGAGACTTCGCGCGATCCGGCCTTTCTGATCGTCAAGGGAAAGGGCGCCAAGGAACGCTTGGCGCCGCTGGGCGGGGCGGCGCGCTCGGCGCTCAAGGCCTATCTGGAGGTGCGCGGGGCCTTTCTTCCCGGTCGCCGGTCCGCGAGCGCCCAAAACCCGTGGCTCTTCGCCTCGCGCGGCAAGGGCGGGAGGCTCAGCTCCCGACGCTTTTCCCAGATGCTGGAGCGCGCCGCGCTTCAGGCCGGGATCGATCCGAAGAAGGTGAGCCCGCACGTCCTGCGTCACGCCTTCGCCACGCATCTTCTCGAAGGCGGCGCCGATCTTCGCATCGTCCAGACCCTGCTCGGCCACGCCGACATCGCCACCACCCAGATCTACACCCACCTCACCCAGGAGCGCCTCAAGGAGGTGGTCGAAAAAAGCCATCCGCTCGCCCGCCGCCGCCGGGCATCGTCAGGGCGGTGACCCGCGCCGCCGTGACCGGCTTGTAACTTGTGGAAGCGCCGCCGACGGTGTCTTCTCGACGGGCTCACCTGGGAGGACGGTCATGGCTGACGGCGCGCTGGGCGCGATCAAGGAGGCCCGCGAGGAAGCCTATTCCACGCCCCTCGAAGACATCGACATGAGCCTCGGCGAACGCTTCGCCTCGGACACCTTTTGGCCGTTCTTCGAGCGGCTGCGGGCCGAAGCGCCTATCCACTACTGCAAAGAAAGCGAGTTTGGCCCCTACTGGAGCGTCACCCGCTACCACGACATCGTCGCGGTGGAGTCCAACCATGAGGTCTTCTCCTCGGCCAAGGGGATCAGCATCGGCGACAACACCAGCGACTTCCAGTTGCCGATGTTCATCGCCATGGACCCGCCCAAACACGATGAGCAGCGCAAGGTGGTGAGCCCGATCGTGGGGACGGAGAACCTCAAGGGCCTGGCCTCGCTGATCCGCGAGCGGGCGGCGAAGATCATTGACGAGCTGCCTGTGGGCGAGACCTTCGACTGGGTGGATCGGGTCTCGGTCGAGCTCACCGCCCAGATGCTCGCCACCCTCTTCGGCTTTCCATTCGAGGAGCGGCGCAAGCTCACCTACTGGTCCGACCTCACGACCACGCCCAACGAGGAAATCACCGAAGACGAGTGGAAGGCCGAGATGATGGGGTGCCTCGCCCGATTTAGCGAGCTTTGGGCCGAGCGCGTCGCGGCCCCGCCGGCCAAGGATCTCATCTCCATGCTCGCCCATGGAGAGGCGACCAGGGAGATGCCGCCGATGGAGTTTTTGGGCAATGTCCTGCTCCTCATCGTGGGCGGCAACGACACCACCCGCAATTCGATCAGCGGCGGGCTGATCGCGCTCAACCGCCATCCGGACGCCTATGAGCGCCTGCGCACCGAGCCGGCTCTCATCGAGACCATGGTCCCGGAGATCATCCGCTGGCAGACTCCTGTCGCCCACATGCGGCGAACCGCGATGGTGGATTTCGAGCTTGGCGGCCAGACCATCCGGGCCGGAGACAAGGTCATCATGTGGTACGTCTCGGGAAATCGAGACGAGACCGCGATCGAGGATCCCGACGGATTCATCATCGACCGGGCGCGCCCGCGCCAGCACCTCTCCTTCGGCTTCGGCATCCACCGGTGCGTCGGCATGCGGCTCGCCGAGATGCAGCTTCGGACGGTCTGGGAAGAGATCCTCAAACGTCATCCGAAGATCGAGGTCGTGGGCGAGCCGACCCGGCTCAAGTCGTGCTTTCTGCGCGGGATCCGTAGCCTGCCGGTGCGCATTCCGGCCTCGGCCTAAGTCGCGCTCGGCGGGACGATTTCGCCCTCGCGGCTCCTCGCGCTAGTTTAGCTCTTTCGCACGAGGAGCCCCGCCGAGTCTCATGACCGCGCAGTACCTGGAGTTCGAGCGGCCGATCGGCGAGCTCGAGGCCAAGATCGAGGAACTCAGCAAGCTCTCCGAGACCGCCGGGACGCGAAACCTGGATTCGGAGATCGCCGCCCTGCGCGAGCGGGTCATCGCCCTTCGGGAGGAGACCTACGCCCACCTCGATCCCTGGCAAAAGACCCAGATCGCCCGCCATCCCGGGCGGCCGCACTTCGTGGATTATGTCGCGGGCCTGATCGAGGAGTTCATCGAACTGAAGGGCGACCGGCGGTTCTCCGACGACCAGGCGATTTTGGGGGGGCTGGGGCGCTTCGGAGGGACCCCGGTGATGGTCATCGGCCATGAGAAGGGGTGCGATGTCGCCACCCGCATCAAGCACAATTTCGGCGCCGCTCGGCCGGAAGGATACCGGAAGGCGATTCGCCTGATGGATCTCGCCGACCGCTTCGGCCTCCCCGTCCTCTCGTTCGTCGACACCGGCGGCGCCTATCCGGGCGTGGGTGGGGAGGAGCGCAGCGTCGCCGAGGCGATCGCCAGAGGGACGGAGCGCTGCCTGACGCTTTCGGTTCCGATGATCGCCATCATCACCGGGGAAGGGATGAGCGGCGGGGCCATCGGCATCGCCGCGGCCAACCGGGTGCTCATCCTCGAGCACTCGATCTACGCCGTCATCTCTCCGGAAGGCTGTTCCTCCATCCTGATCAAGGATCGGGCCATGGCCCAGGGAGCGGCCAAGGCGATGAAGATCACCGCCCAGGATCTCGTCGGCCTCAGGATCGTCGATCGGGTGATCGCCGAGCCGACCGGCGCGGCCCACGCCGATCCGGGTCTGATGGTGGAGAAGGTGGGCGACGCCGTCGAGGAGGAGTTGAAGGCGCTTCTGCCGCTCTCGGCCGAGGCCCTGCGCGCCCAGAGGGCCGAGCGGTTCATGGCCATCGGCCGGGAGTGACGGCCGCACCCGAAGGCCTTGGGCGCCGGCTCGCTTGCCTCCCGCCGCGAAAGCGTCTTCAGTGGATTCAAACGTACGTTCGAGGGGACCATGATTAGAACCCGCTTCACCGAACTCTTCGGGGTCGACCACCCCATCGCCCAGGGGGGGATGCAGTGGGTGGGTCGTTGGGGCCTGGTGTCGGCGGTGGCCGAGGCCGGCGCGCTTGGCTTCATCACCGCGCTCACCCAGCCGACGCCGGAGGAACTACAGCGGGAGATCGGCCGCTGCCGCGACCGCACCGACAAGCCGTTCGGGGTCAACCTCACCATTCTGCCGGCGATCAAGCCGCCGCCCTATGCCGAATACCGCGCCGCGATCATCGAGGCCGGGATCAAGATCGTCGAGACGGCCGGCTACAAGCCCCAGGAGCACATCGACGAATTCCACCGGCATGGGATCAAGGTGATCCATAAATGCACCTCGGTGCGCCACGCCCTCTCGGCCGAGCGGATGGGTGCGGATGCGATCTCCATCGACGGCTTCGAATGCGCCGGCCATCCAGGCGAGGACGACGTCCCCGGCCTCATCCTCATCCCGGCCGCCGCCGAGAAGGTGAAGATCCCGATGATCGCCTCGGGCGGCTTCGGCGATGCGCGAGGCTTGGTCGCGGCCCTGGCGCTGGGGGCCGACGGCATCAACATGGGCACCCGCTTCATGGCGACCAAGGAGTCCTCCATTCACCAGAACATCAAAGAGCAGATGGTGGCCAACGACGAACGCGCGACCGACCTCATCTTCCGCACCATGAGGAACACCGCGCGGGTCGCCAGGAACGCCATCAGCATCCAGGTGGTCGAGCTGGAAAAGGGCGGGGCGAGCTTCGAGGAGGTGCGCGAACTGGTGGCCGGGACCCGCGGGCGCGTGGTCTACGAGACCGGCGATCCGGACCATGGCATCTGGTCGGCCGGCCAGATCCAGGGCCTCATCCACGACATCCCCAGCTGCGCCGAGCTCATATCCCGGATCGTCGCAGGGGCTGAAGCGATCATCCGCGGCCGCCTCGAAGGTTTCGTCGAGACGCGGTCGCGGGTCGCCGCGGAGTAGGGAGCGGCCTCAGATCTCGATCAGGCGGCAGAAGGCCTCGAGATCGAGATTGCCGCCGGAGATCACCGCCACGATCGGCCCGACGCCGGCCTTGCCGGAAAGCGCCGCGGCCAGAGGAAGCGCGCCGGCGCCTTCGGCGATCACCCGCGTCTTCTCGGCCATCAGGCGCATGGCGCGCCGGGTCTCCTCCAGGCTGACCACGATCGCGCCATCGGCGAGCGGGGCCATCCGCTCCCACATCCTTTGGATCACGCTGCGCCCTCCCGCCCCGTCCACGAATGAGGCGGTCCATTGCGGGAACGGCTCGGCGCGGCCGGCGGCGAAGGAGCGGGCGAACGGCGCGGCGGTCTCCGGCTCGACCCCAAAGATCTTGATGTGCGGAACCAAGGATTTGAGTGCGCTGCCGAGCGCGGTCAGGAGACCGCCGCCGCCGATGGCAGCGATCACCGCCTGAGCGTCCGGGGCGTCCTCCAGGATCTCCAGGCCCATGGTGGCGTGGCCGGCGATGAAGTCGTGGTCGTCGAAAGGGTGGACGAGGGTCGCTTCGATGCCTGGAAAGGCGTGCTCCTCCAGCGCCCGCCAAGCCCGCTCGAAGGAGACCGGGGTGAGCTCCGCGCCGAGCGCGCGCATGCGCTCGAGCTTGGAAGCCGGCGCGGTCTCGATCACCACCACCTGACAGGGAACGCCGGCGTCGCGCGCGGCCCAGGCGACGCCCTGGCCGGCGTTGCCGGCGCTGATGGTCCATACCCCCTTGCGGCGCGCCGCCGGAGAGAGTCTCGCCACCGCGTTGACCGCCCCGCGCAGCTTGTAGGCGTTGATCGGCTGAAGATTCTCCAGCTTCAGACGAATGTCGGGAAAGTCCTTTCCGAGCTCCAGGCGGATGAGCGGCGTGCGCAGGATCTTGCCGGCGATCCGGCGTCGCGCGGCCTTGATCTCGGCAAGGGTGATCGGGCGCACGGGCGGCAGAGGGCTCATCGGCGAAGCCCTGCCCAGGCCCGCTTCGCCGCGCCCTTGTCGGCTGCCGCCCCGGGGTCGGCGGCGACCATGAGATCAGCGGCGAGGGCTTCGACATCTTCCAGGCTCGTCGCCCAGGAGCAGAGGGCGCGCACTGATCCGTCCTCGAAACGATAGAGAACCCAGCCGCTCGCGGCGAGCCGCTCGAAGGCGGCCTCGTCCATCGTCATGAAGACAGCGTTGGTCTCCACCGGATGGGCGATAGGGAAGGGGGTGAGCTCGGCGAGCCTTTGGGCCATGGCGTTGGCGTGGCACGCGCGAGAAACCCAGGCGCCGCTCTCCAGCATGCCTATCCATGGAACCGAGAGAAACCTCGATTTCGAAACGAGCTGGCCGGCGTGCTTGAGGCGGCCGGCGAAGCGGCGCGAGAGGCTCTTGTCGAAGAGGGCGATGGCTTCGGTCGGTGTCGCGCCGGCCTTGGTCCCGCCGATCACCGCCGCGGCGACCGCCCTCGCCAGACTCGTGGGGTCGAAGCCGGCGGCGACGGCGTTGGCGAGGCGCGCGCCATCGACGTGGACCCGCAGCCCGGCCTCCCGGGCCATGCCGACGAGCGAGGCGAGGCGCGTCGGCGCATAGAGCGTTCCTTGTTCGCTCGCCTGGGTGAGGCTGAGGACGGCGGGCGCCTGACGATGGGTTTCCTCCAGATCCGCCAGCGCCGTGGCGAGTGACGCCGGGGCGATGAGGCCGCCCTCGCCGTCGAGCGGGGCGATCGCCAGGCCGCCGCCGAAGAAGGCCGGAGCGCCGGCCTCGGCGTTGGCGGCGTGGGAGAACCGATGGGCGAGGATCGCCTCGTGCGGCTGGGCCAGGGCGGCGAAGCAGAGGGCGTTGGCGGCCGTCCCGGAGGCGACGAACCAGACCTCGGCATCGGCGTCCAGCATCTCGCGGATGAGATCGCCGGCGCGCCGGCTCGCCTGGTCGGCTCCATAGGCCTCCTCGAAGCCGCCGTTCCACTTCGAAAGGGCTTCCATGACCTCGGGCATGGCGCCGGCGGCATTGTCCGAGGCGAAATCGAAACGCGCCATCAGCGGCTTTCCCGCTCCCAGACGTCCGCCTCGGCGCCGAAAGCGCGCAGGTCGTCGACGAAGAGGCCAGGTTCCTCCATGGCCGCGAAGTGGCCGCCCTTGGGCATGTCCGTCCATCGGCGGATGTTGTAGGCCCGCTCGGCCCAGCTTCTCGGCGGGGCTTGATAGAGCGGCTCGCCGGAGAAGTTGGCGAAGGCGGTGGGAGTTTCGCACCGTTCGCCGGCCGGCGCGCCAGGGCTCTCTTCTATGAGGCCGCGATAATACCAGGCGCCGGTGGTGAAGCTCCCAGTCATCACATAGAGCATGATGTTGACGATGAGATCGTCGATCGCGAAGACCTCCTCGAACGGCGTCTGGCGGCGGTCGGACCAATCGTAGAAGCGCTCGAGGATCCAGGCCGCCTGGCCCACCGGATTGCCGGCGCCCAGCCACGCGAGCGACTGAGGCTTGGAGCTCTGCAGGCGGAAATAGGCGCCCAGCAGATCCATCATCGCGCCCTGGCGCGCTATCCAGGCCGTCTCGGCCTCGCTCGAGGGCCCGCCGGCCGGCCGAAGGCCGAACATGTTGAGATGGATGGCCTTAACCTGGCGGGGATGCTCGATGGCCAGCAGCGAGGTGATCCTCGCGCCCCAGTCGCCGCCCTGGGCGAGATAGCGGCCGTAGCCGAGGAGCTCGCTCATCAGCTTGCCGAAGAGCCGCGCCGTCGCGCGCTGCCCGATGGGTCGTTCAGGCTTGGAGGAAAAGCCGAAGCCGGGGAGGGAGGGGATGACGAGATCGAAGGCGTCGGAGGCCTCGCCGCCATGGCGGCTTGGAAAGGCGAGGGGCTCGATGACGCCCCAGAACTCGTAATGGCTTCCCGGCCAGCCGTGGGAGAGGAGGAGAGGGCGTTTTCCCTCGGCCTCCCCGACCACATGGACGAAGTGGAGATCGAAATCCTCCACCCGGGCGGTGAACTGCGGCCAGCGGTTGAGTTCGGCGACCGCCGCGCGGGCGTCCCATTCCCTCGCCCAGTGTGCGCAGAAGTGCTTCAGATATTCACCGTCGCAGCCATAGGCCCAGCCGTCCTCGACTTTCGGCGCCTGCGGCCAGGGATAGGCGCGGACCTTATCCAGCACCGCCTCGACCTCGGCCTTGCTCCAGCGGACTTCGAACGGGATCGGCCCTGGCATGCTCGCGGCTCCTGTGGCGCGGCCTGCTCAAACGCGCGCGGGACTTGCGCGTCAAGACCGGTCGCGGCGCTCGACAATTGAGAGTCCTTCAGCTTCGCCGCCAGTACGAAGCGAGGGCGTCGGTGATGACGGAGATCAGCTGGCTCGCGCCGTAGGCCGGGTCGAGCCTGCCGGCGAACTGCAGCATGATCGGCCCGTGGAGGGCCGCCCAGTAGGCCCGGCCGACAAGCTCCGGATCGGCCGGAGCGCCATCCGGCCCTCTCACTTCGCCCACATGCCGGGTGAGGGTGCCGTAGGCTCTCTGGCCCGCCCGGACGAACTCGGGATAGAGAAATTCGCTCGGCTGATTGATGTCGAACATCAGCTTGTAGGCTTCGGGGCGGGAGAAGGCGAAATCGACGTAGGCCCGGCCGACTGCCTCGGCGGCGCGGGCCGGATCGGCGGCGTTGGCCGCATAGGCCCCCTCGAGCGCCTCGGCGAAGCGGTTGTAGCTGCGCGCCCGCACCGCCGCCAGGATGGCGTCCTTGTCCTTGAAGTAACGGTAGGGGGTCATGGGGCTGACCCCGAGCGCGCCGGCGAGTTCGCGAACCGTCACCGCCTCAACGCCGTGTTCGGCGAAGAGCTTCTCGGCGGCGTCGCACAGACGCTCGCGGAACGCTTGGATTTCAGCTTCGGAAAGGGCCCTGGGCATGCGACTCGCCTGACTCAAAAAAACCGCTTGCGCCGGTATAGCGCTTACGGCATAAATTTACAATGTAAGACAAATTGGATGGTGGAGCTCGAAAATGGACGGATCGCAGCCGATCAACCCGTACCTCTCAGGAAACTTCGCTCCAGTGCGCGAGGAGAGCGACTTTGACCTCGCCATCGACGGGGCGCTTCCGGCCGAGCTCGCCGGCGCCTTCTATCGCAACGGCCCCAATCCCCAATTCGAGCCGGGACCGGATTACCACTGGTTCGGGGGCGACGGCATGATCCACGCGGTCTTCGTCGAAGAGGGCAAGGCGCGCTACCGCAACCGCTTCGTCCAGACGCCCAAGTGGAAGCTGGAGAATGCCGCGGGGCGGCGCTTGTTCGCCACCTTCGGAAACCCAATCGGCTCGGATCCCTCGGTGATCGGCAAGGACGGCGGAACGGCCAACACCAACATCGTCTGGCACGCGGGCCGTCTGTTCGCGCTCGAGGAGGGCCATCCGCCGACCGACCTCGATCCTGAGAGCCTGGAGACCCGCGGCTACCTCCAAGCCTACGGCGGCAAGGTCACCGCCCATCCCAAGATCGATCCTCTCACCGGAGAGATGATCTGGTTCGCCTACATGGTCGGCGAGGCGGGCGGCTCGCCGTTCAGCCCGACGGTCTCCTATGGCGTCACCGACAAGACCGGCAAGGTCATCCGCCGCGACGCCTTCGAGGCGCCCTACTGCAGCATGGTCCACGACTTCCTGGTGACCGAAAAGCACGTGCTCTTCCCGATCCTTCCGCTGGTCGGCAGCCTGGAGTCAGTGATGGCCGGACGCTCGCCCTTCGTCTGGGATCCGGCCAAGGGCGCCTTCGTGGGCGTCATGTGGCGCGACGCGGGCGTCGAGACCCTGAAATGGTTCGAGGTCGAGCCGAACTACGTCTTCCACCCGATGAACGCCTGGGAGGTTGGATCGCGCCTCTTCGCCGATGTCATGGAGTATCCCAAGGCCCCGCTCTTCCCCGATGCCGACGGCAACCGCTCAGAGCGTGCGCCCGCGCGGCTCGTGCGCTGGACGATCGACCTTGAAGGAAACTCCAATCAGGTGAAGCGCGAGCCGCTCGACGATCTTCCCGGCGAGTTTCCCAGGGTGGACGACCGCCGGGCCTGCCTCGCCTATCGCCACGGCTGGTTCGCCGGCGTCGCCGGCGAGGATTTCGACGCCCGCTTCGACTGCCTCGCCCATGTCGATCTCAAGACCGGAAAGCGGAGCCTCTATCGCTTCGCCGCCGGCGATTGTCCTGGCGAGCCGGTCTTCGTCCCGCGCACGGCGGACGCTGCCGAAGGCGACGGCTTTCTCGTCGCCCTCGTCTACCGAGGCGGCGAGGATCGGAGCGACTTCGTGGTCTTCGAAGCCCAGGATGTCGCCGCTGGCCCGATCGCTTCGGCCCGCATTCCCCGCCGCGTTCCCTTCGGCTTCCACGGAAACTGGCGCGGGGCCTGAGGTCCTGTTCGTCCGCCGCCCAAATTCGCGGCCTCCTAGTGGGACGCGGCGGTCTGGGCGCTCCGGTAGAACTGGTCGAGCCGCAGCATCGTCTGATCGGGTTGCATGCTGGTGAGGTGCGGCGTCTCGCCGAGCGCCATCATCTGGCCGCCGTCACCATAGCTCGGCCACTGTTGACGCCCACAGCCGTCTGGCGAACCGGTCTTGGCGAAATGGGTCCGGCACCGGGTCATCAGACGCGACAGGTCGCGATCACGACGAGACCACGTGCCCGCCAGATCGTGGCCGAAGACGAAGGGCATCTCGTCCCCGTGGCGCGTCGCGCTTACACATCCCTCGTTGGGAGAACACGGCGTCGGATGGTCGAACTCGTAGACATAAACGGGCTTTCCGGCCTCGCTCGCCAGCCGAGCCCACGCCCACATGTCCCAGCGGAATCGCATGTCGCCCTCGAAGCGATCGGCGGCGGCGTAGGCGGAGGCGTCTGACGTCCCTGGCGAGGGTGCGGCCAGCTTGACGACCCAGGAGGGAAAGTCGCGATCGAGGGCCGCCTCGTAGGTGCTCGGCGTGATGTGCTCTCCGGCCAGGAAGATCGCGCCCTCGTCGTGATTGGAGCCGATAAGGAAGGCGCGCGGGCCGATCCGGCCCTGTCGAAAGGCCTCGGCGGGCGGTTCGTCGATGACCGCTCCGTCGATGATGATCGCCGGGGTGAACCGCGCCGCGAGCAAGCTCGTGGCCGGAACCCGCCGGAGCGCGGAGATGGACGAAGCTCCCAACCGGGCGGCGAAGGCGGCGCCCTCCTTTTCCGCCGCTGGCTCCGTCGCGGTCGGCAAGAGCTCCATGGATTCGAAAAGACCGCCGCTCTCGGCGATGGCGTAGCGGAAGAGGCCCTTGGCCAAGGGAGAGACGCTGAGCGCGCTGATCGAGATAGCGCCGGACGACTGGCCGAAGACGGTCACTCGCGATGGATCGCCGCCGAACGCGGCGATGTTGCGATGGACCCACTGCAAGACGGCGATCTGGTCCAAAATCCCGTAGTCGCCGGTCGACCCTCCGGGCGACTCCTGGGCCAGTTGCGGATGGGCGAGGAAACCGAAGACGCCGAGGCGATAGTTGAAGGTGACGACGATGACGCCGCGCCGAGCCAGAACATCGCCGGCGTAGAGGGGAATCGACCCTGACCCGTTCTCCAGGCCGCCGCCATAGTTCCACACCATGACCGGAAGCTTCTCAGCAGCGGGGCGATCGGGGACCCAGAGGTTCAGATAGAGGCAGTCCTCGCTCATCGGCTCCGCCGGGGCGTCATCCGGGTAGACGCCCTTTTGCATGCAGCGGGACGCGAAGTGGTCGAGGCGCTTCACCCCCAACCATGCTTTGGCCGGTTGTGGAGGGCGCCAGCGTAGCTCGCCGACCGGAGGGGCCGCGAACGGCAGGCCCTCGTAGACGGTCAGGCCTCGATGATGGACCCCCTCCACAGGTCCCCGGTCGGTCAGGACGGCGCCGAGCGCCGGTCCGTGCGATAGGACCGACAGCGCGAGCAAGAGGACGATCGCGAAGGTCAAGGACCGTCCGCTCCCCCGCATCCTATGATTCATGTCTCTCACGGCTCCGTGGTTCGCCTGCGGCCATTGTCTCGCCCACCGCGGGGTATAAGAGTGATCGCTGTTCAGTTCGGAGAGCGCCATGCCCGAAGCCGAAGCCCAGAAATCCCCCTCTCCAAAGCCGCTTCCGGTCGTTCCCTTCCTCAAGATCCCCGAGGAGGGCGAGCCCTATCTGGAAGGATCCAGGTGCGGCAAGTGCGGCGAGACCTTCCTTGGGACGAGAGAAACCTGCGCGGCCTGCGGGGCGCGCGAGGCGATGCAGACTGTGCGCCTCTCCAACAGCGGCAAGCTCTACAACTACACCGTCGTCCACCGGAACTTCCCCGGAGTCGAGGTGCCGTTCATCTCCGCGATCGTCGATCTCGACGGCGGCGGGACGCTGCGCGGCAACCTCATCGATTTCCCGCCCAGCCCCGAGGCGATCAAGTTCGACATGCCGGTGAGGCTCGTCTTCCGCGACGCCGGCCGCAAGGATCGCGAAGGCAACGCCTATCTCTCCTACTTCTTCACTCCCGCCGCTTGAGGCCGCCCACTCACTCTTCGAGGAGAAACTCATGACCGACGTCTTCGTGGTCGGAACCGACATGATCAAGTTCGGCCGGTTCCCGGAAAAGACCGTTCCGCAGCTCGGGGCCACCGCCGCCCTGATGGCGCTCGACGACGCCGGCCTCACCATCCATGACATGCAGGCCCTCTACTGCGGCAATCTCGGCGAGGCCGGGGCGATGGTGGGCCAGAGGGTTCTCCAGGAGATCGGCCAGACCGGCATTCCGGTGGTCAACTGCGCCAACGCTTGCGCCACCGGCGCGACCGCCTTCCGCGAAGGCTGGGCGGCGATCAAGGCCGGGCTCTACGACGTGGTCCTCGCCGTGGGGGTCGAACAGATGGGCAAGGGGTTGCTCGGCGGAGCGGGCGGAGGCTCGGGCATCCCCACCGAAGGCCTGCTGGGATCGGGCACCATGCCCTCGGTCTTCGCCCATGTCGGCCTGGAGCATTCGCGCAAGTACGGGACGACCTTCGAGCAGTTCGCCAAGGTCTCGGTGAAGAACCATCACCACTCCACCGCCAACCCCAAGGCCATGTACCAGATCGAGACCCCGCTGCAGGAGGTGATGGGCGCGGAGATGATCTCCTATCCCAATACCAAGCTCATGTGCTCGGTGAACGTCGACGGCTCGGCCGCCGCGATCATCGCCTCCGAGAGCGCCGCCAAGCGGCTCGGCCTCATGGGCCGGGCGGTGAAGGTGCGCGCCAGCGCGCTCACCAGCGATCCCTATTCGCCGCGCAACCTCGCCATGCCCGATTTCAATGGGGCCACTCGCCTGGCCGCCAAGCAGGCCTATGAGATGGCTGGCCTCGGCCCCGATGACGTCGACCTCGTCGAACTCCACGACTGCTTCGCCACCGCCGAGATCGTCCATTACGAGAACCTCGGCCTCTGCGCCGAGGGCGAGGCGGGAAAGCTGATCGACGAAGGGGCGACCGCTCACGGCGGACGCATCCCTGTCAATGTCTCCGGGGGCCTGCTCTCCAAGGGCCATCCGCTGGGCGCCACCGGCATCGCCAACATCTACGAGATCACCACCCATCTGCGCGGCGAGGCCGGCAAGCGGCAGGTGGAGGGGGCGCGGATCGGCCTCACCCACGTGGTGGGCATGGGCTCGGCCTGCGCCGTCCACGTGCTCGAGAAAGTCTGAGGCGTCGAGAAGCCGGGCCGATTACGCCGTTCGAGGGCTGGCGTACTTCTCCATCAGCGCCCGCACTTCCTCGTGGGGAAGGGCCGGCACGGTGTGGTCGTCGGCCCCCGTCATGGTCTCAGCCGCGCAAATGGCGTTCAAGACCGCCTCATCCACCGCCTCGATGGTGGCGGCGAAGAAGGGGTTGAGGGCGGGATCGGGGACCAAGGCGGCGCGGGCGATCTCGCTCCTCGCAGCCAGCGCCTCGGCGTTGGCCGTCGAGAAGGCGAGGAAGATGTCGCCCGAGCCGTGGCCGCTGACCGATCCGGAGCGGCCGACGCCGAGGGCGACGCGACGGGCGAGGCGGGAAAGTTGGTGCGGAATGAGAGGCGCGTCGGTGGCGAGGATCGCGATGATCGAGCCAGTCTCCTCTCCCTTGCGCGTCTCCGGCTTCCATTCCTTCAGCGCCTCTCCGACGCGAACGCCAGCAATGACGAGCTGCTCGCGAAGGCCGAAGTTGGCCTGGACGAAGGCGCCCAGGGTGAACGTGTCTCCGGCGAACTTGACCTTCCGCGACGCGGTCCCCGATCCGCCCTTGAAGCCATAGCAGATCATCCCGGTGCCGCCGCCGACGTTTCCCTCCTCGATGCGCCCGCCGCGCGCCCCTTCGAGAGCGGCGAAGATGTCAGGCTCGGCGACGTGGAAGCCATCGATGTCGTTGAGCCAGCCGTCATAGGTCTCGCCGACCACCGGCAGGCTCCACTGGCCGGTCCTCCTGAAGCGGCCGACGAGCCACTTGATCGAAGCGTCGCGGGCTGCGCCCACCGAATGGGTGTTGGTGAGAAGGATTGGGCCTTCGCAGCGGCCGACCTCGGCCGCCCAATGCGAGCCGGTGAGCTCGCCGTTGCCGTTCAGGCTGAACATGGAGGCGAAGACGCTCTCATCGGCCCGACCGCGCCCGCGTGGCAGGATGGCCGTGACGCCGGTCCTCACCGGTCCTTGGCCGACGATCCGCGCGCCCTCCCCGCGGATCAGGGTCGAGTAGCCGACCTCGATCCCGGCGACGTCGGTGATGGCGTTGAGCGGCCCCGGCTCGCCGCTGAAGGGAATGCCAAGGGTCCGGGCCCTTTCCCGGCCCGCGGGCGTGGTCAGCAAAGGACCTCGTCGATCGAGCGGGCGAGGACGTCGGCCATGAGGTCGATCTCCTCCTCGCTGACGATGAAAGGGGGGCCGAGGCAGACGATGTCGCGCACCTCCCCGGTCCCGCCCGGGTAGTAGAAGACCCCGCGCTCCAGGCCCTTGCCGACGATCCGGTTGGTGACCTTGTCGCGTTCGTCGAACCGCTCGAGCTTCTCGCGATCGCGGACGATCTCCACCGCCTGGAGAAGGCCAAGGCCGCGGATCTCGGCGACGTGCGGATGCTGGCCAAGACGCTCGTCGAGAACCGCGCGAAGCCGCGCGCCCATTTTGGCCGCGCGGGCGAGGAGATTCTCCTCTTCGAGGATGCGCAGAACCTCGTTTGCCGCCGCGCAGGCCGAGGGGAGGGCCGCGAAGGTGTGGAACATCACCTGCAGGCCGGCCTTGGCGATCGGTTCGGCGACCTCGGGGGTGGTGAAGACCCCGCAGATCGCCGCGTAGCCGCCGGCCAGGCCCTTGCCGGAAACCAGGATGTCGGGCCGGACGCCGAAATGCTCGCAGGCGAAGCGGGACCCGCAGCGGCCGAAGCCCGTCATCACCTCGTCGATGATGAGAAGGATGCCGTATTCGTCGCAGAGGGCCCGAAGGCCGGGAAGATAGCCGTCGGGAGGGACGATCGCGCCGCCGCTCGAGCCGGTGATCGGCTCGCTGACGATGGCCGCAATGGTCCTGGGTCCCTCGGCCTCGATGGCCGCGCGGCTGGCGGCGAGGCAGGCTGCGGCGTGGTCCTCTCCGGGCGCGGCGCGCAGCGGCCAGGGAGTGGGGATCCTTGGGAACTCGGCCAGAAACCCCTCCATGCCTCTCTTGCGCGAGACGTGGCCCGAGAGCCCGGCCATGGCGATGGTGGTGCCGTGATAGGAGACCTCGCGGGCCATGACCTTGACCCGCTCGCTCATTCCGCGCGCCGCCTGGGACTGGACGGCGATCTTCACCGCCGCTTCGACCCCTTCCGAGCCGCCGCTGGCGAGGTGGATATGATGGAGGCCCTCGGGAAGCCAGGAAGCCCGAAGACGGGCGGCGAGCGCCTCCCGCTCCGGGGTGCGCCAAGTCGGCACGACGTAGACGTCTCCGGCCTTCGCCGCCGCCTCGACCGGCTCTCGCCGGCCGTGGCCGATGTTGGCGACGATGGCCCCGCCGGCGGCGTCCAGGATCTTTGATCCGTCTTCGCAGAAGAGCCAGGCGCCCTTGCCTCCCACGATGGTGGGTGAGCGGGCGGGAAGGAACGGCCAGTCGAGGGAGGCGTCCTTGGCGACGGGGCGCGACGCGGTGCGGTCGTGAGGCATGGACCTGTTTCTTGCGCCTGACTGGGTCGCGCGCAAGCGCCATCAGCGCCTTCCTCCGCGCCCTGCTGCAGGGAAGATGTATAACCCTTCGACTCATCCGGCGCGGAGCCGAAACAGAAAGCCGGGGCCTATTCCAACCGCCCTCCTGGGTCCCCGCCATGACGGGGGTGAGCGGAACCGGACGGTCGACAGGAGCGGGCATGGCCATCGAGGCGACGGCGATGGGCGCGGCGAGAAGACAGGGCGGCCTTCTCAAGGTCCTGGGCCTCGCCTTCGGCCTTTCGATCACCGTCGGCTCGATGATCGGGGGAGGCATCCTGCGCGGCCCAGGCCCAGTCGCCGCCCACCTCGCCGCGCCGGCGCTGGTCCTCGCCCTGTGGCTCGCCGGAGGCGTCCACTCGGCGCTGGAGTGCAACCTCGTCGCCGAGCTCTCCACCGCTTTTCCGCGAGCCGGAGGAAGCTATGTTTACGCCGAGCGCGCCTTTGGACGCCTGGGAGGCCTCGCCGTCGGCTGGGCCGATTGGGTCTCCAATTCCGCCTCGATCGCGGCCCTCGGCTTCGCGCTCGCCGAATTCGCCGGCGCGCTTTCTCCCTGGATCAAGGGACATGTCGCGCCGACCGCCATGGTCATGGAGGCGCTCCTTTTCGTCTTGAGTGCGTTCGGCGTGCGCGAGGGAGCGTGGTTCCAGAACCTGGTGACGCTCGCCAAATTCGTCGCCCTGGCCCTGCTCGTCCTCGCCGCCCTCGCCCTCCTTCCAGCCGTCTCCTCGACCGGATCGGGGCGCGCCGCGGGGCTGGCGGGCGGTCTCGCCGGCGGCATCCTCGCCTATCAGCTGATCGTCGGGGCCTACACGGGCTGGAACTCACCGGCCTATTTCGCCGAAGAGACTCGCGATCCCGGCCGCGCCATTCCGCGCTCGATGTTTGCGAGCGTGGCGGCGGTCGCCATCCTCTATGTCGCGATCAACGGCGCACTCGTGCGCGGCCTGCCTTTTCCACGCTTGGCGGCGAGCGACCTGCCTCTGGCCGATCTTTCGGCGAGGCTCATCGGTCCGGCCGGGGCGACGGTCTTCACCTTGATCGCCATCGCGGCGGTCGCAAGCTGCCTCAACGGTACGATCATGCTCACCCCGAGAATCATCTTCGCGCTCGCGCGGGATCGGCTGTTTCCCGCCTTGGGTTCGGTGGTCAACCGCGGCGGGACGCCGGTCCTCTCCTTGGCCGCGACCGGCCTTATTTCACTCATATTCACCGCGACCGGCAGCTTCGAGACCGCCTTCCGCCTGCTCGGGCTCTTCACCGTCCTTATCAACGTGGTGATGAACCTCGCGCTCTTTCGCCTGCGCGCGGCCCGGCCAGATGTCGAACGGCCGTTTCGAGCCTGGCTCTTCCCCTACGCCCCGCTCCTTGCTCTCGTGCTCGACCTTGGGCTCGTCGGGGCCTTCGCCTGGGCCGATCCGAAGGGAGCGCTCTGGGGCGCGTTGCTTCTCCTGGGCGCGATTCCAGTCTGGATGCTGATGCGGTTTTCTAGACCAGCACGCCGTGGCAGTGCTTGAACTTGCGTCCCGACCCGCAGGGGCAGGGGGCGTTGCGCCCGGTGCGCTCGAAGCCATCGGGAAGGGCGGTCACGGGAAGGGCGGCGCGGTCGGCCTGCGAGCCGGCGGTGAGGGCGCCGGCCATTTCCAGAGCCCTCTCGTTCTCCCCGGTCAGGGGGTCCAAATGCACCTCGTACATCGGGTTCTGGACCGGCTCGGGCTCGGCGAACTGGATCTCCACGGTCATCAGCCAGCGCGTCACGCTCTGTCGCAGATTGGCGAGGAAGTCTTCGAAGAGGGCGAAGGCTTCGGTCTTGTACTCGCTCAAGGGATCGCGCTGCCCATAGCCGCGGAGGCCGATCACGTTGCGCAGATGCTCTAGGTGCGTGAGGTGTTCGCGCCACTGCATGTCGATCATCTGGAGGAGGAAGTTCTTCTCGATGAGCCTCGTCTGCTCGCTGGAGATGATCTTTTCGCGCTCCTGGGCGCGGGCCTCGGCGGCGGCGAGGAGCCGCTCCTCGATCTCCTCGTTGGCGATGCCTTCCTCGGCCGCCCAGTCCTTGATCGGCGCCGAGAGCCCCAGGATCGTCCTGGCCTGCTCGTCGAGGCCCGCGACGTCCCACTGGTCGGCGTAGGCCTTGGGCGGCAGATGCCGCGCAACCATGTCGGCGACGGTGTCCTCGCGCATCTCCTTGACGATCTCGGAGAGATCGGCGGCCTCCATGAACTCCTGGCGCTGTTCGAACACCGCCTTGCGCTGGTCATTCACCACGTCGTCGTACTTGAGCACGTTCTTGCGGATGTCGAAGTTGCGCTCCTCGACCCGCCTCTGGGCGGTGGCGATGGCGCTGTTGAGCCACCTGTGGGTGATCGCCTCGCCTTCGCCGACTCCGAAGGTGCGCATAATCGAATCGAGCCGGTCGCCGGCGAAGATGCGCAGCAGGTCGTCCTCGCACGAGAGATAGAACTTCGATCGTCCGGGGTCGCCCTGGCGCCCGGTGCGTCCGCGAAGCTGGTTGTCGATGCGCCGCGATTCGTGGCGCTCGGTGCCGAGCACGAAGAGGCCGCCCTCGGCGAGCGCCCTCTTCTTGCGCTCCTCGATCTCAGTGAGGAGCCTCGCCCTCTCGGCGGCCTCCGCTTCGAGAGTGGGCTCGATCCCTAGTCCCGCCTGCTCGTGGCGCCAGCGGGTGAGGCGCATGTCGATGCTGCCGCCGAGCTGGATGTCGGTGCCGCGTCCGGCCATGTTGGTGGCGATGGTGACCGACCCGGGGACGCCGGCGTCGGCGATGATGAGGGCCTCTTGCTCATGATAGCGGGCGTTCAGCACACTGTGCGGTAGGCCCACTTGCATCTTCTGGTCGCGGTCGCGGAACTTGTGCTTCTTGAGAAGGTCGGAAAGGACTTCGGACTTTTCGATGGAGACGGTGCCGACCAGGACCGGCTGCTCGCGAAGGTAGCAGTCCTCGATCTGGGCGATGATGGCGGCGTTCTTCTCGGCCGCGGTGCGATAGACCTCGTCGTCCTGATCTACGCGGGCGATCGGCATGTTGGTCGGGATCTCGACGACGTCCATCTTGTAGATGTCGAAGAACTCCTGGGCCTCGGTCACCGCCGTGCCGGTCATGCCCGAGAGCTTCGAATAGAGCCGGAAGTAGTTTTGGATGGTCACCGAAGCCAGGGTCTGGTTCTCGGGCTGAATGTCGACCCCTTCATTGGCCTCGATGGCCTGGTGCAGGCCCTCCGAGAGGCGCCGGCCGTGCATCATGCGCCCGGTGAACTCATCGATCAGCATGACCTCGCCGTCGCGCACGATGTAGTCGCGTTCGCGCTGGTAGATGACGTTGGCGCGCAAGGCCTGGTTGATGTGGTGGACGACCGAGACGTTGGCCGGATCGTAAAGCCCGGCCGAACCCGGAGCGAGATGGCCGTTCTGCTCGAGGATGTCCTCGATCCGCTCGGAGCCCTCCTCGGTCAGAAGGACCTGGCGCTGCTTCTCGTCGTGTTCGAAGACGTCGGGATCCTTGATGAGCTCGCGCACCAAAAGGTCCATGGTGCGGTAGAAGTCCGAACGGTCTTCGGTGGGGCCGCTGATGATGAGCGGCGTCCGTGCTTCGTCGATGAGAATCGAGTCCACCTCGTCGACGATGGCGTAGTGATGGCCGCGCTGGACCATCTCGCCGACGTCGTAGACGAGATTGTCGCGCAGATAATCGAAGCCGAACTCGTTGTTGGTGCCGTAGGTGATGTCGCTCTGGTAGGCCTTGTGCCGTTCGCCCTGCGAGAGACCGTTGACGATCACCCCGACGCTGATCCCCAGGAAGCCGTAGATCCGCCCCATCCACTCGGCGTGGAGGTTGGCGAGGTAATCGTTGACCGTGACGAGGTGCGCGCCCTTGCCTTCGAGCGCGTTCAGGTAGAGCGCCAGGGTGGCGACGAGGGTCTTGCCCTCCCCGGTGCGCATCTCGGCGATGCCGCCTCTGTGCAGGACGATGCCCCCGACCATCTGGACGTCGAAGTGTCTCTGGCCGATCGTCCGCTTGGCGGCCTCGCGTACGGTCGCAAACGCCTCGTTGAGGAGATCATCGAGGCTGGCGCCGGAGGCGAGACGCTCGCGGAACTCCGCCGTCTTGGCGCGCAGGGCGTCGTCGGAGAGGGCGGCGACGGCGGGCTCAAGGGCGTTGATCTTGGCGACCCTCGCCAGCATCGCCTTGACCTTGCGATCGTTCGAGGAGCCGAGGAACTTTCTGAGATCGAGCATAGGGGGTGGACGCGTCCGCTTGCGGCCTTCGCCTTCTCGCCTGACCGCGCGTCCGGCGCGTGCGAGACTTAGGAAGCGCCCGGCGCCCTGTCAACGCGACGCGGAGCCGCCGCCAAGCCTAGTGTCCCGATCAGGCGCTGGCGGCGACGCTCGGCCGCTCCTTCACCTTCTCGAACCAGGCCGACAGATGGGTGTTGGCGGGATCGAGCTTCTGGCCGACCTGGGCGCCGAAATCGAGAAACGAAAAGAGCAGGATGTCGGCAAGCGTGAAGCGGTCGCCGACCACGAACGACCGGCCCGCCATCTGCCTGTCGAGCCAGGCGAGCTTGTCCCGCGCCATCGCCTTCAGCCCCTCGGCCGCTTCGGGCAGGCAGCGGATGCGATCCTTGAAAAGCGCAAGACCCTCGGAGAAGCGAAAGCCGTTGGCCATAGGCTCGAGGACGCCCAGATCGATGCGCCTCGTCCACATGCGGGTCTCGGCGCGCTGCATGGGCGTTTCGCCGATGAGGGCAGGGGAGGGATGAAGCTCCTCGAGGTATTCGCAGATGGCGGTGATCTCGGCCAGCATCAGCCCCTCGTCGGTCTCCAGGGTCGGTGAGGTGCCGGAAGGATTCTTGGAAAGGTAGGGCTCCTTCCTGTTCTCGCCGGCCATCAGGTCCACTTGCGCGCGTGGGATATCGAGGCCCTTTTCGGCGATGAACATTTTCACCACTCTGGGATTGGGTCCGATGGAGGTGTGCAGCTTCATGGCGATTTGCCTTCCTTTTTCCCAGAGGCGCGCCACGATCGAGGCGCCGCCGCGACGCGGACGACTAGGATGCGGCGGGCTGTGAAGGCAAGACTCACCCCACGGAACGCGCTCCCCGTTGCGGGCGTGATCTTCGCCGTGGGCCTCATGGCGTCCTGCGCACGACAAGGGCGCCAGGGAGGCGGGACGGGCGATTCCCCGGTGGCCAAGGTGGAGGGCTCGACGGTCTGGGCCTCGGACGTGCGCCGAGAGGCGGCGGCTGAAGGCTTCATCGCCAGCGGCGAGCCGCTCGCCAGTTCTTCTCCCGTCTTCCATCAGGTGCTGGACGAGATCGAGGACGAACGGCTCCTCGCCGACGACGCCCTCAGACGCAAGCTGGATCACGCGCCCGAGGCGCGCCGGCGCCTCTTCGCGGCCCGCGAACGGGTCCTCGCCGACCTGGCGCTCGAAAAGGCGATCTCCGGCGCGGTGAGCCCACGAGCGGTCCAGGGACTCTACGCCGCCATGCTGGATGCGACGCCGCCGCAATCGGTGGTCCAGCTGAGGCAGATCGTGCTTCCCAGCCAGAGCGCGGCTCAGGGCGTGCGGCGGCGCCTCGCCTCCGGCGCCTCCTTCTCGGCAATGGCCACGGAACAATCGCAGGATGCGGCCACGCGGGGTTCTGGCGGCGAGCTCCCGCCGTTCCGATCCGACGACCTGTCTTCGGAATACGCCCGTCCTCTCAGAGGCGCCCGCACCGGCGAGATCGTCGGTCCATTCAAGACCTCGGCGGGGTGGGTGATCGTGAAGGTCGATTCGATCAGCCCCGCGCCGCCGCCCAACTTCCAGGCAGCCAGGGGAAGGATCATCCGCTTCCTCACCTACGACCGCGTGAAGGATCTCGTCCTCGACCTACGCAAACAAGGCAAGGTACAAACCCTTATCGCGCCTTTGCCGAACGCCGCCGGGCCGAACGCCGCCAGGTCCAACCCCACCGGGCCGAACGCCGCCGGAGCGAATCCCGCCGCGGCGAACGCGACGCGCTTCGACCTCAAAGGGGAGAAAGAGTGAGCCAAACCACCTCGGAGACGATTTCGCCCCTCGCCTCGCCCTTTCCGGCTCTCGGCTCCCTCGCCGGCGCCGTCCTGGCGGCGGGGAGCGCCGGTCTCTACGGCCGAGCGCGCGACGACCTCCTCCTCATCCACTTCTGCCCAAAGACCGCCTGCGCCGGCGTCTTCACGCGCCATGGCGTCGGCTCGGCGCCGGTGGACTGGTCCAAGCGCGCCCTCGCCCGGGGCCGGGGCGACAATGTGCGGGCCCTGGTGATCAACGCCGGCTGCGCCAACTCCTTTACCGGCGAGAAGGGCGCCAAGGCGGCCCGCAAGGTCGCCGAGACCGCCGCGCGCCTGCTTGGTGTGAAATCCGGCGAGGTCCTCCTCGCCTCGACCGGCGTCATCGGCGTGCTCCTCGAAGAGGCGAAGGTCTCCGCCGCCCTTGCTCCGCTCGCCGCCGACCTCGCCGCCGACCGCTGGCAGGCGGGGGCCAGGGCGATCATGACCACCGACACCTTCCCCAAGGGCGCGTTTCGCCAAGCCCGCATCGAGGGGCGGGAGGTGAAGATCGCCGGCATCGCCAAGGGCTCGGGCATGGTTGCGCCGGATATGGCCACGACCCTGGCCTTTGTGGCGACCGATGCCGCCATCGCGCCGCGCGCGCTCCGCGACATGCTCTCACCCGCCGCCCAGGCGACTTTCAATTCGATCACCGTCGATGGGGACCGCTCGACCAATGACACTCTGCTCGTCTTCGCCACCGGGGCGGCGGGCGGGGAGCGGATCGAGCGCGCGGGCGATGACAGGCTCACCGAGTTCCGCGGCGCCCTGGAGGCGGTCCTCTTCGATCTCGCCACACAGGTCGTCCGCGATGGCGAGGGCGCCAGCAAGTTCATCAAGATCACCGTGACCGGGGCGAAGACTCCCGCCTCGGCCAAGAGGATCGCCCGGTCGATCGCCGAGAGCCCGCTCGTCAAGACCGCATTCGCCGGCGAGGACGCCAACTGGGGCCGGATCGTGATGGCGGTTGGCAAGGCGGACGAGCCGATCAAGCGCGAGAAGATCTCCATCGCCTTTGGGCCCCACTTCGCCGCCCGAAAGGGTCAGGTCGCTCCCGACTACTCCGAGGCTGATCTGGCCGGGTACATGCGGGGCGCCGAACTCGAGGTCGAGGTCGATGTCGGGGTCGGCCGCGCCAGCGCCGCGATGTGGACCTGCGATCTCACCAAGCGCTACGTGGAGATCAACGGCGATTACCGCTCCTGATCGGGCGCTCGGGATGGGGAAGGTCGTCTTCGTCGCCGCCTGCGTCCTCATCGATCCGGACGGCCGCCTGCTGATCGGCAGGCGGGGACCGGGCAAGCCCTTCGAGGGCCTGTGGGAGTTTCCGGGCGGCAAGCTCGAGGCCGGCGAAACACCCGAAGCCTGCCTCATCCGAGAACTCGACGAGGAGCTCGGGATCGGGGTTGAGAGCGCGTGCCTGGCGCCCTTCGTCTTCGCAAGCCATCCGTACGAGGACTTCCACCTCGTCCTGATGCTCTACCTTTGTCGCCGCTGGAAGGGCCGTCCCGCCGCCCGTGAGCACGCCGCTCTCGCCTGGGTGCGGCCCGAGAAGCTGGCCGACCATCCGCTGCTCCCGGCCGACGAGCCCCTTGTCGCCTGGCTGCGCGACCTTCTCTGAGCGGAGCGCCTCTTCGGATTTCAGGGCGCCCACCCGGTGAGGACGGCGATCTCGAACGTCGCCTCGATCCGACCGTCTTGGTCCGCGTGCCTTTCGCCATAGATTCGCTCGGCCGCCGCCAGCACCTTGCGGCTCAGCGGGGCGCGCGGCCGCTCGAAGAGGACGCTCGTTTCGGCCATGGCGCGCAGATCGGAGAGGAGCGGGACGAGGGCCGGATAACGCACCCTGGTCTTGTCGAGATCGACCACCGAGGAATGAAATCCGGCCCGTTGGAGGAGCGAGGGCGCGTCGCTCGGATGGAGGAGGGGCGAGACGCGCGGGCCGGCCCCGCCGCGAAGCTCCGCCTCCGCCTCGATCAGCGACCGACGCAGTTCGAAGAGAGTCTCGCCGCAGAAGAGAGCGGCGAGCATCAGGCCGCCGGGGTGAAGGGCGCGACGGATCTGGACGAGGCTGCCGATGAGGTCGTTGGCCCAGTGAAGGGAAAGGCCGCAGACGATGAGGTCTAGACGCGCCTCGCCCAAAGGAAGGCGCTCCTCGTCGGCGACGAGCCGCGGTCCGGCGGCTCGGCGGATCGCCTCGATCGAGAAGTCGCTTTGGACGAGAAGGCCGATCCGCTCCCTCGCCGGCGAACCGGCCAGGGCCTGGGCGAAGGCGCCGGAGCCCGCCGCCAGATCGAGAGCGAGAGGAAAGGCGCGCTCGGAGACGGCGATCCGGCCCACGAAGTCTTCGGCGACGCGCCGCCTCAGGAAGTGGGCGTCGGCCCCGGAGCGGGCGGCGCGGTCGAGCCGACGGCGGCGAAGTTCGCGATCGAAGAGGCGGGGCGGAGCATCCATTTGGGTGTGAGATGGACTTGAAGCTCGCCGCTGACGAGGGATGCTCGGCGGGGGAGCTACTGCAATGGGCCCTCTCGTGCAAAAATCCCCTCAGGAAAGGGGAGCGGTTCATGGCCGGACGGAACAGTCCAGAGCGCATCCCGCAGAAGTGGAAAATGCTTTTGAGAAAAGGATGCGCTCAAGACCTTGAATCGGGGGCATTTCCTCTCCGGCCAAACGATTCCGCCTGGTTGGGAAATGCACTGGCGCCGACGCTGCGGCGGGCGGCCTCGCGCACCCTGGACATCCTCCTCCCGCCCAGGCCCTTGGACGAGCGGCCGGCGTGGGCCCGGCCGATCCAGGGCTATGGCCTCCTGGCTGAGGCGTGGTGCGGAGTCGCCTTCATCGATTGGCCGTTCTGCGAGATCTGCGGGGCGCCTCTCGACCATGCCCAGCCGGAGGGGCTGGGGTGCGCGGCCTGCCAGGCCCGTCGACCGGCCTTTGACCGGGCTCGAGCCGCGTGCCTCTACGATGCGCACTCTCGGGATCTCATTTTGCAGCTCAAGCACGCCGACCGGACCGATCTGGCGGGTCTCTTCGCCAAGTGGTTGGCGAGGGCCGCCAGAGATCTGCTCCCTGACTGCGAGGCGGTCGTGCCCGTGCCTCTGCATCCTTCCCGCCTCTTCGCCCGCCGCTACAATCAGGCCGCCGAGATCGCCAGGCCGCTCGCCCGATCCGCCTCGATCCCGTATCTCGCCGATGCGCTGCGGCGGGAGCGCGCGACCCCCAGCCAGGGCGGCCGGTCCCGATCGGGGCGCAGGCGCAATGTCTCGGGCGCGTTCACGGCGGCGCGCGCCGATCGAATCCGAGGGCGAAAGCTCCTCCTCGTCGATGACGTGATCACGACCGGAGCGACGATCGAGGCCTGCGCCCGGGCCCTGAAGGCGGCTGGCGCGGCGAGGGTCGACGCGGTGGCGATCGCCCGCGTTCCTACCCTCGAAATGGGCTGATCCGCCGCCTGACGCTGAACGCGACTGGGCGCTCGCGCGTTCGAATCCGGTTCGAGCGAAAGGAGACGTCATGGCCATCGGCAGGCCGACCTGGAGGGGGCATCTGAAGCTGTCGCTCGTCACCTGCCCGGTGGCGCTTTACAGCGGCACGGCGAGTTCCGGCGAGGTGCGCTTCCACCTCGTCAATCCCAAGACGAATAACCGCATCAAGCTCGTCGCCACCGATCCCGACACCGGGCCGATCGACCGCTCCGATCTCGTCAAGGGCTATGAAGTGGAGCGCGGCCGATATGTTCTTCTCACCGAGGACGAGATCCGCCAGGTTCGACTGGAGAGCACCAAGACCATCGACATCGAACGGTTCGTGGCCAGCGAGGACATCGACCGGCTCTACTGGAAGGACCCGTATTTCCTGGTCCCCGACGGCAAGATGGCGGCCGAATCCTTCAGCGTCATCCGTGAGGCGATGCGCTCGGCCGGCGAGGTCGCCATGGGCCGGCTCGTCATGTCGACGCGCGAGCGGACGGTAGCGCTCGAGCCCAGGGACAGAGGCATCGTCGCCTATACCTTGCGGAGTCGCGACGAGGTGCGCGATCCGGCCGAGCTCTTCGCCTCGATTCCCGACGTCAAGGTCGATCCGGCCATGGTTCAGATCGCCCACAAGATCATCGAGCAGCAGGAAGGCGAATTCGATCCGGATCAGCTGAAGGATCGCTACGAAGAGGCTCTGAAGGATCTGATCGCCAGCAAGGAGAAGGGAAAGAAACCGGTCTCCGTCGCCGAACCCGAAGACACCAACGTCGTCGACCTGATGGCCGCTCTTCGGGCCAGCCTGGCGCACGGTCCGGCCCGTGCGGGGTCATCGCGCCGAACCCCAGCTCGGCCGTCGGCCGGCCGCTCCACCCCCTCCAAGGCCAAGGGGGGCGAGCGCCGCCGCCGGGCGAGCTGAATCCAAAGGTTTTCCCGCCTCAGCGCGGGAACCCGGATCGCCCCGGCGGCTTGCATATCGCGGGGCTCATCAACCGGAGGAATGCCATGGCGACACGAACCAAGACCAAGTCCCAACGGAGCGCCGAGCGGAAATCCCGCGCCCGCTCCAGCGGCAAGGATGCGCTTTCGCTCCTCGAGAAGGACCACCGCGAGGTCCTCGGATGGTTCGAGCAGTACGACGACGCCGAGAGCGACAAGGAAAAGGCCGAGCTCGCCGAGAAGATCTGCCTGGCGCTCAAGGTCCACAGCCAGATCGAAGAGGAAATCTTCTATCCGGCCGTTCGCCGTGCGACGAAGGATGACGCCCTCGTCGATGAATCGGAGGTGGAACACGCCGGGGCCAAAGATCTGATCGCGCAGATCCAGGACATGAGCGTCGGGGAGAGGCTCTACGACGCCAAGATCACGGTCCTAGGTGAGCAGATCAAACATCACGTGCACGAGGAGGAGACCGAAATGTTCCCCGAGGCCCGCGACGCCGATCTCGATCTCAACGAACTGGGCGAACGGCTCGCCAGCCGCAAGCAGGAGCTCATGTCGAAGCTCGCCGGCCGCGGCGGAACGGCGCGCTCGCAGAGCGAGGAGAGCTGGCGCGATAAGAGACCGTCGGCCTGACCTGAAGAGGGCGGGGCGGGCGAAGACGCCTCGAGTCTCCATCGCGTTTGCGGCAAACCAGTCGCCGGTGCGCGGGCGCATCGGGGCGCCCATATGCGCCTTGCCAATTCTGGCCCTCGCTGAGAAGTAGTCGCCCCGATGGCCCGCGTCACCATCTACACCCGTCCGTTCTGCGGCTATTGCGCCAGAGCGATGGCGCTCCTCTCCAGCAAGGGCGCCGAGGTCACCGAGATCGAGGCCGGATTTGACCCTGGCAAACGGACTGAAATGATCCGACGCTCCTCCGGCGCCTCGACCTTCCCGCAGGTCTTCATCGGCGAGGAACATATCGGAGGGTGCGAGGAGCTTCTGGCGCTCGAACGCGATGGCGCGCTCGACGCCAAGCTCGTGTCGTGAAATTGACGTTCGTCCACACTTCGGGGAGGCATCGGTGACGAACATCAAATTCTTAAACGACACTCGAATCATCGACTCGCTAGTGTCCTTGTCGGCTCCGACGCTCGGCCGGCGTTCGCCCCACGCGGATCGAACGCCGGAATCGGGACGCTAGACCGCGCGATGCTCAAGGTCGGACTGGTCCAGCTCACCACGCCCAGCTGCCAGGCCGCGGCGCTCGCCCATGCCGCGCCGCTGGTGCGCGAGGCGGCGGCCTCAGGCGCTCAACTGATCATCACCCCGGAAGGGACGAACTTCCTTCAGAAGGACCGGCGCAAGCTCTTCGAAATCCTCGCCCCGCCGGAGGAGGACGAGGCGGTGAGGGGCCTGGCGGCTCTCGCCAGGGAGCTCGCCGTGTGGCTGCTGGTCGGCTCGGCTTTGGTCAAGCGACCGGACGGCTCGGCGGCGAACCGCTCGATGCTCTTCGATCCCGACGGCGGCCTCTCAGCCTCCTATGACAAGATCCACATGTTCGATGTCGATCTGCCGACTGGAGAGAGACACCGGGAGTCGGGGACCTATAGGGCCGGCGCCCAGGCGGTCATCGCCGAAGCGGCGGGGGCGAGGCTCGGTCTCACGATCTGTTATGATCTGCGCTTTCCTCTTCTCTCCGCGGCTCTGGCCAGAGCAGGCGCCCAGATCATCACCGTGCCTTCGGCTTTCACCCGCCCCACCGGCGAGGCGCACTGGGAACTGCTCCTGCGCGCTCGGGCGGTCGAGACCGGCGCCTTTGTTCTCGCCGCTGCCCAGGGCGGCCGGCACGAGGACGGCCGAGCGACCTGGGGCCGATCGATGGCGATTTCTCCATGGGGCGAGGTGAGGGCGGCCGCCGACCACGACCATCCGGGGCTGGTTCTCGCCGAACTCGATCTCGAAGAGGTGGACCGGGCGCGGGCGGCGATTCCGGCCCTCGCCAATGTCCGGGCGTTCGAAGGCCCATGATCCGCTACGCCCTTCACTGCGACCAGGCCCACGAGTTCGAGGGCTGGTTCAGCGCCTCACAGGACTTCGAGGACCAGCGGGACGGGGGCCTGCTCTGCTGCCCCCTCTGCGGTTCCAAATCGGTCGCCAAACAGATCATGGCCCCGGCGGTGGCGAGCCGACGCCAATCTCCGATCGCCAGCGAGGGCGGGCGCTCAAAGATGATGATGGAGGCGATGCACAAGGTCAGGCGGCACGTCGAGGAGACGTTCGACTATGTCGGCGACCGCTTCGCCGCCGAGGCGCGACTCATCCATCAGGGTAAGGCCGAAGAGCGGGGAATCTACGGCGAGGCCACCTCCAAGGAGGTGAAGTCCCTGGTGGAGGAGGGCGTGCCGGTCGCGCCCCTGCCTCCGGAGCCGCCCAAGAAGAGCGAGGTCAATTAGGCATTGCTCGGCCCGTTCGGGCGAGAGGCGGCGATCATATAGTTGACCGAGAGGTCGGTTGTCTCCGACCAGCGGCCCCTCACCGGATCGAAGCGAAGGCCCCTCGATCGTCCCACCGTCAATCCGGCCCCCTCCAGCATGGCCACAAGCTCCGCGGGGGCGAGAAACTTCCGCCAGTCGTGGGTTCCGGCGGGAACCCAGCGCAGCAGGTACTCGGCCCCGATCTTGGCGAGCGCCAAGGACCTGAGGGTGCGGTTGAGGGTGGCGATGAGGAAGAGTCCCCCAGGGGCGAGGAGGCGGGCGCAGTTGGCGATGAAAGCCTCGGGCGCTTCAACGTGCTCGATGACCTCCAGCGCCAGAATGACGTCGAACGGAGCAGGGTCTTCGGCGAGCACGTCCTCGACGCCGCCCTTTCGATAGGGAATCGTCAGGCCGGCCTCCTGCGCGTGGGCTTGAGCGATGCCGACGACTTCATCCGACGCGTCCCAGCCGGTGGCGTCGAAGCCAAGGCGCCGCATGGGCTCGCAGACGAGGCCGCCGCCGCATCCCAGATCGAGGAGCCTCAGAGCTTCAAAAGGCATGCGCGCAGAGCCGTCGGCGCCGAAGTTCACGAGCGCCTCGCGCCGGATGAAGGCGAGGCGCAGCGGATTGATCTGGTGCAGCGAAGAGAGGCGTCCCGCAGGATTCCACCACTCCTGGGCGAGCGCCGAAAATCGCGCGACCTCGCCCTCATCGATGCTGGAAGGCTTGGCGGGCTTCTCGCCGGCGGCCCCGATTCGTCTCGCGCGATCAGCCATCGGAAGAGTCGAGCGCGCGGGCGAGGCTTCGTCAACGGCGGTTGTGCGTCGGCGCACTCGCACTTAAGACACCGCGCCTCTTTGAAGGTGAGGGAACCGGCGGGCGTGTCGCGACTGGTGATGAAGTTCGGCGGCACTTCGGTGGCCGATCTTGAGCGCATCGCGCGCGTAGCCCAGGTGATCGCGCACGAGGCCGCATCCGGTCCGCACGTAGCCGTCGTGGTCTCGGCAATGGCCGGCAAGACCAATGAACTCGTCGCCTGGACTGACGGCGTGGGTCAGCCCGCGGCCGGGATCGACGTTTGCGATGACGAATATGACGCCGTCGTCGCCACCGGCGAGCAGGTGACCGCCGGTCTTCTCGCAATGAGTCTTCGCCGGCTTGGTCTTCGAGCACGCTCCTGGCTGGGCTGGCAGGTGCCGATCATCACCGATGAGGCGCATGGCAGGGCCCGCATCGACGATATTCCGGCCGAGCGGGTGCTGAAGGCTCTGGAAGGCGGCGAGATCGCGGTGATCGCCGGCTACCAGGGCGTGACCCGGTCCGGCCGGCTCTCGACGCTGGGGCGAGGCGGCTCCGACACAAGCGCGGTGGCCGTGGCGGCGGCGATCGGGGCCGAACGCTGCGACATCTACACCGACGTGGACGGCGTCTACACCGCCGACCCGAGGGTCGAGACCAAGGCGCGGCGCCTGGAGAAGGTGTCTTATGAGGAGATGCTGGAGATGGCCTCGCTGGGCGCCAAGGTCCTCCAGACCCGCGCCGCCGAATTGGCCATGGCGCACCGGGTTCCGGTAAGGGTGCTGTCGAGCTTCAAGGCGCCGGGGTCGTCGGGGACGCTCGTCTGCGACGAGGAGGAGATCATCGAAAAGCGCATCGTCAGCGGCGTCGCCTTTTCCCGGGACGAAGCCAAGATCAGCCTCTTTGGCCTTCCTGATCATCCGGGCGTCTCCTCGCAGATCTTCGGCCGGCTCGCCGATGGAGAGGTCAACGTCGACATGATCGTCCAAAGCCACGCCCGAACCGAGGGCGCGGCCAACATGGAATTCACGGTCGGCAAGCGCGATGTAGCCCGCACGGTCCAGATCGTCCGTGAGGCCAAGGAGGAGATCGGCTTCGAGGGCTTCGCGGTTGACGAGGAGGTCGCCAAGGTCTCGGTGATCGGGGTTGGGATGCGCAGCCATGCCGGCGTCGCCAAGACCATGTTCGGGGCGCTCGCCGAAAAGGGCGTGAACATCCAGGTCATCTCCACATCGGAGATAAAGATCAGCGTCCTCATCGATGCGGCCTACACCGAACTGGCGGTTCGCGCCCTCCATTCGGCCTATGGCCTGGATCAGATCTGATCGCGCCGCGGGTCGCGGCCGAGCACCTTTGATCCGAACTTCGCCCCGCCAAAAGCTGCTATAGGCGCCGGCGCGAATTCCTTCGTCTCGAGCCCGGCGACCTTCACTTAAGCCATGCCTACCCCAAGCCACGTCACCCGCGGGCCGCGCAGCCTCCTCCGGCAGATCCGCGAAGTGATGGCGGGGGCCGGCCCTCCCCAGGCCAAGCTGGATATGGTGGCCAGGATCATCGCCATCTCCATGGTCGCGGAGGTGTGTTCGATCTATCTGCGGCGGGCCTCGGGCGAGATGGAGCTCTTCGCCACCGAAGGGCTGGACCCCGGGGCGGTGCACCTGACGCGTCTGGCGCCGGGCGAAGGCCTGGTCGGCGAGATCATGCGCACCGGCCAGCCCCTCAACCTCTCCGACGCCCCCAGCCATCCGGCCTTCTCCTACCGGCCGGAAACCGGCGAAGATCCCTTCCACGCTCTCCTCGGTGCGCCGCTCCTTCGCGGGGGCAGGCCGATCGGGGTCGTCCTGGTTCAGAACCGCACCAGCCGCACCTACGGTGAGGACGAGGTCGAAGACCTGCAGATCATCGCCATGGTGCTCGCCGAACTGGTCGCCGCCGGCGACCTCCTCGGCCAGGTCGAGCTCAAGGACGTCGAGATCGCGCCCAGGCGACCCGAGCGGATCAAGGGCGTCCGCTTCTCCGATGGTCTGGCCCGCGGCGTTGCGGTGATGCACGAACCGCCGGTCGCCGCCGGCCGCCTGCTCTCGGAGGATCCGATCGCCGAGGAAGCCCGGCTCGCCTCGGCCATCGACGAGCTGCAGCGGCAGATCGATGGCATGCTCGATGGCCACAAGACGGTGCTCGGGGCCACCTTCGACGTCCTGGAGAGCTATCGGATGATGGCTCACAGCCGGAGTTGGAACCATTCTCTTCAGGAGGCGGTCCGCTCGGGCCTCACCGCCGAGGCTGCCGTCGAACGGGTGCGAAGCGAGCATCGCGCCAGGCTGGCGCTCGCTCGCGAGCCTTACCTGCGCGAGCGGGTCCATGATCTTGAGGATCTCAACGACCGCCTGCTGCGGCATCTGGCCGGCGACGGCGGCGCGGGAAGGACCCTGCCGGAAAACGCCATCCTCATCGCCCGCAACCTTGGGCCGGCCGAACTTCTCGAGTGCGATCGGGCGAAGCTGAGGGGCGTGCTCATCGAGGAAGGCTCCTCGGCCAGTCACGCTGCGATCGTGGCGAAGGCCCTCGACATCCCTTGCGTGGGCCGCCTCTCGGGATTGCGAGACAAGGTGAGCGAAGGCGATGCGGTGATCGCCGACGCCGAGAGCGGCGAGGCCTATCTTCGGCCGCGTCCCGACGTGGTGCGGGCTGTCCAGGCGCGCATGGAGGTCCGCGCCCAGCGTCGGGCCGAGTTCGCCCGCCTCAAGGACACGCCCGCCTTCACCCGCGACGGCGCCAAGATCGCCCTTCTGATGAATGCCGGGCTGGCCGTCGATCTGGAAAGCCTCGCCGAGACAGGCGCCGAAGGCATCGGTCTTTTTCGCACCGAATTCCAGTTCATGGTCAGCGAGGAGCTCCCGCGCCTGGAAGCGCAGAAGAGCCTCTACGCCCGGGTGCTGGAAGCGGCGGGGGACTTGCCGGTCATGTTCCGCACCCTCGACCTGGGCGGCGACAAGGTGCTGCCCTATCTTGAGGCCGAGCGGGAAGACAATCCGGCGCTCGGCTGGCGGGCGCTGAGGATGGGGCTGGATCGGCCGGGCCTTCTTCGGCTGCAACTGCGCGCCCTCATCGCCGCGTCGCAAGGACGTCCGCTCCAGCTGATGTTCCCGCTGGTGGCGAGCGTTGAGGAATTCCGCGCCGCCCGCGGCCACGTCGATCACGAACTGGCCTGGGCTGAAAGGCGCGGTCGGCCGACCCCTTCCCGCCTCGAGGTCGGAGCCATGATCGAGGCCCCTTCGCTGCTCTGGCACCTCAACGCCCTGCTGCCAATGACCGACTTCGTCTCGGTAGGGACCAACGACCTGATGCAATATCTCTTCGCCGCCGACCGCGGAAACCCGAGAGTCTCGGATCGCTACGATCCCCTCTCGCCGCCGGTGTTGGGCGCGCTCAAGACGATCCGCGAGGCGTGCACCCAGACCGGAACCCCGGTCTCGGTGTGCGGCGAAATGGCCGGCCGGCCGCTCGAGGCGTTCGCACTCATCGCGCTGGGGTTCGAGCGGCTTTCCATGCCCGCGCCGGGCATCGGGCCGGTCAAGCGCATGATCCTCTCGCTCGATCGGGAGGCGGCGCGGCGCGGAATCGAGGGGCTGCTCGCTAGCGCCGGAGGCTCGATTCGCGCCGATGTCGAGGCCTTGGCCAGAAAGCTCTATGTCGCAGCGTAAATCATTGGAATCACGGCTTTTGCCTGATATTTGCAACGAAGGATTAATGAAGGTTCGGTAGGCCTTAATAGAGAAATCCCGCGCCTTTGGGCGCGGCATTGGGTGGGGTGCTCCGCATGCCGCTGGACATCGCTGCGGTCTCAGAGAGCGAAGGCGCCTTCGCGCGAAAGGGCCTCCACACTCAGGGCGTCCGGCTTAATCTGGACCATGATTGCGACGTGGGCGCCGCGCTCGGCCGGCTGCGCCGCCGCTTCAGTCTCGGCGTCGATCAGGTCGCCGAGGCCACCAAGATCCAGCCGGTCCACGTGGAGGCGATCGAAGCCTTCGACCTCACTCGGCTGCCCTCGCGGCCTTTCACCCTCGGCTATCTTCGCGCCTACGCCGAACTCCTGGGCCTCGATCCGGCCGAGGTGGTGGCGCGATTCAAGGCCGAAGCGCCATCGAACGACAATCGCCTTCGCCCGCCGGCCGGGATCGATGTGCGGCCTGAGCCCAGGCTCGGCTGGGCGGCGACGGCCGTGATCCTCGCCCTCATGGCGATCGTGGGCTGGAACCTGAGCCGCCACGCGACTGCCGCCCAGCGCCGGCCAAGCCGCGCCCGAGCGGCCGCCGAACAGAGCATCGCAGACGTCTCCGGCCCGGCCCAACTGGGCGCCCCTCTGCCCGCGCCTCCGGAAGCCTCGATGCCGGCCATCTACCAGCCGCCCGGCCTGATCGCCGCGGCGGCCGCCGGCGGTTCGGCCGACGCCGCCCTCGCCGCCCAGCGCGCCGCCGATGCGGCCCAGGCCAAGCTCGGCGTGGTCAGCGGACCGACGGGCGCGCGATTCATCGCCCAGGGACCGGTATGGGGCGCAGCCGCCGGGGCCATCATCCTGCAGGCGACGTCCCCCACCTCGCTGATCGTCCGTGGCGAGGGCGGAGCGGTCTATTTCGCCCGCCAGTTGGCGGCGGGAGAAGCCTGGAGGGCGCCCGACCTCGCCGGCCTGACCATCGATGTGGGCGAGCCGGACTACGTGCAGGTCTATGAGAACGGACTTTCCAAAGGCATGCTGACGCGGCCGCAGACGCCGCTGGCCAAGCTCGAAGGCTGATCGCCCCGGCCCAGCTTGGGCGGGCTCGTCCTTTGGGGTATCGTGGCCAGACATGAACGCCCAGGATCACACCCGCCTTCGCCCCTGGCGGGCCATAGACCGCCGCCGTTGCCGCCAGATCCACGTAGGAAACGTCGCCGTCGGCGGCGATGCGCCGATCTCGGTCCAGTCGATGACGAACACGGTGACCGGGGATGCGGCCGCCACCATCGACCAGATCCGCCGCCTCGAAGAAGCCGGCGCCGATATTGTACGCGTCTCCTGTCCGGACGAGGACGCCACGGCCGCCTTCAAGATCATCGCCAAGGCGGCCAAGGTCCCTTTGGTCGCCGACATCCACTTCCACTACAAGCGCGGCATCGAGGCCGCCAAGGCCGGCGCCGCCTGCCTGCGGATCAATCCGGGCAACATCGGTTCGCCCCAGCGCGTCAAGGAGGTGATCCAGGCCGCCCGCGATCATGGCTGCTCGATGCGGATCGGGGTGAACGCCGGATCGCTCGAGCGCGATCTCCTCGAACGCTATGGCGAGCCCTGTCCCGAGGCGATGGTGGAA
>JBOHLG010000017.1:0-64128 GCA_050729515.1 Caulobacteraceae bacterium
CGTCTGACCTGCTTCCGTTTACTTCAACTGGGGCTTCAATTTTGACCTCCAACGATCCGCCAATGGGCTCCGTCGAGCGCTTTCGACCCGGCATCCCGACCGATCGGAACACGGGCACCGTGACCCAGGTCATGTTCGCGGCCCCTCCCCAACATCAGGGAAGCCCTCGGCGCACTAGCCCTGGGCTCATTCTGATCTGGCGCTGCCTTTGCGCCCAGCGCTGGACGATCCTGGCCAGCGTGATGGCTGGACTCGCCATCTGCCTGGCGGTGATCTTCCTCTCTCCGCGGCTCTACACCGCCGCCTCCACCCTCAAGATCGATCGGGAGGCGGCCAAGATCGTCGAGGTTGGCGAGGTGACGCCCGACGACAACCTCGTCGACGGCGCGGAATTCTACCGCACCCAGTACGGCCTCCTTCAGAGCCGCTCCCTCGCAGTGCGCGTGGACGAGAGCCTCGGCCTTGACCGCGACGACGCCTTCATCAGGGCCATGGGCGCCCACCCCAAGGACCAGGAGTTCGCCTTCACCGCCTCGGGCCCCGACGCGGTCGCCGCCGAGCGGCGCGCCCAGACCCTGGAGCTTCTGCGCAAGAACCTGGGGGTCGAGCCGGATCGCGGCTCGCGCCTGGTCGCGGTGAGCTTCCGTAGCCCCCATCCAGGACTCTCGGCCAGCATCGCCAACGCGTTCACCGAGAACTTCATCGGCGCGGCGCTGGATCGGCGCTACCAATCCTCGGCCTACGCCAGGGACTTTCTGCAGCGCCGCATCGAAGACGTGAAGGCCAAGCTCGAAGAGAGCGAGCGAAACCTGGTCGACTACGCCGCCAAGGAGCGGATCATTTCCATCAACGGCGGGCCGGCCGCCGAGCCTTCCGCCGACAAGTCGATCGTGGCGGCGGATCTGACAAGCCTCGATTCTTCCCTGTCGGCCGCCAAGGCCGCGCGGATCGACGCCGAGGCCAAGTGGCGCGAGGCGCAGGCGGTCGTAGGCTTCGGGCTTCCCGAGATCCTCGCCGATCCGGCCGTCCAGAAGCTGAGCCAGGAGCACGCCGAACTCCTCGCCAAGTATCAGGACCAGCTCCGGCTCTACAAACCTAGCTGGCCGGCGATGCTCCAACTGAAGGCCCAGATCGACGAGACCGAGCGTCAACTCCAGGTTCAGGCCGCCGCCATCCGCGGCTCGATCGAGGCCCGTTACAAGAGCGCGGAGGCCGACGAAGCGGCCCTCTCCGGTCAGGTGAACGCCCTTGAGGGGAACCTCCTCGATCTTTCCAAGCGGTCGATCGAATACGCCATCCTGCAGAGGGAGGTGGACACCAATCGCGCCCTCTACGATGGTCTTCTGCAGCGCTACAAGGAAGTGAGCGCGGCCGGCGGGGCGACCATCAACAACATCTCGATCATTGACCGCGCCGTTTCGCCTTCACGCGCCTCCAGCCCCAAGCCGGTCTTCGATCTGGGCCTGGCGCTCATCGCCGGCCTCGTCGCCGGCGTCATCCTGGCGTTCGCCCGCGAGAGCCTCGACCTGAAGCTGCGGCGCAGCGCCGATGTCGAGGCCCGCCTGGGCCTTCCCCTGCTCGCCGCCGTTCCCGCCCTCGAAGGCCCCCTCGACCCCGCCGCGGCGCTCGTCGATCCCAAGTCGCCGCTCTCCGAATCCTACCAGTCGCTGCGCAGCGCGCTGCAGTTCTCGACATCCGAGGGCTTTCCCGCCTCCCTGGTCGTCACCAGCCCCAAGAGCGGAGATGGCAAGTCGACCACGGTCCTGGCGCTCGCCGCCAACCTCGCCTCGCTCGGCCGGCGCGTGCTGGTGATCGACGCCGACCTGCGCGGGCCCTCGCTTCACCGCCTGTTCAATCTTCCCAACCGCTCGGGCCTTTCCAACATCCTCGTCGGCCAGGCCGGCTTCGAAGAGACCATCCAGGCCGCCTCGATCGACGGCCTTTCGGTCATCACCGCCGGCCCCCCGCCGCCCAACCCCGCCGAACTCCTCGCCGGGCGCCGTTTCGAGCGCCTGCTCGCCGAGGCCGCCGAAGCCTTCGACCTCGTCCTCCTCGATTCCCCGCCCATCATGGGCCTCGCCGACGCCCCCATGATCGCCTCGGCGGCGGCCGGAGTCCTGGTCGTGATCGAGGCGGGAAAGACGAGCTTCGCCGAGGCCCGCGGGGCCATCGACCGGCTCGAGAGGGCCCGCGCCCACGTCCTGGGCGTCGCCCTCACCAAGTTCGACGCCCGCAAGGCCGAGTACGGCTACGGCTACGACTATTCCTACGACTATGGCGGCTCGGCCGAGCGAAGCGACGCCCGTGGCCTGATCGCCCGGCTGAAGCGGTCGGCCTAGAGCCGCTTCGGAGGCGCCCTAGCGCCCCTTGAGCCGGCGCAGGAAGCAGGCCCGGCCCGAGGCGCGCAGGGATTGACAGAACCGCTCCGCCGACCCCGGATCGGGAAAACCGACGAGGAGCGCGCGCCAGACCTTCCGGCCAGCGACGATCGCCTCCTCCACGCGCGTCGAAACCCCTGGCGGTTTGGAAAGATCGGCGAGGACGCGCCGGGCGGAAGCCTCGCTGGCGGCGGCGGCGACCTGGGCGACGAGGGCCGCCGCGCCGCGGCTCTCCTTCGGAGCCTTCGCCTCTCGTCTTGGCGATGGAAAGACCACCGCCGGCGCCCCCAGCATCGGACGAAGCGACGCCCCTTGCGCTGGCGCGCTTTGGCCGGTGGGAAGGCTGGGGGCCGGCGGGGCCTCGGCGAGAGCCGCGCCTCCTCCGCGGCAGACCGCCGCGATCACCGCCCCCATCCAGGCCTTGGGGTCGGGCGCGCGCCAGCCGGCCGGCAGAGCCGGCTTGCGGGCCTCACCGAAGAGATTGTGGTCGGCGAAGACCTCCATGGAGTTCACTTTTTCGCGCCGGTGAACGCAGTCGATGTCGACGCTGGCGTCCATGGATTGCCAGCCGAGCGCCTGGGCGACCGGCTCGCTCTCCACCTCCCCGCGCAGGGGTACGTCGTGGAGGACGCCGCGCATGCCCCCGCCGGCTGCGTCCGAGAGGACGGCGATGGCGACGCCGTCGCCGAAGGCCACGATCTCCCCCTCGGGAAGGCCGGTCTGGGCGACCATGCGGCGCGTCATCTGCTCGCGGCTGACCGGAGCCTCGGGCGGGGGAGAAGAAACCGCGGGGGGCGGCGAGGGGGCCGGCGCGGGCGAAGTCGGGATTTCGGCGCCCGGCGCACCCTGGGCCAGGGCCCCGCCCGCGGCCATCGTCAGCATCGAGGCTGCAGCTATCGCAGAAAAGGCGCGCACTCTCCCCGCCCCTACTCCCGGACCTGGGCCGGAAGACCCTCCCTACCCCGCGGCGGGCGCAAGGGTAAGGGACTGGCGCCATCGGCTCACGAGTCTCCGGCCCCTCTCCCCTCCCTCGAAACAGCGATCTTTGCTTTTCAACCAGTGTTCCCAAACCGGTTCAGACCTTCGCACCGCGTCAGCCGCAGAACGCAAAGGCTCGCTTTGCGTCAATCACTCGCGGCCACCGGGACGTTGGACGAAAGCCAGCTTCTCGCTCGGCCGGGCTTGTGGTCCCTCGCCGCTGTCGCGCTCGCCGTCCTCTAGCCAATCTCGCCTTCGAACTGCGGCGAAAGTGGCCGGCGACGGCTCAGTCCATTCCCGCGGCGGCCGGTCCCCGAGCCATCGGCGATGCGGCTGCGGAGGCCAGAGTTTCTGCAATCCTGAGAGGCGCCGGCTTCATCCTCGCGCATGGGCCGGGTATGCTTCTTGCTTGAGGGCTCCGCGAGCGGGTCATCGAAGAGGACAGGCCCATTTGAAGACGATCTACGATCTGGTCACCATCGCGATCTTCGCGGGGCTTGTGGTCCTCTTCCTCCAGCGATCCACCGCCGAGGTCCCCCAGGATCGGATGGTCCATTATCTGCCGCCGGTCGTGGGCTGCGCGGCCGCCAACTATGTCGGCAACCACGGCCAGGGCGTGCTCGCCTGGGTGATAATTCTGGCCGTTTTGAGTTATGTTCTGCTTATTCTTCGCCCGTTCAGTCACAAACCCTGAGCGAGCGCCGCGGGGCGGCCCGTTTATCTCCGGTTCAACATGGCCGGAATAAGAGCAGGCCGGCGCGGCTGGGAGCGGGACGGGAACCTCTGCCCGATCGCTTCGCTTGTCCGCCCAGAGGCGATAGGATCGAGGGGGCCGCCCTGAAGGTGAGCGAAATCGAGGATCCGAAAGAGGTGAGCCTGTTCGACCGATTGAAGGGCCGCCGGCCGCGGGCCAGAGCGGCGCCGAGCCCGGCGCTCGCCAAGTCCGATCCGACCAGCTCCAAGCATGGCGGGAAGGCCCCCAAGATCGACGCGCAAGCGGCGGTCGAGGAGCCGGGCGCTCCAAAGGTGGTGCGAGCGCCGAGGCCCGAACGGCCGGCCTTCCCCAGCTTTGTCTCGACCGCCGGCGACCAGGTGAACTCGCGGCTCTTCGACCGCTTCGCCTCGGCCCGCATCCGTCTGCGCACCGCCTTCACGCCCGGCCAGCCGGTCACCGATCGGCGCATGTTCGCCGGGCGCACCAAGGTGCTCTCCACCCTCATTCGCTCAATCGAGGACCAGAGGCTGCACACCGTCCTCTACGGCGAGCGCGGCATCGGCAAGACCTCCCTGCTCCACGTCCTTACCCAGGCCGCTCGCGAGGCGCGCTATCTGGTTGTCTATGTGTCCTGCGGCGCGGCCTCGGAGTTCGACGAGACGATCCGCACGGTCGCCGAGGGGATCCCCCTGCGCTACCACGCCGACTTTGGACCCACCTCCAAGGAGGCCGAGGGCGGCGGCTCCTTCGCCGATGTCCTTCCGGCCGGACTCGTCTCGACCAGGGCCGCAACAGACCTCTTCGCCAAGGTGATCGGCACCCGCGCTCTGGTCATCCTGGACGAGTTCGATCGCAGCGAGTCGGCCGAATTCCGCCGCACGATGGCCGAGTTGATGAAGAGTCTTTCCGACCGCCAGGTCCGCCTTCAGCTCATCATCGCCGGAGTGGCGGCGAACCTCACCGAACTGGTGCGGCACATTCCTTCGATCCAGCGGAACGTGTTCGCCCTGCAGGTTCCCAAGATGAGCGGCTCGGAGATCCGCCACCTCGTCAACAATGGCGAAGAAGCGAGCGGCGTCGCCTTCGAGGATGAGGCGATCCGCGCCATCGTGGCCCGCGCGATCGGATTTCCCTACCTCGCCAGCCTCATCGGCCACCACGCCGCCCTGGTCGCCATAGAAGCGGGCCGCACCGAAGTGGTCGAGGCAGACGTCCGGGCCGCCACCAACGAGGCGCTCGCCGAACTCAAGGGCCGCATCTCGCTTAGGAGCCAGGCCCAGATCGCCCGCTCGCTCGACAAGGGCCTCCTCAACAGTCTGGGCGCGGTCGCCGGCGCCGCCCAGTCGAGCGGCGGCCAGTTCAATCTGGAGGACATCGAGGTGCTGTACGCGACCGGCGAGGAAGCCGATCGACGTCGCAAGGCGCTCGAGGATCTGGCCGAGGAAGGGGGTCTGATCGAAGTCCACGAAGACGAGACCGGCAGGCACTTCAGGTTCACCGACGAGGCGGTCACTTCCTATCTTTGGCTCCTGGCTAACCAGGAGCGCCGCGCAGAGGAGCCAAGCGCGCGCGAGGATGGCCCCGACCGACGCGTCGCGGCGACCAGCTAGTGGTGCGACTCGAACAAACGCATCCCGGCGATCCGGCCGGAGTCGCACCACAAAACCTTGAATCGACGTGGATCGGACCACAAACGGATGGGAACCATCCGTTTGCTACGATCCACTAGGCCCGTTTGGGGCTTGCACTTCGAGGCCTCGGAGACGCCGATGGGACCGGTCAGGTTGATCACGCCCAAGCGATTTTGCGACGAGCGCGGCTGGTTTTGCGAAAGCTGGTCGGAGCGGACCTTCGCGGCCCTGGGCCTTACGGTGAGGTTCCGCCAGGACAACCACTCCTACTCCAAGGCCCCCGGAGTTCTGCGCGGCCTGCACTTTCAGCGCCCGCCCGCCGCGCAGGCCAAGCTCGTTCGCTGCGTCCGCGGACGGATCTGGGACGTCGTCGTGGACATCCGCAGAAGCTCGCCGACCTTCGGAGGCTGGACGGCGGCCGAACTCGATCCCGAGCGCGGGCGGCAGATTTTCATTCCGGAGGGCTTCGCCCACGGGTTCATCACGCTCGAGCCGGACACCGAAGTGGAGTACAAGGCGAGCGCCTTCTACGACGCCTCCGCGGAGGACGGCGTCATCTGGAACGATCCGGTTGTCGCGATCACCTGGCCGAAGGCGGGGGCCTCTGGGCCGCTGGTCTCGACCAAGGACGCCCGCCTCCCCCTGCTTGACGACCTCGAAAGTCCCTTCGCCTTCGACGGCGAACCGCTCGCCGCGCTTGAGGGGTGAAGATGTCGCTCCGCATCCTCGTCACCGGCGGGTCCGGCTTCATCGGATCGGCCCTGGTTCATCACCTGATCGAGGAGACCGGCCACGAGGTCCTCAACCTCGACGCCCTGACCTACGCCGGCAACTCGCGATCCCTGGATGATGTCGTCGACCACGGACGCTATCGCTTCGTCCGGGCCGACGTGCGCGACAGGTCGCGCATCGGCGAGGTCCTGGAGGAATTCGGTCCCGACGTCGTCACGCACCTCGCCGCCGAGAGCCACGTCGACCGCTCCATTGATGGGCCGGCGGCGTTCATCGAAACCAATATCGTGGGCACGTTCAATCTGCTTTCGGAGTGCCTTTCCTATTGGCGCGGCCTCTCCAAGGCCCGCAAGGACGCCTTCCGCTTCCACCATATCTCGACCGACGAGGTCTTCGGCTCGATCGAAGATGGCCATTTCACCGAGGCGACGCCCTATGATCCGCGCTCGCCCTACTCGGCCTCCAAGGCCTCCGCCGACCACCTCACCCGCGCCTGGTTCCACACCTATGGCCTGCCGGTGATCGTCACCAACTGCTCGAACAACTACGGTCCGCGGCAGTTTCCCGAAAAGCTCATTCCCCTCATGATCATCCGCGCGCTCGCCGGCGAGACGCTCCCCGTCTACGGCGACGGCGGCCATGTGCGCGATTGGCTGGAGGTGGGCGACCACGCGGCCGCCCTCACCGCGATCTTCGAACGCGGCAAGCCGGGAGAGACCTATGTAATCGGCGGGCGCGAGCTTCGGACCAACCTCGAGGTCGTCGCCGCCGTGTGCGAGGCGCTGGACCGCCTGCGCCCCCGCTCCGACGGCCGGCCGTACGCCGAAGGGATCACCCATGTCGCCGATCGGCCCGGCCATGACCGGCGTTACGCCGTCGATCCGGCCAAGCTCGAGAGCGACCTCGGCTGGCGGCCGAGCCGGAGCTTCGCCGAAGGTCTCGCCCGCACCGTCGCCTGGTATGTCGAAAACGAATGGTGGTGGCGGCCAATCCTTCAGAGAGAGTACCGGGGCGAAAGGCTCGGTCTGAAAGTGGAAGTCTAGAGTATACGGCGCGCTCGGCGGCCCCGTAACCGGATCCAGCTACGCGATCAGCGGTTCGAGCTTCACCTACGACCCGAGCAAGGGGAACCTCGTGATGGAGGTGATTCGTGACCAATCAGTCGGGCCAACTCCGGGACCTCCATGAGCCGGCCCATTCGATCACCAACGACCCGGCGATGAACGACATGTTCTCCAACTACGCCCTGGTGACCGAGTTCACCGATGTCGGCGTCTCGACCCAGACGAGCGATCCTCGCGGCCCGCTCGATGTCCCGGTGGTTCCAGAGCCGGCGAGTTGGGCGCTGATCATCCTGGGGGCAGGACTGGCCGGTGAGGCCAGGCGCCGGCGAGGGGCTTTGGCCCGCGCGCCGGCTGCGCCCGCTTGACCGGGCAGGGGCCGAGCCCGCATTCTCGCGGGATGGCGAGCCTCCTTGACGGCGCCCTTGCTCCGCTCAGACGCTGTTGCGGACCGCTCCTCGCCTGATCCGGTCCCTTCTTCTCGCCCTGGCTGCGGCGCTCGCCTTTTCCGGCGCTGGGCGGGCTCAGAACGCCTTCGATGGTTCGCGCTCAGGCCGGATCGTGCGCCTCCCCGACGGGCGTCGAATGAACTTCCGTTGCGAGGGAGTCGGCTCGCCGACCGTCATCCTGGAAGGCGGCTATGAGGCGACCTCGCTGGGGTGGACGGGCGTCGCCCGCCTGGTGGCGAGGAACACACGCGTCTGCGCCTACGACCGGGCCGGGGCGGGCTTCAGTGATCCGGGCCCCCTCCCCCGCGACGGGGCGGCGATCGCCCGCGACCTCGACGAGGCGCTGCGGGCAGGGAGGATCGCGGGCCCCTATGTGCTCGTCGGCCATTCGGCGGGAGGTCTCTACGTGCGGCTCTTCGCCGAGCGCCATCCCCACGACGTGGCCGGAATGGTGCTGGTCGAGCCCTCGGTCCCGTTTCAGCCCGAGCGATTTTCCGAGCTCTTCGGCCCAGGCGCGGGGAGCGTCGCCTCGCTGATCGAGGAGGCGCAAGGCTGCCTTGCGGCGGCAAAGCGGGGCGCCCTGCCCTCCTCCGATCCCGCTCTGGCCTCCTGCGCGCCCAAGCCTTCGGCGAGCGAGGCGCCGGGCCAGGCGCGCGAGGATGAGCGTCAGAACATCCGCGCGTCCACCTGGCGCGCCCGCCTTTCGGAGATCGAGACCCTCTTCACCTCCACCTCGGCCGAGGTCGAGGAAGGACCGCGCTCGCTTGGCGCCATGCCCCTCATCGTCCTCACCGCGGGCGAGGCCTTCGCCAATGTTCCCGAGCCGGTCCGGGGCGAGGTCCGCGCCGCCTGGATCAGCTTCCATCGCCAGATCGCCGCTCTGTCCTCCCGCGGCCGCGAGGAGGTCGTCCCGGGGGCGACCCACATGATGATCATCGATCATCCCGCGGCCGTGGCTTCGGCGGTCGAGCAGGTGGTCGATCAGGCGAGGGCGTTCAGCTCGGCTGGAGCATCGAGGCCGCGCCCCAGATGATCAGGCCCCAAAGGGCCAACGAGCAGGCGCCGCAGACAAGGATGGTCACGCCATGGGGCCAGCGCTCGGCTCCCTCGCCGCCGCGCTCCTCCCAGCCTTCGGCGAGAAGCTCCTGAAGCGAAAGGATGGGCGGCGGCGCCGCCTCGACCAACGATTCCGGAACCTCTAGCGGCGTCGGCGCAAGGTCGACTCCCCCGCGCTCCTCGAAGGCGGGCTCGTCGACCTCGGGGGCCTGCATCTCTTTGGCGGCCAGGCGCTGGCTCTTGGGCATCGTTGGGCTCTCGCTACGGGCTCGAAGCTAGGCGCCCGCAGTTGGAGATTCGTTAAGTCGCGAGCCGATTCGCCGGATTTGACAAGGCGCGGGAACGCCGCGCGCTAGTAGGCGGAGGGGTGGAAGGCGACCACCGAGAGAGTCTTGAGGAGAATCTTGAGGTCGAGCACGTTGGACCAGTTGCGGATATATTCCACATCCTTGTCCACCCGCGCCGCCATGGCCCGCACTTCGGCCGTCTCGCCGCGAAGGCCGGAGACCTGGGCGAGGCCGGTGATCCCAGGCTTGGTCCTGAACCGCTCGTCATAGGCCGAGACGGAGGCGCCGTAATACTGGTCGTGAGCGAGCGCGTGCGGGCGGGGGCCGACCAGCGACATCTCGCCCTTCAGAACATTGATGAGATTGGGAAACTCATCGATGCTCGCGCGCCGGAGCATCGATCCGACCCGGGTGATCCGGCGATCGTGACGCGCCGCCTGCACGACCTTCGAGCCGTCCTCGAACACCCTCATGGTGCGGAACTTGTAGATCTGGAAGGGCCGGCCATCCTTTCCGGTCCGTCTCTGGCGGAAGATCACCGGTCCTGGGCTCTCAATCCAGATGCAGAAAGCCACGACGAGAAGGAACGGCGCCATGAGCAGCAGGCCGGCCAGCGCGCCAACGATGTCCACCAGGCGCTTGAGGCGCGCATGGCGGAGGCGTTGAGCGCCCAGCTCCAGTCCGACATCCGGCGCCGGCAGGAATTCGTTTGCGACGTCTCGTGGCATCCTGTTACGCGAAGTCTACAGCCCTATCGATCTAAGCGCCCCGATTGCGCTGTTTGAAAGCGGATTCACCCAACGGGCGAGTAACGCCGTCGGTAAACTCGCGTCCTGCTCTCGGGTTCGCCCACCTCGTTCACAAAGTTCATTTTCTGACCGCGGAAGTCGCCGCGCCGATGCCCACGTGACGCCGGATGCCGGCTCGGATCAACCAGACCGCACTTAGGATAAACCAATCGTGAAGCTTAACCCAGCCTTAACCAAACGCGGCCGACAAGGCGTGCGTCTTCCTTCTCGAGGACGCCCAAATCATCCAGCCTCCCGCGCCCGGCCCCCCATCCGCCGGGCGCTTTTTTTTGCGGATCTGAGGGCGCGCGGGGCCTTTCCGGCGCCGAGCTTGCACGGGCCCCCTCCCCGAGGGTAAGAGCGCGCTCCGCTCCGCCGCCATGCAAGGGCCCTGTTCCTCGGTAGCTCAGTTGGTAGAGCAGCCGGCTGTTAACCGGCGGGTCGCAGGTTCGAGTCCTGCCCGGGGAGCCATTCCGAGTATCATTGTTCTTCGCCGCGCGAGAGCTGTATGGGATGGCCTTCCGCGTCGAGCGGCGGAGGGACGAAGGCCATGGCCCACCAAGGAGCATGCTTCTGCGGAGCGGTCCGCATCGAGGCCCAGGGCGCCCCCCAGGCGATGGGCTACTGCCATTGCCGCTCCTGCCGCTCGTGGTCGGGCGGACCGGTGAACGCCTTCAGCCTGTGGCGGCCGGAAGACGTGCGGGTGACCGCCGGGGCAGAGAACCTCGCCGCCTTCACCAAGACGGCGATGAGCGAGCGCCAATACTGCGCCATCTGCGGCGGTCATGTGATGACTAGGCATCCCAGCCTGGGGCTCGTCGATGTGTTCGCCGCCACCATCCCGGACCTGCAGTTTAAGCCAGCGGTGCACGTCAACTACGCCGAGACGGTGCTGCCGATCCGGGACGGCTTGCCCAAGCTTCGCGATTTTCCCAAGGAATTCGGCGGCTCAGGCGAGGTGGTCGCCGAGTAGGCCGGCCCGGCCGACGGGACCGTCCGCCGCGGCCAGGCGATCCGGCTCGCCCAGAGCCGCGCCCCTCCGCTCCCTCCCGAGCAGGGTGAAAAGGACGATGGCGATCGCCGCGGCTCCGGTCGCGACCGCCAGGGCGAGGCTCCAGTCTCCGCCCCTCGCCTCGGCGAGCCGCGCCTGCCAGACCGCGCAACCCGAGGCGAGGAGATTGCCCAACTGATAGACATACCCCGGAAACGCCCCGCGCGACGCGGGAGGCGAGAGCTCGTTCAGGTGCGCCGGAACGACGCCCCAGGCCCCCTGCACCATCGCCTGCATGAAAAAGGCGCCGGCGGCGAGCATGGCGAGGCTTGGAGAAAAGGCCCAGAGGGGGATGAGGACGAGCGAGGCGACCGCCGCAGTGATGATCGCGACCTTGCGGCCCGCGCGCTCCGACCAGGCCCCAAACGCCAGCCCTCCCGCGATGGCCCCGAAGTTCATCAGTATGGCCAGGGCCCCGACCACATGGGTCGAGAGGTGGCGTCCCCGCTGCAGGAAGGTCGGATAGAGATCCTGCGAACCGTGACTGAAGAGATTGAAGGCGGCCATCAAGGCGGCGGCCCATAGGGCGGTGCGCCAGTTTGCGCGGAAGATGAGGAGAAGGCCGATGAGCGCCACGGGGGCGTCGATGAGGTAGATCCACCACAGCGCGCCCGCGCCGTTCGCCCCGATCACCGCCGGGGCGATGGCGAGCAGAAGTCCGCCCAGCGTCAGTGCGGCGAGGGGCGCCGAACGCGCCGTCCAGCGCGACGGGGCTTGAGGCGTCTTTCTCGCCGCCCTGAGCTTCTCGAAGGCTGGGGATTCCGCAACCCCGCCGCGCAGCAGAAGTATGATGAGGGCCGGAGCGACGCCGACCATGAACATGCCGCGCCAGCCGATCTTGTCGAACAGGAAGTAATAGATCACCGCGGCCAGCAAGTATCCCAGGGCGTATCCTTGCTGCAGCAGACCGGAGATGAAGCCTCGCGCCCTTGGCGGGACCGACTCCATGGCGAGGGACGCGCCTACCCCCCATTCCCCGCCCATCGCGAAGCCGAAGGCGGCGCGGAGGATAAGAAGGGCGCCGAGGCTCGGGGCGAAGGCGGAGGCGAACTCGATCACCGAATAGGCGAGGATGTCGGCCACCAGCACCGGTCGCCGGCCGAACCGGTCGGCGAGCATGCCGAACGCCAGGGCCCCGAACGGCCGCGCCGCCAGGGTGAGCACGCTCGCCGCAGCGACCTTGGCGATGTCGGCATGGAATTCCTTGGCGATGGCGCTGAACATGAACACCATCAGGAGGAAGTCGAAGGCGTCCAGCGTCCAGCCCAGGACGGCGGCCAGAACCGCATTCCACGCCCTTCGGTCCATTCCGCGAAGGGAAGAAATCGACGCCATCTCCGCCACCCCGAAGGAGCCTCACCAGCGCGGATTAGGCGCCGCCCATCGCAAGAGGCAAGCCGCCGCCGAGGAACTACTTGCCGCCAGCGGCGAGCGCTTGAGCCATGTGGAGATGCTTCTCGAGAGTCGGAAGCGAGCCTTGGGCGAGGTTGGCGAGCGTCCCGTCGGGGCTCTTGGTCTCCTTCCTGAAGACGGCGATGGCCTTCTCGTGGTCGTTGATCATGTAGCGGGCGAATTCACGATCGAAGGCGGCGCCGGAAAGGCCGTCCAGCTTGTTGCGCTCGGCCATCGCTTTGGGCGTCGCGGCGGTCGGCGGACTCATGCCCAGAGTGCGCGCATCGCCCGCCGCCTCGTTTCTGGCCTGGGTATGATCGGCGACGAGGGTCCGGCCGAACTGGCGCGCCTGATTGGTCGCCCCCTTCCGCTCGGCGATCTTGCCCAGCATGATCTCGGAGTTGTCGCCCTTGATGGCGTTGGAGAGGAAGACCCGGCCTGCGGATGAGATCGACGGCGGTGCGGCGAGAAGGCTCGAGGCGGCGGACGCCAGGACGAGGGCCCCGGCGGCCCCGAGAAGGGTGGATTTCATGGGATGGCTCCGGTGATGAAGGGTGCGCCTCCAAACCGCTGCCGCGCGCTGCCGGTTCCGTGAGCCAGGACGCCTCACGCGCCGATCAGGGTGAGGAGGATCTCCCGCCTGTGCGGCGCGCGCCGGTGCTCGAAGAGGAAGACCCCCTGCCACACGCCCAAGGCCAGTTCGCCTCCGAGGAGCGGGATAGAAGTCGAGACGCCGAGCAGCGCGGTCCGGATGTGTGAGGGCATGTCGTCGGGGCCCTCATCGTTGTGGGAATAGAGCGCGCGATCCTCCAGGACGAGGCGGGCGAAGAACGCCTCCAGGTCGGCCCTGACCGCCGGCGCGGCGTTCTCGCCGATGAGCAGGGAGGCCGAGGTGTGGCGACAGTAGAGGGTGAGGAGCCCCTCCTCCATGGCCTGGCGGCGTGTCCACTGCTTGATCTCGTCGGTGATCTCCACGAGACTCTGCCCCGGCGTGGTGATCTCCAGGCGGCCATGCGCCGCTCGCAGCATGACGCGAGCCTCACCAGCTCCCGACGTTCTCCATGGATCTCCACGGCTCGGCGGCCGTCAGCGCCGCCCCTTTCTGGAGAAGCTCGATGGAGATTCCGTCCGGGGAACGGACGAACGCCATCCGTCCGTCCCTTGGCGGCCGGTTGATCACCACCCCGGCGTCCCGAAGCCGGGCGCAGGTCGCATAGATGTCGTCGACCTGATAGGCGAGGTGGCCGAAGTTCCGGCTCCCGGAATAGGTCTCCGGATCCCAATTGTAGGTGAGCTCGACCGCCGGCGCGCGGTGGGACTCGACCGCCTTGGCGTCCTCAGGCGCAGCCAGGAACACCAAGGTGAAGCGCCCGGCGGGATTATCGTGCCGGGAGACTTCGACCAGGCCGAGCTTGGCGCAATAGAAGTCGAGCGCCGCGTCCAGATCGGAAACGCGGACCATGGTGTGCAGGTATCTCATGCCTCTCCTCTCCCCTCGGCGGTCGGAGACGGAAGGCGTCCCCGCGAATCCTGGACGGTTTGACCGTCCAGGATCGCGAAGTCCAGGCCGCTCCTAACGACTAGTGACCGTAGTCGTGGCGATAGCCGTGGCCGTGGCCGTGACCTCTGTCGCCATTCCAGTGGCCGCGTCCCGGGGCGCCATTCCAATGGCGGTTGCCGCCTTCGCGCCAGGCATGGCCGTTCCAGGCGCCGCCATGCCAGCCGTTCCAGCCGCGGTGGCCGTGCCAGCCGCGCCATCCCCACGGACCGCCCCAGCCCAGGCCGCGCCGCCAGGCGTAGCCGCACCAATAGAAGCCGGGCCCACGCCAGCCGTAGTCGTACCAGCAGTAATTTCGACCGCCGAAGAGGAAGAACTGGACCTGCTCGAGGGCCGGCGCCTCAGAGGCCCGGTCGACGCCGAAGATCGCCTGGGGCGAGGTCTGGGCGCTCGCGCCTCCGGCGGCGCTGAGGGCTATCAGCGAGGTCGCCGCGGCGAGCGAAATCAAGACTTTACGCATTCCACACTCCTTTTCACCGCTTCTCATCGGGAAGCGATTGGATTATCCCTTGCTCCAGCTAACGCCGGGTCGGGCGATCGGTTCTCCTCCCCCTTGGCGCCTCCCTCACGCGTCTGGCGCCGCCACAGAGCCGCATATTCGCCTCTCTCCGCCAGGAGGAGCTCATGGTTCCCTCGCTCGACGATGCGGCCGCGCCTGATCACGAGGATCTCATCGGCGTCCACGATGGTCGAGAGGCGATGGGCGACGACCAGCGTCGTGCGCCCCGTCCTGACCTTGCGCAAGGTGGCCTGGATGGCCGCTTCGGTGGGTCCATCGAGCGCGCTCGTCGCCTCGTCCAGGATGAGGAGCCGGGGTCCGGCGAGGAGGGCCCGGGCCAGACCCACCCTCTGACGTTCGCCTCCGGAGAGCTTGAGGCCGCGCTCGCCGACCCGCGTCTCCAGCCCCTCGGGAAGAGCGCGGATGAAGCCTGCGAGCTCGGCCGCCTCGACCGCGGCCCAGAGCCGCTCCTCGCCGGCGTCCGGATCGGAAAAGGCGATGTTGGTCGCAAGGCTGGCGTTGAAGAGGGCGACCTCCTGGGGAACCAGGGCGATCACCGCCCGGAGGGAGGCCTCGCGCGCCTCCTTGAGGTCGACGCCATCGATCAGCACACGCCCGGCCGATGGATCCAGAAGCCGCAGCGCCAGGCGCACGATGGTGGTCTTGCCGGCCCCCGATGGGCCCACTAGAGCCGTCGTCTTGCCAGGCTCGATCTCGAAGTCGATATCCTCGAGGCCGGCCGACCGCGCGCGGTGGCGAAAAGAGACGCCTTCGAAGGAGAGCCGGGCGCCTTGGCTGCTGGCGGCGGGAAGCTCGCGCGCCTGCGGCGCTTCGACGATCTCCGGGGCGATGGCCATCAGAGCGAGCATCTGTTCCATGTCGACGAAGGCTTGGCGGATCAGCCGGTAGTTGGTTCCCAGGGTGAAGAGCGGGGCATAGACGGTCTGCAGGATGAGGATGCAGGCGGTGATCCCTCCCAGCGTCATCCTTCCTGACAGCACCTCGAGTCCGGCGATGAGGGTGGTGGCCGCCAGGCCCAGGCTCAGGACCACCGCCTGCACGCCGTTCAACGTCTGCAGGGAAGTGTTGGCCTTCACCGCCGCCTCGACGTAGCTCGACATTGCGCCGCGGTAGTCGTCGACCACCCGCGCCTCCGAGCCGAAGGCCTTGATGGTCTCGAAGTTGAGGAAGGCGTCGACGGCCAGGGAGGCGGCTTCGGAATCGGCCGTGTTGAGGGCCCGTCGATGGCGCATGCGCCAGTTCGAGATGCCGAAGGTGAAGGCGATGTAGACCGCGATGGTGGCGACCGCCACCGCCGCCAGGCGCCAATTGAAACGCGAACTGAGGATGAAGGCGGCCATGGCCAGCTCGAGCGCCGTCGGGCCGAGGTTGAAAACCACGCTGCGCAGGAGGAAATCGGTGGAGTTGGCCCCGCGCTCGATGATCCGCGAAAGGCCGCCCGACTGCTTGCCTTGATGGAAGTCTAAGGAGAGCCTCAGGGAGTGGGCGAAGGTCTCCACCGCCGACTGGGCGAGCGCAGTCTGGGAGACCGGGGTGAAGATCGCGTCGCGGATGTAGGGCGCGACATTGGAGAGAAACCGCAGGGCGACCCACCCGATCACAAAGCCGGCGAAGGCGGTGAAGACGGCGCTGAGATCGTGACGTCCGTGATTGAGCCGGTCGATGCCGTGGGAGATGAGGAGCGGACCCACCACGCCGGTCCATTTGCCAAGAATGACCAGGACGAGGGCGACTCCGAGGCGGCTCTTGAGGCCCCTCGCCCTGGAGCGGGCGACCAGGCGCGCGAGGTCGGCCATCGAGGTCCAGAAATTGAACTTCGGGGCGGCGAGCAACGGCCCAACGCCGCGGCCCGCGAGGTGCGGGTTCATCCTTTCGCACCGGGCGCGAAGATCACCGTGCTCTGCTCGCCCCCGCCCGGCGTCAGCCAGTCGATCCGCCATGCCCCGCCCTCGCGCCGAGCGCGGAAGACGGCGCCGGCGAGCGGCCCGTCGGAGTCGAAGGCGAGGTCGACGGCGTCCCGCCTTGGACCTTCCACGGCCTCGAAGCTGTGGACGCCGCCGATGAGGGTGACCGGAATGGAAAAGCGTCCGGCCGCCGAGGCCCTGGCCATCGCCAGCGGCCGCTCGTCGGCGAGAATGGCGACCTGCGAATTCGGGTTGGCGAGTCCGGAGATCATCGCCGCCACCGGTGAGACGCCGGCGCCCTGGTCGAAGTCCACGGCGAGAATCGTGGGACCTCGCGGCGCATGAACCTCGATGACCCTGGCCCCAGCACCGGCCCTCAGGAGCGCCGCCCGGGCGCCTGGAAGCAAGGCGATGTAGCCCTCCGCCTGCAGGCGCCGGCCGCCCGCCAGCATGGAAAGCCCGAAGAGGCGGACATCGGGCGATGGCGGCAGGACCAGGCGCCAGCGACCATCGGAGCCGACCTTGGCGCGCTCCGCGGCGCCTTGGGGCGTGGCGAGGAGGACCGTCGAACCGGGCCGGGCCGATCCCAAGATAAGGGCGCCGCCGGTCCGGTCGAGCTGGGCCGAGACGATCGCCGGGGGGGCCCAGTAGGCCCGCTCCGTCACCCCTGGGCGGCCTGAGCCCGAAGCGGAGGGCGCGCGCGGGCCGCACGCGGTCAGAAGCACGGCGCCCACGGCGGCGAGGACCGCGGGGGGGCGAGGGCGAGGGCGGGGCCACGTGGGCCGCCTCGCACGCAGGCGACGAGGCTCCTTGCTCGCAAGGGCATTCCAAGGCTTTGGGTCTCGCGTATTTCCAAAGCGGCGAGGCGATTCCGCTCCAGCCGCAAATGCCTTAGGAGGGATGCGCGGGCCCGATATGCGGCAGGGCAATTGGGCCCAAGCGGGAGTCTCCTGATCCGGATGAACCACCTTTCGGCGCCGCTCCTCTCGGTCTGCGTCTATTGCGCCTCCTCGCCCCAAGCGACGCCCGACCTCATGGCCGCGGCGGCCGGCCTCGGCGAGCTCATCGCCAGGGCAAAGATCCGCTTGGTCTACGGCGGCGGGAGCCTGGGACTGATGGGGGCCTGCGCTCGGGCCGCCAAGGCCGCCGGCGGCGATGTCCTTGGCGTCATCCCGGGCTTTCTCACGCGCATCGAGCCTCCGCTGGGTGGAATCGAGACGGTAGTCGTCGCCTCCATGCACGATCGCAAGATGCGCATGTTCGAGGAGTCCGACGGCTTCGCAGTCTTGCCCGGGGCGATCGGCACCCTGGAGGAGGCGATCGAACTCATCTCCTGGCGAAGGCTCGAGCTTCACGACAAGCCCATCGTCTTTTTCGATCCTGGAGCGTACTGGCGCCCGCTTTTCGACCTCTTCGAACGTTTCATCGCCGATCGGATGGTCCCAGAGGATTTCGCCCGCTGCTGGTCGGTGGTCTCCTCGATCGAGGAGGTGATCCCGGACCTGCGCCGGGGCGCAAAGCCCGGCCCGTCGGCGCAGGCCGTCGAGAAGCTGAGCTGAGGCGGTTCATTCGAGGCGCTCGCGGAATCCGTTGACGATCGGATAGCGTCGGTCCCGTCCAAACGACTTTCGGCCCAGCTTCACGCCCGGCGGCGCCTGCCGGCGCTTGTACTCCGAGCCGTAGAGAAGCCGCTGAGCCTGCGCCACGCTCTGCCGGTCGTGGCCGGCTTCCACGATGGCCCCAAGGCTGGCGTCGTCCTCAACCAGAGCCATGAGGATGGCGTCAAGCTCGCCGTAGGGCGGCAGGCTGTCGTCGTCCCGCTGGTTCGCGCGCAACTCGGCCGAGGGTGGTTTGGACAGGATCGCCTCAGGAATCGGCGATGCCGGGCCGCCGAGCAGCCGGTGGGCGTTGCGCCATCGGCAGATCTCGAACACCTCGACCTTATAGAGGTCCTTCAGGGGATTGTAGCCGCCGCACATATCGCCATAGAGCGTGGCGTAGCCGACCGCCATCTCACTCTTGTTGCCGGTGGTGAGGAGCATGGCGCCGAGCTTGTTGGAGAGCGCCATCAGGGCGACCCCGCGAATGCGCGCCTGGAGGTTCTCCTCGGTGATGTCGGCGTTGCGGCCGGCAAACTCGCCGGCGAGCATGGAGGTGAACGCCTCCACCGCCGGTTCGATCGGAATCTCGGCGAGTCTTACGCCGCAGCGTCGCGCCGCCTCGGCGGCGTCGGCGAGGCTCTCCTTGCTCGTGTAGCGCGAGGGAAGCATGTAGGCGCGGACCGCCTCCGCGCCCAAGGCGTCCACGGCAGCAACCATGGCGAGGGCCGAGTCGACTCCTCCGGAAAGCCCGAGGAGCACGTGGGCGAAACCCGACTTGCGCACATAGTCGCCAAGACCCAGGACCATCGCCCTGTAGGCGCTCTCTGGAGCGACCGGCCAGTCTGCTCTGGGCGCCTCGATGCACCGCCAGGGCCCCTGACCCGCTTTTTCCCACACCGAAATTCCTATCGCCTCGGCGAAGAGGGGAAGGCTCATGGCGAGCGCGCCATCGGCCCCAAGGGCGAACGAGCCGCCGTCGAAGACGAGTTCGTCCTGCCCCCCGACCTGATTGACATAGACGATCGGCAGCCCCGTCTCGGCCGTTCGCGCCGAAGCTACGGCCAGGCGCTCCTCGGCGGCGGAGCGGCGGAAAGGCGAGCCGTTGGGAACAAGGAGGATCTCCGCGCCCTGGCCCCGGAGGCTGGCGGCGACGTCCGGGGCCCAGATATCCTCGCAGATCGGCGCGCCGAAAATCGTTTCGCCCAGGCGGAATGGGACCGGCGCCTCGCCCTCCTCAAAGATTCGCTTCTCGTCGAAGACGCCGTAGTTGGGAAGCTCGCTCTTGAAGGAAACCTGCCTGATCTCGCCCTCGCAGAGGAGGGCGACCGCGTTGCGGGGCGCGCGGCTCTCCCCTCCCCAGGGAAGCGTCATCAGAACCGCGCCCCCGCCGGCGGTCTCCGCCGCCAGCCTCTCCAGCGCCGAGCGGCAGGCGTCCAGCGCCGATGGTTTGAGGGCGAGGTCCTCTGGCGGATAGCCGATCAGGAAGAGCTCGGAAAAAACCGCCAGATCGGCCCCCTTCTGCCGCGCCTCGGCGATCAGGCGACGGGCGAGCCCTTCGTTGGGTTCGATTGCGCCCACGGTCGGATTGGCCTGGATCGAGGCGATGGAGAGCCGGCGCGCCATGGCCCCCTCTAACCTTGGCCCCTCGCCGGCGCCAACTTCAGCCGCCGTAGGGCCGGGTGATGACTTCCATCAAATGCCCGTCGGGATCGGGGAAATAGACCCCGCGGCCGCCATCATTATGGTTGATCTCGCCTTTCTTCGTTCGCGCCGGATCGGCCCAGTGATCGAGACTCCTTTCGTGGATGCGCGAAAGCACCGCGTCGAAATCCGGCTCACCGATCAGGAAGGCGTAGTGCTGGGCCGCCACCGGCCCATCGGTGTCATGGAAATCGAGGGAGACGCCGTTGTCCATCTCCACCACTGCGAAGGGGCCAAAATGGCCCGGAGCGGGGCGTCCCAGCATCGCGGCCAGGAATCCGGCTGAGGCCTCCTTGTTCCTGCACCAGACGATGGTGTGGTTGAGCTGTGCGGTCATGGCGTGACCTCGGAAGGTTGGAGCGGGCGAGGAACGCACTCAAGATGGGGGCGCCGAAGCCCTCGGCCAATCCCCACCGCCGATCGGAGCGGCGCCGAACAGACGCTCGAAGGCGCGTCGGCCCTGGTCGGTGAACAGCACGGCCCGCGAGTCGCTCGCCCGCCTCGCCCAGCCCACCTCGAAAAGGCGCGCCAGCAGGGACGCGCCGAGCGCCCCGGCGAGATGGTTGCGCCTTTCGCTCCAGTCGAGACAGGCCCGGGCGAGCTTGCGCCGCCGAGAGGCAAGGAGGTCGACATTCACTCCGAAATCGGTGGCGAAGCGGCGGCCCTCCTCGGTGAGGACGAGCCCGTCAACCTGGATCGCCAGGCGCCCGTCGGCGTGGAGCCGGTCGAACATCGCCACCCCGGCCTCGCCGGCCAGGTGGTCGTAGCACACCCGCGCAGCGCGCAGCTGCGGATCGCGCGGCCCCGGACGGGTCCGCTCCGCTCCGGCGCGGGAGGCCAAGTCGGTCAAGGATTCGAGCGCCGCGCCCACTGAATCATCGGCGAGGACGAAATAGCTGTGCCGTCCGGATCGCCGCCGCGCGATGAGGCGGCCCGCCTCCAGCCTGGCGAGGTGCGAACTCGTGGTCTGGGCCGTGACGCCGGCCTGGCGCGCCAGCTCCCCGGCCGAGAGCGCGGCGCCGCCGAGGAGCGCACAGAGCATGTTGGCGCGAGCCGGATCGCCGATCAGGGCGGCGACGCGGGCGATGTCGGGACCTTCCTTCATAGTTCGAGCATAACCGAAACATTCGGGCGGGAGAAGAGGCGACAACGCTGCAAACCGCGCGCCCGGAGCGAGCATGACCATCACCTGCTGCATCCGCTATGAGATCGATCTTTTCGAACGCGACGCCTTCGAGGCCTACGCCGCCGCCTGGGGTGAGATCATTCCGGCGTGCGGGGGCGAGCTCGTCGGCTACTTCGTCGCGGCCGAGGGCGACGCCGGCTTCGCGCTGGCCCTCATCAACTTCGCCGACCTTTCCGCCTACCAGACCTATCGCCAACGGCTGGCCGCCGATCCGGACGCTCGCGCCAACTTCACGCGGGCGCGGGAAGGGCGCTTTATCCGCCGGGAGGTGAGGAGCTTCCTCAAGCCGGTGTGAGCCGTCGGCCCGAGCCGATGGGCCCTATTCGTCCCGGTGGATGCGCTCGTTGCGCTCGTGACGTTCCTGGGCTTCCAGGCCGAGGATGGCGATGGGTCTCGCCTCGAGCCGGGCGATGCCGATCGGCTCGCCGGTCTCCTCGCAGTAGCCGTAGACCCCCTCCTCGATTCGCCTCAGGGCCTCGTCGATCTTGGCGATCAGCTTGCGCTGGCGATCGCGGGTGCGCAGTTCGAGCGCCCGATCGGTCTCCGAAGACGCGCGGTCGGCCAGATCGGGGTGGTTCTCGGTCTCGGACTGCAGGTGATTGACCGTCTCACGCATCTCGCGAAGGATGTCATCCTTCCAGGCCACGAGCTTGGTTCGGAAATACTCGCGCTGCCGCTCGTTCATGAACGGCTCATCCTCGCTCGGACGGTAGGCGACGTCCTTGAGCCTCGCCGATGCCTGCATGGACGCCTCGCCGCCGACCCTTCACCGCCCTCTGAACTTTTGTCCCTTGCACCCCCTCGTCGGCGACGCCGCGGAGGCGATGCAGAAGGCGGGCGAGGGCTCATAGCTCAAGCGAATCCATCGAGCAATGAAGCGCTTGGCGGCGCGCTGTCTGGCCGCATTGGCCCTGGGCGGGCGGGGGAGGAGGCTCGCGGGCGCCATCCCGCCTCGGCCTGGCCCCACGCGGAGCGCGGTCTGATTCGCGGCGACAGGCGGGACGGTCGTCGCCGGCAGCGGTCGCATTGACTTCGACCCGGGTCCCGACTAGGTCCGCCTTCCTTTCAAAACCGGGACCGAAGCCATGGCCAAGCCCGCATCGATCAAGATTCGTCTCAATTCTTCGGCCGACACTGGCTTCTTTTATGTCACCAAGAAGAACGCCCGGACCATGACCGAAAAGATGGTCGTGCGGAAGTACGACCCGGTGGCGCGCAAGCACGTCGAGTTCAAGGAAGGCAAGATCAAGTAGCCGCGAGGTCGGCGCGCGTCCGCTCGAGCCAGGGCAGCAGATCGGCGTCCACCTCGGCCCGATTGGTTTCGTTCAGCATCTCGCGCCGGCCGCCGGGATAGACCTTCAGGCCCGCGCGTCGATAGCCGTCGATCAGCGGCGTGAGCCGAGTGGGCTGAACTGATCCGCGCCGGAGGGGCGCTAGGCCGCTCGGGCGATCACCAGGTTTCGACCTGCCGCCTTGGCCTCGTAGACCGCCGCGTCGGCCCGCTTCAACAGGGCCTCAGGGCTGTCGTTCTCCCCCAGACTCGCCGCCACCCCGATCGAGATTGTCACGGTGAGGAGTTCGCCGGCGAGGCGAAACGACGATCCCGCGACGTGCAATCGGATCCGCTCGGCCACCCTCTCGGCATCGGCGAGACCCGTCTCGGGCATGATCACCATGAACTCTTCCCCGCCATAGCGGCAGGGAAGGTCGACCGCTCGCACATTGGTGGCCAGCCGCACGGCGAATTCGCGCAGGACCTCGTCTCCGACATCATGGCCGAAGCAGTCGTTGATCTGCTTGAAGCGGTCGAGGTCGATCATCAGGGCGGCGACGGGCTCGCCCTCGAGTCTGGCCCGCTCCACCAGCGCCCGGAGCTGGCCGGTCATATAGCGACGGTTGTGCAGCCCGGTCAGCGGGTCGGTCACCGCCAGCTCGAGGCTGCTGTCGAGAGTGCCGCGCAGGAAATCGGTGTAGCGCTTGGCCTTGATCTGGCTCCTCGCCCGCGCCGCCAGCTCCTTGGCGTCCACGGGCCTAGCCAGGATGTCGTTGAAGCCGATCTCCAAGGCCTTGACCACCCTGGGCCGATCTTCGGCGTCGACGACTCCCAGGATGGGGAGATGGCGGGTCGCCTCGTCGGAACGGATCTGGGCGGCGAACCTGAGGCCGTCGAAGCCGCGCGAGGCGGCGTTGATGATGATGAGATCGACCGGCCCCCTAGCGGTGATGAGCGCCATCTCCGGGTCGGTCTCGACCACCGGGCGGTGATCGCCGGAAAGATCGTCGGCGATGCGCCGCGCCTGACGTTCCTGATCGTCGACGATCAGCACCCGACCTCCCGCGCCACCGAGCTTGGCCGCCGCCCCGCCCATCACCCCCAGGCGCCGGCCCGACGCCTCGCGGGAGCGAAGCTCGTCGATCACCAGCTTGAGCCTGGTGAGGCTGCGCACTCTGGCCAGCAGCATGAGATCGTCGATCGGCTTGGTGAGGAAGTCGTCAGCTCCCGCCTCGAGACCGGCGATTCGGTCGGCGCGGCCGTCGAGCGCGGTCACCAGAACGACCGGGACGTGGGCCGTCTCCGGCCTTTCCTTGAGGCGCCGGCAGACCTCGAAGCCGTCCATCACCGGCATCATCACATCGAGCAGGATGACGTCCGGCTTCTGGGCGGCCGCCACGGCGAGCGCCGCCTCGCCGTCCATGGCGGTCAGCACCTCGTAGTATTCGGCCGAAAGCTTGGCTTCCAGCACGCGGATGTTCGCCTCGATGTCGTCGACGACGAGGATGCGGGCCGTCATGGCTGTTCAGCCCAAGAACTTGCGGATGGTATCCAGAAAGGGACCGACCGCGATGGGCTTGGGGATGTAGGCCTCACAACCGCCCTCCCGGATGCGCTCTTCATCGCCCTTCATGGCGAAGGCGGTCACCGCCACGACCGGGATGTGAGCGAGCTGCTCGTCCTCCTTGAGCCATTTGGTGACCTCCAGACCCGAGATCTCCGGAAGCTGGATATCCATCAGGATGAGGTCGGGATGGTGCTCGCGGGCGAGACTGAGCGCCGCCAAGCCTTCGCGAGTCTCCAGGATCCGATAGCCCTGGGCCCCCAAAAGGTCGCGAAAGAGCTTCATGTTGAGCTCGTTATCCTCGACGATGAGGATCGTCTTGGTCATCTGGTCTCTGATCTCAGCCTCGGCGCGCGCGACCCGATTCGCGCCTTGCCGCCATCAGGAGCTTAGACACACGAATATCCTTAAATCCGGGTTAGTCGATGGCCGCCGGCCCTGAGAGCGGTCCCATCCCGCGCGAGATCTTCGACCTCGACATCGGCCCGCAGGCGCCGCTTCTCGTCTTGGACGTCGACGAGGTTCTGGCCATGTTCATGCGCGGCTTCGAGCGCTTTGTCGGCGGCCGGGGCTTCGAGATGCGCATCACCCGCTTCGCCATTTTCCAGAACATCTATCGCCCTGGCGAGGCCGAGCATCTCGACGTCGCCGCCGGCCGCGAACTCTTCGACCACTTCTTCGCCATCGATGTCGAGGAGATCGATCCCGCGCCCGGAGCGGCCAAGGCTGTGGCCGCCATCGCCAAGGAGGCGGCGGTGGTGATCTTGAGCAATGCGCCCGCCGGCTGCCGCGAGGCGCGCGCCAGGTGGCTCGAGCGATCGGGCTTTCCCTATCCGCTCGTCGTCAATACCGGTCTCAAAGGTCCCGCCGTCGCCGCCCTCGCCGGCCGCACCGCCGGGCAGGCCGCCTTCGTCGACGATCTGCTTCCCAATCTCGATTCGGTCGCAGAGCACGCGCCCGCCGTCCACCGCTTCCAGATGGTCGCCGACGAGCGGCTGCGCCCCCTGGCCTTCACGGCCCCCGAGCGCCATGCCAGGATCGACGACTGGCCGGCGCTGGGCGAGGCGCTCGCCGCGGCGCTCGGCCTCTCTTCAAGGACATGATCCGGATCGGGGTGGATTTCGGCGGGACCAAGATCGAGGCCGCCGCCGTCGACGAGGCGGGGGCCTTCCTTTCCCGCCTGCGCGTCCCCACCCCGCGCGTCTATCCTCGGGCGATCGCCGCCGTCGCCGATCTCGTCGCGCGTCTCGAATCCGAGGCCGGCGTCTTCGGGGCCAGCATCGGGATCGGCATGCCAGGCTCGATCTCCCCGCTCACCGGCCTTCTGCGCAACGCCAATAGCCAATGGCTCGCCGGCCACCCGTTCCACGAGGATCTCGAGCGCGCCCTCGACCGTCCCGTGCGCCTACAGAATGACGCCAACTGCTTCGCCCTCTCCGAAGCGGTGGGCGGGGCGGCGGATGGCGCACGAGTAGTCTTCGGGGCGATCCTCGGCACCGGCTGCGGCGGCGGCGTGGCGATCGAAGGACGGGCTTTCGAGGGCATGAACAAGATTGCCGGTGAATGGGGCCACTCTCCCCTCCCCTGGCCCAGCGCGCGCGAGCGTGGCCGCCACCTCTGCTGGTGCGGCCGGCGCGACTGCCTGGAGACGTGGATTTCGGGGACGGCGTTCAGCGCGGATTTCCAACGGCGCACCGGCCGCTCCCTCTCCGGCGAGGAGATCGCGATCGCCATGCGCGCCGGCGACCGGGCCGCGCGAATGGTTTTCGCCCGCTGGCTGGACCGCCTTGCCCGCGCGCTCGCCGTGGTCTGCGACATTCTCGATCCCGACGTCATCGTGCTCGGCGGGGGGATGAGCAATATCGAGGAGACCTACCAGGCCCTCCCTCGGCTCATCGCGCGGCGCATCTTCTCCGATGTCTTCGCCACCCCGGTGGTCAAGGCGATGCACGGCGATTCCTCGGGGGTTCGGGGCGCAGCCTGGCTCTGGCCGCTGCCTCGGACTTCGGCGTCGGGCGGCTAGCAGATGTCCTGGCTCTGCCGAGACTGCCTGGAGATGGGGGAAGGCGCGCCCAGGCGCTGTCCCGTCTGCGCCTCGGCGAGGCTCGTTTCCCATGCCGAACTTGCCGAACTCGCCATCGCTCACGTCGATTGCGACGCCTTCTACGCGTCGGTGGAGAAGCGCGACCGGCCCGAGCTTGCCGATCAGCCGGTGATCGTCGGCGGTGGTGTTCGCGGCGTCGTCACCACCTGCTGCTACATCGCGCGCACCTTCGGGGTGCGCTCGGCCATGCCGATGTTCGAGGCGCGACGACTCTGCCCCCAGGCGGTGGTGATCCGGCCCGACTTTGCAAAGTACCGGGCCGAGAGCTCCCGGATCATGGCCCTCCTTGGCGCCCTCACGCCGCTTGTCTCCCCGCTCTCGCTCGACGAGGCTTGGCTCGATCTTTCCGGCACCGCCCGCCTCCACGGCGCCGCGCCGGCTGCGGTTCTGGCCAGAGCCCAGGGGAGGATCGAGACCGAAATCGGCCTCATCGTCTCGGTCGGCCTCGCGCCCAACCGGTTCCTCGCCAAGATCGCCTCGGACCGCGACAAACCCCGCGGCTTCTGCGTCGTGGGCCGCGGCGACGCGAAAGCCTTCCTCGCCCCCCTGCCGGTCGCAGCCCTTCCCGGGGTCGGCCCTGCGCTCGCCTCGCGATTGCACGCGGCCGGCTTCGGGCTCGTCGGAGATCTCCAGGCCGCTGGCGAAGCGGAGACCTCGCGCCGCCTGAGGCCCCAAGGCATTGACGGCCTGGGCGCACGACTTTGTGATCTCGCCGCGGGCCGCGGCTCAGGGACGGTGGACCCTGGCCCGAGACGGCGCACGATCAGCGCCGAGACGACCTTCGAAGAGGACCTTTCCGGCCTCGCCGATCTCGAGACCGCCCTGTTCGCCCTGTGTGAGAAGCTCGCCCGCCGGGCGAGGGCGGCCGGGGCGGCCGGCCGGGTCGTCTCCCTCAAGCTTCGCGATTCACGTTTCCGCGTCCTCAGCCGCCGCCGCACCCTCACCGGGCCGATCCAGACCGCCCGCTCGCTCTTCGAGGAGGCACGCCGGCTCTTGCGCCGCGAAACTGGCGAGGGGCCATGGCGGCTGATCGGCGTCGGCCTCTCCGACCTCGAGGCCAGGAGCGATCCCGCCTTCGGTTTCTTCGACGAGCGGGAGACAAGGGCCCTGGCGGCCGAGTCGGCGGGCGACGCGTTGCGAGCGCGGTTCGGCGATGGCGCCCTCTCCGCGGCCAGGATGCTCAGCCTGCCGCCTCCGCGGCGTCCAGGAGACCGCGAACGGGCCGCCCGGCCTTCAAAAGGCCTTCCAAAGATGTGAACTTTCCATATCTAATCCCATTGAAGGAGACGGTTGGCGCCCAAAGTTGGAGGAGGCAGGTGGCGGCGAAACAGCAAGGCGATCAGATCATCGGTTCCGGCACGGCCATCGTCACACAGACGAAGACCAAGACCCAAAAGCCGGCGATGTATCGCGTGCTGATTCTCAATGACGACTACACGCCGATGGAGTTCGTCACCTATATCCTGGAGCGCTTCTTCAACAAATCCCGCGAAAGCGCCATTCGGATTATGCTGCATGTCCACCAGAATGGTGTCGGCGTCTGTGGAGTCTTTACTTATGAGGTGGCTGAGACCAAGGTCGCCCAGGTGATCGAGACCGCGAGACGCCATCAACATCCCCTGCAGTGCACCATGGAAAAGGACTAGCGAGCCTTGCCCTCCTTCTCGCGAAATCTCGAGGAATCTCTCCACCGGGCGGTGGACTATGCGAATCAGCGCAAGCACGAATATGCGACGCTGGAACACCTGCTCCTGGCTCTGACCGACGACCCGGACGCCGCCGGCGTCATGCGCGCCTGCGATGTCGACCTTCCGCAGCTCAAGAAGACGCTCAGCCATTTCGTCGACAATGAATTGAAATCTCTCGTCCTGGACGATGGCGAGGACGCCAAGCCCACCGCCGGCTTCCAGAGGGTGATCCAGAGGGCGGTGATCCACGTCCAATCCTCGGGTCGCGATGACGTCACCGGGGCCAATGTCCTGGTCGCCATCTTCTCCGAGCGCGAGACCCACGCCGCCTACTTTCTCCAGCAACAGGAGATGACCCGCTACGATGCGGTGAACTTCATCGCCCATGGCATCGCCAAGAAGCCGGGCGCCTCCGAAGCGCGTCCGGCCAAAGGGGCCGGCGAGGATGATGAGCGGCCGGCGGTCAAGACCGGCGGCGAGGCGCTGGAAGCCTACTGCATCAACCTCAACGAGAAGGCCCGCCAGGGCAAGGTCGATCCCTTGATCGGCCGCTCAAGCGAGGTCGAGCGGTGCATCCAGATCCTTTGCCGGCGCACCAAGAACAATCCCCTCCTGGTCGGCGATCCGGGCGTCGGCAAGACCGCCATCGCCGAGGGCCTGGCTCGCAAGATCGTCGGCAAGCAGGTGCCGGAGGTGCTGGCGGGAGCGACCATGTTCTGCCTCGACATGGGCGCGCTGCTGGCGGGAACGCGCTATCGCGGCGACTTCGAGGAGCGGGTCAAGCAGGTCGTCAAGGAGCTCGAGCACCACCCCGGCGCGATCCTCTTCATCGATGAGATCCACACCGTCATCGGGGCCGGGGCCACGAGCGGCGGGGCCATGGACGCCTCCAATCTTCTGAAGCCGGCCCTCGCTTCGGGCTCCCTCAGGTGCATGGGCTCGACCACCTACAAGGAGTTCCGCCAGCACTTCGAGAAGGACCGCGCCCTCGTCCGCCGCTTCCAGAAGATCGACATCTACGAGCCCTCGGTCGAGGACACCGTGAAGATCCTCAAGGGTCTCAAGACCTATTACGAGGAGTTCCACAAGCTGAAGTACACCGCCGAGGCCTTGCGCGCGGCGGTCGAGCTTTCCGCGAAGTACATCACCGACCGCAAACTTCCCGACAAGGCGATCGACGTCATCGACGAGGCGGGCGCCTCGCAGATGCTGCTCGCCGAAGCGCGCCGCAAGAAAGTGATCGGGATCAAGGATGTCGAGGCGGTGGTCGCCAAGATCGCCCGCATCCCGCCCAAGAGCGTCTCCAAGTCCGATACCGAGGCCCTGAAACAGCTCGAGGCGGACCTCACCCGCGCCGTCTTCGGCCAGGAGGAGGCGATCCGCCAGCTCTCCTCGGCGATGAAAATGGCCAGAGCGGGCCTGCGCGAAGGCGACAAGCCTATCGGCTGCTATCTCTTTTCGGGCCCCACCGGCACCGGCAAGACCGAGACCGCCCGCCAGCTCGCCGCCACGCTGGGTATCGAGCTCCTGCGCTTCGACATGAGCGAATACATGGAGCGCCACACCGTGAGCCGACTCATCGGCGCCCCTCCCGGCTACGTCGGCTTCGACCAGGGCGGGCTCCTGACCGACGCCGTCGACCAGCATCCCCACGCCGTGGTCCTCCTGGACGAGATCGAAAAGGCCCACCAGGACGTCTTCAACATCCTGCTCCAGGTCATGGACCATGGGGCCTTGACCGACGCCAACGGCAAGAAGGTCGATTTCCGCAACGTCATTCTCATCATGACCACCAATGCCGGAGCTTCCGACGCCCAGCGCAACTCGATCGGCTTTGGACGCGGCAAGCTCGAGGGTCAGGACGAGGAGGCGATCAAGCGCCTCTTCACTCCGGAGTTCCGAAATCGCCTGGACGCCGTCGTCGCCTTCAAGGCCCTCACCCCGGAGGTCATCCGGTTGGTGGTCCAGAAGTTCATCCTCCAGCTCGAGGCGCAGCTCGCCGACCGCCACGTCACCATCGAGACCTCCGACGAAGCGGTGGACTGGCTCGCCAAGAATGGCTTCGACGAACTCTATGGCGCCCGGCCTCTGGCCCGGGTGATCCAGGAGGAGATCAAGCGCCCGCTGGCCGACGACATCCTCTTCGGGCGTCTCTCCAAGGGTGGCCACGTCAAGGTGATCTTGAAGGACGGCAAGCTCGCCTTCGAGTTTGACGCCAAGGCCGGTCCGCCTGCGGCCCCGGTCCGCGGGGAAGGCGGCGAGCCCGCCCTGGTCTGAGGGCCGAGGGACCTGCGCCTCAATCGAGGCGAGCGACGATGGCTTTCGCCATTTGCGCAAGCTCGCCGGGATCGGCCATCCGTCCCGCGCCATGCCTCCCCAGCGGCTCGGCCGTCCACCTCGGGATGACGTGAAAATGAAGGTGGAAGATGCTCTGGCCGGCGACCGCGCCATTGAACTGGGTGACGAGGATGGCCTCGGGGTTGAGGGCGGCGCGCACGGCTCGGGCTAGTCTCTGCACCGCCAGGATCAAGGTCTTGAGCGCCTCGGGCTCGACGTCCAGAAGGTTGCGCGCCTTCGAGCGCTTGTGGACCACCAGGCAGTGGCCGCGCGCTTGGGGAAAGACATCCATGAAGGCCACGACATCCTCGTCCTCGAAGATCTTCACCGCCGGCTCCTCGCCGCGGATGATCCTGGCGAAGATGTTGTCGGGATCGTAGGGTCCGTCGAGACTCATGGCGCGCTCCCTTGCGCAGGCCAGCTAACAATCCAGTCCACTTGCGCGCAATCTCGAACCATCTCCAGCGGCGCCATCCACGCCGGAAGCGGAGCGGACCTATCCTCGTGTCGATAGTCTCCAGTCGAGGTTCGTCTTCACCGCCGGCCATTCGGAGGCGATGATCGAATAGACGCAGGTGTCGCGAAGCTCGCCTCCTCGCCCGATACTGTGGCTTCGAAGGACGCCATCGAGCTTGGCCCCGAGACGCTCGATCGCACGCCGGCTCTCGCGATTGAAGAAGTGGGTGCGGAACTCCACGGCGATGCAGTCCAGAGTCTCGAACGCGTAGGCGAGGAGGAGGCGCTTGCACTGAGTGTTCACCGCCGTCTTCTGGCAGCTCCGAGCATACCAGGTCGAACCGATCTCGAGGCGCCGGTTGGCGGCGTCGATGTTCATGTAGGTGGTCATGCCGATCGCCTTCCCGCGAACGAGGACCGTGAAGGGGAGCATCGATCCAGCCGCCCGCAGCTTCAGGCGCCTCGCGATCTCCTCCTCGATGTCCTTCGGAGCCGGAACCGAAGTGAACCACAGCTTCCAGAGCTCGCCATCCTTGACCGCTTCGCGCAGCTCGTCGGCGTGGACGGGCGCGAGCGGAACGAGCCGGACGGCGGCCCCTTGGAGTTCGATGGCCGGCGGCCAGGGATCCTTGGTCATCCCTGGGCCTGCCGGAACGGAGAATATTCCTGGGCGAGCCATTCGACCTCGCCCTCCACCGCCGATCGCTCCTGCTCGAGATAACGCGCGACCGCCGCCCCTAAGGCCGGATCGGCGATCCAGTGGGCCGAATAGACCAGCGTCGGAAGATAGCCGCGGGCGATCTTGTGCTCGCCCTGGGCCCCGGCCTCCACGCGCTCAAGCCGCCGCGCGATCGCCTGCTCGATCGCCTGATAGTAGCAGAGCTCGAAGTGAAGGAACGGCACGTCCTCGATGCACCCCCAGTTGCGACCGAAGAGACAGTCGCCGCCGATGAGATTGAATGCGCCGGCGATCCACCGGGAGCCGCGCCGGACCATGATCAGGAGGACCTCGTCGGCCATGCGCTCCGAAAGAAGCGAGAAGAACTTGCGGTTGAGGTAGGGTCGTCCCCACTTGCGCGAGCCGGTATCCATGTAGAAGGCGAAGAAGGCGTCCCAATGCGCCTCGGTGAGGTCCTTGCCGGTGAGGGCCTCGATCGTGAGGCCCGTCGCCGCTTCGCGCCGCTCGCGCCGGATGGTCTTGCGCCGGCCGCTGGAAAGCTCGGCCAGGAACTCCTCGAATGAGGCGTAGCCAGGATTGCGCCAATGGTATTGCCGGCCTTCGCGGCGGAGAAGGCCCGCTTCCCCGAGGAGCGCCTGCTCCGCCTCGGTCGGGAAATTGATCCCCAGGGTCGAGGCTCCGGTTCGGCGGCAAAGCTCGACGGCGGCTGAAAGGAGGCCGCGACGGGCGGCCTCCTGGCCCGGTCCCCTGCGCGCCATCAGGCGCGGTCCGGTCACCGGCGAGAAGGGCGAGGCGATGAGGAGCTTGGGATAATAGCGGCCGCCCGCCCGCTCGTAGGCGTCGGCCCAGGCGTGGTCGAAGACGTATTCTCCCTGGCTGTGGGCCTTCATGTAGAGAGGGGCGACGGCCGCGGGCGAGCCATCCTCGCCCTCCAGCTCCAGGTGCATCGGCGCCCAGCCGGTGTTTGGATCGACGCAGCCGGAGGCTTCCAGCGCATCGAGGAAATCGTAGGCGACGAAGGGGTTGGCCGGCGGGCAGTCCCTCCAGCAGGCGTCCCAGGCCTTTCGCCCGATCTCCTCGATCCGACGATGCGAGCGCACCGTCGCGTCCGCGCGCTTCACGCCGCGAAGCCCTCGAAGATGAGGTTGTCGCAATGGGGCTCGAGGCGCGCCCACTCCGCCTTGTCGCGCACCGTCCAGGCGATCACCGGCATCCCCCTTGCGCGAAGGGCGGCGGCCGGGGGGCTCGGCAGCATGTCGACGCCGAGCGCGAGGAAGTGCGGCTTGGCGATCGCGACCTGCTTCAGCCGGGCGTAGGCGCGGCGCTGGTTCGGCGCCATGCGGGCCGCATCGCCTCCTTTGTAGCTGTAGCTGTCCAGGCCCCTCAGGATCCTGGGCTGGTGCTGGGCGAACCAGGCGTGGGAATAGGGATTGAAGCCGATGACGCATGTCGGCCCGTTGTGGTCCACCAGCACCTCGACCACCCGCCGCTCCAGCGGCCCCACCTCGCCATAGGGAGTCTTGAGTTCGATGTGCACCATGGCTCGCCGGCCAACCACGGCGAGCGCCTCGGCGAGCGTGGGGATGGTCTCCGAGGTCCTGGAAAGTCGCATCTCGCCCAGCTCGACGGCGGTGTGGTCGCCAACCCTGCCGTCCCTGCCGGTCATGGGCTTGAGCGTCTCGTCGTGGAACACCATGGCCTCGCCGTCGCCCGAGAGCCGCACGTCGAGCTCGATCCCGTAGCCGGCGGCGCAGGCCTCGACGAAGGCGGCCAGGGAATTGGAAGGCGCGCCCTTAGGCGACCACAGCCCGCGATGGGCGATCGGCGGGTGGAAGAGCAGGCCCCACAGCTCGCCGAAGGCGACGTTCGCGGCGGTCGGCTTCATGGCGCCTCGATCGTCGCGTCGACCTCGACGGCGAAGTCGAGCGGCAGGCGATAGACCCCCACCGAAGAGCGCGCATGGCGGCCCGCCTCGCCGAAGACCTCGACCATCAGCTCCGAACAGCCGTCGATCACCGTTGGAATATCGAAGAAACGCGGGCCGGCCTGAACAAAGCCTCCGAGGCGCACCACCCGCTTCACCCGCGCGAGATCGCCTCCGCAGGCCGCCTTCATCTGAGCGATGAGATTGATTCCGCAGAGCCGGGCCGCGGATCGAGCCTGGTCGAGATCGACGCTCTCGCCGACCACGCCCCGGACGCCTTCGCCCGATCGCGCCAGGTCGATGGAAACCTGGCCGGAGATGTGGACGAGATCGCCGGTCCTGACGAACGGGACGTAGTTGGCGACAGGCTTGGCAGGCTCCGGAAGATCGATGCCGAGTTCGCGGAGCCTCTCGTCGGGTGAAGGCATGGACGCTGATTAGCGCGTCCCGCCGCCCCCGAAAAGCGAGCTGAAGATCGGTCGCCTCAGCGGGCGGCGCCGGCCCCCTGGGCGATCTCGGCGGCCCGCTCGCGGATCGGCAGCGCCCATTCGCGCACCGCCGCGGCGAAGGTCTCGCCCATCTTGGTCGCCTCGCTCGCGTAGCCCTCGAAAGCGGTGCGGGCGAAGGCGGTCTGGAGTTCGATGACCTCCTGGAGGCTCTTGGCGGCGGCGAGCCTCTTGGCGGCGGCGAGTTGATCCTCGAGAATCTTCTTCGACCACGAGAGCGCCTGGGCGGAAATCTCCTCGGCGCCTTTGGCGACCGCGGTCATGGAGGCGGCGGCCGCTTCGAAATTGCCGGTGGAGATCGCGGAGAAGTCGCGGGCCGCGTTCAGTGAGCGCTCGGCATGAGTCTTGAAGGCGGCTTCAGCGACGGGGTCGGCGTTCACGGTTTCGGGAGCGGCATCGGCCATGGAGGGGAGTCCTTTGCAGAGGAAGGGTTTCGCGGGTGCGGTGAAGTTTGCGGAGGCCTGACGCGTTTGTGGGGATTTCCGTCGGCCGGTTTGGCCATATTTCATGCTGCACTGCACAAGTCAAGGCCAATTTGTGCACTGCACAATGCGACCTCTCGCCGCTCCCGGTCGGAGAAGCCGCTCGACAATTGTTTACAAAGGCGCAACCTCCCTGAACCCATGCTAACGTCTGGTCCAAGCGGCGCTTGTCCCTCGAATCGTTCACCTTTTGTCGGAGACCCGATGTTGTTTGCGCCCGCCCGTCGATTTGCTGTTCTCGCCGGACTCTTCGTTCTTGGCCTCACGATCGGCCTGCCCTCGATCGCAGCGGCGCAATATCCCTATCTGAGGGTCGACACGTCCGAGCCCCGCTATGCAGCGATCCTGATGGACGCCAGCAATGGCGACATCCTTTATTCCGAGCGGGCCGATGATCCGCGGTACCCGGCCTCCCTCACCAAGCTGATGACCTTCTATTTGACCTTCCAGGCGCTCGCCTCCGGTAGGCTGCATCTCGACGATGTCATCGTCGTCTCCCAGCTCGCCGCCGACCAGCCCCCAACCAAGCTCGGCCTCCGCCCGGGGGCGACCATCACCGTGCGTGACGCGATGGATGCTATGGCGGTGCATTCGGCCAACGACATGGCGGTGGCGATCGCCGAACGGATCGGCGGCAGCGAGTCTCGCTTCGCCGATATGATGACCCTGGAGGCCCAGAGACTGGGGATGCGCGAGACGCGTTACGTGAACGTCAATGGCCTTCCCGACAACCGCCAGGTCACCTCGGCGCACGATACCGCGATCCTGGTGCGATCCATCCTCAGGGACTTTCCCCAGTACTATCGATTCTTCGACCAGCCGACGTTCACCTACAATGGCCGCACCTACTACAACACCAACCACCTGCTTGGCCGCATGCCGGGCGTCGATGGCCTCAAGACTGGCTTCACGAACGCCGCGGGCTTCAATCTCGCGGCCTCGGCCGTGCGCAACGGCCACCGTCTGATAGCCATCGTCCTGGGCGGCTCCTCGAGCGCCGAGCGCAACGCCCACGTCGAGAACCTGCTCCTCACCGGCTTCGATATCGAGGAGCGTCGCGACCGGGGCGAGCGTGTGATGCTGGCCCAGAACGCCTTTGAGCCCGCCCCCGAGGTCTGGCGACCCACAAACCCCCAACCACGCATGATCGCGGCCGCCTCAGAGGCATCTGATCCGATCGACGTCATTCTCACCGGCGCCACCGAGCGTCCCGGCGCCATGACCGTCTCCGAGACCCTGCCGGACCGCTCCATGCTCCTTTCCGAGGAGGGTCGGCGTGAGGCCCATCTCGCGCCGGCGAGACCAGTCGAGGAACCGCGTGAGCACGTCACGCGTCGCGAGCCGCGCGACTGGTGGGTTCAGGTCGGCCGCTTCCACTCCTCGCGTCAGGCCAAGCGGCAGGTGAAGCGCGTGGCGCGGCGTTTCTCCCGCCAGTTCGACGACGCCGATCAGGCGGTCGATCATGGCGGCCGCGCCTGGCGGGCGAGGTTCACCGGCCTTTCGCAGACCGCCGCCGAGGACGCCTGCCGGAGCGTTCGTCGTCAGGGCCTGGGCTGCGTCGTCGGCCGCGGGGTCTAGGCTCGCCGCCGAAGCGGACCCGCTCTCCTCTGGTCTCGATAAGCTCGAGCGGTCAGCGGGTCAGGCGTTCACGCGCCGCGTTGAGCCGCGCCGCCAGGCCCGCCGTTCCACCGCGATCGGGATGAGCACGGGCCATGAGGCGCCGCCAGGCTGCCTCGATCTCGGTCCGGTTGGCGCCCGCTCCCACCCCCAGGATCGCCCGCGCCTCGGAAAGGCTCACCTCTTCTTCCCGCCCCGTCCTGGCGGCCTGCGCCGCCTCAAGGGCCGACCTGAGCGCCGAGCCGAGCCCTCGGCTCGCCGCCAGGGCTGAACGCACCTTCTCGGGCCTTCGGCCAGCCCAGGCGAGGGCCGCGACCAGCGCGACAGCGAAAGCGGCGAAGGGCACGATCAGGCCGCGGCGGTCAGCGGCCTCGCCGGAGCGGTGAGGCCAAGATCGCTCGCCAGCACCCGAAGAGCCTGCCGGGCGGCGATATGGGAAAGGGAAATCTTCAGCGGTCTCACTTCGGCGCAGAGATCGGCGACGGTGAGTCCAAAGGGGTAGAGCTCGCGCCAGATCACCCGCTCGCGCAGGCCGTCGGCGATCCGGAACCCCACCCTCTTGGAGAGCGCCTCCAGCCGCTCGTCGATCCGCCGGCGGTTGCGCGCCTCCACCGGGGCCAGACGATTGCGCAGCACGATCCAGTCGATCGAGCGGTTCTCGCTGAGCGCCCTCTGCTTGCGCGCCTCCCACACCGTCTCGGCGTAGAGGCTGGGTCGGGTGAGCTCCAGCGAGACGGGATCGATGAGGCCCAGCATGCCGAAGTCGACGAAGCTGTCGTTCATCGGCGTGACGATGACGTCCGCCCGTCGGTGGGCGGCGCGGGAGAGCTCGGAGTCGGCGCCGGGCGTATCGATGATGTGGAAGTCGACTTGGCCGCCAAGCGCCGCCTCGAGCGCCGGCGGATCGGCCGGATCGGCGATCAGCGTCGGCATGGCCAGAGCAACGTGAGAGGCGCCAGCCCAGGCCTTGCGATTGGAGAAGAAGCTCGCCGTCGAGCGCTGGCGCAAGTCGAGGTCGGTCACCGCGACCCGGGCGCCGTCGCTCGCCAGCGCCACCGCGAGATGGACGGCGATGGTCGACTTCCCGGTGCCGCCCTTTTCGTTGCCGATGACAATGATCTTGGGCAGAGGTTCGCCTTTCGAATCAGAGTCCGAGGGCGTTGCTTGCGCGCCCAATGCATCGGGCGCAAGGCCTCCTCGCGACTTCCAGGGAGACGAAGCTGGAGATCATCCGCGGCATCTCCGATCTGCGCGCCCGACTGGCCGTTGCGCGCGACCAGCATGGCTCGGTAGGACTCGTCCCGACCATGGGGGCGATCCACCGCGGCCACCTTGCGCTCGTCGACCTGGCTCGGCTCGAGACCGATTTTGTCGCAGCCAGCCTCTTCGTCAATCCGGCTCAGTTCGGCCCGGGCGAGGACTTTTCACGCTATCCGCGGGACGAGAAGCGCGACGCCGCCTTGCTCGAGGCCGCCGGCTGCGAACTGCTCTTCGCTCCTTCGGTCGAGGAGATGTACCCGAAGGGATATTCCACGCGGATCGATGTCGGCCCCATCGCCGAACCGCTCGAGGGCGAGATCCGGTCCGGGCATTTTCCCGGCGTCGCCGCCATCGTCGCCAAGCTTCTGATCGCTGCAGCCCCCGACGCCGCCGTCTTCGGCGAGAAGGATTACCAGCAGTTCCTCGTCATCCGTCGCCTCGTCCGCGACCTCGGCCTTGCAGTGCGCATCCTGGCCGCGCCCACGGTGCGGGAAGCCGACGGCCTCGCGGTCTCCTCGCGCAACGCCTATCTCTCACCGAGCGAACGCGGGATCGCCGCCAGCCTGCACGCCGCCCTTGCGCGGGCTTCTCTGCGCATTTCCGCTGGCGACAGCCTCTGCGACGTCGAGAGGGCCGGCCGCGAGGCGCTCCTCCGGGCCGGATTCTCGAGCGTGGATTATTTCGCGGTGCGCGAGGCCGAAACGCTCGACCGCCCAGAGGGGCCGCTCGCCCAACCGCTGCGCCTCCTCGTCGCCGCGCATCTCGGCTCGACCCGGCTCATCGACAATGTCGCAGCAGAACCCAATGGGCGCGCGGGATGAAAATTGATCGTTGCGCGGTGACGCACAAAGTGACCAATCATTCTGCGAATGAAGGGGGGCGGGGGCGCAAGACTTCACCTGCATTCTAAGAGAGTTCGCGCTTCCTCTTTGCAATTAAGGGAGAACTCGTGAAAATGAAACTCGCAATCGTCGCCGCTGCGGCGGCCGCTGGCGCGCTCTTCGCTCTGCCCGCTCTCGCCCAGGAGGGGCCGCCTCCTTACGAGAACGGACCGGTATGGGTCTATCAGGGCGTCCACACCAAGGATGGCATGGAGGGCAAATACATCCGCTGGCTCGACACTCAATGGAAGGCCCAGGAAGAGAACCTCAAGAGAAACGGCGTCATCCTCAACTATCAGGTTCTCGAGGTCGTTGATCCGAGGACGGGAGAACCGGACGTCGAACTCGGTCAGGAGTTTCCCAATATGGCGAGCTTCGATGCGACGCCCGAGCAGGTTTATTCCGGCACCCAGAAGTTCTACGGCTCGGCGGCCGCCATGGCCAAGGCCAACCAGGGCGAGATCGACCGCAGCGCCATGCGCAAGGTGATGGGCACCATCATGTTTCGCGAGATTCGTCTGAAGTAGCGGCGCCCTTCACCAAGCTCCGAGTTCGCGCAGGCGTTTCGCCAGATCGGCTGGCGCCTGCGCACCGCCCTCGCCGTCGAGATCTGCGGGGGCGTCGGACGGCGGGAGGTAGCGCCAGCCCTGGAAGGCGCGCCTGGGCGTCGGCTGGGTGAGGACGAGGGCCGGATCGAGAAGGATCTCGCAGCGTTTCGCGCCAAGCTCGCCCAGCGTCTGCACCTTCACGATCTTCTGGCGACAGAGGATGAAGCCCTTGAAGACCCAGTAGAGTGAGCCGCCGTCGGCAATCTCGCTCAGTCTCCTTGGCGTCTGGCGGGTGCGCACAAGATTCGGCTCGCCCGGCTGGTAGCGAGAGGCTCGCCAGCGGGCGAGGTCTTCCACGCTTTTCGCGCCGACGCAGAGCTTGACGAGATGGAGGCTCACCGGCTCGCCTTGGGGGCCGTCTTTGGGTCGGGCCGGACGATTTCGATCCGGGCCAGCGGCTGGCCTTCGATCACCTGATCCCCCTCTGCGCAGAGAACTTCGGCCACCCTTCCGGCCGCCGGCGCGGCGAGGGCATGCTCCATCTTCATCGCTTCGAGCACGATGAGGGTCCGTCCCGGTTCGACCGCTTCGCCGGCTTTGACCGGCGTCTGGACGATCCTTCCGGGCATGGGAGCGCGGATCACGCCGTCGGAACTGACGGCCTGGGCGTGCGGATCGGAAGGCGCAAAGAGGCTCACCTTGAAGCCCGCACCGCCGTCGAACCAGACCTTCTCGCCGCCGAGCCCGACGAGTTCCCCCCTCTCCTCTGCGCCTGGCGACAAGGCGGCTTCGAAAGGCTCGCCGTCGACGAAGATCGGCCGGGCCGACGCCGGCGGCGCATTGAGGCGCCAGCTCCGCGCCTCTCCGTGGCCGCTCCACGGTGCGGCGCCCCTGGTCTCATTGGCCAAGGCGGCGAGGATGGCGGCGGCATCCGGCTTAGGCTCGCTGGCGAGCGCTGGAAGGCGATCTTCGATGAAGCCGGTATCGACCTCGCCGGCGACGAAGTCGGGATCGGAAAGGCAGTTGGCGAGGAAGGCGGCGTTGGTCCTCACCGGCCAGGCCTCGATGCCGCGACACAACCTAGCGAGTTCGGCCGCCGCCTGGCTCCGCTCGCTTTTGTGCGCGATGAGCTTGGCGATCATCGGATCGTAGAAGGGGGAGATCGCCGATCCTTCCTCGTAGCCGCTATCGAGCCGGGCCCCTTCAGGGATCCTCCAGCGCGCCAGGCGTCCCACCGAGGGGAGGAAGCCGCGCGCCGGGTCTTCGGCGTAGAGGCGCGCCTCGATCGCCCAGCCCCGAGCCTGGATCTCCTCCTGGGCCAGCGGCAGAGGCTCGCCGGCGGCGATGCGGATTTGCCATTCCACGAGATCCTGGCCGGTGATTGCCTCGGTGACCGGATGCTCGACCTGCAGGCGGGTGTTCATCTCCATGAACCACACCTTCTCAGCCGAAAGCCCATTCGAGGCATCGGCGATGAACTCCACCGTTCCGGCGCCTTCATAGCCGACCGCCGCGGTCGCCTTGAGGGCCGCAGAGGTGAGCGCGGCCCGGACCTCCTCCGTCATGCCCGGGGCCGGGGCCTCCTCGATGACCTTCTGGTGGCGCCTCTGCAGAGAGCAGTCGCGCTCGAAAAGGTGGACAAGCCCGCCATGCTGGTCGGCGAAGACCTGGACCTCGAGGTGCCGGGGATGGGAGACGAACCGTTCGAGGAGCACGTTCCCGTCGCCGAAGGCGGCCAGGGCCTCGCGGCGGGCGCCGGCGAGAGCCTCGGCGAAATCGCCGGCCCGCTCCACCTTGCGCATCCCTTTGCCGCCGCCGCCAGCCACCGGCTTGATGAGGATCGGCCAGCCGATCGCCGCCGCTTCGGTGGCGAGCCGTCCATCGCTCTGGTCCTCTCCCGACCAGCCGGGCGTGGTGGGCGCGCCTGCGGCGGCGGCGAGGCGCTTGGCCTCGTCCTTCCGGCCCATGGCGCGGATGGCGGCGGGAGGCGGGCCGACCCAGATCAAGCCGGCCGCAATCACCGCCTCGGCGAAGTCCGCGTTCTCGGAGAGGAAGCCGTAACCTGGATGGATCGCGGCCGCGCCGGTCTTCCTCGCCGCATCGAGGATCTTCTGGGCGTCGAGATAACTCTCCCGCGCCGGGCCCGGCCCGATGAGGACCGCCTCGTCGGCTTCCATGGCGTGCGGCAGGCCGGCGTCCGGCTCGGAGAAGACGGCGATCGTGCGGATGGAGAGGCGCCGGGCGGTTCGGATGATGCGCCTGGCGATCTCGCCGCGATTGGCGATGAGCAGGGAGGCGAGAGGGGCCACGTTTCAGGCCGTCCGCAGGGCAGCCAGGCCGACGAGGACGGTGGCGGTCATCAGTAAGGCGTACGCCAGCAGCGAGAGGAAGAAGAGGACGGCCATCCGCACCAGGACCCCGACCACGCTCACCCGATAGATGCCCCTCAGATGGACGAAGAGATGCGCCGGCGCGGCGATGAGGAGGAGGCCGGCGGGAAATCCGGGGATGAGGCTCAGCACGGTGGCGAGCGTGCCCAGGAGCCCCAGGAAGGCGAGGGAGTGCATCGCGAAGATCGCGTGATCGTAGATTCGAAAGCGCGGATCGAAGGGAAAAAGCAGGGCCATGATGAGGGTGGCGATGGGAAGGAAGAGGATGGCCAGATCGTGCAGACGGGATTGAATCTCCTCTCCGAGCGCCGAAGGATGGGCCCTGGCATAGGCGATCTTGGGAGCGAGCCAAGCAAGCTCGCGAGGCAGGGATTGCGCCACATTGGCGCTCGCGCCGCCGTAGCTCTCCGGCGCGGTTTCGCTCCGGAGCTGATGGCCAGGGACCAGCGCGCCGGCGAGGAAGAAGAGGAAAACGACGACGAGGAAGAGACGAAGGGGCGGAAGCTGCGAGGCTCTCTTGCCGGAGAGATAGTCGCGGGTGAGGGCGGCCGGATGAAGGATGAGGCGGCGGAGAGTGGCCAGGAGCCTTCCGTCGGCGTGAAGGAGACCCTCCACCGTCTCGCCGGCGAGAGACAGCAGCGAGCGATTTTCGAAGTCTTCGGCGAGCTGGCCGCAGGCGTGACACCAGGGGCCCTGAAGGATCGTCGCGCAGTTGGCGCAGGGGCTCCCGGGAGGCCGTACGCGCTCCGCCGTTTTCTCCTCGGCGATCGCGGGCGGAGCGGAAGGGTCGGCCAGACGCCCAACGGCAGCGCCTGAAATTCCCGACTCAGCGCTCACTGCCGCCACGCCGCTCGCCGGCCCTCGAGAAAGGCGCGCACCCCTTCCTGGCCCTCGTCGCTGACCCGCGCCTTGGCGATGGCGTGGGCGGTCGCCTCGCTGAGCTCGTGGTCGATGGGCCGTCCGGCGACCTCGCCGACAAGCCGCTTGGAGGCCGCAAGCGCGCCCGGCGCAGACGAGGATATTTCCTTGAAGATGCGCACGCGGGCCGCCTCGAGCGCCTTGGCATCTGCGACCACCTCGTCGATGAGGCCCATCGCGCGGGCCTCGGCGGCCCCGAAGACCCGGCCCGAAGCGAAGAGGCCGCGCGCCTTCCGCGGCCCGATCGCGGCGATGACGAAGGGGCTGATCGTGGCGGCCACCAGCCCCAGCTTGACCTCGGAAAAGGCGAATTTTGCGCTCCTGACGGCGATGGCGTGATCGCAGGCGGCGATGAGGCCGTTGCCGCCGCCGAAGGCGGAGCCCTCGACGAGGGCCACGGTGAACTTCGGAAGCTCCCAGAGGCGTCTCAGCATGACCGCCAGGGCCATGGCGTCCTCGCGATTGTCCGATTCCGGCCGATCCGCCGCCCCCCGCATCCACTCGAGGTCCGCGCCCGCCGAGAACGCCCCGGCCGCCCCCCTCACGAACACGGTCCGCACGCCATCGGCGCCCTCGAGCGTCTTTAGCGCCTGGTCGAGCGCGCCGATCATCTCGGCGTTGAAGGCGTTCTTCCTCTCGGGCCGGTTGAGGATGATCGTCGCCCACCCGGAGGGGTCGGCTTCCAGGCGCACGGTGGGAGAGGCGGCGTCGGAATCGACCACCTCGACCAGCGGATCGGCCATGGGATTGATCGGGGGGTTTTCGAGAGGTCGGTCGCTCATCGGCTCCTCACAGGCGAAAAACTCCGAAACGTGTCGGTGGGATGGGGGCGTTCATCGCCGCGGCGATCGCCAGGCCCAGCACGTCTCGGGTCTGGACCGGATCGATGATCCCGTCGTCCCACAGCCTCGCCGTCGCATAGTAGGGATCGCCTTCGGCCTCGTAGCGTTCGCGGATCGGCGCTTTGAAGGCCGCCTCGTTCTCCTCACTCCACGCCTCACCACGCGCCTCGATCGCTTCGCGCCGGATCGTCGCCAGGACGCTCGCCGCCTGTTCCCCTCCCATGACGCTGATCCGGCTGTTCGGCCAAGAGAAGAGGAATCGCGGCGAGTAGGCGCGCCCGCACATGCCGTAGTTGCCAGCTCCGAACGAGCCGCCGATGACGATGGTGAATTTGGGGACCTCGGCGCAGGCGACCGCGGTCACCAGCTTGGCGCCATCCTTGGCGATGCCTCCCGCCTCGTAGCGGCCGCCGACCATGAAACCGGAGATGTTCTGGAGGAAAACCAGTGGAATGCCCCGCTGGCAGGCCAGTTCGATGAAGTGCGCTCCCTTCAGCGCGCTCTCCGAAAAGAGCACTCCATTGTTGGCGAGCAGCGCCACCGGCCAGCCCCAGATGCGGGCGAAGCCGCAGACCAGGGTCGTTCCATAGAGCGCCTTGAATTCGTCCAGAACCGAGCCGTCGACGATGCGCGCGATCACCTCGCGCACGTCGTAGGGCGCGCGCACGTCGGCGGGGATGATCCCATAAAGCTGGGTCGGATCGAGGGCCGGCAACTCGGGTGGGGCGGGCGAGAGAGCCGGGATCGGCGCCGGGCCGAGATCGCCGAAGAGCCGCCGGACGATAGCCAGGGCTTCCTCGTCGTCGGCGGCGACGTGGTCCACCAGACCCGAACGTCGGGCGTGGACGTCGGCGCCGCCGAGGTCCTCGGCGCTGATCACCTCGCCGGTCGCCGCCTTCACCAGGGGCGGGCCGCCCAGGAAGATCGTTCCCTGGCCGCGGACGATCACCGTCTCCTCGCTCATCGCCGGCACGTAGGCGCCGCCGGCGGTGCACGAACCCATGACGCAAGCGATCTGGGCTAGGCCCGCCGCGCTCATCCTCGCCTGGTTGAAGAAGATCCGCCCGAAGTGCTCCCGGTCGGGGAAGACCTCGGCCTGGTAGGGAAGGTTGGCCCCGCCGCTGTCGACCAGATAGATCGAGGGCAGGCGGTTTTCGAAGGCGATCTCCTGGGCGCGGAGATGCTTCTTCACCGTCATCGGAAAATAAGCTCCGCCCTTCACGGTCGCTTCGTTGGCGAGGATCATCGCCTCGCGGCCGCTCACCTTGCCGATTGCGGCGATGAGGCCGGCGGCCGGCGCTTCGCCGTCGTAGAGCCCGCACGCGGCGAGTTGGCCGATCTCCAGGAGAGGGGAGCCGGGATCGATCAGCCTTTCCACCCGCGTCCGCGGCAGAAGCTTGCCGCGTGCTTCGTGCCTCTGGCGCGAAGCCGCCGGTCCGCCCAGCGCCGCCTCGGCGACGCGCTCGCGCAGCCTCGCGGCGAGCGCCGTATTGACCGCCCGATTGGCCTTGAAGGCGGCCGAAGCCGGTTCGACCGCGCTGGAGAGCCTCGCCATGGCCGCCTCATAACTTGCGCGAAGACCGCACGCCATTGGCGCGGCGCGGCCCTCGCCGGTAAGCTCGCCCCGTGGCGAGCGATCCAGCGGCCCGGGCGGCCATCGTCAGGCTCTTCGAGCGCGAGACCGAGGCGGGCGAGACCTTCGCCTTCTCGCTGCCCGGCGGCGCGCCGCTGTTCCTGGCCGGAGAGCGCGCCGAGGCGCTCTATCTCTTGAGGGCCGGACGCCTCGCGGCCGCCTTCGAGGAAGGCGGCTCCAAGAGGTTCCTGGGCGTCATTCGCCCCGGCGAGGTGGCCGGGGAGTTCTCCCTGATCGCCGGGGCGCCCCACTCGGCCGATGTCGTCGCCCTGCGCGACAGCGAACTTCTCGCCCTGCCCCGCGCGCGCTTTCTCGCCGCCGCGGCCAAGGACGCCGAAGCCATGCGCGAGCTCGCCGGCCTCGTCGTCCACCGCGCCCGCCGCGGCGCCCTCCAGCAACCGACCGGCGAGCCCAAGACGTTCGGCTTCATCTGCGTCCATCCGGGTCCGGCGGTGAGGCCCGTCGCCGCCACGGTCGCCCGGCGCCTGACGGTGATGGGCTTCAAGGTCGCCGTGGTCGGCGCGGAAGCCGAGCGCGAAACGACCCAGTGGTTCTCGAATCTGGAACTGGCCCACGACCTTCTTCTCTACGTCGGAGAAGCCGAGGAGAGCGCGTGGATCGGCGTTTTGCTTCGCCAGATCGACCGGCTCTTCCTCCTCGCTGAGGCTTCGGCCAGACCTGCGCGGGGGCCCAAGGCCACACAGCCGTTCGTCACCGCCGCCGGGATGGTCGACCTCATCCTGCTCCAGGCCGCAGGTTGCCACGCGCCCAAGGGTTCGGCGGCGTGGGAAAAGGCGCTTCACCCGGCCCATCTTTTCCATCTGCGTCACGGTCACGCCGCCGACATCGAGCGGCTCGCCCGGGTGATGTGCCGACGGGCGGTCGGATTGGTCCTCTCTGGAGGCGCAGCCCGCGCCTACGCCCACGTCGGGGCCATCCGGGCCCTTGAAGAAGCCAAGGTCCCAATCGATTTCGTGGCCGGCGCCTCCATGGGGGCGATCGTCGCCGCGGGCCTCGCCATGGGCTGGGAGATCGACGAGCTCGACGAGCGCATCCGCCGCGCCTTCGTCGAATCGAGCCCGGTGGACGACTTTGCGATTCCCCCGCTCGTCGCCTTCACCCACGGCCGCAAGGTACGCGCCAGACTCGCCGCTCACTTCGGCGATCGCGAGTTCGCCGATCTGTGGCGGCCGTTCTTTTGCCTCTCGTCCAATCTCACCACCGGCGCCTATCAGGTTCATCGCCACGGCCTGGTGCGCGAGGCCCTCACCGCCTCGGTCTCGCTGCCCGGCCTCTTGCCGCCGACGATCAGCGGCCAGGACGTCCTCGTCGATGGGGCGCTCATGAAGAACTTCCCGGCCGACGTCATGCGCGCCTTCCATCCCGGCCCGATCGTGGGCGTGGATGTCACCCGCGGGCGCAGCATCGAGGCCAAGGACGTCTCAGGCCCCCGATTCCTGTGGCGCTGGATCGCTTCGGGCGCCTGGCGCCATGGGCCGCCCATGGTCTCAATCCTGATGCGCGCCGCCACCGTCACCGCCGAAAGCGAGCTGGCCGTCTCCCGGGAGGCCGCCGACCTACTCATCCTTCCCGAGGTGGAGATGATCGAGATCGGGGACTGGAAAGCCTACGAGCCGGCCGTCAAGGCCGGCGAGGCCGCAGCCAGGGAGGCGCTCGCGCGCCTGGACCGGCCGGTCACCGAGCTTCGCCTGGCGGCCAAGGAGGAGCGGCCCCTCGACGAGGAGTCCGCCGTCATCGACCGGCAAGAACCGGCTTGCTAGACTTCGGCCGGTGAAGACCGACCCCTACCGCCCCGGCAGTCAGCTTCGCCTTTCGTTTCCGGCGAGCCGCCGCTGCGTGGGCGCATCCTTCGTGGTCTCGCCGAGCAACGCCGAGGCGGCGGCGATGGTCGGGGCGTGGCCGGCGTGGCCGCTCGGGGCCCTGGCCCTCATCGGGCCCGAGGGCAGCGGCAAGAGCCATCTCGCCGCGCTCTGGGCGCGGCGCGCCGGCGCCGTCGCCATCACCGCTCAGGACGCCGACGCCCTTCCCCGGCCGGCCGACGCCGCGGTCCTCATCGAAGACGCCGACCAAGGCGGGTACGACGAGGTTCTCTTCCATCTGCTGAACCGGGCCGGCGGCGGGACGAGCCTGCTCCTGACCGCCCGTCTGGAGCCGGCGGTCTGGCCCGTCGCCATCCCCGATCTCGCCTCCCGGCTCAAGGCCCTCACCGTCGCCCGCATCGGCCCTCCCGACGATGTCGCCCTGGAAGCGATGCTGCGCGCCTTCTTCCGGGCCAGACACATCCGCCCGGCCGCCGAGGTCTATCCCTATCTCCTCTCCCGGATCGAACGCTCGGGAAGGGCGGCGCGGGCCTTCGTTTCCCGGCTAGACGAACTGGCCGACGCCGAGGGCCGCGAGGTCTCCCGGGCGCTCGCCAGGCAGGTGATCGAAAGCGATGAATCGGGCGATCTCTTTGACTAAGGCGGCGAGCCTCGAACGAGCCCTCCAGGCGACCGAGGCCAGAGCGCGCCCCAAGCCGGTGGTTTCGGCGGCGGGGCCGCTCAAGATCGCGCCAATCGCCCCAGAGGAGGACGATCTCGCCGGCTCGCCCCGGCGCTTCTTCAATCGCGAGCTTTCCTGGCTCGCTTTCAACGCCCTCGTCCTGGCCGAGGCGGAGAACCCGCGCCACCCGCTCCTGGAGCGGCTCCGGTTCCTCTCGATCTCGGCCAGCAATCTGGACGAGTTCTACATGGTCCGCGTCGCCGGCCTGAAGGGACAGGTGCGCGAGGATGTCAGGGTGGTCAGTCAGGACGGCCTGACGCCGGCCGAGCAGCTCCAGAGGATCGAAGTGGACGCGGGCGAACTGATGGACGCCCAGCAGCGCATCTGGGCGGCGATCCACACCGAGCTCGCAGGGGCCGGCTTGCGCCTCCTCGACGCTAAGGACGTCGTGGAGGCCTCCGATCTGGCGGCCGCCGAGACGATCTTCACCGAGCGAATCTTCCCGGTCCTCACTCCTCTCGCCATCGATCCGGCCCACCCCTTTCCGTTCATTCCCAATCTCGGCTTCTGCCTCGCGCTCAAGCTGCGCCGCCTGGCCGACGAGAAGCCCTTGTTCGCCCTCGCCCCGGTGCCAAGCCAAGTCGCCAGGTTCTGGGAGCTTCCCGCGGCGGGAGGCCGGCGCGGCGAGCGGCGGATCCTGGGCCTGGAGAGCTTCCTCCTTCTTTTCCTTGATCGATTGTTTCCCGGCTATCGGGTCGAGGGAGCCGGCCTCTTCCGTCTGATCCGCGATTCGGATGTCGAGATCGAAGAGGAGGCCGAGGATCTCGTCCGCGAGTTCGAGGCCCGCCTCAAGCGTCGAAGGTTGGGCTCGGTGGTGCAGGTGATCATCCAGGCATCGATGCCGCAGGATCTCGCCGAATTCATCCTCGCCGGCCTTGGCGCGCGCCCGGGCGATGTGGTCAGGGTCGATGGAAAGCTCGGCCTCGCCCAACTCGCTCAGCTCATCCCCGCCGATCGCCCCGAGCTGAAGTTCAAGGCCTTCCAGCCGAGGTTCCCCGAACGGATCCTCGACCACGGCGGCGATTGCTTCGCGGCCATCCGCCAGAAGGACATCGTGGTCCACCACCCCTACGAGAGCTTCGATGTGGTGGTGCAGTTCCTCATCCAGGCCGCCCGCGATCCCAACGTCCTGGCCATCAAGCAGACGCTCTATCGCACCAGCCAGGAGAGCCCCATCGTCGCCGCCCTCATCGAAGCGGCCGAGAACGGCAAAAGCGTCGTCGCCCTGGTGGAGATCAAGGCCCGCTTCGACGAAGAGGCCAATCTCAAATGGGCCCGCGACCTGGTGCGGGCCGGGGTCCACGTCGTCTTCGGCTTCGTGGAGTACAAGACCCACGCCAAGCTCTCCCTGGTCATCCGCCGGGAGGGCGAGGCGCTCCGCACCTACTGCCATTTCGACACCGGCAACTATCATCCGGTGAACGCCAAGATCTACACCGACCTCTCCCTCTTCACCTGCGATCCGGCCCTGGGGCGGGATTCGGGGCGGCTCTTCAACTACATCACCGGCTACGCCCGGCCCGAGCGGACCGAGAAGCTCAGCTTCTCGCCGATCGGGCTGAAGGCCGAGATCCTGCGCCTCATCGGCGCCGAAGCGGCCAACGCCCGGGCCGGCGCGCCGGCGGCGATCTGGGCCAAGATGAACGCCCTTGTAGATCCGGACGTCATCGACGCCCTCTACGCGGCGAGCGGCGCTGGCGTCGCCATCGATCTGGTGGTCCGAGGCATCTGCTGCCTGCGCCCCGGCCTCGCCGGCCTTTCCGAGAACATCCGGGTCAAGAGCATGGTCGGCCGCTTCCTCGAGCACGCCCGCATCGTCGCCTTCGCCAACGGGGAGGCCATGCCGTCCCGGGCGGCGCGGGTCTTCATCACCTCGGCCGACTGGATGCCGCGCAATCTCGAGCGGCGCGTCGAAGTCATGGTCCCGGTCGAGAACCCCACCGTGCATCAGCAGGTTCTCTCCCAGATCATGGTCGCAAACCTCAAGGACGAAGCCCAGAGCTGGCTGCTCGACGAGGCCGGCGAATACCACCGCGCGGCAGGCTGGGACCTGCCGGGGGCCTTTTCGGCCCACGACTATTTCATGACCAACCCGTCCCTCTCCGGTCGCGGCGAGAGGGTCAAGGATCTCCCTCACGCCTTCGATCATGTCGGTTTCGGTCGATAGCCCCGCCCAGAAGTCGGCGGTCATCGACGTCGGCTCCAACTCGGTGCGTCTGGTGCTCTACGCCATCGAGGGGCGGGCGATCTGGCAGGTCTTCAACGAAAAGGTTCTGGCCGGGCTCGGCCGCGATCTTTCGACGACCGGAGAGCTTTCGCCGCCGGGCGTGGCGACCGCCCTTCCCGCCCTCGCCCGCTTTTCCGCCCTCATCCGCGCCAACCGTCCAGACCGGCTCTTCTGCGTGGCGACCGCGGCGGTCAGGGAGGCTTCCGATGGGGCCGCCTTCGCTCGCCGGGTGCGCGAGGAGACCGGCCTGGAGATGCGGATTCTCTCCGGGCCGGAGGAGGCGCGGCTCTCCGCCCTGGGGGTCATGGGCGGGGCGCCCGGCTCCCAAGGGATCGCCGCCGATCTCGGGGGCGGCAGCCTCGAACTCGCCCGCCTGGAGAACGGCGCTCCCACCAAGGGCGTCAGCCTGCCGCTCGGGCCGCTGCGCCTCACCGGCAGGGGTCGAGCCGATCTCGCCCTCGCACGCGCCGAGGCCCTTCGCGTCCTAGCCGGAACCGAGCGCGCCTATCGCGCCGAGGCGCTCAACGCGGTCGGCGGCGGGTGGCGAAACCTCGCCCTGATCCACATGAAGATGACGGACTATCCGCTCGGCATCGTTCATCAATACGAGATGACGCGCAGCCAGGCCCTGGATGTCGCGCGCTTCGCCATGCGGCAGTCCCGCTCCTCGCTCGAGCGCATCGAGGGGATCTCGAAGCGTCGCGTGGAGACCCTCCCCCACGCCGCCCTGGTGCTGGAGACCCTGATCGAGCATCTGAAGATCGAAAGGGTGGTGATCTCCGCCTGGGGCCTGCGCGAGGGCCTGATCCTCGAGGCCATGGATCCCGCCCTGCGCGCCCGCGATCCGCTGATCGAGGGATGCGCCGCTCTCACCGCCCGCCAGGAGTTCGAAGGCGGCGCGGCCCGCGAGCTCGCCTTTGCGCTCGAGGCGTGGCTCTCGGCGCCCTTCGCCAGACTCCCGGCCGCCTTCGGCGCGCGCGACAGCGCCCTCATCGCCGCTGCCTGCGAGCTCGCCGACCTCGGGATAAGGCTCCATCCCGATCACCGCGCCGATCTGGTGTTCGACCAGGTGCTGCGGGCCCCGATCGCCGGCATGGACCACGCCGAGCGCGCCTTCCTCGCCTGCGCCGCCTTCTCCCGCCACAGCGCCCGGCCCGAGACGCCTGAGCCGCAGCTCGTCCAGCGCCTGCTCGGCCCGGCGCGCTTGGAGCGGGCCAGGGCGCTCGGCGCGGCCGTGCGCCTCGCCTGTGAGCTTTCCGGGCGAATTCCCGCGCTCCTCGCCCACGCCTCCCTCGCCATAAAGCCCGCCTCAGTGGTGCTTCACATCGAGGGCGCCTGGGGGCCGATGCTGGGCGGCGATCAGATCGAGCGTCGCGCCGCCCAGCTCGCGGGGCGCCTTGGACGCGGCCTCAAGATCCGCACAGGCCCGGCGGAAGCGGGCGCCAAGGCGGCCGCGGGGCGCGCCGCCAAGAGATCGAAGGTCTTCCGCGCCGCCTAAAAGGGCGCCCTCGTCACGCCGCCGCCCGCCTCACCGGGGCGATGCGCACCTCTCCGGCCTCCAGCACCAGGGCGATCTCGCCTCGTTTGAGGCGAAGGGCGTCGGCCCCGAAGACCTCGCGGCGCCAGCCGGTGAGGGCCGGGCTCTCGGCCTCGTCTCCGGCCGCGATCTTCTCCAGGTCGGCGACCGTCGCGATGAGCCGTGAGGCGACGCCGGCCTCCTCGGCGCGGGCCTTCAGGAGCACCTTGAGGAGTTCGACCACCGCGCCTGGGACCTGGTGGTGCGGCCTCGCCGGACGGGCGATCTGCGGGGCGTAGCCCTCTGGATCGGAAAGCGCCTTTTCGATCGCCTCCAGGAGTTCGGGCGCGGCCCTCGAGCCGGAAAAGCCCTTGGGCACCGAGCGCAGGCGGTCCAGCCCCGCCTTGTCGGTCGGGGCCTGATTGGCCAGTTCGTCGATCGCCTCGTCCTTGAGGATCCGGCCACGCGGCAGATCGCGGCTCTGGGCGGTGCGCTCGCGCCAGGCCGCGACGGCGCGGAAGACCGCCAGGTACCGCGCGGTGTGGCGGCGCGGCTTCAATCGGCGCCAGGCGTTCTCCGGCTCGACGTCATAGAGGTTCGGATCGGTGAGCGCGGCCATCTCTTCCTCGACCCAGGCGAGGCGTCCCTCCTCTTCGAGCCGGCCGCGCAGGAGCGGGAAGAGCCGGGCGAGGTGGGTGACATCGCCCAGCGCATAGGCGAGCTGGGCCTGGCTCAGCGGCCGACGCGCCCAATCGGTGAACCGGTGCGACTTGTCGACCTCGATATCGAGGAGCTTGCGCACGAGGGCGTCATACGCGGTCTGCTCACCGAAGCCCGCGGCCATGGCTGCGATCTGGGTGTCGAAGAGGGGCTCGGGCATCGCCCCCAGGTTGTTGAAGATCTCGACGTCCTGCCGGGCGGCGTGGAAGACCTTGAGGATCGATTTTGTCCGCAGCACCGCGAGCAGCGGCGAAAGGTCGATCCCCTCGGCGAGCGGGTCGATCACCACCTCGACCTCGCTCGAGGCGGCCTGGATGAGGCACAGTCTCGGCCAATAGGTCGTTTCGCGCATGAACTCGGTGTCCACCGCCACGAAGGGAGCAAGGAGCAGCCGCTCGCAGAAGGCCGCCAGTTCGGCGGTGGAGGCGATGGGCGTCATCGGATACCAATAGAGCAGCCTCGCTCCGAGTCTCAAAGCCCGAGAGAACAAACTCTGATGCCCTGGCCGAAGAACGGCCTCACCTACAAGGCCGCAGGAGTCGACATCGAGGCGGGCGCCGCGCTCGTGGAGGCGATCAAGCCGCTCGCCCGCTCCACCGGCCGGCCCGGAGTTATCGGGGGCCTGGGCGGGTTTGGCGCGCTCTTCGATCTGAAGGCCGCCGGCTATTCCGATCCGCTTCTCGTCGCCGCCACCGACGGCGTCGGCACCAAGCTCAAGCTCGCCATCGAGACCGGCCTTTGCGAAGGCGTGGGGATCGACCTGGTCGCCATGTGCGCCAACGACCTCCTCTGCCAGGGCGCCGAGCCGCTCTTCTTCCTCGACTATTTCGCCTGCGGCGCGCTCGATGTCGCCTTGGCCGAGCGGATCATCGGCGGGATCGCCGAGGGCTGCCGCCTCGCCGGCTGCGCCCTGATCGGCGGCGAGACCGCGGAGATGCCGGGCCTCTACGCCGGTGGCGATTATGATCTCGCCGGCTTTTGCGTCGGCGCGGTCGATCGCGGCCGAACGCTTCCCGATCTCGCCGCCCAGAGGCCCGGCGACGTCCTCGTCGGCCTTTCCTCCTCCGGCCCCCACGCCAACGGCTTTTCGCTGATCCGCAAGGTCCTGGAGATCGCCGGCGCGCGGCTCGACGCCCCGGCGCCCTTCGCGCCCGAGACCTCCCTAGGCGAGGCCCTGATGATCCCGACCCGGATCTACGTCGAGACCGTCCTGCCCCTCCTCCGCGAGGGTCTGGTTAAGGGCCTCGCCCACATCACCGGCGGCGGCCTCATCGAAAATCCGCCGCGGGCCGTCGCCAAGGGCCTTGCCCCGCGTTTCGACTGGCAGGCGTGGCGACGGCCCCAACTCTTCGCCTGGCTCGCCGAGGCCGGGGGGATCGGCGAGGGCGAGCTGCGCCGCGCCTTCAACCTGGGAGTCGGCCTTCTCCTCATTGTCGCCCCGGCCCGCCTGGCCGAGGCGCTGGAGCGGCTCACCGCGGCCGGCGAGGAGGCTTTCGTCTGCGGCGAGCTGACGCCAGCCTGAGAAACGCCGCCTCGGTCGCGCTCCTCAGCCCACCATCTCGTTGCCGCTGAAGAACTGGGCGATCTCGCGAGCCGCGGTCTCAGGCCCATCCGAGCCGTGGACCGAGTTCTCCAACATTGAGAGCGCGAAGCGCTTGCGGATCGTCCCCTCCTCGGCCTTGGCGGGGTCGGTCGCACCCATCAGGGCGCGATAGGCGGCGATGGCGTCCTCTCCCTCCAGCGCCTGCACCACCACCGGGGCGCTGGTCATGCTCGCCACCAGCTCGGAGAAGAACGGCCTTTGGGCATGGACGGCGTAGAAGCGTTCGGCCTCCCGCCTGGACATGACGAGCCGCTTCTGGGCGATGATCCGAAGACCCGCCTCTTCGATGGCGGCGTTGATCGCGCCGGTGAGATTGCGCCTCGTGGCGTCCGGCTTGAGAATGGAGAAGGTGCGCTCGATCATGGCCCCGCCGCGTTGGCTCGTCTTGGATTTCACTGAGGGGCGCGCTTATAAGGGCGCCGAGCCCGCCAGGCCAAGCCAGCCGGGCGGAAGCGGCAAGGCGAGCAAGGGTCGAATGCAGGCAAGAGCGACCAGACGGGCCTAGCCCCTCGGGACCGGCCGAAGCGCCGAACGAAAGGCGCCCTCGGCCGCAAGCGCTTCTCCATGTCTGCTCATCCGCCCCTTTTCGGACCTTCCCGCCATGCTTCGCCTCTCCGATCTCACCTTCGACGCCTGGGGCCGCCGCCTCTTCGAGCACGCCAGCGCGTTCATTCCGGCCGGCGCCAAGGTCGGCCTCGTTGGCCGAAACGGCTCGGGCAAGTCGACCCTCTTCCGCCTGATCCTGAGCGATCTCGTGCCCGGCGAGGGCGCCATCGACCTCCCTCGCGGCGCGATCATCGGGGCGGTGGCGCAGGAGCATGCCGCGAGCCCCCTCCCGCTCATCGAGACGGTGCTCGCCGCCGACGCCGAGCGCGCCCGCCTCATGGCCGAACTCGAGACCGCCGGACCCGAGCGCATCGGCGAGGTCTGGGCGAGGCTCTCGGAGATCGGGGCCGACCGCGCCCCGGCCCGCGCCGCCGAGATCCTCTGCGGCCTGGGCTTTTCCACCGCCGACCTTCCTCGGCCGATCGCCGAGTTCTCCGGGGGCTGGCGGATGCGCTCGGCCATGGCCGCGGCGCTCTTTTCGGAGCCCGACCTGCTCCTCCTCGACGAGCCGACCAACTACCTGGACCTGGAAGGCGCGCTCTGGCTCGCCTCGCGCCTCGAGAAGTGGCCCAAGACCGCCATCATCATCTCCCACGATCGCGAACTCCTCGACCGGGGCGTGGACTCCATCCTCCACCTTACGGAAAAACATCTGGAATTCTATTCCGGGGGCTTCTCAGCCTTCGAGCGCCAGAGGGGCGAACGCCTGGCCCTGCAGACGGCGACCCGGGCCAAGATCGAGGCCCGACGAGCCCACATGCAGTCCTTCGTCGACCGCTTCCGCGCCAAGGCCAGCAAGGCCCGCCAGGCCCAGTCGCGCTTGAAGATGATCGCGAGGCTTCAGACCATTGTTCCCTCCGTCGAGCCCGACGTCGCGCCGTTCCGCCTCCCCTCGCCTGCCCGGCCCCTCGGCCCCCCGCTCATCCGCCTTGAGCGGGCCCAGGTCGGCTATGGCGGACCGCCGGTCCTCAGGGACCTCGACCTGCGCCTCGATCCAGAAGACCGGATCGCGCTCCTCGGGGTCAACGGTTCGGGCAAGACCACCTTCGCGCGGCTCCTCGCCGGCGCCCTTCCGCTGATGAGCGGGTCCCTCCACCGCGCCCCGCGCCTCGAGGTCGGCTGGTTCCATCAGCACCAGATCGAGGTCATGGAGGGCGATGCGAGCGCTCTGCAGCTGATCGGACGCTCGCTTCCCGGAGACACCGAAGCACGGCTGCGCTCGCGGCTCGCCGCCTTCGGGATGGGCGTCGAAAAGGCGCAGACCCGGATCGTCGATCTCTCCGGGGGCGAGCGGGCGCGCCTGCTCCTTGGCCTCATTGCTCTTCGCGGGCCCCACATCCTCATCCTCGATGAGCCCACCAACCATCTCGACATCGACTCCCGGGCCGCGCTCGCCGAATCGCTGAACGACTACGCCGGAGCCGTCGTCCTCATCAGTCACGACCGGGCCTTGATCGAACTCGTCGCCGAGCGTCTGTGGCTCATCGACGGCGGGCGGGTGAAGCCCTTCGAAGGCGATATGGCCGACTATGCCCGGTTCGTCCTCTCGCGGGCGACAAGGCGCGCCTCCGGCGAGAGCGCGGCGGGAGCTTCGCTCGGCGCCCGCCCGAAAGAGGCCGAGCGGCGCTTCGCGGCGGCGGAGGCGGCTCTGGCGCGCGAGCAGCGTCGACTTTCCGATCTTGACGCCGCTTCGCCGTCCCATCGGCTCAACGCCGCCCGCGCCAGCCTCGCGCGCGCCGAGGAGGCCTGGATCGCCGCCGCCGAGACCCTGGAGGGGCTCAGCCGCAGGCCACCGAAGTGACGAGGCCGCTCGAGGGATCATAGAGGATGGTGAGCCGGCCGGGCTGATAGCCGCCGATCCTGGGGCAGACGGTGCAAAGGACCCTTCGGGTCTCCGGCTCGAGCGGCACGGGGATGTCGACTTCAGGCTTTCCCACCAGGCCCTGCAGGGTGCGCGCGCCGCACTGGTCGGGCCGCGGCGCCGGGGGCGGCGGGATGGGAAGGGGCGCGGCGGCTTCCTCGGGAAGGCTGCGGACCGCTGGAGTTGGCGCGGCCGTTCGGACCGGCCCGGCCGGCGGGGCGGCGCAGGCGGCGAAGACGAGGGCGCCGGCCAGGGCGACTGATCGTCTCAGGCCTGCCTTTCCCATCCCCGCTCCTCCTTCTGGCGCCAGTAGGCCAGAGAGGCCCCCGTCGCCTTCAGCGCGCTCCACCGCTCGCGCGCCCGCCGGAGCGCCGATTCCTCCCCGCCGTCAAAGACGACGAGGGTTCGCTCGAAACCTTCGATGGCGGGGCCCTCAGCCCCGTCCACCAAGACCAGGGCCTTGGCGCCGTTCAGGTTCTCCCCGCTTATGGAGAGCAGCACCGGTTGCCTGTGCGGCGATGGGTCGCTCTCCAGGCCATGGGCGAGGAAACTCGCATCCGAAAAGGTCCAGAGGCGTGCATCGAGCCGCTCCAGGATCGTCCTTTCGGAGGCGACCACGAGCGCCCGCCAGCCCCGCTCCAGACACTTGGCCAGGAGATCGGGCAGCACCGCCTCCAAGCTCGAACGCTCCAGCTGGTAGAACCATGCCTCGGCGGCCACGTCTCATCCCTTTGCGAGAGCGTCGGCGAGTTCCACCAGGCGCTCGGCCACTATGCGCGGATCGGTGATCATCGCCAGATGCCCGAGGTCGGCGGACTCCACGCGCCAGCCTCTGCGTTCGGCTTCGCGGGCTTCGGCGATGTAACCGTCGCTGAGGCGCAGATAGCCGCAGGCGCGGGGAGGAATCGGCGCAACCAAAGTGCATCCCGGCTCCGCTTCGCCGGCAAATGCACTGGGCGCCGGCTCCTCGAGGAAGGCGAGCGGGACCCGAGGAAGACTGGCGAGGAAAGCCGCCCGCGTGGCCTCCTCCGGCAGGGCCCGCTCGATCACGCCTTTTCCGAACCATTTGCTCCACGGCGGGGCCAATCCGTCCCTCGCTCGCTCCCGGATCCGCCGCGCAAGGCCCCCCGGCGCGGTCTGGAGCCAGGAGCGCCCGGGGTGGGGAAGGATCGCGTCGACGAACACGAAGCTTGCGGCTCGCCCCGCCAGGGCGGCGAAGAGAGCCTCGGCCAATCCCCCTGCGGCGCTGTGAAGGGCGACGACGAGAGGATCGCCGAGTGCGGAGAGGGCCGCCGCCGCTCGGGCGCCGGCGTCGCCGCGCCAATCAGGGGCGCGGGCGCCGCCCTCGAGCGTTACCGCGCCCCGCCCCATCGCCCTCAGAGCTCTCGCGACGCCCGCCCAGGTGGACGCGCCGAGAAATGGGCTCGCCACGAGACCGAAGGACGCTCGATCCGCCGTCACTTCTCCTCGTAGAAGCGGCGCGAGAGCTCATCGAGCAGGCGCACGCCGAAGCCGCTGGCGCCCTTGGGGATCATGGGGACACTCGAGTTCGGCTTCCACGCCACCCCGGCGATGTCGAGGTGGGCCCAGGGTGCGCCATTGACGAACCGCTGCAGGAAGAGCGCGGCAAAGATCGATCCGCCTTCCCGCCCGCCGGTGTTACGGATGTCGGCGATGTGGCTGTCGAGGGTCTTTTCGTAGCTCGCCTGCAGCGGCATCCGCCACAGCGCCTCGCCGGTCTCCTTGGCCGCCGCGGCGAGATTTCCCGCCAACTCGTCGTTGTTACAGAACATTCCGGCGACATCCTTGCCGAGCGCCACCACGATCGCCCCGGTGAGGGTGGCCAGATCGATCATGACGCGCGGGCTGAAGCGTTGCTGGCAGTACCAGAGGGCGTCGGAGAGCACGAGGCGGCCCTCGGCGTCGGTGTTGATAACCTCGATGGTCTGGCCGCTCATGGTCTTCACGACATCGCCCGGCCTCTGGGCGGCGCCGCCCGGCATGTTCTCCACCAGGCCCAGGATCGCCACCGCGTTCACCTTGGCCTTGCGGGCGGCCAGCGCCCGAAGCGCCCCGGCGGCGGCCGCCGCCCCGCCCATGTCGGTGACCATCTCCTCCATGCCAGCCGCCGGCTTGATGCTGATCCCGCCGGAATCGAAGCACACCCCCTTGCCGACGAAGGCGATCGGAGCCTCCTGCGGATCCTTGGCCCCGCGCCACTGCAGGATGGCGAGCTGGCTTTCGCGCACGCTTCCCTGGCCGACGCCGAGCAAGGCCCCCATGCCGAGCTTCTTCATCTCCTTCTCGCCCAGGATCTCCACCTCGACCCCGAGGTCGGCGAGCTTCTTGGCGCGCCTCGCGAACTCCTCCGGATAGAGGAGATTGGAAGGCTCGGTGACCAGGTCGCGGGCCCAGGAGACCGCCTCGACGAGCCCCTTTTGGGCCTCGAAGGCCTTCTGGGCCGCCTTGGGTTCGGCGACGGCGACCTCCAAGCGCGAGACCGAAGGCTTCTTTTCGGGCTTCTCGGTGGTCCGGTGCTTGTCGAAGCGATAGGCCGCGAGGCTGGCCCCAAGGGCGGCGCGGGCCGCCGTCTCGGCATCCACCCCGCCCAGGCGAAGCACGATCTTCTGCGCCCCCGAGCCGGCCAGGGCCTGGAAGGCGTGCGCGGCCGCCGTCTCGGCGGCCTGCGGATCGAAGGCGTCCTTCCTTCCAGCGGCGACCACCATCACTCTTAAGGCCTCGCTCCCGTTTGGGGCGAGCAGCTCGACCCTCTGGCCGGCCTCGCCGAAAAAGGGGCTGGCCGCGATCGCCCGGCGGATCTGACCCTTCAAGGTTTTGTCGAGCGCCTCCGCCGTGGGCGAGAGCGCCCCGCCCTCGAAAGCGAGGACCACTTCAGCGGCGTCCGCTCCGGCCGCGGCATCTTGGGGAACGAAGACGATCTTCATGGGCGATCTCCGAAAAATCTAGGCGAACTCGGCGAGGATGTCGTCGGCGGCGACGGTCTCTCCGGCCTTGGCGCAGAGCCGCGCGATGCGGCCCTCCCGCTCGGCGCGGATGATGTTCTGCATCTTCATCGCTTCGACCACCAGCAGGGCCTGACCGGCCTTGACCTCATCGCCCTCGCCGACCTCGACGGAGACGATCAGTCCGGGCATGGGCGAGAGGACCTGGCGGGAGGTGTCGGCGGCGGCTTTGACGGGGAGGCGCTGGTGGAGGTCGGCCAGGAACGGGGTGAGGACAAGGACCTTCTGGGCGGCGGCGCGGCTCCTGAGGAGAAATCCTTCGGCGGCCGGCCTGGCCTCGAGCGTGAACGGCCTGCCGTCGAGTTCGGCCGAGAAGAGCGGCTCGCCCGGCCGCCAGGCGATCTTCGCCAGCTTGAGGGTGCGGCCCTCCTCGAAAAGCTCGATCGCGAGGTCCTCGCCGACTTCGGCGACCCTGGCCGCCCGCCGCCGCGTGCCGGTGATCACCGCCCAGTCGCCTCGCTCGTCCCCTCGTCCGGCGGCCTCCCCGCTGCGCGCGCGCCGGCGCTGGAGGGCGTGCATGAAGATCGCCGCGGCGAGGAACGCGTCCTCCTGCCAGGGGGCGGGAGCGAGGCCTTTGAAGCCTTCGGGGAACTCCTCGGGGATGTAGCTGGTGGAAAGCCGGCCCGAGCCGAAACGCGGCTGGTCCATCACCGCCGAGAGGAAGGCGAGATTGGTCTGCGGCCCCTCGATGTGGAACTCTTCGAGCGCGCGGCCCATCGCCGCGATCGCCCCCTCGCGCCTCGGCGCCCAGCAGGAGAGCTTGGCGATCATCGGATCGTAGTGGATGGAGATCTCGTCGCCCTCGCGCACCCCGGCGTCGTTGCGCACGAGCGCCGCGCCCGCCTTTCCCTCCGCCGGAGCGGCGTAGCGCACCAGCCTTCCGATCGAGGGAAGGAACCCGCGCGCGGGATCCTCGGCGTAGATCCGGCTCTCGATCGCCCAGCCCTTGATCGAAAGGTCGTCCTGCGAGAATCGCAGCGGCTCACCCGCCGCAATGCGGATCATCTCCTCGACGAGATCGAGGCCGGTAATCAGCTCAGTGACTGGATGCTCCACCTGAAGACGGGTGTTCATCTCCAGGAAATAGAACGATTTATCCTGGCCGGCGACAAACTCCACCGTGCCAGCAGAGTCGTAGCCGACGGCCGCCGCTAGGGCCAGGGCCTGGCCGGCCATGGCTTGGCGCGTCGCCGGATCGATGAGCGACGAGGGCGCCTCCTCGATGACCTTCTGGTTGCGTCTCTGGATCGAGCACTCGCGCTCGAAGATGTGGACGAGATGGCCGTGTTGGTCGCCCAGAACCTGGATCTCGATGTGCCTGGGATCGGTGATGAACTTCTCCACGAAGATGCGGTCATCGCCGAACGCGCCCTTCGCCTCGGCGGCGACGGCGGCGAACGCCGCCGCCATCTCCTCAGCCGACCAGACGATGCGGATCCCCTTGCCTCCGCCCCCGGCCGAGGCCTTGAGCATCACGGGAAAGCCGATCTCGCGAGCGATGGCGGCGGCCTCCTTGGCGTCCTCGATTTCCCCGATGTGGCCCGGCACGGTGGAGACGCCGGCCTTGGCCGCCGCGCGCTTGGAGGCGATCTTGTCGCCCATGGCCTCGATCGCCTCGGGATTGGGACCGATGAAGGTGAGGCCGGCCTCCGCGCAGGCCTGGGCGAAGGAAGCGCGCTCGGAGAGGAAGCCAAAGCCGGGGTGGATCGCCTCGGCCCCGGCCTTGAGCGCCGCGGCGATGATCTTCTCGCCGGCCAGGTAGGATTGGCTGGCCTGCGCCGGACCGATCGGGAAAGCCTCGTCGGCCATCGCAACGGCCAGGGAGTCGGCGTCCGCCTCCGAGAAGACCACCGCCGAGGAAAGGCCCATCCGCTTGCAGGTCTTGAGGATCCGGACCGCGATCTCGCCGCGGTTGGCGATGAGGATCTTGGAAAACATCCTTTTGGAGAGGTTCTCCTCCTCGCCGGCCGCACTATCTTTGGCGAGGGGAGGCGTTAGACGGCTGGGCCGACCTTGACAACCGCCCGGCCCGCCGTGGAGTGCTCGCCATGACCGATACGCTCGAGGCCCGATCCTCCTCCGGCTTCGATCTTTCTGCGCCCTCGGCCGAGGAGCGCGCTCGCCTCGAGGCGGCTCTCAGCTCCGAGGAGCGCGACGTCCTGCTCCATCATGGCACCGAGGCCCCTTTCTGCGGCGGACTTCTCGGCGAGAAGGCCGACGGCCTCTACTGCTGCCGCCTCTGCGGCCTGCCGCTCTTTCGGGCCAGGACCAAATTCGAAAGCGGCACCGGCTGGCCGAGCTTCACCGAGCCGGCCGATCCGGCCCATATCACCAGCATCAAGGATTTCAGCCACGGCATGGTCCGCATCGAGACCCGCTGCGCCCGCTGTGGCTCACACCAGGGCCACGTCTTCCCCGACGGTCCGCCGCCCACCGGAACGCGCTACTGCATCAATTCGGTTTCGCTGGCCTTTGTCGCCGAAGGTGAGGCCCTTCCCGATCCTCTGGGCCGCGGCGACCGGCCCCGATCATGACCTCTTCGCTCGGCGCGGCCTAAGCCGGCGCTCGGCGCCCGCTCACACCCTTTCCGCTCATCCCGGCGAAAGTCGGGATCGATCTAGGCAGGAGTCTGACTTACGTCATTGTTTATCCTGACTTCCTTCCCCTCGGAGTGAGAGTCACAACGGCAGGTTGTCGTGCTTCTTGGCCGGATTGGAGACCGTCTTGCCGGCTAGGCCGGCGAGCGCGCGGCAAATCCGCCTGCGGGTCTCGGAGGGCATGATCACGTCGTCGATGTAGCCCCGCGAGGCGGCGACGAAGGGATTGGCGAAGTGCGCCTTGTACTCGGCCTCGCGCTCGGCGATCTTTTCGGGGTCCCCCAATTGATCGCGGTAGATGATCTCCACCGCCTGGCGGGGACCCATGACCGCGATCTCTGCGGTCGGCCAGGCGTAGTTCACGTCTCCGCGGATGTTCTTGGAGCTCATCACGTCGAAGGCCCCGCCATAGGCCTTGCGCGTGATTACCGTCACCTTGGGCACTGTCGCCTCGGCGAAGGCGAAGAGGAGCTTGGCTCCGTGCTTGATGAGCCCGCCCTGCTCCTGCCTGGTGCCGGGCATGAATCCGGGCACGTCGACGAAGGTGACGAGGGGGATTCCAAAGGCGTCGCAGAAGCGCACGAAGCGGGCCGCCTTGCGCGAGGCGTCGATGTCGAGGACCCCGGCCAGGACCTGCGGCTGGTTGGCGACGAAACCCACCGTGGCGCCGTCAAGCCGTCCAAAGCCGATGATGATATTCTTGGCCCAATCCGGTGAAATCTCGAAGAAATCACCTTCGTCGACCACCTTAGAAATGAGCTCGGCCATGTCGTAGGGCTTGTTGGGGCTGGCCGGGACCAGGGTATCGAGGGAGGCTTCGATCCGGTCGCGGTCATCGAAGCTTGTGCGGCGGGGCGGGGCCTCGCGGTTGGAGAGCGGCAGGAAGTCGACGAGGCGGCGGATCTGGGCGAGCGCCTCCAGATCATTGTCGAAGGCCCCGTCGGCCACTCCGGATTTCGCGGCATGTACCCGCCAGCCGCCCAGCTCCTCGTGGCTGACGTCCTCGTTGATCACCGTCTTCACCACGTCCGGGCCGGTGACGTACATGTAGGCGGTGTCCTTCACCATGAAGATGAAGTCGGTCATCGCCGGCGAATAGACGTCGCCTCCCGCGCACGGCCCCATGATCACGCTGACCTGGGGAATGACCCCGGACGCGAGCACGTTCTGCAGGAAGATATCGGCGTAACCGGCGAGCGAATCGACTCCTTCCTGGATGCGCGCCCCGCCGGCGTCGAAGAGGCCGATGATCGGCGCGCCGTTGCGCATCGCCATCTCCTGGACCTTGACGATCTTCTCCGCGTGCGCCTTCGAAAGAGAGCCGCCGAACACCGTGAAATCCTTGGAGAAGACGTGGACCAGCCGGCCGTTGATCGTCCCCCAGCCGGTGACCACCCCATCGCCCGGCACCCGCCGCTCGGCCATGCCGAAATCGTGGCTGCGGTGCTCGACGAACATGTCGAACTCCTCGAAGCTCCCCTCGTCGAGGAGCGCGGTCAGGCGCTCGCGCGCGGTGAGCTTGCCCCGCTCGTGCTGGGCGCGGGTGCGCTTCTCCCCGCCCCCGGCGATCGCCTGGGCGCGCCGGCGGTCGAGCTCTTCGAGGATGTGCTTCATCGGCCTCACTTTGCTTGGTCGCCTTGCGGTAGCGCCGGGGTTGGGTCTCGGCAAGCCACCCCGGATCAGCTCATTTCCGCGAAGCCGGGCGGAGAGACTCGGCGGCCATCCACAGTTGCGAGAATTTGCTGTTGAGGACTTCGTCAAAAGCCCTCTCGCCGCCCGCCCCGTTAAGCTATCGGTAAGCCATGGCCCTCGCCCCCCTCCTCGACATCCGCTCACCGGCCAACGAGGAGGCGATCAGCCGTCCCCCCTCCAATCTTGCGGCCGAGCAGGCGCTCCTGGGGGTGCTCCTTTACGACAATGGCGCCTACGAGCAGATCGGCGATCATCTCCAGGCCGGCCATTTCTTCGAGCCCTTCCACGGTCGCCTCTACTCGGCCATCGAGGGCTGCCTGCGCCGGGGCCAGCTCGCCGAGCCGATCCTCATCGCCGACGTCTTCTCGGCCGATCCGGCCTTCGCCGATCTCGGCGGCCTCTCCTATCTCGCCGACCTCGTCGATCGCGCGCCTCCGGCGGCTGGGGCGGCCGACTACGCCCGGGTCATCCGCGATCTTTCCCTGCGCCGCGAGCTCATCCGCATCGGCGGCGAGATCGCCGCCGACGCCCGCCTTCCCGATCCCGATCTTTCCGGCCGCGACCAGATCGAGGCGGCCGAACAGAAGCTCTACACCCTGGCCGAGACCGGAACCGCCTCCACCGGCCTTGTCACGTTCACCGATGCGCTGGCCGGGGCGGTGGAACTGGCCGGCGAGGCCTACAGCCGCGAGGGCGGCCTCTCCGGCCTCTCCACGGGCCTGGAGAAGATGGACCAGAGGCTGGGGGGCCTGCACGCCTCCGACCTCGTCATCCTGGCCGGTCGCACCTCCATGGGAAAGTCGGCGCTCGCCGCCAACATCGCCTTCAACATCGCACGCCGCTACGCCTTCGAGCCGCTGCCCGACGGCGGCCGCAAGACCTCGAGCGGCGGGGTGGTCGCCTTCTTTTCGCTCGAGATGAGCGCCGAGCAGATCGCTCTTCGTCTGCTTGCCGAGATCACCGAGGTTCCCTCCGACAAGATCCGCAAGGGCGAGATCACCGCCGCCGAATTCGGCCGCATCCGCGACGCCGCCATCGAGATCGGCGAGGCCCCTCTCTTCATCGACGCCACCGGCGGCATTTCGCTGGGCAAGCTCGCCGCCCGCGCCCGGCGCCTGAAACGCACCGTCGGGCTCGACCTCGTCGTCGTCGACTATCTCCAACTCATGACCAGCGGGCAGGCGACCAGGAACGACAACCGGGTCCAGGAAGTGAGCCTCATCACCCAGGGCCTCAAGGCTCTGGCCAAGGAGCTCGCGGTGCCGGTGATTGCCGCCGCCCAGCTCTCCCGCCAGGTCGAGAACCGGGACGACAAGCGGCCGCAACTCGCCGACCTGCGCGAATCAGGCTCGATCGAACAGGACGCCGACGTGGTGATGTTCATCTACCGCGAGGCCTACTACCTCGGCCGCTCCCAGCCCAAGGAGGGCACCGCCGAGCACCTGGAGTGGCAGGAGAAGATCGATCCGGTGCGCAACCTCGCCGAGATCATCATCGCCAAGCAGAGGCACGGCCCGATCGGCAGCTTCGATCTCCACTACGACGCCGACCTCACCCGCTTCTCGAACCTGGGACGCGAAGAGCGCTATCCGGAAAGGTGAGCGGGCGTCGTCCGTCGCTCAGATGTGGAG
>JBOHLG010000018.1:0-60365 GCA_050729515.1 Caulobacteraceae bacterium
AGACCTGACGGCGGTCTTATGGTCGGGTGACGGCGAAAAGCATCCGAGCCCGGAAGCGATTTCCCCGCACAGAATGAGTTGATGCGTCGGCCTTCCGACGCCGGTTCGACCCCAGATGCCGCCCTGTCGGCCGCAGCCGTCCATCCGGCCCGGCGCCGCCTCGACGCCGGCGAGCGAACTCCAAGGATTGTTGAAAGAGAAATGTCAGACATCACCGAAGTCGACCCCATCGAAGCCGCGGACGCTCCCGAAAGCGATAGCGCGCCTGAAGCGACAGAGCCGAGCGAAGCCAGCAAGGCCATTGCCGCCTTGGGGCTGACGAGAATGTCCTTGCAAGAACTCAAGGAGAAATCACCGGCAGATCTTCTGGCGTTTGCTGAACAGTTCGACATCGAGAACGCCAATGCGATGTTGAAGCAGGATATGATGTTCGCCATTCTGAAAACTTCGGCGGAAGAAGGCGTCGAGATATTCGGCGCGGGGACGCTGGAGGTCTTACAGGATGGATTTGGATTTCTGAGAAGTCCCGAAGCGAACTATCTGCCTGGTCCTGACGACATCTATGTGAGTCCATCGCAGATCCGGCGTTTCGGCTTGCGCACCGGCGATACGGTCGATGGCGGGATTCGCGCGCCACGGGAGGGCGAGCGCTACTTCGCCTTGACCAAGGTCGATCAGGTAAATTTCGAGAACCCCGACAATGTTCGCCACAAGGTTCATTTCGACAACCTAACGCCTCTCTATCCGGAGGAGCGGATGGTCATGGAAATCGATGATCCCACCTTGAAGGACCGATCTGGTCGGGTGATCGACATCGTTGCGCCATTGGGCAAGGGCCAGAGATGCCTGATCACCTCGCCGCCCCGGGTCGGCAAGACGGTGATGCTTCAGAACATCGCCAAGTCGATCGCCGCCAACTATCCGGTCTCCTATCTCATCGTGCTGCTCATCGATGAGCGGCCCGAGGAAGTGACAGACATGCAGCGCACGGTGCGCGGCGAGGTGATTTCCTCGACGTTCGACGAACCGGCCAGTCGCCACGTCCAAGTCGCCGAAATGGTAATCGAAAAGGCCAAGCGCCTAGTCGAGCACAAGCGCGATGTCGTCATCCTGCTCGACTCGGTGACGCGTCTCGGTCGCGCGTACAACACCACGGTGCCGTCCTCAGGAAAGGTCCTCACCGGCGGCGTCGACGCCAACGCCCTGCAGCGGCCGAAGCGATTCTTTGGCGCGGCGCGAAATGTAGAGGAAGGCGGCTCTCTCACGATTATCGCGACGGCCCTCATCGACACCGGCAGTCGGATGGATGAAGTGATCTTCGAGGAGTTCAAGGGCACAGGAAACTCCGAAATCGTGCTCGACCGCAAAGTCGCCGACAAGCGCATCTTCCCCGCCATCGACGTCCTCAAGTCGGGGACTCGCAAGGAAGAGCTGATCACGCCCCGCGACCAGCTCCAGAAGACCTTCGTCTTGCGCCGGATCCTCAACCCGATGGGACCCCAGGATGCGATCGAGTTTCTGCTCGACAAGCTCAAGGGCTCGAAGAACAACGCCGACTTCTTCCAGTCCATGAACACCTAGATCCGTTCGTCGCCGATGGGATGGCTGCAAACGCTCGCCGGTTGGGCCTAAGCTCGATCTCCGGACGAGGAGAGCGGCCATGAAGATGAAGATCGAGATCGACTGCACGCCCGAGGAGGCGCGCGCCTTCGTCGGTCTTCCTGATGTCAGCGGCCTCAATGGGCGCTTGGTTGAAGAGGTGGGCCGACGATTGGACACGGCCGCCTTTCCGACCGAGGACCTGTTCAGAACCTGGCTCGCGTTTGGCGGCCAAGCCGCGGAGAATTTCCTGCAGATGATGAAGCCTCCGGCGCGCAAGGAGGGGGCCGGGGAATGAGGGAGACAATCTTCGCCTTGGCCACGCCTCCCGGGCGGTCGGCCCTGGCGGTGGTGAGGCTTTCCGGCGCTTCGGTGGCGCAGGCACTTTGGGCGCTCGGCGTGAAGCCCTCTGCGCCCAGAAGAGCGAGCTTGCGCAAGCTATCGGCGCGACATGGAGAAGCCGTGGATCAGGCGCTGGTCATCCGATTTCCGGCCCCCCACAGCTATACCGGCGAGGACATGGCCGAGCTGCACCTTCACGGTGGCGAAGCCGTCGTCGCCGCGATCTGCGAATTTCTCCAAGAGAACGGCCTTCGCCCGGCGGAGCCCGGCGAGATGACCCGACGCGCTTTCGAGAATGGGAAGCTGGATCTCGCGCAGGCGGAGGCCGTCGCCGACCTTATCGACGCCCAGACCTCGGCTCAGGCGCGCCAGGCGGTGGGGCAGCTGGGCGGCGCCCTTGGACGCCGGCACGAAGCCTGGCGGCGCGATCTCCTTGCGACCCTGGCGAGACTGGAAGCGGCGATCGATTTTGCCGACGAGGACCTCCCGGCCGCGATCGAAGAGGAAGCGGAGCCGCCGTTGCGCCGGCTGATGGACGAAATCGACCTCGCGCTGGCCGACCAATCGCGAGGCCAGCGGATCCGCGAGGGATACCGGATCGCGGTGATTGGCGCGCCAAATTCTGGAAAAAGCAGTCTTTTCAATGCCTTACTCGGCCGCGACGCGGCGATCGTGGCTCCCGAACCGGGCTCGACGCGAGATGTGATCGAGGCGAACCTCGACCTTGGTGCCTATCGGGCGGTGCTCGCCGACATGGCGGGGCTGCGACCTGCGTCCAATGCGGTGGAAAAGGAAGGCGTGCGACGGGCAAGGGTCTGGGCGCAGGAGGCGGACGTCCGCCTCTGGGTGGTCGACCAAGGCGAAAATGCCGGAATCTGGCAGGAGGGCGCCTGTCTGTCGAAGGAAGAGGATCTCTGCCTCCTCAACAAGTCAGACCTTCCCTCCGGCGCCGATGCCGCGGCCGCCGCCTGCTGCGCCCATCGACTCCGCGCAGAGGTCATGCGCGCCTCGGTCCTGGGCGAGGGAGCGGCTTCAGTGCGGACGTGGCTCGAGTGGCGCGTACGGCGGGATCTGTCGGGCGGCGATTTTCCCGCCATCACCCGAATCCGGCACGCTCGCATCCTGCAGGAAGCGAAAGAGCATCTGGCCGCTGCTCACGCCGATCTGCGACGGCCCGAACTGGCGAGTGAGGGCGTGAGGCTGGCCGCAAGAGCGCTCGGGAGAATCAGCGGGGAGGTGGGGGCGGAGGAAGTCCTCGGCGAAATCTTCTCCCAGTTCTGCATCGGCAAGTGAAGCGTTTCACGTGAAACAAAGACGGTCGACCGGCGCGGACTCCGGAGGTAGGAAGGGCGCGGCGAGCCCGCGGTGAAATGAAAAGTTGGGACATCATCGTCATTGGGGGCGGGCACGCCGGCTGCGAAGCCGCCACCGCCGCGGCGCGGTGCGGAGCGAAGACCCTGCTCGTCACCCACAAGCTCGAGACGATCGGGGAAATGTCGTGCAATCCGGCGATCGGCGGTCTCGGCAAGGGGCACCTGGTCCGCGAGATCGACGCCCTGGACGGTCTGATGGGGCGAGTCGCCGACGAGGCGGGCATCCAGTTCCGAATGCTCAATCGTTCCAGGGGGCCCGCTGTCAGGGGGCCCCGGGCGCAAATGGACCGAGCGCTCTATCGCTGGGCCATGCGCCGCGCCTTGGACGAACAGGAGAACCTCGAGCTGCACGCCGGGGCGGTTGAGGACATCCAGGTCGAGCGAGAACGCGTCGCGGGCGTCCTCTGCGCATCTGGCGAGCCGCTGAAGGCGGGCGCAGTCGTCCTCACCACGGGAACATTTCTGAAGGGCGAAATTTGCCGAGGCGACGAGCGATATCCCGCCGGTCGAGAGGGCGATGCGCCGGCGATCGGGTTGGCGGACCGTCTGTACGCTCTTGGCCTCTCGATGGGACGGTTGAAGACGGGGACGCCCCCACGTCTGGACGGTCGCACGATCGACTATGAGGGTCTTGCGCTCCAGCGCGGCGACGAATCACCGGCGCCCTTTTCGTTCCTGAGCGGTCCGTTGCAGTCCGATCAGGCGGTTTGCGCGATCACGTCGACGACTCCGGCGACGCACGCCGTCATTTCTGAGCGGCTGAAGGAATCGGCGGTTTATGGGGGTAGGTTGCGCGGCAAGGGGCCGAGATACTGCCCTTCCATCGAGGACAAGGTCGTGCGGTTCGCAGATCGGGCGGGCCACCAGATCTTTCTCGAGCCGGAAGGCCGAGATGACCCAACCGTCTATCCGAACGGGATCTCCACCTCCGTCTCCGAAGAGACTCAGATCCGCTTTTTGGCCACCATTCCTGGGCTGGAGCGGGCGAGGGTCATGAGATTCGGCTACGCTATCGAGTACGATTACGTCGATCCGCGCGAGCTCACGCCAGCGCTGGCCGTGAAGCGCCTCCGCGGTCTCTTTTTAGCCGGCCAGATAAACGGAACCACCGGATATGAGGAGGCTGCCGCCCAGGGTCTGATCGCTGGCCTGAACGCCGCGCGATGGGTCGCCGGCCGGTCGCCCGCCGTCTTTGGTCGCGACGAGGCCTATCTCGGTGTCATGGTCGATGATCTGGTGACACGTGGGGTCAGCGAGCCCTATCGAATGTTCACCAGCCGGGCGGAGTTCCGGCTCCACTTGCGCGCCGACAACGCCGACCAGCGGCTGACCAACCGGGGCATCGAGCTGGGGTGCGTGGGGCCTGTCCGAATTCACGCCTGGCGCGAGAAAGCGACAGCTCTCGAAAAGGTCCGCGGGGAGGCGGCTGCTCTCAGTTTGACCGCCGGCGAGGCCGCTCGCCTGGGCCTGCCGGCGTGGCCCGATGGCCGCCGGCGCAGTTTCGCGCAGCTCTTGACCCTTCCCGAACTCAACGCCGAAGTCCTTTGCAGAGTTTGGCCGCAGATCCGAGTTTGGCCGGATTTCGCCAAAGAGCAGGTCGAAATCGACGCCGCCTATTTCGGCTATCTCCAACGCCAGGCGGCCGACGCCGAACTTTTTCGGCGTGAGGAGGAGCTCGTCTTGCCCGATGACCTCGACTACGCAGCCATGGGAGGACTCTCAACGGAGGCTCGGGAGAAACTCTCGAGGGTGAGGCCCGCCACTCTGGGTCAAGCGTCTCGGATCGAGGGCGTCACTGCCGGCGCCCTGGCGAATCTCCTGTCTCAGGCAAGGCGCTCGCGGCGTGTCGCATGAGGCGCGAGGTCGGGACGGTTCTTCCAACCTCTTGGCCTTTGAGGATCGGCGGCGGCTTATCGACCGGTATCGCGATCTGCTCGAGAGGGCGAATGCCCATCAGAATCTGGTTGGACGCTCCACCCTCCAGGACTTCGACACCCGTCATGTGCTCGACAGCGCTCAGCTGCTCGATCTTGCGCCACACGCCAGAATCTGGGTGGATCTCGGCTCAGGGGGCGGGCTTCCTGGGGTGATCCTCGCCATCCTTCTTCGCGGCACAGAGGGGGCGGTGGTCCATCTCATCGAGAGCGTCGGGCGCAAGTGCGCCTTTCTGGAAGACGTCGTCACTCGCCTGGGGATTCCGGCCATGGTGCACAAGGCGCGCGCGGAGCGCCTGGCCATCGCCGCCGACGCGGTGACGGCGAGGGCCTGCGCGCCGGTGAGACGTCTTTTCGCCTACGCCCATCCGCATCTCGCGTTGGGGGGGCGGGGAATTTTCCTCAAAGGCGCCGACTTGGACGCCGAGCTTGCCGACGCGCGCCGCGAATGGACGTGGTCGGGACGAATTGAGCCAAGCCGCAGCGACCCCAGGGGCCGGATCCTCATCGTCGAGGAGCTCCGTCATGCGTCATAAGGTGATGAGAGCGCTCGCCGTGACTAATCAGAAAGGGGGCGTGGGCAAGACGACCACCGCCATCAATCTCGCCACGGCGCTTGCGGCGGTCGGAGAGAAGGTGCTCCTCGTCGACGCCGATCCACAGGGAAACGCCTCCACCGGATTGGGCGTGCCGCGGGCGGACAGAACCGTGACGCTCTACGATGTGCTCATGAACAGCTCCGATGCGGCAGGCGCGGCCAAGGCAACGGCCGTTCCTGGGCTGCATCTTCTTCCGGCCGACTCCGACCTTTCGGGAATCGAAATCGAATTGGGCAGATCGCCTGGACGGACTCACCGTCTCAGAGACGCTCTGGATAGACTTCGGCTTCAAGGGCGGTACGGCTACGTGCTCCTGGACTGCCCCCCGGCCCTCAACCTGATCACAATCAATGTACTGGTCGCCGCTGACGCGGTGCTTGTCCCCCTTCAGTGCGAGTTTTTCGCTCTGGAAGGCTTGAGTCAGCTCCTTCGCACGGTGGAGCGCGTGCGCTCGGCGTTGAATCCGGGTTTGTCGATCCACGGCATCGTCCTCACCATGTTCGATCGCCGCAACCGCCTTTCCGAGCAAGTCGCCAGGGACGTACGAGCCACCTTGGGCGACCAGGTCTATCGAACCGTCATTCCGCGCAATGTGCGGATCTCGGAGGCTCCCTCGTTCGGAAAGCCGGCGCTGATCTACGATCTGAACTGTGCCGGAAGCCGCGCTTATCTTGATCTCGCACGAGAAGTGCTGGGTCGCGAACGAAGGTGGAGGCGGGCGCGCGGGCGCGCCGCGCTCGAATCGGAGGCAGGGTAATGAGCGAAAGCCGCAGGGGTCTGGGCAGGGGTCTGGCGGCCCTCCTCGAAGACATCGAGCCCGAAGAGATCAAGGATGTGGGCCAGGGCTCGATCGAGCTTCCCATCGAGATCATCCGCAACAATCCCGATCAGCCGCGGGTGAGCTTTCCCGAGGAAGATCTCGAGGGGCTGGCGAAGTCCATTCTGGAGCGGGGGATCGTCCAGCCCATCCTTGTCCGACCGGCAGACGGGGATGAGGGCTATCAGATCATCGCCGGCGAACGACGGTGGCGCGCCGCCCAGCGCGCCGGGTTGAGGACGATTCCGGCGATCATCCGGACGCTGAGCGATGTAGAGGCCATGGAGATGGCTCTCGTCGAGAACATCCAGCGGAGTGACCTCAATCCGCTCGAGGAGGCGCGTGGTTACGTTGCGCTGGGGGAGCGATTCGGCCGAACCCAAGAGGACATCGCCGCCGTTGTTGGGCGCAGCCGCAGTCACGTCGCCAATACCCTTAGACTGCTCCGCCTGCCCAGCGTAGTCCAGGAGCTTGTCTCGGTTGGGCGGCTCAGCGCCGGCCATGCCCGCGCCCTGATCGATCTGCAGGACCCCGAGTCGGCGGCGAGGAAGATCATCGAGCGCGGCCTCAGCGTGAGACAAGCCGAGATGATGGCGCGACGCCTCCGAAGCGCCGAGGGGGCGACGCCCCAGCGCGAAGAGGGAACCACCGCCAAGGATGCAGATACCCGCGACCTCGAGACAAATCTCGCGACCCTTCTGGGCATAGGAGTCGAGATCAAAGACAAGGGCGGCGCCGGGGAGCTTCGCCTGAAGTACGGCAATCTCGAACAACTTGATGAGCTTTGCCGGCGCCTCTCCCGCCCGGCCTGAGCTCAAAGACCGAGCTTTCGAGCCTCGGCGGCGATCTGAGCGGTCAAACGCTCGGCGATCAACTGGTCGGAGGCGTTCGCGCGTTTTGCCGACCTATCGGCTTGAAGCGCCGACATCTGCTGCGAATCGAGGGCGGCGCGGGTCCAAATCGCGAGCTGACGGAGAAATTCGCGTTCTTCCTTCCAGAAGACGCCCACCGCTTTGGCGGCCTGCCTGGGATTTGAGCCAGCCTGATGGAGGGCTCCGGCGCGTCGGAGCTTTCCTATCTGGCGTTGCGCTGCGGCGACGGCATCAGGTCCTCGCAGCCCCTCGCCGAGCGCGCGGCGCAATCCCTCGAGCGATTCGGCGAGATGACCGCCAAAGGCTTCGCCGAGGGAGCGATAGAGGGAGCTTTCCGGTTCGACTCCAAAAAATGCTTCGAGATCGGAAGCCCCGGCGCGCTTGTCGGGTCCGACAAAGAGGACAAGACGCTGGATTTCCTGGCGAGCGGTCAGGCGGTTGGCCGGCAGCCTCTGAACGAATTCGCTCAAGGCGTCAGCGTCAAGCTCGACGCCGTCCAGAGCCAGTTCGCGGCGGACGAGGCGTTCAAGGTCGTCCGACCTATCTTCGTAACAGATCATCCCCGCGCAGAGAGGCGAAGCATGCGCCAGACGCGCCAGCGGCGAGGCCTTCTTCAGCTCCGGCGCTTCGATGAGAAAATAGGCTTCCGGGTTGAAGTCCTCGGCCAGATGGCCCTCGAGCGCGCTCGCCGCTAGGCGCGTGGCTTCAGTGGAGCACGCGGAGAGACGCAGCCGGACGAGCCGACGGCCACCCAACATTGAGATCGCCGAAAGCTCCTCTTCGAGCCGCCCGGGTCTGGAGAGGAGAGCGGCCTCGTCGAGCAACGCCGAGTCGAAAGGATCATCCGGTCGCGCGGTGACCGCTCGAGCTAGGCGATCAGCGCGCTCCCGCACGAGACCGGGATCTAGGCCCCAGATAACCGCGGCGCGCGTTTTCGGTTCGGGACTTTCGACGAATCGCTCGATCTCCGCGGAGCGCTCGAAGAGCATGAGGCGTCAGCCTCGCGACTGAGAGGCGAGCCAGAGGCTCAGATCCATCTGGATCTTCCTGGCGGCGTCGGAAGCCAATCGCTGCTGGCCGTCCTGGCGCGCGGCGATGGCCGCGTAGGGCTGGTCGGTCGCGTCATAGTTCACCTGCGATACCACCTCGCCGCTATGAACCGCCCTGCCTGTGGCGAGGTCGTTGAGGGTGTACCGCACCGTGACACCGAGGACGTAGTACTGGGCGACGTCGCTGAGTGAAAGGCCGCGCGGGGCTCGGGTCTCGACAACTTGCATGGTGAGCCGCCAGCGGGCGCCGGAGGTGCGGTTTCGCGCCAAGCCGTCGTCGAGATCCTCGGCAAGCAGGTAACCTACCCGGCCGTGCGGCGCGACGACATCGATCCTCGACAATCCGTCGGCGAGCCCGGGCGTCGCGTAGAGCGGCGTGAAACCGCATCCGGCCAGCAGGACGGCGAAGCAGGCCGCGGCGAAGCCAGCGGGAAGAAAACGTGCGGGGCGCATGGTTCAGGCCGCCACGAGGTTGACGATCCGGTCGGCGACGACGATGACCTTGCGTACTGTCATGCCCGCCAAGCGACGAACGATCTCGGGATCTTCGAGGACCAGCTTCTCGACGGCCTCTTTGGAGGCTCCACTGGGCGCACGCACCTCACCTCGCCGCCTTCCGTTAATCTGGACTGGGAGAACGCGCTCGGCCTCCTCGAGTAACGAGGGATCGAACCTCGGCCAGGGCGCCTGGGCGACGAGATCCTTTTCGCCCAGCTTTTCCCAGCAGGACTCCGCCAGATGAGGAGCGAAGGGTGCGACCAGCCGCGCCAAGGCGCTGAGGGCCTCACGCCTGGCTTCACCGAGTTCGCCGCCAGCGGTGGAGGGGATCGCCCTGATCGATCCGACGAATTCATGCAGCCGAGCGACCGCGCTGTTGAACCGGAATCCTTCGATGGCTTCGGTGACCGAGCGAATAGCCAGATGCGTGGTCTTTCGAAGCGCGAGAGCCTCGCGGGGCGATGGCCGGAGCTGGTTGCCGCTCGATGGCTCGGAAGCCGCATCGAAGACGCCCCAGATCCGGTTGACCAGTCGCCAGGTGCCTTCGACGCCCGCTGTCGTCCATTGAACGTCGCGCTCGGGAGGCGAGTCCGAAAGCACGAAGAGCCGCGTGGAGTCGACCCCGTACTTCTGGGCGATTTCGCCTGGAGGAATGACGTTCCGTTTTGATTTCGACATCGCCTCGGCGTCTCCGATGACCACCGGCTCGTCTGTGGCGGCGAGGAAAGCCCGCCGGGTCTCCCCCTCGACGCGTATCGACACCGAGCCCGGTTCAACCCACTCGCCGTTCTGCCTGCGGTAGGTCTCATGGGTGACCATGCCTTGGGTGAAAAGTCCCTCAAAAGGCTCGTCTGCGGCCAAGTAGCCGCAATCGCGAAGCGCCCGCGTCACGAAACGCGCGTAAAGCAGGTGAAGGACGGCGTGTTCGACCCCACCGATATATTGGTCCACGGCAAGCCAGTGATCAGCCGCCCGCCGTTCGACGACTTCTGGCGCGTGCGGATTTGTGAAACGAGCGAAGTACCAAGAGGAGTCGACGAAAGTGTCCAAAGTGTCGGTTTCCCGCGAGCCGGGAGCTCCACAGCGAGGACAGGGCGCACTCTTCCAATCCTCTCGCCGCTCCAGTGGATTTCCAGGCCGGGAAAAGTCCAGGTTCTCCGGCAGAAGCACTGGCAGTGAATCCCTGTGCGCCGGAACCGCGCCGCAGGAGGGGCAATGGATGATCGGGATCGGGCAGCCCCACCCTCTCTGACGCGAGACGCCCCAGTCGCGCAATCGATAAACGGTCGTGCTTCGCCCGACGCCCAGCCTTTCCGCCTCCGCCACGGCTGCCGCCTTCGCCTCCTCGACGCTGAGCCCGTCCAAGAAGGCGGACCGGTAAATCTCGCCCAGCCCAGTCCACGCCTCATGTTTCACGTGAAACGTATCGGCCGAGGCCCCCGGCGGCAGCACCACCGGCCGGACCGGGAGTCCGTACTTTCGGGCGAAGTCGAGATCACGCTGGTCATGGGCCGGGCAGCCAAAGATCGCGCCTTCGCCATAATCCATGACCACGAAATTGGTCACCCACACCGGCAATTCCACTGAGTTGTCAAATGGATGGCAAACACGCAGGCCGGTGTCGAAGCCCAGCTTCTCGGCCTTCTCCATCTCCGCTTCGGTGACCCCGCCTCGACGGCAGCGCCGAATGAAGTCGTCCAAGCGGGGATTGCCGGCCGCCAGTCTTAGGGCCAGCGGGTGCTCTGGCGAAAGGGCGAGGAAGCTCGCTCCGAAGAGAGTGTCTGGCCTGGTCGTGAAGATGGCGACGGCCCCGTCCGCCCCGCCCTTCAGCGGAAAATCGATCTTCAGCCCGACCGACTTTCCGATCCAGTTGCGCTGCATCACCCGGACCTTCTCGGGCCAGCGGTCGAGGGCCTCGATGCCGGCGAGCAACTCCTCGGCGTATTCGGTGATCTTCAGGAACCATTGGGCTCGGCGGCGACGTTCAATAACCGCGCCAGACCTCCAGCCCCGACCGTCGATCACCTGTTCATTGGCGAGGACCGTCTGGTCGACGGGATCCCAATTCACCAGGCCGTCGCGTCGGTAGACCAGGCCCCGGTCCCACAGATCGATGAACCACCGCTGCTGTCTGCCGTAGTACTCGGGATCGCAGGTGGCGAATTCTCTGGACCAGTCGATCGACAGGCCAAGATTGACCAGTTCCTCGCGCATCGCCGCGATGTTCTGCGCCGTCCACAGGGCCGGATCGACGCCTCGCTCGGCGGCGGCGTTTTCCGCCGGCAGCCCGAAGGCGTCCCATCCCATGGGATGCAGAACGCTGTAGCCTTGGGCCCGCTTGAACCGCGCGATCACATCGCCCATGGCGTAGTTGCGCACGTGGCCGACGTGCAGCCGTCCTGACGGATAGGGAAACATCTCGAGGGCGTAGTACTTCGGCCGATCGGAGATTACGGCGCGAAAGACGTCGGCGTCCCGCCACGCGGCGCGCCAGCGCGGCTCGGCCACTCTGGGATCGTAACGAGGCATTCCAAGCGAGCCTCAGCTCTTCAGGTTCGAAAGACGAAGTTGCCGAGCCCGGGTGAGGATGGCGTTTTCGATGTCGATCGAAGTCTGCGGCGAGGTCGGCGAGTTGACCCACCCTCCGGCGCCGTTGTTGACCTGCTTGAATACGGTGACATTGATGCCGTCCGCACGCAGGCGAGAATCGAGGATGTAAACCACCGCCTTGAAGCGCTCGCTGGGGTCTTGGGGATCAGCGTACCAGTCGGTGATCACCACCCCCCCGTAGGGATCGGCCGAGGAGAGCGGCATGAAGGCGAGCGTATCGAGAGTGGCCCGCCAGAGATAGCCATTGACGCCGATGTCGGCGACTGAAGCTCGCGCCGGTTGCGCGCCCCGGAAGGGATGGACGCAACCGCCCATGCCCGCAAGGGCAAGCGCCATGGCAGCTGCGCCGGCGCTTTTCGCCACTACCCGAGCTTTCGAAGTTCTTGGCATTCTTATTCACTTCAGCTTTTGGGACGGAGCCAAGAAGCCCCGGTCCGGTTTCGCCCGCCACCGGAGCGGCTTTACATCATAGCCGCGCGCTCCAAAAAGGGAATCGCGTGGCGGGCCAGCCACATCGGTTGAGCAAAACGCTAGCCCGGGCCGATTCGGCCAGCGTGTGATTGACCTGTGAGCCTTCAGGTTCATAAGTGGATGCGGGGCTGTGACAAAGCGCGCCGTCGAAGGTGATCGGGCTGGCCGACCAAATGAAGCTGAGACGCCCATTTATGACCGTCGCGCTCGCGATCGCCGCGCTGGGGTTCGCTCCGGGCGCGTGGGCTCAACAGGCTTCAGTGACGCTCGTCGCCGACAGCGGCGCCGAACATGGCCCCTTCGCGCTTCAGGGAACACATCGGACTTTGGAGTGGGATGCTCGCAAGGGTCGATGGGGCCTTAGCCTCGATGTCGAGCAGCACCGCGACGGCGAGACGGGATGGGGCGATGTTCAGCCTGGCCTCTACTACAGGATCACCCCACGTCTACATATCGGCGGCGCAGTAAGCCTTTCGGGGGAGCGGGCCGACTCACCCATCGAGTTTCAACCCCAGCAGCCTTCGCCCAGGGTTCGACTCGAAACAACCTTCAAGTTCTAGGCGTCAAGGCGTCGACGGCGGCCACACCCGCCACCCCCGAGCCCAACAAGAGGCGCACGTTTCGCTGGTTCACGCCACCCAGGGCGTAAACTGGCCTATCCGTTCGACGCGTGAGTGCGGCCAGGCGACGAACGCCGATCGGGTGGCCGGCGGATCGGCTGCGGCTCGGAAAGACTGGTGAGACCACCAGCGCATCGACACCGCCCCGGGAGGCCGCACGAATCGCGGGTAGGTGGTGGGCGGCGGCAGTGACGAGGAAACGGCGGCGGAGGATTCGAACCATCCCGGCCCGCGCCGCCTGCCGTTGGGTCAGATGAACGCCGTCCGAGCGAAGCACTATCGCCAGGGCGACGTCGGCGCCGACGAAGAACCGGATTCCGCGCCTTCGGGCGAGCATAGCCAATCGCCGTCCCTGGGCCAGCCTTGCCGGCGCGCCGAAGTGCCGGAAGACAATGCCCGCGCCGCGCGGCAAGGAGCGCAGCGCGCGTTCTGGGTCGAAGACCCGCTCAGGATCGGTGAAGAACAATACGGGCGGCAGCAGCTTTCCCTTTGAGACCGACGGCTCTATCCTTCGGGAGATTCGCCACAGCGTCTTGATCTCGGTTTCGATCAATGCCGGACCCTGCATTCGATCCAGCCGCCGCCCGCGACGCCATCCTGGCGCGCATCGGCCGGGCGGCCAGAGAGGCTGGGAGGGATCCCGCGGACATCACTCTGACCGCCGTCTCCAAGCAACAGAGCCGCCAGGCGGTCTCCGCCATTGTCGCGTGCGGGCAAAGCGTCTTCGGTGAAAACCGGGTCCAAGAAGCAATCGATCGGTGGGGCGGCCGGCGCTCGGGCTTGGAGTTGCGTCTGATAGGCCCTCTCCAGACCAACAAGGTGCGGCTCGCGATCGGCTTCTTCGACGCGATCGAGACCTTGGATCGGGTGAGGCTGGCCGAGGAGATCGCCCGGGAAGTCCAGCGTTCTGGTCGCGGCCCGAAGCTGCTGGTGCAGGTCAACACCGGACAAGAGCCCCAGAAGAGCGGACTGCCGCCCCATGAGGTCGACATCTTTCTCGCCAGGGCGCGTGGCGATCATGGCTTGGTAGTCGCCGGTCTCATGTGCATTCCGCCAGTTGGCGAACCCGCCGCGCCTCATTTCGCGCTTCTCGCCAAGATTGCTCGTCGAAATGGCCTCGCCGAGCTCTCCATGGGCATGAGCGATGATTTCGAGACGGCTGTGCGGCTGGGCGCAACCCACGTCCGGATCGGGACCGCACTTTTCGGTCCAAGGCTCAGTCCTCGCCAGAAGCTTTCGACTGAGGGTGGATGACGAGGCGATCGCCCTTCGCCGCAAGAGCGAGAAGACGCTCCAGATCTCGCCGTTCCATTGCGACGCACCCTTCGGTGGGGCCCGACCCGGCAAGGTGAAGGAAGATCGCCGAACCTTTTCCAGGAACGACCGGGCGATCATTGTACCCCAGCACGACGATGAGATCGTAGAGGCCGTCGGCCCGCCATAGGAGCTCGGCGCTGGTGGGGTAAGGCAGTTTGACCCGCCTATTGTAGGCCGGATCATTGGGCGCATCGCACCACCCGTCGTCGCGCGCCACCGCTTCCATAGGTAATCGCGTCCGCGGCGGCGGGCCGCCTCGATCAGGGCGGAAGAGCACGCCTCGAAAGGGCCAGGAGCCAGCCGGGGTCGCGCCGTCACCTTCGGTTTTATCGCGCCAAGGCCGGACCCCGGTCCGTCCGAGCCTGCAGCGGACGCTGGTTCCGTCGATGTCCATCCGACCGTCCGAATTGACGATGAAGTTCATTTCCGGCCCCGGTAATCCAGCCGTGTTGGCATTGAGGTCGTGATCGGTGCATGCTCGTCCGCCATGGCTCAGGCCAAGACCATTCTCATCATCGATGACGACCCGGAGCTGCGGGATGTGCTTAGTGAACAGCTCGAACTCAATCAGCAATATCTAGCGATTTCCGCGACCGACGCCGCGCACGGCGTCCGGCTTGCCCAGGAGCACCGGCCCGATCTGATTCTCCTCGACCTCGATCTTCCCGACGCAGATGGACATGAGACCCTGCGACGTCTCCGAACCTCAGGCGTCGCGGCTCCGGTGATCATGCTCACCGCCTCGGTCGCTGAGTCCGACACCGTTGCGAGCCTGGACTCGGGTGCCAACGACTACGTGACCAAGCCCTTTAAGCTCGCCGTTCTGCTGGCCCGGATAAGAGCTCAACTGCGCAGTCACGAGCAGTCGGAAGACGCCAGCTTTCGCGTCGGACCGTATGAGTTCCGACCTTCCGCGAAAGTCCTCGTCGATCCAAGAGGAAGGCGGCTGCGGCTCACCGAAAAGGAAACCAACATTCTCAAGTATCTCTACCGCGCAGGGGCCAAGCCCGTTTCGCGTGAGGAATTGCTCACCGAGGTGTGGGGCTACAACGCCGGTGTCACCACCCACACGCTGGAGACCCATGTCTACCGGCTTCGTCAGAAGATCGAAGCCGATCCTGCCAACGCTCGCCTGCTGCTCACCGAAGGCGGAGGCTATAGGCTGGCGCCTTGACGGGTGGCTCCCCCTCAGAGGACCAGGTCGGCGCTGACCGGAGCATGGTCGCTGGGGCGGTCCCAGGCGCGAACATCGGTATGGATGCGTGCGCCCCCCTCCCGAACTGAAGGCCGAAGTGCGGGGCTGACCCAGATGTGGTCCAGGCGCAAGCCCCGGTTCGAAATCCTGAAATCGGCGGCTCGATAACTCCACCAGGAGAAGATCTTCTCGGGTTCAGGGCGGGCCTCCCGGATGAGGTCGGTGAAATCGAGACTGGCTTTGAGAGCCTCCAGGGCCCTCACCTCCGTCGGCGTGTGGCTGACGACCTTGGACATGAAGCGATGATTCCAGACATCGTGCTCTCCAGGAGCAATGTTGAGATCGCCTGTTACCACCAAGGGGGCGGCGCGATCGCGCCGGGCCATTTCGACAGTAAGTCGCTCCAAGAAGTCGAGCTTGTGGTCGAACTTCCGATTGGCGTCCCGATCCGGAATTTCCCCTCCCGCCGGCACGTAGAAGTTCTGAATTTCGATCCCGCCGATGATCCCTGAAACACAGCGGGCATGTCCCTCCCTACAGAGGGCCAGTTGCGGCGCCGCCTCGATCGGCAGGCGCGAAGCTATCGCCACGCCGTGCCAGCCCTTCTGGCCCCTGATTTTGATGTGGGGCAGCCCCGCTCGGGCAAGATCTTCGGCCGGAAACTCAGCGTCCTGACACTTAATCTCCTGAAGGCACAGCACGTCCGCGCCTGTCTCTTCGACGAATCGCGCGATCTGGCTGGCGCGCAGTCGAATCGAATTCACGTTCCACGAGGCGATCCGAAGACGCATGGCGCTCCTGCGAAGTACTCCGCGTCAGTCAGGAAGTCCGAAGGTGCGATTGCGCGAAGGCCTGGGAAGCGCCTCTGGATCGCGCAGCTCGAAGAGATTCGAGGGGAGCGGGCCAGAGGCCTTGAAGTTGAGCAGTCGAACGCGTGTGGCCTGACCCTGCGGACCTATCACTGTCCACCCGATGAGGGCGATCGGGTTGGTTGAAAAGTCGAGGACCAGCGCCGCCTTGCCCGCTTGCCGCCGCCGCGCGGCGATGTCGAACCCCCTGGCGGTCCGTTTCACCGCGCTGATGGTCGTCTTCCGACCAAGCCGGACCCGGCGGGAGAGCAACGGACCTAGCGGGGTCATTCCGAGAGGATAGCTCTGGAAGGACTTCAGGCGCGGATCCAGGACGAGCACCGAATGGCCATCGGAGACGACCACCAGGTCAGAAGGAGGATCATATTGGAAGCGTGCGCGACCTGGCCGGCGAAGAAACACCTCTCCCTGGCTCTCCTGGCCGCGCGGTCCGATCTGGACAAAGCGCCCTTTGGCGTCGGTAAGGCCATCCAGGTAACCCAGCGCGCTTGTGACCAGCGCCTGGTCCGAATCGGAATCTTTGGGAGCGGACGCCCCGATCACCGCGAATGCGCAGGCCGCAAGCGCCGCGGCTTTCATGAGCCGCCGCAGGAATCTTGTCCTATTCATCGGAGCGGGTTTAGGCGACGCGAGACGGCGCGCCAATGTCATCGATGGGGCCGTAATTGGGCGACGGCCCTTGAGGCCTCAGACAGGCGGAGGCGCCAACACCTCGCGCTTTCCGGCATGATTGGCCGCTCCCACGACGCCTTGCTGCTCCATTTTCTCCATCAGCGATGCGGCGCGGTTATAGCCGATCTGGAGTCGACGCTGGATGTAACTGGTTGAAGCCTTGCGGTCACGCGTGACGACCGCGACGGCCCGATCGTAGAGTTCGCCTCCCGCTTCACCCTCGCCGAGAGTGTCTTGTCCCGCGTCGTCCTCGGCGCCCGCCGTGATCTCCTCGAGGTATTGCGGCTCGCCCTGCTTTCTGAGGAACCGCGCCACCGTCTCGACCTCCGCGTCCGAAACGAAGGGTCCATGCAGCCGCGTGATGCGGCCTCCACCGGCCATGTAGAGCATGTCGCCCTGCCCGAGGAGCTGCTCGGCTCCCTGTTCCCCCATGATCGTGCGCGAGTCGATCTTCGAGGTGACCTGGAAGCCGATCCTGGTTGGGAAGTTCGCCTTGATGGTGCCGGTGATGACGTCGACCGAGGGCCTTTGGGTCGCCATGATGAGATGGATGCCGGCGGCCCGCGCCATTTGCGCCAGCCGTTGGACCGCCCCTTCGATATCTTTGCCGGCCACCATCATCAGATCGGCGACCTCATCGATGACGACGACCAGGAAGGGCATCGGAGTGGGCCGTAAGGTCTCCTCTTCGAAGATCGGCCGCCCACGCTCGTCGAAGCCGGTCTGCACCGTCCGCACAAAATGTTCGCTTCGCGCCAGGGCTTCTCGGGCGCGCTCGTTGTAACCGGCGATATTGCGCACGCCGATCTTCGCCATGCGCCGATAGCGGTCCTCCATTTCCCTTACGGTCCACTTCAGCGCCACGATCGCTTTCTTCGGATCGGTGACGACGGGCGCAAGAAGATGGGGGATGCCGTCATAGACCGACAGCTCCAGCATCTTCGGATCGATCATGATGAACCGGCACTCGTCCGGCGTCAGTCGATAGAGAATGGAAAGGATCATGGCGTTGACGCCCACGGACTTCCCCGACCCGGTGGTGCCGGCGATCAGCAGGTGGGGCATCCTGGCGAGGTCCGCGACATAGGGCTCCCCGCCGATGGTTTCGCCGAGCGCCAAGGGCACGACTTGGATGGCCTTTTCGTATTCCGCGCTCGCCAGGAGATCACGCAGATACACGGTTTCCCTTCGGTGGTTTGGAAGTTCGATTCCGATGGCGTTTCGTCCGGGGACGACGCTCACCCGGCAGGCCGCGACGCTCATCGACCTCGCGATATCGTCGGATAGCGCTACGACCCGCGCCGACTTGACGCCCGGAGCGGGCACAAGCTCGTAGAGGGTGACCACCGGTCCGGGCCGAATCTGGTCGACTCCGCCGCGGACCCCGAACTCCGCGAGAACCCCCTCGAGGAGGCGGGCGTTCTGAACTAGGGCCCCCTCGTCGATCGACGAAGCTCGCGGCTTGGGCTTGGTCAACATGGCGAGTTCGGGAAGGCGGAAGCCTTGCGGCTGGGCGAAGGCGAAGGTCGCCTGACCCTCTCGTTGTTCACGCCCAGAGGTTTTGCTCAGTCCTCGGGGCTTTTGGATGGCCAGCGGAGCCGGTTCGGGCTGGTCGTCGCCCTCATCGGAGATCTCAAGACCGCTCGAGGGCTCTGTTCTCTGCTGCTGAGAAGGCCGCGGCGCGAAGGCCGCGACCTTGACTCGGCCGGATCGAGGTCCGCGGGTGAGGAGGCCGAAGGCATAGGTCAGGGCGGCCAAAGCGGCGGTCGCCAAGAGCGCCGCCGCCAGCAGACCGGCGGCCGGGGCGCCCATGCGCTCCAGTGTGACCGCGAGGAGACGGCTGATGGCGTCGCCGGCCGCTCCACCTAATCCTGCCGAGAGCGGCCAGGATAGCGGCGGCGGGAGATCGGCGAGCAGTCCGGCGAGCGCGAACACCCCAATGAGGCCAGCCGCGAGCCGAGCGGCGGCGTGGCGCGCATGGATGGCGTGTGCCCTGGCGGCCCGAATCCCGCCGAACACCATTAAGGCCGCCAGCGCGAGAGCGGAAAGTCCGACAAGCTGCAGGGTGAAATCCGCGGCCCAGGCTCCGGGCGTTCCAACCCAGTTGGCGGGCGATCCGGACGAAGCGGTGTCGAAGCTCGTGTCGGCCGCATGGTATCCGCCCAGCGAGAGCGCCAACGCCGCTCCCATGGCCGCAGTCGCTACGCCTCTGCTGCGGCGGATCAGAGGCGCCTCCCAGGCGGCTTTCGTCACATGGAGCGCCCAGAGCGCCTCACTGGAGTGAGATCTTGCCGCCTTGACCACTGAGTCCGCTCCGCCCTCCGCTCGAGCCTGCGTTTTCGACCAGGAGGGTTAAGGCGCGTTTACGCGCGGCGCGTCGGGCGTCTGATCGGGATGGGCGGCGATGAACGCAGGGTGCTCCTGGGCGCGAGCGTAAAGGGCCCCGAGGGCTGGAAAAGGGGAGAGATCGACCGAAAATCGGCTGGACGACCAGATTTGGGGAACGATCAAGCAGTCGGCGAGCCCGGGCGAGGCCCCGAACGCGAAACCCCGCCCGTATTGGGCGACCATCGGCTCTAGGGCCTGGAAGCCCTCGCAAATCCACCGTGACCCCCAGGATTGCTGGGCCGGTGAACCCATCGGTACTCCCAGACCGCCAAGGGCCTGCAGGACGCGCAGATTGTTCAGGGGATGGACATCGCACGCGATGATTGACGCCATGGTCCGCACGATCGCCCGCTCGAAGGCTCCGGACGGCAAGAGCGGCGGCTGGGGATGCGTATCCTCGAGCCATTCAATGATCGCCAAGCTCTGGGTAAGGACGCGCCCATCCGCCTCGAGCGCAGGAACCAAGCCCTGACGGTTGAGCCGCCGGTAGGAATCGCTTCGCTGCTCCCCGCCCGCGAGATCGAGAGGCGCATAGTCGAAGGCCAGATCTTTCAGGGCGAGGGCGATGCGGACCCGATAGGGAGCGGTGGCCCGCCACATGGAGTGGAGGACGAATTTCATATGATCTCGAAGTTCAGTTCGCCGACCCCGTCGATCGCGCAATCGACTCGATCTCCCCGAAGAAGCGGCCCCACTCCTTCGGGCGTTCCGGTGAAAATCAGGTCTCCCGGCCGAAGCCGCCAAAGCCGTGAGGCTTGGCTGATGATTTCAGGCACGTTCCAAATCATATCCTGTAGACGCGCGTCCTGGCGCGCCGAGCCATTGACGGAGAGGCGGATGCGACCGCGCGGCGGTAGATCCGTGGCTCGCCGAATAGCGGAGATCGGCGCCGACTGGTCGAAGCTCTTGGCCGCCTCCCAGGGTTGACCTTTGGCCCGGGCGGCATGCTGGAGGTCGCGACGTGTGAGGTCGACTCCGACCGCATAGCCCAGGACCAGTTCGGGCGCGATGTGCGGCTCGATCCTCTCGCCGCCGCCGCCTAAGGCGACGACAAGTTCGACCTCGTGATGAAGGTCGCTGGTCTCGCTTGGATAGGGAATCGCGTGGCCCGGCGGCGTCGCCGCGTCCGGCGGCTTGGCGAAAAAGAACGGCGGCTCACGATCATCTCCGCCCATTTCCCGTCGGTGTGCGGCGTAGTTCCGGCCCACGCAGTAGATCCGTCGAACCGGAAAGACGACATCCTCGTCCTGGATCGGCAGCGATGGGGTGTCGGCGGGCGTAAAGGCGAAGCGAGACATCATGGTCCTTCGCTAGCGGCGCGGCCGCACTTTGACCAGTCTGACCAAAAACGGGTGGGGTCTCTTCTTGCCTGGGAACATGGAACTTCCGGGGCGGGACGCCGGGTTAGTTGAAAGGGCGCCGCTGGCCGGCTCTTTTCGAGGACAATTCGGAGATTCTAGCAAGGCCGCCGGACTTCCCGATGATGAACACTCGCTCCTTGCGGTTCCGGGCGTGGTCTAGCTTCCGCGCCCCAACGCCTCAGCCAGCGCCACGGTGATCTGGTGGACGTTGTAGGGCTTCCGCACAACGGGCGCGCCAAATCCTTCGGGGGCAGGAAGGTCATCGCCATAGCCAGTAGCGAATATGAACGGCTTGCGCTGTGCACAGAGCGCCTCCGCCACCGGGAGCACGGATTTCCCGTTGAGGTTCGCGTCCAATACGGCCACGTCGAATGGAAGCGAGGCCATCTTTTGCGCCTCTTCAAGGTTAGAGGCCGTTCCAACGACTTCGGCGCCGGCTTCGGCCAGCCCAGCCTCCAGTTCGAGGGCGAGAAGAACCGCATCTTCGACGACCAGGACTCGCACCCCGTCCACGTCTCCGCCGACCGGTGCGCCGAGCGAGGCGCCGCCCGTTTCGCCGCGGCGGCTCGGGACCCCAGACTGCCCGCCCTCGGCAGGCGATGAGGCTAAGGCGGAAGCATCGGCGCTGATGCGCGCCCGGACGCCGTCTGACGCAAACTCGATCTCGGCCCTCCCTCCGAGTTCGCGGCCGGTCACACGCTCTAAGAGGACCGAGCCAAAGCCTCGCCGCTTCGGAGGCTTCACTCCTGGGCCTTCGCGCTCGCGCCAATCCAGATCGAAGCCGCCTTCTGGGCGCAGCCGCCAGGCGACGTCCACGCGCCCGGCCTCGGTGGAAAGTGCGCCATATTTGACAGCGTTTGCCGCCAACTCGTGAAGGGCCAGAGTAAGGGCGTTAGTCGCTCGGGGATTGAGCAGGACTTCGTCGCCGCGCCATCGCGCCTGGCCAGGGGCCAGTGCGCCCAATTCCGCGGCGGCGATGCTGGCGATGTCAGCTCCGCGCCACCGGCTCGCCGCGAGAAGAGTCTGAGCCGAGGCCATAGCTTCGAGCCGCCCAGCGAAGGTTTTGAGGAACGCTTCCAAAGAGACGGTCTTGCGAGCCGACTGCGCCACGAGGGACTGCACAGCTGTAAGAATGTTCTTCACGCGGTGATCGATCTCGGCGGCGAGGGCCGCCCGCTCTTCCTCCTCGGCTTTTCGCTCCGTGAGGTCAGCGACTGCGCCGATCAGCCGATCTTCGCCGGACGACCATTGGGCGACACATCGCAGCCAAGCCAGGCTTCCGGTGTCAGGACGAAGAATTCGAAATTGAAATTCGAATTCACCGACGCACGAGCGATTGCGATTGAGAGCGGCCCGAACCCTTTCTGCATCTTCCAAATGAGCCAGGCGGAGAAGAATTTCGCCGCGTTCGGCCGGGCCGGTTCCTTTCGGAATGCCGGTCATTTCGGCCATCCTTTTGCTGACGTGGAAACGATCCTGCACCAGGTCCCACTCGAAATAGCCGAGCCGAGCGGCCTCAAACGCCACTCGGGCCCGGCTCTCCATCAGGGCGAGCTGTTCGGCGCGATCCATACCTTTTCCAGGAGGAGACTCAGACATGACGCTGATCCGGCGGTGGCGCTCCCCTGGAAAGTCGCGCCATAAATCGACAGCGATAGCAAGGGGCCGACTCAGACTTTCGCTTAAGCCAATTTTCGCGCAAATGGGGCTAGATCGGAACTCAGCGTCGTACGCCGCGTTGTCGGCGCGTCAGCGGCGAGCGGCGCCGCACCGAAATCTGGAGACGCCAGAATGTCTCAAACTAGCTCAGATCCGATTGTCGAGGGTCGACTCGCCGCCGAAGTGAAAACGGCTGGAGCCGACCGCGTTCAGAGCGCCTTGGCCGAGGCGGCGGAGGCCGCCGAGCGTAAACTTTCGGGCGCTGCGCGGCGGGCCGAGAAAGTCCTCCGCGAGGGAGTCGAAACTCTCAGGAGTCAGACGCGCGCCTACACCGAAGAGGCGGAACAACGAGCAGGCGAGGCGCGGCGCTACGTCCTGGAGAGGGTTCGCGAACGGCCAGTCACCGCGACCATGGCGGGATTGGGGGTTGGGCTTCTTCTAGGCCTGTTGCTTTCCAACCGCAGCAAGTGATTCGCCGGGCCGTACTGGCCGTAGCGGCCGCGGCGGCTGCTGCCGTGTGCGCCGCCATTCTTCTGGTCGCGCTGGCGTTCACGCTCTATTATCTCGTCCTTCCCCTTATCGGACCGGCGGCGGCGTGCGCGGTGGTCGCGGGAGCGGCGTTGGTCATCGCCATCTTGGCGATCCTGGTCCTCGCGCTCGCCATTCGGCCAAAGAAGGGGAGAGCCCTCCGCGGCGGCGGCATCAAGGACCGGGCGATGAGCTTCCTGCGCGAGAAGCCAGTGCTCGCAATCGCGGCTGCGGTGGCTGCAGGTTTCCTCGCCGTCCGCAACCCGAGATACCTCGGCGGCGCCCTAAGGGCCTTTGTGGACGATGATGGTCGAAGGCGTTGATCGCTCTGTCGCAGCTGCGGCCTGAGGCCGCTTCCAAGACCACGTTCGCCAGGTCGAGAATCCGCGCCCGGACCAGGCCTTCGCGGCGATGGTGACCTCACGCCCGGCCACCTCGACCAGATTGAATCCGGCCGGAACCCCGCGCTCACGTCGAGAAAGCGTCCCGGCCCCCGCGGCGTGAGTCCGTCCGTCGCCCCAGGGGAAGGGCCACACAAACGGAACATGGACGTGGCCGGACAAGATGAGGTCCACGCCCGCCTCGCATAGTCGGTGCGCCGCATCGGCCCCGCCGCGAACGCGGCCGCTCATTGGCCCGCCGACCATTTCGACCAGGGGATGGTGACAAGCGACGATCGCGAAGGCGTCCCCCCGGCCGTCGGCGAAAGAGGCGACCGCTGCGTTGATTTGCGAGCGCGCGATCGCGCCCTTCGACCAGTTCAAACGCCACTGCGCGCCGCGGGCGGTGTTGACCGCGAATACCGATGCGTCCTTCCCTCGCCATACAACGCCATCGGGCGCGCCGAAGCGCGCTTCGAATCGGCGGAACGGCCAAAAGAGACGTAGGGCGATGTTGAAATAGGGGGTGTCGTGATTGCCGGGGGTGGTCAGCACCGGAAGCCCAAGTTCAGCCACCCATTGTCGGGCCTGATCGAATTCCTGGCTCGTGCCGGATGCGGTCAGGTCTCCGGTTACAACCACGAGATCTGGAGGGGCCTGCCTCAGATAGTGAGACACGGCCGCAATCGCCTCCGCGTTTTCCCCGCCAAAGTGGATATCCGAGAGATGGGCGATCCGAAGCATCAGTCGAACGCTCTGGTGGCCGGCTCAGCACCGAGTGGGGGATGGCTCATTCTCGGTCAGAGTGGGCGAAATCTTCCAAGGCGGCTTCGCTCCCTGGCCAAATGCTGAGAGGGAACTCATTTCGGAACTCGCCACGGGCTGAAGCGTTGCCGCAAGGAGCGCGATGGAGGGGAAATGTCGGCGAGGAAGACAAAGCGATGGGGGCTGGGCTTCGCCCTCGCCGCTGCCGCACTCGCCTCCGGATGTCAAACCGTCAGGCCGCGTTCGGCCGCAATCATTGCGCCTCGGCCAGGCTGCGCCGACTTCGCGGTCAACATCTACTTCGATAATAGCTCGGCGGAGCTGACCCGGGAGGCGCGAGCGGTGATCAAGGCGGCGGTGGCGAGAGCGAGAGGTTGTCGAGTCGCCGCAATCGACGTGTTCGGCCTCGCCGACGCCAGCGGGGCGCCGGGCGCCAATCTCAACCTTTCGGACCGGCGCGCCGGAGTGGTCACCCGCGCCCTGGCCAAAAGGGGCTTTCCGCCAGTCGACTTCCGCGTCGTGGCGCTCGGCAGCGCAGGCGCCCAGGAGAGTAACGGGACAGACCGGCCGCTCCGCCGCAGGGTCGATGTAGTCTTTCACCTCCTCAGCGCCGCCTGACCGGGCGAGACGCGGCGCCTTGCGGCAGGAACGCACGTCGCAGCGCGAACGTTCGAGATTGATGATGTCGACCCGTGGAGACGCGCGATGAGCCAACCACCTCGGCGAGGGGTCGTCCCGGAGGAGCGCGCGAGACAGGCCCGGCGCGCGCCAGGCCTGCTTTGGGTCTTGGGCGCCTCGCTCATCCTGGTGGTGATCGTCTTTTTCATCATTTGGATGAGTTTGGCCTCGGGCTTTCGGAACGAAACACGCCGGACCCGACCGAATCAGAGCCAAGCCAGCCAATTCCATGAGGTCGCGCAGCCTGGGATGGGCCCCCAAGCGCCTCCGGCGTCGAGGCGCTAGGCGGCCTTAGGGGGCCCCGAGAGCTAGGCTGCTTTGTCGGTTCGCCTGGGGTGAAAGAACAGCGCCTGGCCGATCGCCGCCTTCACCGTTTCGGGTTGGAATGGCTTGGTGATGAGGAAGGTTGGCTCGGGGCGGTCGCCGGTAAGGAGGCGCTCAGGAAAAGCGGTGATGAAGATCACCGGGACGTCGCTTCGCGAAAGGATGTCCTTCACCGCATCAAGCCCGGAGGACCCGTCCGCCAACTGAATGTCGGCCAGGACCAAGCCGGGACGAGCTCGGCTGACTGCTTCGATCGCCTCGGTTCGGGTCGCCGCGATGTCGGTGACTTTGTGCCCGAGCTCTTTGACGAGCGCCTCGACGTCCGCAGCAATCACCGGTTCGTCTTCGATGATCAGGACGTCGGTGGCGAGCTCTGCGTCGATCTCGCTTTGGGCGTTCCCGATGAGCTTCTCGATCTCATCGAAATCCGCCCCAAGGATCTGCGCCGCTTCGCTGGGGGTGAAGCCCTCCACTGCGGTAAGGAGGAATGCCTGACGCGACCTCGGAGCGATCCTCATGAGTCGCTGACCGGGATCGAGACTTTGCTCCTCGCTGGCGCGCGGTTCGAGCCGCGCCCCCGACGAACACCAGATGGCGTGGAAAACCTTGTAGAGGGCCACGCGCGGGGTGAGCTCGGGGTCCAGCGAGCGTTCTCCCGCGGCCAGCGCCTCGAGGGCGACCCTGACGTATTGATCGCCGGTCGCTTGGTCGCCGGTCAGCGCGCGCGCGTAGCGGCGGATGTAGGGCAGATGTGGCGCAAGTCGGGCCAGAAGGCTCATGTCCCCTCCCTCAACGAACTTTTCCCCAAGCGTAAAGAATCCGCGCTCGCGAAGACGAAGCGGCTGTCGACTAACGCCGGCTTCAAATCTGTGGTTCCATTCACGTGCGCTCTTTTTCGATTGTCGGCGGCGGGAACTGGCGCAGAGCTTGAACGTTTGGGCGCCGTATGGCCCAGTGTGAACAAGGGGGGGCGAGGCGTTTCGCTCGCGGCGCATGATCGAACAAAGGGCGATGAAGAAGCCTAGGGGGCGCTCGATTGCGCTCGAGGAAGCGCGTCTGCGTCAGCAGGCGATAGGGGTCAAGCTCAGGCAACTTTTCGACGCCGTGGTCAACGAACCGGTCCCGGATGAGTTTCTCGAAATCCTAAGACGCGGGGACGCGCGGCGGACGGAGAAGAGCTGATGGATCCCGAAACGCGGGCCGACCGCGCCTCGGAGCCGCAGCGCGACGCCGAGTTTCGGCGCGAACTCGTCGGCCTCATTCCCCATTTGCGAGCTTTCGCAAGGACTTTGGCCGGAGACGCCAGCGCGGCGGACGACCTGGCGCAGGAAGCCATGGTCAAGGCGTGGGACGCGCGCGCCAGTTTCGAAATGGGCACCAACATGAAGGCCTGGACCTTCATGATCCTTCGCAATCAGTTCTATTCCGAAAAGCGGCGGTCTTGGCGCCAAAGCCAATTGGACCAAGAGGCCGCGGAGAGGACCTTGGTCGCTGTGGACGATCCCTCAGCGCCGGTGGCTCTCGATGAGCTTCGAATGGCGCTTGGCGTGCTGCCGGCCGAACAACGCGAGGCGCTTATCCTGGTGGGGGCGGGCGGCTTCGCCTACGAGGAAGCGGCCGAGATCTGCGGTTGCGCTGTGGGAACAGTGAAGAGCCGGGTCAGCCGCGCCCGCCGCGCCCTGCACGGAATCTTGATACGTGGCGACTACAAGCGCGACGGAGCGGCCGCAGGCGAAGCCATGGGAACCATTCTTGCTCATGCGGAGCGTCTGAGCTCGGTCCGGTGAAGCCGCTGCGGCGTCTTGGCCGCGTTCGCCCCACGACCATACGGGTCCGCCTGGGCTTCGCTCTCGCGCTTGCACTGGCTCCAGTTCTGATCCTCTCAGCCGTCCAATCGGATCTCAGCTTCCGCAGGGAGGCCGATGACCTCAAGACTTCGCTCCTGGAGGGCGCCGAGCACAGCGCCGCCGGCGCTCGGGCGCGAATCACGGCGAGCGAGGTGCTGCTTCAGACCCTCGCCATGAACTCCATCGGCCCTCAATGCGCTCAGCAGCTTGCGGAGGTCATGGATCGCATACCGGGCTACGCCAATCTCATTCGGTTCGACGCGGAGGGGCGGGTGGAGTGTTCAGCCGCTGGCGCGCCCCCGGACGCCCAGCGTAATTCCGAGCCGTGGTTCTCCGACCTCGCTCATGGCGATGACATCGTCGTCACCGGAGCGACGCGCATCCCCTACGCTCGTCAGCCGGCGCTCTTATCCGCGGTTCGCGCCGACGGACCGAATGGCCGCTTCGATGGCGCGATGACGGCGGTCATCACCCTGGCCAGCCTGCGGCCGCAAAGGATCGACGCCGCCCTTCCGGCCCAATCCGAAGTCGCGCTGGTCGACGCTGCCGGCGATTACCTCTCGATGACCAATGCGCGCGCCTTCCCCGCCAGTCTGAGGGGCCGGCTTGAGGGCAAGGCGAGCAGCGCTGCGGCGCTCTGGTTCGGATCCGATCGCCGTGGAGTGCTCAGGGTTTTCTCATCGGCTCCCTTGGTCGGGCGTCAGGTCTATGTCGTGCTTTCCGCGCCGTCCGAGCGATTGGTGTCTTGGGCTCGGTTGAACTCGCTCTCCGTGATTGGTCTGCCCCTCCTCGCCTTCGCGCTGGCCCTCGCGGCGGTTCTGATCGTCGCCGAGCGCGGCGTCGTGCGCTGGATCGGTTATTTGCAGCGCATCGCCGCCATCTACGGCCGCGGCCGTTTCACCGTTCACCCGGTGAAGGCCGCACTCGCCCCACCGGAAATTCGCGAACTTGCCGAGACGCTCGATGGAATGGCCGCCACGATCGCCGCGCGCGACGCGGCGCTCAAGATCTCGCTGAGCGAGAAGGACGATCTCATGCGCGAGATCCATCACCGCGTGAAGAACAACCTTCAAGTCATCTCTTCGCTCATCAACATGCAGCAACGGACGCTCGCCGATCCGGGCGCGCGCGCGGCGATGAGCGATACTCGCCAAAGGATCGGCGCCCTGGCTCTCGTCTATCGGGCGCTCTACGAAGGCCCCGACCTGAAGCGCGTCGACCTCCATGAATTCCTGGATGAACTCATCGCCCAGTTGGTCCTGACCGAGGCCAGTCAGGGCGGAGCGGTTCAGACGCGCCTTTCGATCGATCCCCTCATCATCGATCCGGATCGCCTAGCTCCCTTGGCGCTCTTCGCGGTTGAGGCCATCAGTAATGCGAGAAAGCATGGATTGGCCGCCGGCGGAGTCCTGGACGTCGCTTTCAAAGTTCGGGGATCGCGGGCGGAACTCTCGATTTCCGATACCGGGACGGGGCGGCAACGGCCATCCATCGGCTACGGCGTGGGGCGCACCTTGATGACCGCCTTCGCCAGACAGCTTCGCGGCGAGGTCGTCTTCAGAGCTAATCGCGCAGGAGGCCTCACGGCGCGGCTGCTTTTCCCCAGCCCAGAGGTCTCCAAAGATGGCGAGGTGGAACGGAACTCCCCCTTTTGAGCGGCGTTGCCCAGAAAAGCGAATGGGCGTCCGACTATGAGCAAATTGATCGTCTGCGTCGTCGTCCTCTGCAGTCTCGCCGTAGGCGCCTGCAACACAGTCGCCGGGGCCGGCAAAGATGTGAGTTCAGTCGGCAACGCGGTGACCGACACCGCCCGCGACGCTTCGCACTAAACGCGAGACTCGCGACTCCTAAGCCGCCTGCACGCTATGGCGACTTGTGGGCCGGTAAATCGCCGGCAGTCCGCCGACGGGCTCGAACGCGTCGTTCAGAGCTTCCGCGCGTTCACCCAGCCCCAGGACAAGATAGCCGTCGGCAGCCACCACTCGGGCCAGAGAGGCGAGGGTTGCGCGCTGGGCCTCCGCAGTCATTCCGGCGAGGACATTTCGGCAGAGCACGATATCGAAGCAGCCGACCCGATCGAGGGAGGCGACGAGGTTCACTCTGCGCCACCGCACGCGGCTTCTGATGTCGGAGGTGATCCGCCACATATCGTTCTGCTTTTGGAAGTACCGGATGAGAAGACCAATGGGCAGGCCGCGCTGCACCTCCGATTGAGAGTAGAGCCCGCTCTGAGCCCTTTCGAGGTCCGCGATCGAGAGATCCGACGCCGAAAGCTCCAGTCCGCAGCCCTTCTCCTCTTCCAGTGACTTGGCGATCATGGCCAGGGAGTAGACTTCCTGGCCTGTCGAGCATGCCGCGCTCCACACCCGCACCGGGCCGCCAGCTCGCGCCCGGGCGACGTCAGGGATGACATCGTCCCGGAGACGGTCGAAGACGTCCCGATCGCGAAAGAACGAGGTCTCGCTCGAAGCCATCGCCTCGATGATCCGCCAGAGCAGCCGCGGCTCGCGGCTTTCACGCGCGGCGGCGAGAAGCGGCTCGGCGCCGACGAAACCTTCGCCCCGGGCGATCGGCGCGAGTCTGCTTTCGATCAGATAGGTCTTCTCGGGGACGACCTTCAATCCCGCGCGCGATCGGCAGAGCGCGATGACAAAGCTGACGTCCTCAGGAGTCATAGACCGGCCTCGGCGAACTTGGCCGCGATGATGTCGCCGTCGAACGGCTTCATGATGTACTCGTCGGCGCCGGCGGCCAGGGCCGCTTCGATCTGGCCCGGGTCGTTATGCACCGTGCAAAGGACCACGACCGGCGTCGAGCCGCCGGGTTGATCCCGCAGCCGCCTGAGAAAATCGAGGCCGTTCATGACTGGCATGTTCCAGTCGAGCAGAACCGCGTCCGGCATTCCGCCGCGACACCAAGCGAGCGCTTCAGCGCCGTCGCCGGCTTCGGCCACCTCGTATCCGAGTTCCTCTAGAATGCGGCCGGCGATCTTGCGGATCACGCGGCTGTCGTCGACGACGAGACAGGTCTTCACAGCAACATACTCCACGCGGTCGGAACGCGCGGCGTTTATGCGCCGGAGGAGGTTAAGGCCTGGTTTGGTCCTCCGACGCCCTGGTTGGCGAGCAAGGGATTTCGGCCCTGAACCTGACCGTCCCTTCGCCAGAGTCGGCGCCGATGACGCCTCCGGCCTCGACGATCAGGGCACGCAGGTGCCACGCCTGCACCCATCGCCCGGAGAGGCCTTCGACGAAGGCGTCGCCGAGAAAGCCGGCGCGCACCTCCTGGGCGAGGCGGGGATTTGGCCCGCAGGCGTCGACCTCGATGTTGATCCGAGCTTCCTCGCGGCGGGTCGCGGCGCGGACGGCGCCTCCTCCCGCCACGGCGGCGAACGCCATCTGCACCAGATTGAGGAGCGCCCGACCGGCGAGCGGCGACAGGGCCTCAGATACGGTCCATTCCAGGCTGGTCCGGCTGGTCGGGACCACGCCTCGCACCAGGGCTTCGATCTCGCGGGGGTCCGAACTTTCCGGACCGGATCCGAAGGCGGCGCGTGAAAAAGCGAGCACAGCGGTCAGCCGCCGCGCGCTCGAGGCGATGAGCTCCATCGCCTCTTCGTGCAAGTCGCTCGAAGCCTTGTCCTCCAGCAGGTCCAGTGCGGAGACAATGCCGCTGACCGGGCTGAGGATATCGTGGCAGAGGCGGGCGGCGAGTCGGGTTGCGACTTCGCTCGTTCCCGCACCGCCTTCTCTCTGGTCGCTGGGTGGATGTCTCGCGGCGCCATCGGCAATGGGCGCGGCCTCCGAAGCCCGCGAATTCTGGGCGCTTGACTGCATGGTGCGGAGCTTCGCCTGATTTGACATTTTGGCAAAACGGTTGCTGCCGCCTAAGGAGGCGGAATGGATGAAGAAGCGCCGGTCCTTTCGATCGATCTGGGCGAGCGCCTGTCGGAAATCGTCGTCGAAGCCTCCCTGCTGATCCTTCCCTTTTGGCGCGCCGGCGCAGAAGTTGAGTTCAAAGCCGATCGAAGTCCAGTGACCGAGGCCGACCGTCGCGCCGAGTCGATGATTCTCGAGAGACTGGCGGCGGCCTTTCCGGACGTTCCGGTCATCTCCGAGGAGGACTTCTCGAAATCGGGCCCGCCGCTCCGCGCCCCGAAGCGCTTCTTCCTGGTGGATCCGCTCGATGGCACCAAGGCGTTCGTCCGCGGCGATCCGCACTTCACGGTCAATATCGGGCTGATCGAAAGAGGCCGGCCCGTGGCGGGGGCGGTGGCGTCCCCGGCCACCGAAGAGGTCTGGTACGCGAGCGGCCCGGCTCGCAAGCGAGGTTTTGGCGCGCGGGCCGGCCAGGCCATCGCGGTGCGCCCATGGCGGAGCGGCGAAGCCTTGGCCCTGGTCAGCCATACGATGGACGAGCGGGCGCTCGAATCCCTCAGCCGGCGCTATGGCTTCGCCCGATTCCAGGCGATGGACTCGTCGGTCAAGCTCTGTCGCATCGCCGAAGGGGCCGCGGACATCTATCCCCGACATGGTCGAACCATGGAGTGGGACACCGCCGCCGGCCACGCCATCCTGACCAGCGCCGGAGGCGCGCTCACCACGCCCGACGGAGATCCCTTCCTCTATGGCAAGGACGAAGCCGGCTTCAGCAACGGCTGGTTCGTGGCCAGGGGCGGTGGGCCGGCAGCCTCCTGAGCGCCGCCCTCGCGCGGTCTACACCCGGGCGCCGGCGATGAGGCGGCGAGCGATCAGGATCCGCTGGATCTCGTTGGTTCCCTCGCCGATCATCAGCAGAGGCGCGTCCCGATAGAGACGCTCGATGGGATATTCCTTGGAATAGCCATTCGCTCCGAAGATCCGCATCGCCTCGGTGGCGACTTCGAAGGCGGTTTCGGTGGCGAACCACTTGGCCATTCCCGCTTGAAGGTCGATGCGCCCGCCGCGGTCGTAGGCGCGGGCGGCATCCTCGACGAGCAACTCCGAGGCGCGGGTCTTGGCCGCCATCTCACCCAGCTTGAGCTGGATGGCCTGATGCTCAGCAATCGGCTTGCCCATCGTTTGGCGGATCTGCGCGTAGGCGAGCGATTCCTCCAGAGCCTTCTTGGCGATCCCCACCCCGCGGGCCGCCACGTTGACCCGCCCGATCTCGAGGCCGCCGGTCGCCATGAGAAAGCCGCGGCCCTCTTCGCCGCCCACGAGGCCCAAGTCGGCGTCACATGCGAAGTCTTCGAACGCAATCTCGCCGGTGTCGATGCCGCGATAGCCGAGCTTGTCGATGCGCCGCCCTTTGACCACGCCCGGCGCAGACTCGCCGCTGACCGGGTCGCGAGTCTGGGCGATGAGAACCGACATTCCACGATGCCTCGGCTGGGCGTCGGGATCGGTTTTGACCAGCACCGCCAGGACATCGCCTTCGAGCGCGTTGGTGATCCAAAGCTTGGAGCCGTTGATGCGATAGCGACTCCCGTCTTTTCGGGCGGTAGTGCGGATGCCCTGCAGGTCCGTCCCGGCGCCAGGCTCGGTGAGCGCCAGGCCGCCGCGCAACTCGCCGCTGGCGAAACGTGGAAGCCAATGAGCCTTCTGAGACTCGGTTCCGAATTTCTGGACGATCAAGGCCATCATCAGATGGCTATTGAAGACCCCGGTCAGGCTCATCCATTCCTGCGAGATGAGGGCGACGATCCTGGAGTAGATGAGCGCCGAGAGGCCCAGACCGCCCCATTGCGGTTCGATCAGCGCGCCGAAAAGACCCATGGCCTTCATGTCGTCGACGAGATCGCGGGGATATTCGTCCGCCTGCTCGAGCGCGGCGGCGGAGGGAGCGACCTTCTTCTCGATCCAGCGAGTGATCGAATCGAGAAGGGCGCGTTCGTCCGCCTCGCTGATGTCGGTCGACGGCGTCGCTGTCTCGGACAGGCTCATCAATAGGTCTCGAGTCGATCTTCCACCGCGTGGCCGCGCATGGGAATCAGCATGTCGCGTCGGAAGCTGCAGACGGTCTCACCGGCGTGGTTCTTGCCGAGAGTCCGGATGGTGACGACGCCCTGGTTGGGCCGAGAACGGGACTCCCGCTTGGCGAGGACTTCGCTCTCGGCATAGAGGGTGTCGCCAGCGAAGACCGGCTTGGTGAAGCGCACTTCGTCCATTCCAAGGTTGGCGATCGCCTTTTGAGAGCAGTCGCTGACGCTCATCCCGATGAGGAGCGCGAGCGTATAGGTGGAAACCACCAAGTTTCGGCCAAATTCCGTCGCCTTCCCATATTCGGCATCGAAGTGCAGGGGGTGGGTGTTGAGGGTGAGCAGGGCAAACAGGTGATTGTCTGATTCCAGCAAAGTCTTTCCGGGACGGTGCTCGTAGACATCGCCCACCGTGAAATCCTCAAAGTAGCGTCCGAAGCGCTCTCTGAACCGGTGCGGGGCGATTTCATCGCTGGCGCGGGTCATCTCGAGGTCAATTGCTGGGCCAGGCTCCACCTAGGTGGCCCGAGCCGCCCGGCGCCAACAAACCCTGCCCGGGCACGTGATTGATTTCCAGCCTGACGCCATCGGGATCTTCGAAGAGCAGCGAATAATATCCCGGCGCCCACTCGTCGTCCTGGGGACCGTGGACGATCGCCGCGCCGATGGAAAGCAGGAACTCATGCGCCTCATCGACCTCTTCGCGCTCGCGAACCCGGAAACAGACATGGTGGAGGCCCGCGCGACGCTGATCGAATCTTTCCCCGGCACGCCCCGTCGGAGGCGCGCGAACGCCAAAACCGGTCCGACCGCCGACGCAGTAATAGGTGCCGGCGGCGTCCATCACCACCTTCAGCCCGAGGAATGGAAGCAGCTGACGATAGAAGGCGCGCGACGAGTCGAAATCGGCCGCGGTGATGAAGATGTGGGCTATCCCGTTTATTTCCATCGAATCTCCTTAGTCGCGGAGGCGGTTCGGTTGCAATCGCCTGGGGTTTGCCTTCGGCGCTAGCCAAACCGCCTATGCGGAGGCGATAGAATCGAAGAGAGCCCTCGGCCGATGTCGTTTGGGGGCGTGAAGGAGACCGCGCAATGGCCGCCGACGATCCTGGGAAGGGGCCGCAGTTCACCTGGGAGGACCCGCTCCTCCTGGACCGGCGCCTCTCTGAAGAAGAGCGGATGATCGCCTCGAGCGCCCGCGCCTACGCACGTGAGCGGCTGGCCCCGCGGGCCGTAGACGCCTTCGCTGAAGAGAGTTTCGACCGCCAGATCATGGGCGAAATGGGCGCCGCGGGCCTTCTGGGCGCCATGCTGCCCGAGGAGTTCGGCGGCTCAGGCGTCAACCACGTCGGCTACGGCCTCATCGCCCGAGAGGTGGAGGCGGTCGATTCCGGCTACCGCTCGGCCATGAGCGTGCAGTCCTCGCTCGTGATGCACCCCATCTTCGCCTTCGGCTCCGAAAGCCAGAAACAGCGATGGCTGCGTCCAATGGCCAAGGGCGAGGTCGTTGGATGCTTCGGCCTGACCGAGGCCGAGGGCGGCTCCGACCCAGGAGCGATGCGGACGACCGCGGTCCGCGCCAAGGGAGGGTTTGTCCTCAACGGCGCCAAGACCTGGATCACCAATGCGCCGGTGTGCGACGTCGCCCTCATTTGGGCCAAGCTCGACGGCGCCATCCGCGGCTTCCTGGTCGAGCGGGGAGCAAGCGGCTTTTCGACCACCAGGATAACCAACAAGCTCTCCCTTCGGTGCTCCTCGACTGGATCCATCGGCCTCGAGGATGTCTTCGCGCCCGAAGAGGCGATCCTTCCCGATGCCCGTGGCCTGAGGGGGCCGTTCTCGTGCCTCAACAAGGCGCGATACGGCATCGCCTGGGGCGCAATGGGCGCGGCAGAGTTCTGCTTTCGGGCGGCGCGCGATTACGCGGCCGCGAGGGTGGTCTTCGGCAAACCCCTCGCCGCCCGTCAACTGGTCCAGAGGAAGCTCGCCGACATGCTGACAGAGATCGCTCTGGGGTACGAGGGTGCGCTCGCCCTGGGACGGGCGCTGGACCAGGGCGCGTGGCTTCCCGAAGCGATCAGCATGATGAAGCGGAACAACTCCGGGAAGGCGCTGGAAATCGCCAGGGCGGCGCGCGACATTCACGGCGGCAATGGGATCAGCGGCGACTACCAGGTGATGCGCCACCTGGCGAACCTCGAGACGGTGAACACCTACGAGGGCGCGCACGACGTCCACGCCCTCATTCTTGGTCGCGCCATAACCGGCGAAAACGCATTCTGATCCGGAGAGGGGGGATCGGTGACGGTTGCGGAACTCGAGGACTCGCTAAGCGGGGCGGGGCGGAGGAAGCTCGTGACGGTCATCGCCGCCTCGGCGGCCGGGACCACGTTCGAGTGGTACGACTTCTTCGTCTTCGGCACGCTGACTCCGGTTATCGCCAGGAACTTCTTCGCGGGTCTGGACCCGACGTCGGGCCTGCTCGCCGCCCTGGCGCTCTTTGGGACGGCGTATCTCTTCCGGCCCCTCGGCGCTCTCATCTTTGGCCGCCTGGGGGACCGTTTCGGCCGAAAGGCCGCGTTCCTCACCACCGTCGCCATGATGGGTGGGGCGACGTTCTTGATCGGGCTCCTTCCAACCTATGAACAGGCTGGCGCGGTTTCGCCGATTCTCCTCATCCTGATGCGGATCATCCAGGGAACGGCGCTTGGGGGAGAATACGGGGGCGCCGCGATCTACGTCGCTGAGCATGCGCCAGCTGGGCGGCGGGGCCTTTTGACCAGCTGGATCCAGGCGTCCGCCGCCATTGGGCTCGTCGGAGCTTTGGTGGTGATCGTGGCCGCAAGAGCGGCCATGGGCGAGGCTCGTTTCGAGGCGGGAAGCTGGACCGGCGGCTGGCGGATTCCTTTTCTGGTTTCGGCCGGCCTGCTGGCGATCTCCATCTGGATGCGCCTGAAGCTGAGCGAGAGTCCCGCCTTCGCCAGACTGAAGGCGCTCGGCGAACAGTCCCATGCGCCGTACGCGGAGGCGTTCGGCCGTTGGCCGAATCTGAAGGTAGTGATCATCGCCCTGGTGGCGATCATGAGCGCACAAGGGGCGGCGTGGTACGCCGTCTTCTTTTACGCGATACAGGTCTTTCTTGAACGCTTTCTGAAGCTTGATCCAACAATTGGAGGGCGTCTCCTGCTGGCCATTTCGATCGCCAGCGCGCCACTTTACGTGTTCTTCGGATGGCTCTCCGACAAAGTGGGTCGAAAATGGATCATGTGGGGCGGCATGAGCCTGGCGCTCATCGCCTTCTTTCCGGGCTTCCATGCACTGACGCGGATCGCCAACCCAGCGTTGCAGATGGCCCAGGCGCGCACGCCGGTGACGGTGATCGCCGATCCGAGACGATGTTCCTTGCAACTCGACATCATCGGCAAGGCCGACTTCTCCACCTCTTGCGACCTGGCCAAGAGTGCGCTCGCCAATCAGGGCGTTTCCTATTCCAATCAGCCCGCGCCGGCCGGCGCGCTGGCGCAGGTGAGGATCGGCTCACGGACCGTTCTTTCACGTGGAGCGGAGGGGCTGGGCGCGGCCGCCCGGAAGGCGGCGGCCGCGGACGTCCAGGCGCGGCTCGCCGCGGCGCTCGCCCAGGCCGGCTATCCTCGCCGGGCCGAACTCACCGCGGCGCAGTTCCTGGGTGTCTTCGGAATCCTCATGATCTTCGTGATCGCGGCCACCGCGCTCTACGGGCCGCAGGCGGCCGCATTGGTGGAGCTGTTTCCAACCCGCATCCGCTACACCGCCTTGTCGCTTCCCTATCATGTGGGCACCGGTTGGGTGGGGGGCTTCGTCCCCGTCACCGCCTTCGCCATCGTGACGGCGACCGGCGACATCTATTCTGGCCTTTGGTACCCCGTGATCTTCACCGCTCTGAGCGTCGCGACCCTTCCCTTCTTCCTGCCTGAAACCTTTCGCCGTTCGCTCGAGGCCTGAGCGGGGCTACCGCCATCGGCGGTGCAACCGGCGACTCACCGCCTCGGAGGCGAAGACCGCGACGATCGCCAGAGCGGCGGAGATTGCGCACAGGAGAACGGCGTGGCTCTCGGCGCCGGGCGTCTGGGCGGCCTCATAGATGGCGGTGGGAATGGTGAGGGTCGCGCCTGGAATGGCCGCGACAAAGGTGATGGTCGCGCCGAACTCACCAAGCGCCTTGGCGAAGCCGAGCACCGCCCCGGCCGCCAGCCCTGGTGCGGCCAGGGGCGCTGTGACCCTTACGAATCGCATGATCGGCGCCGCCCCCAAGGTCCGCGCCGCCTCCTCGACTTCCGGATCAATGGCCTCGATGGAGAGCCGTATCGGCCTCACCATCAGCGGGAACGCCATGATCCCCGATGCCAGCGCCGCGCCGGTCCACCGGAAAGCGAAGACCACGCCCAGAGGCGCCAACGCCCGGCCTATGGCTCCCTCGCGTCCAAAGAGCAGCAGCAGAATGTAGCCAGTGGCCACCGGCGGCAGGACGAGCGGCAGGTGCGTGGCTGCGTCCAGCAGCGGCAGAAGGGCGAAGCGTCCGCGCGCAAGGGCGTAGCCCACCGCCAGGGCGATCGGGAGTCCTACGGCGGTGGCCACCGCCGCCACCTTCAGGGAGAGCAGGACGGCGCCGATTTCGTCGGCGCTGAGCGCGGTCACGAGGCGGCGCCCGGCGTCTGCACGAAGACATCTACTCCGAACGCGCGCAAATCCCCGGCGAAGCGCTCGGCCGTGGCGGAAACGATCACCGCCACTCTGAGCCCCTTGATCGCCAGCCCGCCGACTTCGCGCGGCCTTGTGTCTCCAAGATCACGCAGCTCGACGTCCCGGCGGGCGAGATTCGCCCATTCCGATTGAGGTCCGGAGGCGATGAGGACATCGGCCGATCCAATCGCCCTGCGTGATCGCAATGACAGGAGATCGACGTTGGCCGGTTCCAAAATGACCGTGACGGAGCCGCGTTGGCGACCTTCGCCGGCGATCGCCTCATCGAGAAAACGAGAGGCCTGGTCGGGATCATCATGGGCCGTGGTCCCGATGGGACTGGCGATGACGCGGCGGAGAAACGCCCGTCGCTCGGCGAGATCCGGATACCGGGCGCGAATCGCCTCGCGGCGGTGGCCAAGCAAGCCGGCTAAAGCGCCGAGAGTCTCTGGGAGCAGCGACTCGATCTCGGTTCTGATCGTCGCCGAAAGCAGCGGGGCGGCGCCCGATGATCCCACCGCCGCGACGACCGCGCCGCGATCGATGATCGCCGGGGTGTGGAAATCGCAAAGCGCAGGCTCGTCCAGGACGTTGACCGGCACGCCGGCCGCTCTGGCCGCTTCGGCCGCCGTTCTCCGAAAGAGCGCATCGGGACTGGCCACGAAAGCGAGGGCCGCGCCCGAATAGCGGATCGGGTCCTCAGCCGCCACGCCCTCGAGGGTTAGGACCTCGGCGGGCGAGCCCGCCAGAAGACGGCGGCGAGCCTCCGCGCCTCGGCCCGTTCCGGCGACGACGATGCGAGCCCCGGCGAGCGGAAAGAAAGCAGGAAAGGCCTCCAAAGTTCCCTCGACTTTTGTTCTGAGCTTACAGCCGCGCCCCTGAGAGTCGAAGCGAGCAGGGGGTCGTTCGGCGAAGAGCCCGACCTTGCCGAGGATGAAAAACCGCCTACGCTGCGGTTTGAGAGCGTCGTGCGGCCATGATCCTCAACGTCAATGGCAAGGAAACGGTGGTGAGCGCGCCGGCGGACACGCCGCTGTTGTGGGTGCTCCGGGACGAACTGAGTCTGACTGGAACGAAATACGGCTGCGGCATCGCCCAGTGCGGGGCTTGCACCGTCCATGCCGACGGCCAACCGATCCGCTCCTGTCAAGCCCGGGTCGGCGCGCTCAAGGGCGTTGCGATCACCACCATCGAGGGGTTGGGCGGCGGCCATCCCGTGCAGACCGCATGGCTGGCCGACAACGTCCCCCAATGCGGCTACTGTCAATCGGGGCAGATCATGTCCGCTGTGGCCCTACTCAATCGGACCCGAACGCCGAGCGACGAGGACATCGACGCCGCCATGAGCGGCAATCTCTGCCGCTGCGGGACCTATCCGCGCATTCGGGCCGCCATCAAGAAGGCCGCGGTCGAGCTCGGCCGCGGTGCGCCGGCCAAAGCGTGACGACACTCTCCTGCTGAGTAGGCCCGGCGGCGGGGCTGTTCATTCAGCAGCCCGCGCGTCCGCGACTCCGATGTACAGCCTGCGCTTACTTGGGCGCCCGCTTGGCGAGGATCCGCTGGAGGGTGCGCCTGTGCATGTTGAGGCGCCTGGCTGTCTCCGACACGTTGTGGCCGCACAGCTCATAGACTCTCTGGATGTGCTCCCATCGCACGCGATCGGCGCTCATCGGATTTTCCGGCGGGGGCGGCGCGGCTCCGGAGTGGGCGGCGAGCAGCGCGCGGGCGACATCGTCGGCGTCGGCCGGCTTTGACAGGTAGTCGACCGCTCCGGCCTTCACCGCCGCAACCGCGGTGGCGATATTCCCATAGCCAGTCAGCATCACGATTCGGGCATCCTTGCGCGCCTGCCTCAGCGCCTGGACCACTTTCAGACCGGATCCGTCCTCGAGGCGCATGTCGATCACCGCAAACGCGGGCGGCTGCGCCTTCACCGCCGCCACCGCTTCGCCGACCGAGTCTGCCAGGCGGGTCGAGAACCCGCGGGATTCCAGGGCTCGGCCGAGTCGGTTTCGAAGCGGCGCATCGTCATCCAGGAGCAACAAGCTCCTGTCGGGCAAGGCGGCGACGGCGCTTTCGATGTCTCCCATGGGCAGCTCCCGCCCCCCGGCAGAAAAGAACACCCCCCGCAGTCTTGCGTCATCATGTCGCGCCGCCTGCCGCCCGCGCAAGGCCAAAAGGTAAGGAATCAGAGGCCCCGCGCCCTCACCTTTGCGGATCGACCTCCACGGCCTCCATCCGCGCGCGTCGCCACCGCGCGGTGACGACGGCCCCCGCGCGCCGGCCGTTCCGAAAGTCGACCACAGCCCCAGTCCGCTCAAGCAGGGTCTTGGCGATGAAGAAGCCGAGGCCCATGCCGACGTGGCCGGTGCGCGAACCTTCTGCGCCGGGCCGGCTTGTCACATAGGGCTCTCCGAGCTTGGCCAGGACGTCCGGAGCGAACCCCGGCCCATCGTCGCGAACCTCGATGGCGATCGTGGAGGCGTCGAATCGCGCCGTGATCAGGATCTCGTTTCGAGCAAAATCGTAGGCGTTCTCGATGATCGAACCCATCGCATGGAGCACCTCGGGGCGTCGCCAGACGTCTGGCGCGGGCATTCCCGAGGGGCCGGTCACCACCGCCTCGGCCGTGATCGGCGCCTTGCCCTGAAAAGGTTCGATCACCTCGCGCACGAGCTGGAGCAGGGCCATTCTCTCGTGGACGGCGTCACTGGCCTCCGGGGTCTCGGCCAGCCGCCGCAGGATGTCGCGGCAGCGTTGCGCCTGACTGACTAGGAGCAGGGCGTCTTCGCGAAGAGGCCCCTCTGGCGTCTCGCGAGCAAGTTCCTTGGCGACCACGGTGATGGTGGCAAGCGGCGTTCCGAGTTCATGGGCGGCCGCCGCCGCCAGGGCGCCCAGCGCCGACACCCGCTGCTCGCGGGCGAGCACCGTTTCGGTGACATGGAGCGCCAGCTCCATCCGGGCCGCTTCGCTTGCGGCTCGAAAAGCGTAGCCTCCCGTGAAGGCGATGCCGACCAGGAGGGCGGCGGCGCAAGCAGCCCGGTAAGGCCCCTGGAGGGGCAGCAACGATCCTCCAAACCACGGCAAGCTCTGGATCCCAAGGGCGAGCGCGGCGACCGAGGCTGCGGCCAGAGCGCCCAGGGCGACCGCGTGCCGGGCCGGCAAGGTGGCGGCCCCGACGGTGACCGGAGCGATCAAGAGAAGCGAAAACGGATTGACCACGCCGCCGGTGAACCACAGCAACCCAAAGACCTGGGCGATGTCGAAAGCGAGCTGCGCCGAGGCTTCCCAGGTCCTCGCCACGCGGGTGGCGGCCGGCGAGACGGTGAGAGCCAGATTGAGCGCCGCAGCTGCGCCCACCAAGGCGAAGAGGGGTGGATAGGCGAGCTTCACGTTCAGACCCTCGCCGGCGATGACGATGGCCGCGGTCTGGCCCGCAACCGCCAGCCATCGCAGCATGATCAGGGTGCGGGTGCGAAGCCGACCGGCGTCCGGTCCCCGGCGAACTTGCGCCGCGGATGCGCCCGGCGTATCGGCTTGCAACAGCGGGCGCTCTTCGAGCGCCAACGCCGGACTTGGCCTGTGCGATGTCGCCGCCATCAGCTGCGACGATGATCACAAATGGCGCCGGGCGCGAGCTTCATTTTTGGCGCGGGAGTTTGCATGTGTCGATTCGGGTCGCATTCATTCCAGGCGCGGCTTTCGCCGGCGCACTGATGCTCGCCTCTTGCGCCCGATCCGGTCCGCCGCCATCGGACATCGGAGGACCGTTCCGGATGGTGGATCAGAACGGTAGGTCGGTCGATCAGGCGCTCCTGAAGGGCAAGTGGAGCGCGGTTTATTTCGGCTACACCTTCTGCCCCGACACCTGTCCCACAACCTTGTCTGAGCTCGCCCAGGCTCAGACTGCGCTTGGGGCGAAGGCGCGCAACTTCCAGGTCGTGTTCGTCAGCGTCGATCCCACGCGCGATACTCCGGGGCAGTTGAAGAACTATCTCTCCAGCCCCGCCTTCCCCAAGGGACCCATCGGCCTGACCGGGACGCCCGCTGAGGTGGCCGTCATCGCCAAGAAATACCATGTCTTCTACCAGCGCGTCGGCAACGGGCCCGATTACAGCATGGACCACACTTCGGTGGTCTATCTCATGGACCCGAAGGGACGATTCGTTCAGCCGGTCGACACCACCAGACCTCCCGCAGCGATCGCCGGCGAGGTCGCCGGCGCGATGGCGCAGGAGTAGAATTCCGAAGCCATACTCAAAGATCCTTCTGGCTTGGACGAAACCCGCCAATGCACGTGGAGCCCTTGCGGGCAGCCGCCGAATCCAGTCCTTGAGCCTCACGGGGATGGCGAGGCGATGGCGTTGGACGAGGGCGACAGGTTCGACATCGGCGGCGTCATCGTCCGCTTGAAGGTGGGCCGACGGGCGAGACGGGTGTCGCTCAGGATTGATCCTATCAAAGGCGAGGCGGTCGCCGTCGCTCCGAACAAGGGACACCTCTCCGCTGCGCTCGCCTTCGCCCAGGCGCACCGGGATTGGGCGCGGCGACGTCTGGAAAAGGCGCGCCCGCCATGGCCGCTCGAGCCTGGCGCCTGCCTCAGCCTTTTCGGGCAACCCTGTCGCCTCTCGCCCGACGGACGAACTCCGGAAATTCTGCCCGGGGCAGACGGGCTTGTCCTCAGAGGTTGTGGCGAAGGCCAGGTGGACGCCCGCCTTGCGGCCAGCGGCATGAAAGTCTGGGCGCATTCCTGGTTCACACGTCGTCTCGCCGTTCACGCCCGTTCGCTCGGCGTGGCGACCCCGCAGTTGAAGCTGAGCGAGGCGCTGTCGAGGTGGGGCTCATGCGCCCCGGCGCGGAAGGGCTCGGCGGCAGTGGTCCGGATCAATTGGCGGCTTGCGCTGGCCCCGCCGGCGGTCGCCGACTATGTGGCCGCGCACGAGTGCGCCCATCTCCTGGAGATGGGCCATGGTCCAGGATTCTGGCAGTTGGTGGAGCAGTTGGCGTGCGATTGGCGGGTGCACCGCGCCTGGCTGCGTCGCGAAGGCGTGGGGCTGCATCGTTTCGCTCGCGATCAAAAGGGAGGAGCGGATCGGGCGGGCTCGGCGGGGGCTGCGGCCGACGCGGGTGGGGCCGGATTGGGGGCATCGTTGCGGCCCGGCGGAAGCAAAGGGCTCGACGCTTCGGGCTGACCTGTTTCCGCAGCAGGGAGTGCGCCAGTCGAAACTGGAGTCTGCGCAGGAAGCACGTCGGCGCCGGGAATAGGCTGGGCCTTGATGAGGGGCAGCGCCTTGATCATGAAGGCCCGCCAGATTTCGGCCGGGACGCCCCCGCCGGTGACGCGGACCATTGGCTTATCGTCGTCCCGTCCGGCCCAGACGGCGGCGACAAATCCGCCCGTGTAGCCGATGAACCAGGCATCCCTGTAGTCGCTCGTCGTTCCGGTCTTGCCGGCGATGTCGTAGCCGGGAATCCGGGCCTTGCCGCCGGTCCCGGCGAGGACGACTTGACGGAGCATCTGCGTCATCTCGGAAAGCGCAGGTTGGCCGATCACCATCGCACGCTGCGGCGGATCGGCGCTGCGATTGTAAAGGATCCTCCCTGCAGCCGTGCGGATCTGCTCGATCCCGAAAGGCTGGATTCGGAATCCGCCGTTGGCGAAGGCGTCGTAGGCGCGGGCCATCTCCAAGGGCGTCACCTCCACCGCTCCCAGAGCCATGGAGGGATCAGTCTGGATCTTGGTGGTGATGCCGAGCAGCCGGGCGGTCTGGGCCACTTTCCCGGTGCCCACCTCGTTGGCGAGGCGCGCCGCGACCGTGTTGATGGATTGAGCGAGCGCGGTTTCCAAGCTGATCTGACCCAGGTAGCGGCCGTCGTAGTTCCGCGGCGACCATCCATCGATCGTGACCGGCTCATCCACCACTTCTTCGGCGGGAGTGTGGCCCGTCTCCATCGCGGTCAAATAGACGAAAGGTTTGAACGCGGAACCGGCTTGCCGCATGCCCTGGTCGACGCGGTCGAATTCGCTCTGCTGATAGTTCGCTCCGCCGACGTAGGCCCTGATGCGCCCTTCGCCATCGATGGCCACCAAGGCGGCTTCGCCGACTCCTTGACCCGAGTGGGTCGCCACGCCTTCGCGAACCGCTTGTTCCGCGGCCGCCTGCAACGGCAGGTCGAGGGTCGTCTCGACGATAAGGTCCTGAGCAGGCTCGCCCACTTCGCTGCGGACCTGGGCGTCCAGCCAATCGATGAAATACTGCGCCCGCTGGTCGGCGAGCGTGGAAGAGACCCGTACCGGTTCCTGGAACGCGGCCGCTCGCTGGGCCGGGGTGATTGCTCCGGTCTCGACCATGGCGTTGAGCACGACCGTGGCGCGTTCGGCCGCAAGGGCGGAATTGGCGGCCGGATTGTAGCGAGAAGGCCCCTTCATAGCGGCCGCCAGGAGCGCCGCCTCCCCGAGGCTCAGTTTGGAGGCCGGCTTGTCGAAATAGCGCTGGGCCGCGGCCTCGATGCCATAGGCGCCGCCGCCGAAATTGACCCGGTTGAGATAGAGCGAAAGGATCTGCTTTTTCGAGAAGTGCATCTCGAGCCAGATGGCGAGCACAAGCTCCTGGGCTTTTCGACGGTAGGTCTGAGCCGGAGTGAGAAACAGATTCCGCGCCAACTGTTGGGTGATCGTCGAACCTCCCCTCAGCGGCTCGTGCGGATGCGTCAGATTGTAGAACGCCGAGCGGACCATTCCCCAGGGATTGAATCCAAACTCGTGGTAAAACTGGCGATCTTCAATGGCGATAAATGCGGCCGGCACGTAGGGCGGCAAGGAGTCGAGGTCGACCGGCGGCGAATACTGGCTGCCCCGGACGGCGATCACCGCCCCGTTTCGATCCAGATAGGTGATCGAGGGCTGGCGCTTGACGTCGTAGAGGTGGGACGTGTCGGGGAGGTCGAAGGCGACCACGGCCAGGAATCCGACGGCGAAGATCGCCGCCCAGACGCCGACCACAAGGCCCCAGTAGAGGAGGGCCCGATGCGCCCTCCGCCGCGGGGCCCCGCCGCCTCCCGAGGCGTTCGCCATGCTTTCTACGACTCCTGGTCGGCCGGCGGCTCATCCGGCCTAGAATGCGCCAGCTGTGGAGCAAACCAGTGCAGTTGGACCATTTTCGGGACGGCCGGCGGGACTTTCAGGAGCTGACTTAGCCTTGAGTCTGCGGCGCTCGGCGGAATCGGATCTCCAATCCCCGCGCGATCCATTCGGATTCTATCTCCTCCAGATCGCAGCGTCCGGCCGGATTGGACTTGGAAGGCGAGTGGATCAGAGACGGCGCTCTTTCGGTTCGCCAGATCTCGAGCAGCCGGCTCAGCTCCGACAACGGATCGGCGTGATCGTCGACCCGCAGCGAGAGATCGGGAAAATCCTCGCTCGAGGCCATGACCATGGCGGCCGAGCGGCGCCCTCGGCGATCGCCGCCGGCAGCCTCGCCGGCTTCGAGGGCGGCCATGAGCCTCTCGGGAAGCTCCGCTGCCGGGTCCGCATTGAATCCCTGCAAAGTCGCGGCGGCGACCCGTTCGCTCACCAGCATATTGCCCGCCACGCTCACGCCCTGGGCGCCAAGAGCGCCGCACCATTCCACGCAATTCGCGCCCGTCCAGGCGGAGTGATCGCCAGATGGGCTCACCACGTGGACCTGACGGATGTGTTTGCCCACATCTCCAGCCAGGGCGGAGGCGAGGGCCAGTTTCGGCGAAAGTCCTCGCGCGAGCCCGTCCAGGGTCGCCGGACCCAGATAGCGATTGGTGATCGATTGGGTGGCGACCGCCCCTACACCGGCGCGGACGAAAGGCACAAAGGATCCGCAGGCGAACGCCTGGGTGGCCGCGGCCGCCGCCAAGGCGCCCGAATTTGGATCGACAGCAAGGATCGACCAGGTCACGGGGTCTCAAACGTCGACTTCGGCATCCAGAGCGTTTTCCTGGATGAATTCTCGACGCGGTTCGACCAGGTCGCCCATCAGTCGGGTAAAGAGGTCGTCGGCATCGTCGGCATGCTCCACTCGCACTTGGAGAAGAGTCCGGGCGTCGGAATCGAGCGTGGTTTCCCACAGCTGTTCGGGATTCATCTCGCCCAGGCCCTTATAGCGCTGAATCGACAGACCCTTTCGGCCGGCGTCGAAGATGGCGGCCACGAGATCCAGCGGCCCGCGAACCTTCTCGGTCCGGTCGCGTCGGCGGTAGAGGGCGGGCTCGACGAACGCCTCGGCGATCTCAGCGACCCGCCCAGCCAGGCGTCGCGCGTCGGCCGAAGCCAGCATGGCTGAGTCCAGAACGACTCGCTCCGAAACGCCCCGCTTGCTTCGGCTGAAGGTGTAGCCGCCGCCGACGGCAGGCTGCCCCACCCAGGGCTCATCGCCATCTTCGGCGTAGAAATGCAGCCGGGCGGCCGCCGCTTGCAATCGGTCGGGGTTTGAAAATAGGCCGGCAAGGGCGGCCTGCTCGACTGCAAAGGCAGGCGCACGTGCTGAGAGGCGATCGACCGCGCCCCTCACTCCGCGCGACGCCTGGACCAGGGCGGCGAGATCGGCCCCGACCATTCTCTCGCCATCAGCGAGGTCGAGTTCGCCGCCTTCCAGTCCTTCCTCGATGAGGAACGCTTCGAGTTCGGAATCGTCCTTCAAATAGCGGGCGGCTTTGCCCTTGGCGGCCTTATAGAGGGGCGGCTGAGCGATGTAGAGGTAACCGCGCTCGATCACCTGGGGCATCTGCCGGTAGAAGAACGTGAGCAGGAGCGCTCGGATGTGCGCGCCGTCGACGTCGGCGTCGGTCATCACCACGATGCGGTGGTAGCGGAGCTTTCCGATGTCGAAGTCGTCGCGCCCCACGCCCGCTCCAAGTGCGGTGATCAGCGTCCCGATCTGCTCCGAACCGAGCATCTTGTCGTACCGCGCCCGCTCGACGTTGAGGATCTTGCCTCTCAACGGCAGGACAGCCTGGTTTTCGCGGTTGCGGGCCTGCTTGGCCGAGCCGCCTGCCGAGTCGCCTTCTACCAGGAAGATCTCCGACTTGGCGGGGTCCCTTTCCTGGCAATCGGCGAGCTTTCCCGGAAGCGAGGCGATGTCGAGCGCGCTCTTGCGCCGGGTGAGTTCACGGGCCTTGCGGGCGGCTTCGCGGGCCGCGGCGGCTTCGGCGATCTTCTGGATCACCAGGCGCGCCTCCGCCGGATGTTCCTCGAACCACTCGGTCAGCCCCTCGGCGACGAGGCCCTCGACCGACGGGCGCACTTCGGAAGAGACCAGCTTGTCCTTCGTCTGGGACGAGAACTTCGGGTCGGGAATTTTGACGGAAAGCACGCAGGTCAACCCCTCGCGCGCATCCTCGCCCCCGAGCTGAACCCTCTCGCGCCGGGCTGCGCCGCTGGCGTCCGCATAGGCGCCGACAACCCGCGTCAAGGCCGCGCGAAAGGCGGAGAGATGGGATCCTCCATCGCGCTGGGGGATGTTGTTGGTGAAGCAGAGCATCGTCTCGTGATAACCGTCGTTCCACCACAGCGAGAGGTCGAGTTCGACCTTTTCCCGGGCTCCGCGAATGACGATCGGGGTCTTGAGCAGAGGGGCCTTGGCCTTGTCCAGATGACGCACGAAGGCTTCCAGGCCGCCATCGTAGTGGAGCGCTTCCTCGAAGGGCTCCGCCTCCCGAAGATCGCGAAGGACGATCACGACGCCGCTGTTGAGAAAGGCGAGTTCTCGAAGGCGATGTTCGAGAGTCCGGCGATCGAAGTCGATGTGCGAGAAGGTCCCGCTCGAGGGCAGGAAGCTCACTTCGGTCCCGGTGAGGAATTCTCCGTTGTCGCGCTTGGGCGCGGTTCCGGTGATGGCCAGCGGCGACACGGTCACTCCATGGGCGAAGCGCATCTGATGGGTCATGCCGCCACGCCAGATCTTCAAGGCCAGCCAATCGGAAAGAGCGTTGACGACCGAGACGCCGACGCCGTGCAGACCGCCGCTCACCTTGTACGAATTCTGGTCGAACTTCCCCCCGGCATGGAGTTGGGTCATGATGACCTCGGCGGCCGAGACGCCTTCGCCCTCATGGATATCGGTAGGGATTCCCCGGCCATCGTCCATGACCGTGCAGGACCCGTCCGCGTTCAGAGTCACCTCGACCCGACCGGCAAAGCCGCCAAGAGCTTCATCGATGGCGTTGTCCACCACCTCGTAGACCATGTGGTGAAGGCCCGAGCCGTCATCGGTATCGCCGATGTACATTCCCGGCCTCTTGCGAACAGCGTCCAGTCCCTTGAGGACCTTGATTGAATCGGCCCCGTACTCCTCCGGGATTGGCGCGCCTTCGGGGGGTGCGGCGATCGTCTTTCGGTTCATCGGGCGATGGGTCTCATTCCAAGGGCTCAAGCCATGGGCTTCAAGGCGCCGGCATCGACCCGCACGCCCATTGCGTGCTTCCACACGCCCGCAAACACGGCTTCCTCGGCGCCGGTGAGGAAAGCTTGCAGTCTCAGCGCCTCTATTTCCTCGAACAGCGCCGCGCGTCGTACCGGATCAAGATGCGCAGCGACCTCGTCCAGGAGTAATATAGGATTCGGAAGCCATTCCGCACGGGAAAGTCGCGCCGCCTGGGCGAGAATGAAATTGATGACCAGGGCCTTCTGCTCCCCTGTGGAGCATTCCTGGGCCGGCCGGCCGCTCGGCAGATGGCGGACGACGAGATCGCCCCTGTGGGGACCGACAAGGGCTCGGCCTGCCGCAGCATCGCCGCTTCGCGCCCTGGCCAAAGCCCCGGCCAGGCGGCCCTCGATCTCGCTGGGGGGATGGCCCTCGGCGACGAGGCGTTCCCACGCTCCGTCGAGCCAGAGATCAGCTTTTGGAAAAGGGCCCGAGCGACCGGCGATCTCCTCTGAGAGAGACCGCGCCAGCTCGGCGCGGGCGATGGCGATGAGCGCGCCCGAAACGGCCATTCGCTTTTCAACCACCGTCAACCACGCGCGGTCGGCGTCGGCCGTCTCCAGGAGACGCGCCCGCTCGCGCAGCGCGCGTTCATAGGCGGCGACCTGCGCCGCGTGTCCCGGCTCGGCGGCGAAAACGAGGCGGTCGAAGAATCGCCGGCGCTCCCGGGACCCGCCTTCGAGCAGGCCGTCTTGGGCAGGCGTGAGCCACATCGGTCGTGTCCATTTCGCCAGTCGGCCGCTGGGGACGACGTTCCCATCGATCTTGACGATTCGCCTTTTCCCGCCAGGCGCCTCGACCCCGCTCCCGATTTCGACCTCCTCCGAATCGGTCGAGAGCTTGATCCACATCGACCAGGCGCGACCCTGGCTTTCCGGCGGCTCACGCCTTTCGATTTCGCCCAGTGAGGCGTTGCGTAATCCTCGCCCCGGAGCCAACAGGCTGAGCGCTTCGAGAAGATTGGTCTTGCCCGCCCCGTTCGGGCCCACCAGGAAGACGTTTCGTCCTTCGCAGTCCAGCTCAGCCGACGCGTAGGAACGGAAATCGGCAAGCTTCAGAATGTCGATTCGCGAGCGCATCTGACCGAGTTCACTCGCTGGACGGGGTCTCCGCCCTTCCGATATCGGAGCGCCCGCTCACGCCCTTAGGGGCATTAGGACATATTGGACGCCGGCGTCCTTGGGGTCGAGCACCAGGACGGGGTCGAGCATGGTCGCCGCCGAAGTGCGGTCGGCGAACCGGAACTGGGCGCTCTCGCCGCCAATCTGGTCGGCGACATCAAGGAGGTAGCGCGCGTTGAAGCCGATCTCGAAAGGCTCGCCGTCATAGTCGACCTCGAGCTCCTCGACCGCTTGGCCCGTCTCCATGTTGCGGACGGTGAGCACGACTTTGCCCTTCTCGACCGCGAGCTTCACCGAACGGCTCTTTTCGGAGGAGATAGTCGCAACCCGGTCGACGGCTGCGGCGAAGAGGGCGTTGTCGACGCTCATCAGCCGACCGTTGTCTTTGGGGATCACCCGCGGATAGTCGGGGAAGGCGCCGTCGATCACCTTTGAGGTCAGGACCGCACGCCCGAAATCGAACCTCACCTTCTGCGCCGAAATGCTGACCGAGACGCTCGCTTCGGCGTCTTCCAAGAGACGCCGGGCTTCGTTGATCGTCTTGCGGGGAACGATCACCCCCGGCGCCTCGAGCGCCCCGCCGGGGGCGGCCATCTCCGCCAAGGCCAGGCGGTGGCCGTCTGTGGCGACGGCCCTCAGGATGGGCCGATCGTCCTGGGTGATGGTGTGGAAGTAGATGCCGGTCAGATAATAACGGGTCTCTTCGGTCGAGATCGCAAACCGGGTGCGATCAATCAGCCGGATCAGGTCCGAGGCCTCCGTCGACATGGTCGCCGGCAGGTTGTCCGAGGACATCGAGGGGAAGTCGCCCGCCGGAAGCACCGGAAGGTTCGAGCGGAATCGTCCCGCCTGGATCTGCAGGCGCGGATCCTCGCCGTTGAAGTGGAGGGCCACTTCGGCGCCTTCGGGAAGCTTGCGGACCATTTCATAGAGCGTGTGAGCGGGCGCGGTTATTTGCCCGGGGCTCTCGACTTCGGCCGCCGCCTCGTCGGCGATCTCCATGTCAAGGTCGGTCGCCTGAAGAGCCAAGGCGCCCGCGCGGGCCGACAGAAGGATGTTGGAAAGGATAGGGATGGTGTTCCGCCGTTCCACGACGCTCTGAACGTGTCCTAGGGCCTTGAGGAGGGCGGCCCGTTCGATCGTCAATCTCATGGCGGCGTCCAGATGCGGCCGGCGGGACGCGCCCGCGGTGGCCCCGGTTGAAGTGGACTTGGCAATCTAGCGAAAACGGAGCCGCGAGGAAGGGGCGCAATGTCCCTCATGGCGCGATTCGCGGGGCCTCACGCCTCGGGGTCGGCGTTCTCCGCCGCCGGCGAGCCGGGCGGTCCTGCGGAGGCGGCTCGCGGCGCGACCACCACGAGGGCCGGTCTGAGGATGCGGCCAAAGAGCTCGTATCCGGTTTGGAGAACCTCGACCACGGCGCCGGGGGCGACCTTATCGGAGGCCTGTTCCGTCATCGCCTGATGGAGGTGCGGATCGAACCTCTCGCCGGGAGCGGGCTGAACCGGTTTGAGGCCGTTGCGCTCAAACGCGGAGACGAGATCCTTCTGGGTGAGTTCGAGCCCGATCGCGAGGTTGCGCGCCAGCGGGTCGGAGTCATCCTTTGGGGAATGCTGCAGCGCGCGCGCCAGATTGTCGGCGACCGGCAGCAGGTCGCGGGCGAACTTGCTGATCGCATAGGCGCGGGAATCGTTCACTTCGCGTTCGGCGCGCCGGCGGGTGTTCTCGGCTTCGGCGGCGTAGCGCAGGGCTTGATCCTTCAGCGCCGCGATCTCGGCGCGGAGGTCGTCGACGCCGGCGTCTTCCGCCGGCGCATCGGCTGGCGCCGCGCCCTCTTCCTCGCCCTTGAGTTCCGTGTTCTCACTCATTGTTCATCCATCGATCATTCTGCCGAGCGCCCTGGCCGTGTAATCGACCAGAGGGATCACCCGCGCATAGTTGAGCCGGGCCGGGCCGATGACGCCGATTGCGCCCAGGATCTTGCCGCCGCCCGACATATAGGGGGCGGCGATCACGGCGGAACCCGAGAGCGAGAAGAGGCGGGTTTCCGCGCCGATAAAGATCCGCACTCCTTCGCCGCCGCGCACGTCATCCAGAAGTCCGATGAGTTGCTCTTTCTGCTCCAGATCATCGAAAAGCATCCTCACCCGCTCGAGGTCCGCCTGCGCCGACGCATCGCCGAGCAGATTGGCCCGGCCGCGCACGATGAGCGCCCTTTGCGCGCCTTCGCCGCCGCTCCATGCCGCCAGGCCATCCTCGATGAGACCGGCGGCGGCCTCATCGAGTTCCCTCCGTACCCGCTCGAGTTCAGCGCTAACGTCCTGCTGGGCCTCGGCGAGGGTCCGGCCGCGCAGGCGATTGTTGAGGAAGTTCGAAGCTTCCTGGAGCGCGGATGGCGTGGCCCCTGGTGTCCGATGGATGAGGCGGTTTTCCACCAAGCCATCCTCGAAGACCATGATCGCCAGCGTCTGATCGAGGCCAAGAGGAAGAAACTCGACCTGTTTCACCCCCGCCTCGCGCGCCGGAGTCACCACGATTCCGGCGCCGCCGGCGAGACCCGAAAGCACGGCGCTTGCTTCGTTCATGGCCTCGTCGAGCGAGCGCCCGGCGGTCGAGAGCCTCGCCTCGATGTTGCGTCGGTCGTCATCGGCCAAATCCCCGAGTTCCATCAGGCCGTCGATGAACAGTCTCAATCCCGCATGGGTCGGAAAGCGACCGGCGCTGGCGTGCGGAGATCCGAGCAGGCCCAATTCAGTGAGGTCCTGCATGGTGTTGCGTATGGATGCCGGAGAGAGATGGACACCGGCCCGGGAGATGGTGCGCGAACCGACCGGCTCGCCCGTCTCCAGATAGGTTTCGACAATTCGGCGGAAGATGTCTCGGGCCCGCGAATCGAGCTCGGCGAGGCTCGTGCCGCGGTCTTGATGGAGGATCGAATTGGTCATGCCGACAAGACAGAGAATAGGCTTCGGGGGTTCAAGCGTGAAGGCGCCGTCTCATCCCCACGGCCCGCTCGGACCTCTGGCGCTGCACGCAGCGCAGGTCTAAATCGCCCGCGCCTGTGAACTTCGCCCCGGGCTCGTCTGCTATTGGGGCCCTTCTCCCCGCCAAAATTGGGGCCCTTCCCCCGCCAAACGGAGTGTTCCCTCGACATGCGACCCTCCCTGCGCGACCGCGATCGCCTTCGCCCGATTTCCCTGGAGGCGGGCGTCAATCGCTACGCTGAAGGTTCATGCCTCGCCTCCTTCGGCCACACCCGGGTTCTGTCCACCGTCAGCGTGGAGGACGGAGTCCCCTCCTTTTTGCGGGGGAGGGGCCAGGGCTGGGTCACGGCCGAATACGGAATGCTGCCAAGGTCGACCCACACCCGCGGGCGTCGCGAGGCGGCGGCTGGGAAACAGTCGGGCCGGACCCAGGAAATCCAGCGCCTGATCGGGCGTTCGATACGTGCCGTGACCGACCTGAAAGCCCTTGGCGAGCGCCAGCTGACGATCGATTGCGACGTCCTGCAGGCCGATGGCGGCACACGGACCGCGGCGATTACCGGAGCCTGGGTCGCGCTGAGGCTCGCTTCGCGCCATCTCCTCACAAAGGGGATCATCGCCTCCGATCCGATCCTCGATCATGTGGCGGCGGTCTCCTGCGGGATCGTCAAGGACGAGCCGGTGCTGGACCTCGACTACGAGGAGGACTCCAGCGCCGAAGCCGACGCCAACTTCGTCCTCACCGGTCAAGGCGACATCGTGGAGGTCCAGGCCACAGGAGAGCGACGCGGTTTCTCCCGGATCGAGTTCCAGGCGCTTTTCGATTTGGCCTGCAAGGGGATCGACGAACTGATCGTCCTGCAGGCTGCGGCGATCGAGGCTTGATCCCGTAATCAGTCCGGCCCCTCTTCCTCGGCTTCCTCTCCGGGCCCAGGCTCGAAAATCACCAGATCGCCGGGCTGACAGTCGAGTTCCCGGCAGAGCGAGGCCAGAGTAGAGAACCGGATCGCGCGGGCCTTGCCGGTCTTGAGGATCGAGAGGTTGGCGATCGTCACGCCGACCCGATCGGCCAGTTCGGTCAGAGACATGCGCCTTTCGATCAAAAGGCGATCGAGCCGGATGCGAACGGGCATCTCAGATGGTGAGTTCGGCCTCGCCGCGCAGGCGAGCGCCTTCGCGGAAGACTTCCGCCAAGACGAAGATCACGAGCACGGCGAACCAGGTGGTGAAACTGACGCCTCCTCCGATCCGCAACACGCCGGGAAGGAGAATGCGCGACAGACCCGCGGCCGCGTATCGGCCCAGCTCCAGGCAGGCGAGCGTCAATCCAATCACACGCAATCGCGTGACGTTCTCTGGCTGGAATGGGTCACCCGCGATGAGGGTTTCGAAGACGCGCCGAAGCCGGCTGACGATGATGATCGCGCCGGCGAGGTAGAAATCGACCGCGAGCAGGACCCCGGCCGCCATGGGGCCGAGCTGTTCGCTCCTGAAGTGCAGAGAATCGATTCTGAGGACTGAGGCGAGGATCTCGGGCTGAACGCTGAGGACGAGGGCTGCGAGGATCGCCAGGCTCACGCAGCCTGCAGCCAGCCAGAGCACAAAACGGACGACATCGAGAATGATCTTGAGGAGACTGGAGACCGATGCCGGACCGAGCGCGCGCATGTCGCCCCTCCTCGAAAAGATCAAAAGTCAACCGCCGCCCGGCGGCCGGGCGGCGGTCAAGATGCCCAAAAGCTTGTGATCATGAAAGCAGGACCGGCCTCAGAAAGATCCGATGAACAGGCCGGCGGCCACCAGAGGCAGGCTGACCAGGGCGAGGGTGTTGATGAACGGCAGAGCGAACCGATCAAAGATGGAGATGACGTGAGTGGCGGTCATGGCGGCGTCCCTTCGTTTTGTGCGATGCAACAGCAATTCGCCGTTGGCATGACCCTTCTCGTAGTCCTTCATCGTTTATCGATCACCTAAATTATTGTTTATCGATATTAAACTTTCGCAATGCATTAATTTGCTGTCATCCTCGCGAAGGCCTAATCAGACGATGTGAGCCTTCGCCTAGAGCCCGGCGCGCGCCTCCTCGCCGCGACCCACAACCCTGGGAAGGCGAGGGAGCTGTCCGAACTCTTGGGTCCTCGCTTCGACGTGGTCTCCGCGATCGCGCTCGGGCTCGCCGAACCCGATGAGCCTGAGACCACCTTCGCGGGCAACGCCATCCTCAAGGCGCGCGCCGCAGCCGACGCCTCCGGCCTCATCGCCATCGCCGACGATTCCGGCCTTTGCGTCCGCGCTCTTGGCGGCGCGCCCGGCGTCCATTCGGCAAGGTGGGCGGGGCCGGATCGCGACTTTGCGCGGGCCATGTCGCTGGTTGCGTCGCGACTGGACGACCAGGAGGGTGAGGACGCGTCCGCTTGGTTCATCTGCGCTCTCGCCGTCGCCTGGCCGGGTGGGCCGGCGGCGGTCGTCGAGGGCCGCACCGACGGCCTTGTCAGCTTTCCGCCCCGCGGTGAGCGCGGTTTCGGATACGATCCGATCTTCGCACCGGAGGGTCAGGCCAGGACCTTCGGGGAGATGGCCGCTGTGGAGAAGAACCGCTTCAGCCATCGGGTCCGAGCGTTCGCGGCGCTGGAAGCGGCGCTCCTTTGATCACCGCGCCCTCCGGGCCGGAGGCGCCGGGCGGCCTCGGCCTTTATGTGCATTGGCCCTACTGCCGACGGATCTGTCCCTATTGCGACTTCAATGTGCGTCGCGACAGGAACCAAGCTGAAGAAAAGGCGAGGCTCGAGTCGGCCATTCTGCGCGACCTCAAGGCGCACGCTCGACTGCTTGAGGAAAGACGGCTGGTCTCGATCTTCCTGGGCGGGGGCACCCCATCGCTGATGCGGCCCGCGTTTGTCGGGACGCTCATCGAGCTTGCTGGTGAATTGTGGCCGCCGAGTGAAGATCTCGAGGTCACCCTTGAGGCCAACCCCGCCGACGCCGATCGGCTGGAGGCGTTCGCGCAGGTCGGTGTCAATCGGCTGTCGCTGGGAGTGCAGTCCCTCAACGACGAGGATCTGCGATTCCTCGGTCGCGACCACGATGAGGCGAGCGCCCGGCGCGCCGCACGCCTGGCTCGCGGATTGTTCGCAAACTTCTCGATAGACCTGATCTATGCCCTCCCTGCTCAGCAGGGGGGCGCGTGGCGACGGAGTTTGGCGGAGGCCCTGGATCTCGGCGCCGACCACGTTTCGGCCTACCAGCTCACGATAGAACCGGGCGCCGCCTTCGCCCGCCAGGTCGCTCGAGGCAGCTTCGCGCCGGTTGATGATGACTTGGCTGCCGATCTCTTCGAGATCACCCAGGAGGTTTTGGATTCCGCCGGACTTCTCGCCTACGAGGTATCCAACCACGCCGGGCCCGGACGCCGATGCCGGCACAATCTCCACTGCTGGAGGGGCGGCGAATACGCCGGTTTGGGTCCCGGCGCCCACGGCAGACTGACCCTCGGCGGCGGGCGCTGGGCGAGCCTCGCGCCTAAGGGCGTATCCGACTACGTCCGCCTGCTCGCCAGCACGAACTTCGGTTCGGAGAGGCAGCCGCTGACCTCGAGGCAAGCCGCCATGGAGCGCCTCATCATGGGCCTGCGCACCAGCGAGGGCCTTTCGTCGGCGGAATTGGCTCCGCTTGCGATCTCCGCCTCGGTGCTGGAGCGCCTGGGAACACACGGCCATGGATTGGTAGAGCACAGAGGAGGAAGACTGGTCGTCACGGGCAAAGGAAAGCTCCTCACCGATCGGATCATCCTCGAGTTGGCGGGTGGCGGCGAGGACTGAGAGGACGTAACCTTCCGGCCATGGCTGCGGGGAGGCAAACGGGGGCAAAGGGCGCAAAGATCCTCGCTTCGGGGCTTTACGTCGTCTCCACGCCGATCGGCAATTTGCGCGACATCACGCTCCGTGCGCTCGACGTCCTGGCTGGGGTGGATCGCGTCGTGGCCGAAGACACCCGCCTCGCCGCCCGGCTCCTCAGAGCCCATGGCCTTCGAGCCAGGGTCGAGCGGTATGATGAGCATTCCGCCTCCAGGGTGCGTCCGGCGCTGCTCGCCGCTCTCGGTCGCGGAGAGCGGCTGGCGCTGGTTTCGGACGCCGGCACGCCGCTGATCTCGGACCCGGGCTATCGCCTAGTCATCGAAGCGATCGCCCAAGGAGCCGCGGTGATCCCGGTTCCCGGCCCTTCGGCTGCGCTCGCTGCCCTCACCGTTTCGGGCCTCCCGACCGACCGTTTCCTGTTCGTCGGATTCCCACCACCCCGCAGCCTCGCGCGTCGCCGCGCTTTGGGGGACCTCGTCCGCGAGCGGGCGAGCCTCATCTTCTTCGAGAGCGGACCCCGTTTGGCGGAATGCCTTGAAGACATGGCGAAGGTCTTTGGGCCACGACCCGCCGCTGTGGCGCGCGAACTGACCAAGATCCATGAGACGGTGATCCGCGGCTCCTTGAACGCGCTCGCCGTCGACCCGAGGCTCGCCTCACCAAAAGGGGAAATGGTCATTGTGGTTAGCGGGGGCGAGCCATCGCGGGCCGCGCCCGAAGAAGTCGACGCGGCGCTGAGCGGCGCCCTGCGCAGGCTCTCGGCAGCCGGCGCAGCGGCGGAAGTGGCCAGGACCCTCGGGCTCCGCCGCCGAGAGGTCTACGCCCGCGCCCTGGCGCTCAAGACTTCGCCCGGTTCGACGACATGAGCCGCCCGGCGGCTCCGATGCGCTCGAAGAGAGGCGCCCAGGCGCGACTTGCGGGGCGCCGTGGCGAGATCCTCGCGGCGCTTTGGCTCATGATCAAGGGCTATCGGATCCTGGGACTGCGCCTTGGAACGCCGCAGGCGGAAATCGACATCTTGGCCGAAAAGGGCGATCTTGTGGTTGTGGTCGAGGTCAAGAGCCGCACAACGAGCCAGGAAGCGCTCGAGGCGGTGCGGCCAGAGCAGCAACGCCGGCTCTTGCGGGCCGCCGAAGCCATTCTTGCCCAGCGACGCGGGATGGCGGACCGGCCGATCCGCCTGGATCTCATCGCGCTCGCGCCAGGCAGGGCCCCGCGGCATATAAGGGGCGCTTGGCTTGGGACCTGAGGCGGGCCGGTAGCGATCATGACGCGCAACGAGGCTGAAGCGTATCTGATCAAAGCGGGCCAGACCTCGGATCAGAACTTCCCGTTGCTCGAAGCTGCGATCGCCTGTGCGATCCATGAGGACCCGACGCGCGATCCGGCCGCCGCCAGGGCGCTGGCCGACGAAGGCGCCGAGCGTCTGAGGGCCCGGCTCGCCCGAGAACCCGCCGAGGAAGCGCTCGCTGAGGCCATGGCGGGCGATCTGCGCCTGGCGGGAGATCTCATCACCTATGACCATCCCGACAATGCCGACGTCCTGGCCGTGGCCGAGCGTCGACGCGGGATTCCGGTGGCGCTTGGTCTCTTTTATCTCGATGCCGGTCGCCGATGCGGTCTCGACGTGAGCGGCGTCGATTTTCCAAATCACTTCCTCCTGCGGATGGAGACCGTCGAGGGACCGATCGCGCTGGACCCCTTCAGCGAGGGAAGGGTCGTCCTTCCCTCGGAACTCACCCGTCGAGCGCTGCATGCCGGCCTGACCCCCGACATCGCCGATCGGCTCGAGTCCTTGATGGCCCCGGCCAGCGACAGAGCAGTTCTCATCCGGCTGCAGAACAACATCTTCGCCAGGGCCGTCGCGGTGCGCGACTGGCCACGGGCGGAGCGCTCGGCCCTGCGCAGAGCCCTGTTGGATCCGGCCGACCACCGTCCTTGGCTCGACGTCGCCGCCGCGCGGGAAGGGCAGGGAGCGCTCGCCGGCGCGCTCGAGGCGCTCGGAAGGGCGCAGATCCTTGACGGCGGCGCGGCGATCGCGGCCCGTGCAGCGCGCGAGCGGGTGAGGCTCAAGCTCAACTGAGCGAGGCTTCCGAACCTATCGATCACCGGAGATTCGCATGTCCCTCAACATCGCCGTTCAGATGGACCCGATCGAGAGGGTCAGGATCGAGGCTGACACAACGTTCATGCTGATGCTTGAGGCCCAAATCCGGGGTCATCGGCTCTGGGTCTACGCTCCCGAGCGCCTGACTCTCGACGACGGCCGCGTCGTCGCGCGCGGCCGTCCAACCGAAGTGCGCGCCGTCGCCGGCGACCACTATCGGTCGGCCGAACTCGAGCAGAGAGACCTGGCCGAGATGGATGTCGTCCTGATGCGGCAAGATCCGCCTTTCGATATGGCCTATGTGACCGCCACGCACCTTTTGGAGCGGCTGCCGCCCTCGACGCTCGTGGTCAACGACGCGCGGGAAGTGCGCAATGCGCCGGAGAAGCTCTTCGCGACCGAGTTTCCCGACCTTCAGCCTCCGACCCTGATCAGCGCCGATGCAGAGACGCTGCACGCCTTCCACGCCCGCCACGGCGCGATCGTGCTCAAGCCTCTCTACGGAGGCGCCGGCTCCGGCGTGGTCAAGCTTGAGGCCGGCGATCCCAACCTGGATGGTATTCTGGAGCTCTATGCAATGATCAGCCGCGAACCGGTGGTCGCCCAGAAGTTCATTCCGGCCGTCTCGCTCGGCGACAAGCGAATCCTGCTCGTCGACGGCATTCCGGCAGGCGCGGTCAACCGGGTGCCTGGGACCGGTCAGGTCCGCTCCAATCTCGCCAAGGGGGGAAGGGCCGAGGCCGTGGAGCTGACCCAGCGAGATCAGGAGATCTGCGCAATCGTGGGTCCGGCATTGAAGACGCGCGGGCTCATCTTCGTGGGGATCGACGTGATCGGAGAGCATCTCACCGAAATCAACGTCACCTCGCCCACCGGCGCGGTCCAGATCAAGCGTTTCGGAGGCCCGGATGCGGCCCAGCTTCTCTGGGATTGCGTCGAGCGCAAACTTGTCCAGGCGTAGAAGTTCCGTCTTTGTTCTTGCGCGGGCGAGACGCGTGGTAAACACAAGGCCGGATCGAGCGACGCTTTTGACCATACCGCGCGGTCCCGGGCTGCCTCACCTCTTGCTCGCTGATCGCTTGGGAGTGGCATCCACGATCTCTAGCGCCGGCAGGTTTTCCGCGCCCATCGAGACAAGTTCTTGTCGCTTTCGAAATAGCGCTCCCACCTTCCTTCCCATGCTGCCGACATCAACGAGCACGAAATAGCTTCGCACGGCCCGTTCTGCGTCGCCGTATACCCTGGTCTGCGTACCGTACCCATGCACGACCTTGCTGTTCGTAGAGAGTTTTATCTCCACTATTATTCTAAAGTCGCCATTGCTGAATTTGAAATCGACCGGCCCGTTGCCAGTCTCCGCCTCGGGAGTCACGTCTATCCGGTTTGCATCGCAGTAACTACTTGCCACAACGAAGAACAATTTTTGCGAAAACGCCTCTCGTCTAGGCGTTCCGGCATCGTCGTAGAATTCTCTCCACACTCCTCTCTCTTCCACCAAAAAAATGAAATTGGCGGATAATGGCCTCTACAATGGTGATCGCTTCGTCAGCAGTTCTAACAGTCGACGGCTTCAGAACTACCGGAAATTTTGCCGCAATTTCTTCGCCGGCCGTCTTCCATTTTATCAACCCCTCAGGGTCAGCTTCCTGATCATATGGCGAAGGCCTGCCCGCACGTATCATCTCCAGTACTTTTTCAAAATTCCCGGAGCTTGATAGGGCGTATAGCTTCAGGGTCGCCTTCGCCTTTGCCGATTGGGCCGCCTTCCAAATCTCCCCGACTTGAGCGTTTACTGAAGCTCGAATTGCGGCGTTAGATGCCGCCGCATCCATTGCGCTTTCCCAATCCGAAGCCATCGGCAGATGTCTTAAGATGTCGCTCGGAACAAAAATTATTGGGGTTTTGGCACTGACAAATGGATTGCGTGGCAGCCTTGCCATTAATGAGGGGAGAACGGCGAATTCCTCCAAGGACACGTCGCCGAGCGTGCCCACGACGCGGTTATTGTACCTGATCAGGTCCGGGAGGATGACGTTTGTAATCATGTCACCGATCCGATCAGCACCGATCCCGGACTCAAACAGCGCCATGGCGACGAATAGGTCCGGGTCTCGAACTCCGAGGCCACCGCGCCGCGGCGGGCGCGCTCAGCCGATCATCGGCCTCAAGGTCCAATTCGTCGGGATTTCCGCTTCGGGCGGCGGCGATCACCGAGGTTCAGCTCTCCACCTAGAAGCACCTCAACTTTGAGCTGAGGTGGTTTGCCGGGCAGCGGAGCCGCCTCAAGCACAATCAGATGGGCGTTAATCAACCGACCGCGACCTTTAAAGTCCACGACCTTAATGGACGGCATTTCGACTTCAACGATCTCGCAGGACCAAGATGTGGGCCGTCTGCCTC
>JBOHLG010000019.1:0-57233 GCA_050729515.1 Caulobacteraceae bacterium
CTTCGGCAGCGTGGCGTAATCCGCGTCCGCTCCGAAGGCTTCCGCGACCGCCGGACGGTAGGCGTTGTGAGCGTCGGTCGTGATATGGGCGTGTTCGCTGGCGATCCGAGCGCGAAGATCATCGGCGAGGGCTTTCTGCTTGAGTGTCAAGCATCTTGTTCAGTCGAAAAGGTCGGGCTGAGGGTGGCCCTGGAACCGCCGGTCGAACAATCTCCGGAATTGGCCCACCGAGTCTGACACCTTCATGAGCGTCATGACTTCCTGCACCTGCCGCTTCAGCTTCTCGATCCCGTATCCCTCTGTGAGGTGCTGATGAAAACGAGCGCGGCGCGTCCCGCGCTTGTTGATCTTTGGATTGATACGGTCGAGCTCCTCGAGCACCGCGCCGTTCTCTAGCGGGTAATAGACGTGCTTCCTCGTGAAGTTAGCGAAGTGTTGCGGGCGGTTCTGAATGACGCGGCCGGAACCCGTCTTTGTCATCTTTTTGCTACCGTAGAGCCTATTAAGATCGTCGTAGTAATCATCGGGGAACTGCTTTTCCCACTCGCGCTTCTCTAACTCAATGTACTGCTGGACCAAGAGGCGCAACGCATCTGGCGCACGAATCTCTTGAAAGCCAGTCGCCTCGTCGATCAGCGCCGTCACGCCGACTTTGGCGAATGCGTTCATCAAGATCCGGGCTTGAGCCGCCAGCCCCGTCTGCGATTTGGTCAGGCGACCCGCGACGTCGGCTCGGACGATGGCCTTGCACACGTCCACCAAGACCTCGGCCTCGTAGCCATGGGCCAGATCCAGGGTTAATGGCTTGAAATAAAATGGATTATCTATCCTGTGGACTAGCTTTTCATCCAATTCGGATCCAAGGCCTTTTCGCTGCATCGCGCGCATGAAGACATTCCCGCCCTCGGATTTCATGCCGAGCGCGCGGGCCATGCCGCGCTTGTGGAAAACGCGTCGGCCGTCTTCGAGAACGTAGCAGTCCAGCTCCAGGTCGCCGATCAGCATGCTTCCCTGGTGCGTCGCGCGGGGGAGATCCCCCATTGCCGCCGCGGCAGTCTCGGCTCGCGCTTCCCACCGTGCCTTAGCACCCAGGCGCGCGATTTCTCGCCTTTCCTCAGGAGTGAGATTTGCTGCGCGGGTCTTGCCGCCTCGGCTTTGCGGGTTTCCGTCGTCCATAATTCGGCTCCGTGCTTGCTGCCCGGCACCGTCTAACCCTGCTTGGTGATTCGACCAAGCATTTTCTTTGTGTCGAGAGAATTATCTCTCAAAACTGCTTACTTACCGCTGCCCCACCGCTTCGCCGTCGCCTCTTTGGCGATCGCGGGTCGCAATACGGCGGAGAGCCCTTTCGTTCGCGCCGAGCCATCCTTTTTTCCTCCCCGGCTATGGTGCGTCTTCTCGGCCGGTGTCGGATTGCCCTCGATCTCGTCCGTCGCGATTCGGGCGACCGTTATGGCCGCGCCTACAACTTCGCTGGGGCGCTTCTCTCCGCGCGGACCTCTACGCATCTGGGGGCCTCGGTAGGTGGTACCGGATCGTAAGCGCCGGAGCGTTGCCTTTGTCCGTTTGGTGGACGATCTCAGCATCACCACGCCTAAGCTCCCGCCGCATCACTTCGCAGCACGACGGCATCGCATGGTTCTGGCCTGGAGCCGGAGGATATCGGCCTATCGCGCGATGAAGCTCGCCCGCGTTGACCTCGATGTGAGCGCGCCCCTGTGCACACGCGCGCCCAATCTGCGCGTCCAGTTCCCGACGGAAATCTTCTGTCTTCATGTCCCGAAGATAGCGCCGCGCCATGGCGGGCGCCAAGCTTGTCAACGGCGTCGGGTTTCAAACTGAGACACTTCCGGGCGCCAGACAGCGTGACGAGAGGCTCCGCAACGGCTAAGGCGCCGCCATGGTCGAGAAGATCTTTCCCAAGCAGTTCGACAACGTCTATCGAGGCCAGTGGCTGGGGCCGGGGCTTTTCGCCTTCGTGATCGCCGTCAAGGCGCTTCAGAGTTTCGGCAGCCTTCTCAACACCCGCGAAGTGATGATCGCCGCCGACGGCATACCGCTCGGCGCCTTCGCTCCGGCGGCGGCGAGGGAGGCGATCGTGATGTTCGCGCTCCTTGGCATGTATGGCCTCATCGTTCCGCTGCTAGGGCTCCTCGCCCTCATCCGCTATCGCGCCATGGTCCCGCTACTGATCCTGGTTCTGCTGGCGACGCAGCTCGGCGGGAGGCTCGTCAACCTCGCTCATCCGACGACGAGCGCGGGAGCTTCCGGCGGGACGCCGTTCGGGTTCTATATCAACACCGGACTGATCCTCGTCACGATCCTCGCCTTGGGCTTGTCGATCGTGTCGCGAAAGGCGCGCGGCGCGCTGGAGATCGCCTAGAGCGCATCCCGCAAAAGTGGGAAATACTTTTGCGACGAGGATGCGGTCAAGATCTTGAATCTGGAGCATTTCCTCTTTGGCGAAGCGATTCCGCTTCGCCGAGAAATGCTCTAGCCCGCCGCGAAGTCGACATCCGCCGTCTTCACCGTCCCGGCCACGCGCCCGGGCGCGCTGTGCTGGGCCCAGTAGAGATTGGTGTGGGCGATGACCTCGCCGGGCGGCGGAGCGCCCCACCTCGTGGCGTCCTCAGTGGTGTGGGCGTCGGCGACGAGCGTGACGTCGTAGCCGCGGGTGAAGGCTCCATGGATGGTGGAGCGGATGCAGGCGTCGGTCTGGGCCCCGGAGACGACCAGCCTTCCGACCGCACGGTCGGCGAGCACGCGCTCCAGGTCGGTCGCTTCGAAGGAATCGCCGAAGCTCTTCTCGATCAGAGGCTCGCCCTCTTTCGGTTTCAGCTCCGGGACGATCCGCCAGGCCTCGCTCCCCTTGGCGAGGCCCTCGTCGTGGTGCTGGACCCAGATCACCGGGGTCTTCGCCGAGCGGGCCTTCTCGACCAGGCGGGCGATGTTGCCGACCACTTCGTCGCGGTCGTGGGCGCCGGCGACGACGTTCACCTGGACATCGACGACGAGGAGGGCGGTCTTGGGTCGGTCCTTGAGGGTGCTCATGGCCGAAAGGAAGAGCACAAAGAGGGAACAGGCGCAATGCCCCGCGTCGGCTCAGCCGTCGGACGACTGCAAGAGGGGCTCCTACTTCAGCGGGCTTCCGATCGACCATGCGTGGCCGAACGGGTCCTTCACCTGACCGTAGCGGTCGCCCCAGAACTGGTCGGCGATCGGCAGGGCGACCTCGCAGCCGGCGTCGAGGGCCCGCTTCCACCAATGGTCGGCGTCGTCGACCTGCAGATGCAGGGTGACCGAAGCCGGCGGCTTGGCGGCATATCCCTGCTCGGGGAACTCGTCGGAGAGCATGACCCAGCCGCCGTTGAGCTTCATCGAGCCCTGCATCAGGCGCTTGCCGTCCTGCGCCAGGTTGCGCTCGATGACCTTGGCGCCGAAGGCGCGGCCATAGAAGTCGAGCGCTTCCTGGGCCCTGCCGCCGCTGATCGACAGGAATGGGGTGACGCCGGTCGTCGGGCGCTCGGGTTGGGTCTGCGCCATCGTTTCCTCCTTGTTTCCGGGCTCTTGCCCTCAGTAGGTCAGCTTTGGATACCAGTCCGGTGCCCGGCCCTCGGGCGTGAGATCGAGGATGTTCCACAGCGGCGCCGGATCGGGCGCGCCCCTGGGATCCTGGCCGGGATCGGCGGTGGAGAACCACATCTCCGAAGCCCAGAAAAGCCGGATCTCGCCGTCCCGCCTGGTGAAGACGGTCTGGACGCCCGATTCCGATCCGTCTGGCAGCAGGGCCCCGACGTCGCGCGAGAACTCGCCGTCAGCGTCGGAGACCAGGGTCAGATCACGCCAGCCGCGCTCGGCCTTCCACGCCATCAGCCGCTCGATCGGCGAGCGGGAAACCGCCGCCAGGCTCGCGCGCTGGGCCACGTCCTTGGCGTTGGCGTCCCATCCGTCGAGCATGTTGGTGCACATCGGGCAGGGCCGCTGGCGCTCGGGGCCGAACATGTAGCTGTGGAGAACAAGGGTGTCGTGATCGCCGAAGAGGCCGGCGAGATCGGTCTCGCCCGAAGCGGTGACGAAGCGCCAGGCGTCCTTCGCCTCCGGACCGGGCGGCAGGGCGCGTCTTTGGGCGGCCACCTTCTCGATGCGCCGGCGAAGCTCGATCTCCTCGGCGAGCAGCGCGGTGCGGGCCTCGCGATAGGGCGCGCTCTCGCCGACCTGGCGGATGGGATTTTCCCGGGCCAGCTCCAGGGCGGGAACCAGGGTCTCGGTCTTGGCGTCCATCGGGGATCTCCTCATTGGGCCGCGGCGGAGGGTTCCGGCGCGTTGTTGCGGAAGGTCGAAAGCTGGGCCTCCAGGGCGCGGCCGAAGGCGGGGCGCGCCTCGCAGCGGGCGCGATAGGCGTCCAAGGTGGGGAAGCGGACGAGCATCCCCGATTCCACCAGCTCGCGCAGGACCGTGGTCATGAGGATATCGGCGGCGGTGAAGCGGCCCTCCAGGTGCGGCTTGTCGCCCAGCCACGCCGCCAAGGCCGTCAGCCGTTCGGTCACGGCCTCCTCGGCGACCGGTCGGTACGCGTCCACCCAGGGCGCTCCGGTGTGGAAGACGTCCAGGCCAGAGAAGTTGGAGACTGCGGGCTCGACCGAGTTGAGCGCGGCGAAGATCCAGCTCTCGACGCGGGCCCGCCCCGCTGCATCGCGCGGCGCAAGCGCCTCGGACTTCCTGGCGATGTGGAGCACGATCGCGCCGGATTCGAACATCTCGACCTCGTCGTCGCGATAGGCCGGGACCTGGGCGAAGGGCTGCCAGGCGCGATAGTCGGCCGAATTCTTGGTCTCAAAGTCGAGGAGCACGGCCTCATAGGGAAAGCCGGCCTCCTCCAGGGCCCAGCGGACGCGGAGGTCGCGCACGAACCCCTGGGCGAAAGGCGGGACCCAGCGGAAGGCGCTCACCTGGGCGGTCATGGCGCAGCTCCGGCCGCGGAAGGAGGGCGGGCGAGGCTCAGGAGAGCGGCGCGAACCGCTCCGAGGTCGGCATCGGCGCGATCGGCGCGGTCGGCCCTGGCGAGTTCGTCTTCGAGCCCCAGATGGGCTCGCCGCCAAAGCGGAAGGGCGGCGGCGAGGCGCTTCGAGCCCTTCGGCGTGAGGCGGAGCAGACGGCGTCGGCGGTCGCGCGCGTCCGCCTCGATCCGCGTCAGGCCCTCGCGGATGAGGGGCTTGGCCTGCGCCGTCAGGCTGGTCCGGTCGAGGCCGAGGATTTCCGCCAGGAGACCCATCGGCGCCGGTTCGGAGCGGGCGAGCGCCATCAGGAGCGAGAACTGGCCGCTGGTCACTCCGGCGGGCCTCAGGGCCTCGTCGAAGCGCCGCGCCAGCGAGCGGGCCGCCTTCTGGGTCATCAGGCAGAGACAGGTCTGCGGGCTCGGACTGCTGTCCATGGCTGGCTTATGATGATATCAACTGATCGAGTCAATCCCGGCGCTGCCGTTCCGGGCGCGGAGGAGGATTTCTTCAGGCGCGATCCGGACTAAGCTCGCGCCATGTTCAGGGCCCCGATTCCCTTCGCCTTCGGTCCGGTCCATTTCGTCGGCATCGGCGGGGCCGGGATGAGCGCCATCGCCGAGATGATGCTGCGCCTCGACTATGCCGTGCAGGGCTCCGACGCCAAGGAGAGCGCCGCCACCCGCCGGTTGCGGAGCCTCGGGGCGAGGGTGTGGATCGGGCACCAGGCGGCCCAGGTCGAGGGGGCGAGCGCGGTCGTCTTCTCGACCGCCATTGCCGCCGACAATCCCGAACTGGCCGCGGCCCGCGCCCAGCACATCCCGCTCGTCCGCCGCGCCGAGATGCTGGCCGAGCTCATGCGCCAGTCCCACTCGATCGCGGTCGCCGGAACGCATGGAAAGACCACGACCACCGCGCTCGTCGCCGCCCTGATGGAGGCCGGGGGTCTGGATCCGACGGTGATCGTTGGCGGTCATGTCAACGCCTACGGCGCCAACGCCAAGCTCGGGGCGGGCCAATGGATGGCGGTGGAGGCCGACGAGAGCGACGGATCGTTCCTGAAGCTGCGCCCGAGCGTGGCGGTGGTGACCAACATCGATCCCGAGCACCTGGATCACTGGGGGGACTTCGCCGCCCTCAAGGCGGGCTTCCGCGCCTTCATCGAGACCATCCCCTTCTATGGCTTCGCGGTCCTCTGCCTGGACGACCCGGTGGTCCAGGAGCTGGCCGCCGAGATCGAGGATCGGAGGATCGTCGCCTACGGGACCAATCCCCAGGCCAAGGTGCGTCTTCTCGACCTGGCCATGACCCCGGCCGGGGCCGCCTTCTCGGTCGCGGTCGAAGACGACGAGGGGGGCGTCGAGACCATCGAGGATCTGAAGCTTCCCATGGTCGGGACGCACAATGTCCAAAACGCCCTGGCGGCCATCGCCATCGCCCGGCGCCTCGGAATCGGCTGGGAGGCGGTGCGCAACGGCCTCGCCGGCTTTGCGGGCGTGGGCCGCCGCTTCACCCGGGTCGGCGAGGTCGGCGGGGTCACCATCATCGACGACTACGCCCACCATCCCACCGAGATCGCCGCCGTCCTCGCCGCCGCCCGCGAGGTCTCCGATGGCAAGGTGATCGCCGTCGTCCAGCCGCACCGCTTCACGCGCCTGCGCGATCTTTTCGGCGAGTTCCGCCGCTGCTTCAACGACGCCGACGCGGTCTTCGTGGCCGAGGTCTATCCGGCCGGCGAGGCCCCCATCGAGGGGGCCGATCGCGACGCCCTGGTCGAGGGCCTGAGGCGCTCGGGCCATCGCCGCGCGGTCGCGATCGAGGGTCCCGCCGATCTGCCGGCCCTCGTCGCGGCGGAGGCGGGGCCACGCGATGTCGTGGTCTTCCTGGGCGCCGGCGACATCACCGCCTGGGCGCACGCCTTTCCGGACGAGCTTGCCCGCCTCCTCGCCCCGGCGGCCGCCCGGGCGTGAGCTGGCGCGACGCCCTTCCGGCGGCGAGGGGGAGGGTTCTCCTCGACGAGCCGCTCGCGCCCCTGACCTGGCTTCGGGTCGGTGGTCCGGCCGAGGCGCTGTTCCTTCCCGCCGATGAGGAGGATCTCGCCGAGTTCCTCGCCGCCCTCGATCCGGAGGTCCCGTTGGCGGTGCTCGGCGTGGGATCGAACCTTCTCATCCGCGACGGCGGCATCGAAGGCGTGGTCGTGCGGCTCGCCGGCCGCGCCTTTGGCGACACCTTCCTCGATCCGGACGGGGCCGGGATGGTCGCCGGAGCGGCGCTCCCCGACGCCGCCCTCGCCCGCGCCGCCGCCGCCGCCGGACGCGCCGGGCTGGAGTTCTACGCCGGCATTCCAGGCTCGGTGGGCGGGGCCCTCAACATGAACGCCGGGTGCTACGGCGCCGAGACTTCCGAGGTCCTGCTCGCCGCCTGGGGGATCGACCGCCGGGGCGAGAAGCGGATCTTCCCGGTGGGCGAGATCAGCTACGTCTATCGCTCGAGCGCGCCTCCGGCCGAGATGATCTGGACCGGCGCCGCCTTCAGGGTCCGGCCCGACGATCCGCAGGCGATCTTGGCGCGCATGAAGAAGATCAGCGCCGATCGCGAGGCCTCCCAGCCGCTTCGGGAGAAGACCGGCGGCTCGACCTTCAAGAACCCCCCCGGTCGGAAGGCCTGGAAGCTGATCGAGGAGGCCGGCTGGCGCGGAAAGCCGCTCGGGCGGGCGATGTTCTCGCCCCTGCACGCCAATTTTCTCATCAACACCGGCGAGGCGACGGCGGCCGAGATCGAGACCCTCGGCGAGCGGGTGAGGGCGGACGTCGAGGCGAAGTTCGGGGTGGTTCTCGAATGGGAGATCAAGCGGATGGGGCGGCCCGCGTGAAAGGCCGCGCCGAGGAGCCCCTGGCCGGCCGGCGGGTGGCGGTGCTGATGGGCGGGATCTCGCCCGAGCGCGAAGTCAGCCTCGTCTCGGGCCGGGCGTGCGCCGGGGCCCTCCAGCGTCTGGGGGCCGAGGCCCTTCAGGTCGACGCCGGGCGCGACCTCGCCGAGGCCTTGCGCCGCCTCTCGCCCGATCTCTGCTTCAACGCCCTGCACGGCGCGTGGGGCGAGGACGGCTGCGTCCAGGGCGTGCTCGAAACGCTCCACATCCCCTACACCCACTCCGGCGTGCTCGCCTCGGCGCTGGCCATGGACAAGGCCAAGGCCAAGGCGGTGATGTCGGCGGCCGGGGTGAAGGTGCCGGGCGGCGGCCTCTTCGACCGCCGCGAGGCGGGGCGCGCTCACGTCATGGCCCCGCCGTACGTGGTCAAGCCCAATGCCCAGGGATCGAGCGTCGGCGTCTTCCGCGTCTTCGAAGGGGCCAATTCGCCGCCCACCGAGCTCCTCTCGGAGAGCTGGACGTTCGGCGAGGAGGTGCTCGTCGAACCCTATGTCCAGGGCCTGGAGCTGGCCGTCGCGGTCCTTGGCGGGGAGGCCCTGGCCGTGACCGAGATCGTGGCGGCGACCGGCTTTTACGACTACGAAGCCAAGTACGGCGAGGGCGGCTCGACCCACATCCTGCCGGCCCGGATCGAGGAGGAGGCGGCGGCCGAGGCGCGCCGCCTCGCCGAGCTCGCCCACGCCGCTTTGGGATGCGAGGGCCTCACCCGAAGCGACCTTCGTTATGACGACGTTAACCGCGTTCTGGTCCTTCTCGAAGTCAACACCCAGCCGGGGATGACGCCCACCTCACTCGCTCCCGAACAGGCGGCGCTTCGGGGCATGGGCTTCGACGAACTGGTGCTGTGGATCACGGAGAAGGCGCATGTCCGCGGCGACGCCGAAGGGGCCTTTGCGGCGGCGACCGGAGGAGAGGGGTCGGGCTAGACGGCCCGCCCGGCCGGCCCGGCCGCGCGCCAAGGCGCGAGCGAACCCCGGAGTCTCCAAGCTTCAGGCGGCTCGCCGCGTGGGCATTCCGCCGCCGGCGGCGGCGCTGGGGAGCGGACTGGTCCTCCTGACCGGTCTGGCGGCGCTCCTCGCCACGGGAGGACGCGCCCAGGCAGTGAGTTCGGTGGTGAGGACGGCGGCGGCGAGCCGCCTGGCCAGTCTGGGCTTTCGCGTCTCGTCCATTCATCTGCAGGGCGCCTCGGGCGCAGCCGCGCCAGCCATCATGGCCGCCGCCGGCGTGAAGCCTGGATCGCCCATCCTCGCGGTCGACCTGGCGGCGGTTCAAAGCCGGGTTCAATCCGTCGAGTGGGTGAAGGACGCCAAGGTCATGCGACTCCTTCCCAATTCGATCGTCATCGCCGTCGACCAGCGGCCGCTGGTCGCGGTCTGGCAGCACCAGGGCCGCACGGACGTCATCATGGCCTCCGGCGCGGTCGCCTCGGGCGCCGATCCGGCCCACTTCACGGGCCTCCCCCTGGTCGTCGGGGATGGGGCGAACGAGGACCTCGGCCCGATCCTTGGCGAGATATCGCGTCGGCCGGCGCTGGCGAGACGCCTCCAGGCGCTGGTGCGCGTCGATGATCGTCGCTGGGACCTCGATCTGAAGAACGGCGGCGTCGTCGCCCTTCCGGCCGACGATCCGGACGCGGCCTTGAGAAGGCTCGACGATCTGGAGCGCGAGGCGCGCATCCTCGATCTTGGTCTGGCGCGGATCGACCTTCGCGATCCGCAGATGGTGGTCGTGCGGCCGGCGCCGCCGACGGCGCCCTCGGCGCCGCCGATATCGGGATCAGCGCCGGGCGCAACCGGCGTGGAGACATCAAGGGGAGCCCAGGCATGAGCCACGTACTCGAACATCCCGGCGCGACCTCGAGCGGGCCGGAAAAGCGCGTGGGGCGCGAGGCGTTCCGGGCGGCGATCGGCCGCAGCCAGGCTGCGGCGGCGGTGGACCTGGGCGCCTCCAAGATCGCCTGCTTCATCATGAAGCCCGACGGGGTGCGACGGACCGACCGCACCCTCACCGCCGCCGGGGTCGGCTATGTCGCCTCGCGCGGGGTGCGCGGGGGGGCGATCGTCGACATGGATGAGGCCGCCGCCGCCATCGGCCAGGCTGTCGAGCGCGCCGAGACCCTGGCCCGCACGAGCATCGGGGCGGTCACCGTGACCACTTCGGGCGGCCAGCTCGCCAGCCACCGCCTGGCCACCCAGATCTCGCTTCCGGCAAGGCCGATCGGCGACAGCGAGATCGCGCGGGCGATTTCGCAAGCCATGGCGGGGCTGCGCCTGCCGCGCCGCACCCCGATCCATCTGCGGCCCATCGGCTGGTCGGTGGATGGCCTCAAGAAGGTCCGCGATCCACGGGGCATGTTCGGCCGCCAACTGGGCCTCGATCTTCTGGCGGTCACCATGAACGAGGCGGCCTTCCATACCATCGCGCATTGCGTGGAGCGGGCGCATCTCACCTTCGAGGGGGTGGTCGCCGCCCCCTTCGCCTCGGCCCTCGCCGCCCTGGAGGACGACGAGATGGAGCTGGGCGCCATCCTCATCGACATGGGCGGAGGCTCGACCTCCACGGCGGTGTGGAGCGAAGGCGCTCTCATCCACGTCGACTCCCTGACGGTTGGTGGTGGCCACGTGACCCAGGACGTCGCCCGCGGTCTTTCGACCTCGACCGCCGGGGCCGAGCGGATCAAGACCCTGCACGGCTCGGCGATCGCCTCGGCCCACGAGGACCTCGAGACCATCGAGGCCCCGCCGAGGGGCGATGATCCGGGCGCCGGGCCGGTCACCGCACCGCGCTCGCTCCTCAAGGGCATCATCGCCCCGCGCATCGAGGAAACCCTGGAACTCATCAAGGAGCGGCTGAGGATGGCCGGCGCGCTGGGTCGCCCGGGGGCCGGCGTGGTGCTGACCGGGGGCGCGAGCCAGCTCGCCGGGGTGAGGGAAGTGGCCGTGCGCGTCTTCGATCGGCCGGTGCGCCTGGGAAGGCCCCGGCGCGTGCCCCATCTGGCCGACGCCGCCTCCGGTCCGGCCTTCTGCGCCGCCGCCGGTGTGCTGCATCGGGCCGCTTTCGGCCCCCGTGAGGCCGAGTTCAAGGCCTCGGGACTGGGCCCCCGCGCCGCCTCGAGCCTCGATCCTGGGGCCAATGCGCTGGTGCGCGCCGCAGCCTGGCTGAGGGACAATCTCTGAGCCGACTTCCGGACTCAAAAAAAGCTTGTCCCCGGCTCGCCGAAGCGGCGACTCGCCCTATGAGATTAACCCTCGATTAAGCATGCCGGGTGCTCACTTCGGGTGATCGGCCAAGCGTATTTGTCCGGGTGAAAAGCTTTCATTTGAAGCAATTAGAGGGCGGAGGACTTCGGGTATTGCCATGACGTTCAAGGTGTTTGCTCCCCAGGAAAGAGAATTGAAGCCGCGCATCGTCGTCTTCGGCGTCGGCGGTGCTGGTGGAAACGCCGTGAACAACATGATCGAGGCCGGCCTCGAAGGCGTCGAGTTCGTGGTCGCCAACACCGATTCCCAGCAACTCGCCTTCTCCAAAACCGAGCGCCGCATCCAATTGGGCGTGAACGTGACCCAGGGCCTGGGCGCCGGCGCCCATCCGGAAGTCGGCATGACTGCGGCCGAGGAATCAGCGCCCGAGATCGGCGAAAACCTCGACGGCGCCCATATGGTCTTCATCACCGCCGGGATGGGCGGAGGCACCGGAACCGGGGCCGGACCGATCATCGCCAAGTGCGCCCGAGAGCGCGGCATCCTCACCGTCGGGGTGGTGACCAAGCCCTTCCACTTCGAGGGTCGCCACCGCATGCGCCTGGCCGAAGCCGGGATCAGCGAACTGCAGCGCTACGTCGACACCCTGATCGTGATCCCCAACCAGAACCTTTTCCGCGTCGCCAACGAGAGGACGACCTTCTCCGAGGCCTTCGCCATGGCCGACCAGGTCCTCCACTCCGGCGTGCGCTCGATCACCGACCTGATGGTCCTTCCCGGCCTCATCAACCTCGACTTCGCCGACGTGCGCACGGTGATGACCGAGATGGGCAAGGCCATGATGGGCACCGGCGAAGCCTCCGGCGAGGGCCGCGCTCTGATGGCCGCGGAGAACGCGATCCAAAATCCGCTCCTCGACGAGGTCAGCCTCAAGGGGGCCAAGGCGGTCCTGGTCAACATCACCGGCGGTCTCGACATGACCCTGCTGGAAGTCGACGAGGCGGCCAACGCCATCTCCGGTCAGGTCGATCCGGAAGCCAACATCATCTTCGGCGCCGCTTTCGACGCCAGCCTCAAGGGCGTGGTCCGGGTCTCGGTCGTCGCCACCGGGATGGACGGGGCGGCGATCTCGCTCATCGAACCGCAGTTCCACCGCCGGCCCGAGAAGATCGAGCCGGTCGCGATGTCTGCGCCGGCGCCCGAACTTCGTCCCGCGATCTCCGAGCCGCGGTTCGAACCGCAGGTCGAGCCGGCCGCCGAACCGGTCCCGATCGCCGCATCGGCGGAGGCCGAATCGGCGGCCCAGGTTCTGGAGCCCGGCATGTTCGAGCCCCTGAGGGCGGCCGGCTACACTTTGACTGAAGCGGTCGAAGCGGCGGGGGAAAGCCAACCCGACCTCGCCCTCGAAGCTCCGGCCGCGGCCCCTACGGTGGTCCGGATCATCGATCCGGCGGTCGGCGGAGAGGAGGAGGACGAGGAGCCGCTCTTCGGTCCGGCTCACTACGCCGACGGTCGTCGTCGCAAGGGAGGGTTCCTCTCGATGTTCGGGCGGCCCAAAAGAGCCTTCACTTCGGGCTCGCCCCAGCTGAGGACAACCCAGCAGGCGGCTCCGGAATCGGGTGAGGAGATCGAGCCGGAGGATGGAGAAGATCTCGAAATCCCCTCCTTCCTTCGCCGCCTCGCCAACTAGAAATCGGCGCTTATTCGAGGGGATGGCGGAGAAACACGGGGAAACAGGAGTTGTCTTGCGACTCTCCCCGCTTCCCTTCCTAGTCCGATCAGGGTTGGTGAACGCGGCGGAGTCCTGAAAGCGGGCTCCCGCTCAGGAAAGGACGCCGCTTGTCGCCCGAGCTTCAACATACCCTCGCCGGTCCGGCCGGCTTCAGCGGGATCGCCATCCATTCCGGCGAGCACGTCCGCGTTGTCGCACGCCCTGCCGCGGCCGACGAAGGAATCCGCTTCCTCGTGCAGTCGGCATCCGCCGGCCAGGGCCTGGTGCCGGCGAGGAGCGAGCTGGTCCGCAGCACCAAGCTTGGCACCACCATCGCCAATTCCGAGGGCGTCGCGGTCGCCACCATCGAGCACCTGATGGCGGCGCTGTGGGCGCTCGGAATCGACAACGCCCTCATCGAGATCGACGGCGGGGAGGTGCCAGTCCTCGACGGATCGACGAGGCCGATCATCGCCGCCCTGGAGAAGGGCGGGCGCCGACCGCAGCGGACGGCGCGGCAATACATCGAGGTGCTCGAAGAGGTCGAGGTGGTCGAGGGCGAGCGGAGCGCCCGCCTCTCGCCCGCCGAGGGATTCGAGGTCGCCTACGAGATCGACTTCGACCATCCGGCGGTCGGACGCCAGAAGCTGGACCTCATCATGGACGAGGCCGTCTTCCGCGCCGAGATCGCCGCCGCCCGCACGTTTGGGTTCGCTTCCGATCTCGACAAGCTGCGCGCCTGCGGCCTCGCTCGGGGCGCCTCGCTCGACAACGTCGTGGCGGTGGGTGAGGAGGCGGTGCTGAATCCCGAGGGGCTTCGCTGGCCGGACGAGTTCGTCCGCCACAAGATCTTGGACGCGGTGGGCGACCTCTATCTCCTGGGCGGACCGCTGATCGGCCGCTATCACGCCCGCCTCGGCGGCCATGAACTGAACGATGCGCTGGCCAAGGCCCTTCTCGCCTCGCCCAGGTCATGGCGGCGGGTGGAGGCGGGCGGCGATCTGGCGCAGGCGGGCTGAGGCTGGCCCGAATCCTGGTTCCTGCTCTACAAGGCCGGGGCGAGGGCAGCCGAGCGGCGGAATGCGGGCCAAGGTCGAAATCTTTCTGAAATCGGGGGTCCTGGACGTCCAGGGAAAGGCGGTCGAGAACGCCCTCCATGGCCTGGGTTGGCCTAAGGTCTCAGCGGTCCGCGTCGGGCGCGTGATCGAGATGGAGCTTCAGGTCGCCAGCGCCGTCGAGGCCGAGGCCGAGGCGAAGGCCATGTGCGATCGGCTCCTGGCCAATCCGGTGATCGAGAGCTACCGCGTGGAGATCGGGTGATCGGCGCCTCGCCCCATCCGCGAGAGCCGGGCTCTCCAGCGCCCCCGGGGCGGTCGCTCGCGGGATGAAGGCCGCGGTCGTCGTCTTCCCCGGCTCGAACTGCGATCGGGACTGCGCCAGCGCCCTGCAGACCTCCACCGGAGCGAAGGTCGAGATGGTCTGGCACCAGCAGAGCGAGCTCCCCGCGGGCCTCGATCTCATCGTTCTGCCAGGCGGCTTCGCCTATGGCGATTATCTTCGGCCCGGAGCCATGGCTGCGCTCTCGCCGGTGATGACGGCGGTGCGCAGCGCTGCCGGCCGAGGCGTCGCCGTCGCGGGGGTATGCAACGGCTTCCAGGTCCTCTGCGAGGCGGGTCTGCTGCCAGGCGCCCTGTTGCGCAACGCCGGGCTGAGATACGTCTGCCGGCAGGTGGAGCTGGAGGTCGTCAACCAGCAGACGCGGTTCACCGCCGCGTTCGGCGAGCGCCGGCGGATCCGCCTTCCGGTCGGCAACGGCGAGGGAAACTATTTCGCCGACGAGGCGACGCTCGACCGGCTCGAGGGAGAGGGGCGGGTGGTCTTCCGCTACCTCGACAATCCCAACGGTTCAGCCCGCGACATCGCCGGCATTCTGAACGAGGCGGGCAATGTGCTTGGCCTCATGCCCCACCCCGACCGGGCCTTCGACGATGCGCTCGGATCTTCGGACGGCGCACTCCTCTTCCAGAGTCTCGCCGCCAGCGGCTAGTCCATGTCTGGAGCGACCCCCTCCGCGAAAAGGAGGGGGTCGTCAGCGGACTCTCTTCTGAAGGGAGTCTGGCGTTTCACCGCCGGGCCTGGGCCACCGCCGTGGGCGTCTTGGCGACCTTGTTGCACTTCTCGAGCTTCTTGGCCGAGAGCTGGCCGGAGGGATCGGAGAAGGCAGTCACCCGGCCGGCCTGCCGGACAAGGCCCTCGCATCCGGCGAGGCCGAAGGAGACATCCGAGGTGTAGCCGGCCGAACAATCCTGGCCCGAACAATGCCAGACGGTGTCGGAAGCGACGAACTGGGCGGCGCCGGGTTCGACGAGGGTGGCGGAAAGGCCGCCGGCGAAAGCCGGAGCGGCGAGAAGTGAGACGAGAGCGGCGAGGCCCGCGCCAGCGAGTGCGTGTTTCATGAGAGAGCCCCTTGTTGGGAGACGGGGCGGCAGGAGCGCCGCCCCGCATTTGACCCGAAACTTAGCATCGTTCAGATAGTCTTAACAGTGCTTAGATTGTGAAATTTTCTTAATGCCGTCCGACGAAATATCGCTGCGGCCGGGCTTGAAAACCGGTCGGGACGAGCCATGGCGCGTTTGGCGCGAACCGTGGCGTCTGGGGACCGGCGCAGGTAGAAGCGGGCGCCATGGAGCCCGCTCGCCGGTCCGCCGAAGGCCTCGACCTCGCCCGCGAACTCGGGCTTGCCGAGGAGGAGTACACCCTCATTGTGCGACGGCTCAACCGCGAGCCGAACGTGGTGGAGCTCAGCCTTTTTTCGGCGATGTGGAGCGAGCACTGCTCCTACAAGTCCTCAAAGCGCCACCTGGCGCGCTTTCCCACCGACGGTCCGCGGGTGATTCAGGGGCCGGGCGAGAACGCCGGGGTGGTCGATATCGGCGAGGGCCTCGCCGCCGTCTTCAAGATGGAGAGCCACAACCACCCTTCCTTCATCGAACCCTATCAGGGGGCGGCGACCGGGGTCGGAGGGATCATGCGCGATGTCTTCACGATGGGGGCGAGGCCCATCGCGCTCTTGAACGCCCTGAGGTTCGGCGATCCGGCCCATCCCAGAACGCGCGCGCTCCTCACGGGCGTCGTCGCCGGGATCGGCGGCTACGGCAATTGCGTGGGCGTTCCCACCCTTGGCGGCGAGACCAACTTCCACAGGGGCTACAACGGCAACATCTTGGTCAACGCCATGTGCGTGGGGATCGCCCGCACCGACGCGATCTTCCGCTCGGCCGCCCCCGCCCCGGATCTTCCCGTGGTCTATTTCGGCTCCAAGACCGGCCGCGACGGCATCCACGGGGCGACCATGGCATCGGCCGAGTTCGACGAGGCCTCGACCGAGAAGCGCCCGACCGTGCAGGTGGGCGATCCCTTCGCCGAGAAGCTGCTCATCGAGGCGACGCTCGAGCTGATGGAGGCTGGGGCCGTGGCGGCGATCCAGGACATGGGGGCGGCCGGCCTCACCTCCTCGGCAGTCGAAATGGCCGGCAAGGCCGGCCTGGGGATCACGCTCGATCTCGACCTCGTCCCGCTGCGCGAGGAGGCGATGAGCCCCGCCGAGATCATGCTCTCGGAAAGCCAGGAACGGATGCTGGCTATCCTCAAGCCTGGAAGGGAGGCGGACGCCCAGCGGGTGTTCGCCAAATGGGGCCTCGATGCGGCGGTGATCGGCAAGACCGATTCGAGCGGACGGATCACCCTTCGCCACGGGGGAAATATCGTCTGCGATCTGCCCCTGGAGCCCATGACCCGCGATGCGCCCCTCTACGATCGGCCGTGGAGCGTTCCGCCCACACCCGAGCCGCTCGACCCGGCCGAGGTCCCTCCGCCTGCCGATTGGGCGAAGGCGGTCCTTTCCCTCATCGCTTCCCCGGACCTCGCCTCCAGGCGGTGGATCTGGGAGCAGTACGACCGTCACGTGATGGCCGACACCCTTGCCGCCTGTGAGCGGTCCGCCGATGCCGGGATCGTCCGCATCCATGGGACGAGGAAGGCGCTCGCCCTCACCAGCGACTGCACGCCCAGATATGTCGCCGCCGATCCCTTCGAAGGCGGCCGCCAGGCTGTCGCCGAGGCGTGGCGCAACCTCTGCGCGGTCGGAGCGACCCCGCTGGCGCTCACCGACTGCCTCAACTTCGGCAGTCCCGAGCGGCCGAACGTCATGGGCCAACTGGTGCGCGCCATCGATGGCATGGCCGAGGCCAGCGCCGCGCTCGATCTTCCGGTGGTGAGCGGCAACGTCAGCCTCTACAACGAGACCGACGGGGCGGCCATTCCGCCCACCCCGGTGGTCGGCGCGGTCGGGCTCCTCGAGGACGCCCAGACGCGGGCGAGCGCGGCAGGGATGACGGCCGGCGAGGTCCTGCTCGTGATCGGCGTCAGCCGCGGGGAAATGGGCCAGAGCCTCTATCTTCGCGAGATCCTTGGAAGGGAAGAGGGCGCCCCGCCGCCGGTCGATCTCACCGCCGAGCGGCGTCATGGCGAATTCGTGCGCCGCCTCATCGCCGAAGGCCGTCTTGCCGCCGTCCACGATCTCTCGGACGGCGGGCTTCTCCTCGCCGCGGCCGAGATGGCCCTGGCCTCAGGCATCGGCGTGGCGCTGGCGCCCTCCAGCACCGAGCACGCCCACATCTTTCTCTTCTGCGAGGACCAGGGCCGCTATCTGGTTTCGACCGGCGAACCGGAAGCCCTCATCGCCCAGGCCCTGGCGGAGGGGATCGACGTCGCCGAGGTGGGCCTCGCCGGCGGCGAGCGCTTCGCCTCCGCGGGGCTCTTTGATCTCGACCTTGGCGAATTGCGCAAAGCGAACGAGGCGTGGCTTCCGGCCTTGATGGCCGGGCCGGATTAGATCTTCGGCGCGCCCGAAGCGATCCAGGCGACGCGAGTCAGGGCGGCTGGATTGGCGAGCGTCGCCTGAGCGGCCCGGCGGACCCGCTCCGGCGGGGCGGAATCGCAACCGCTGTCGCTGGGCGAGAGCACGAACTCGCCGTCCTCCTCGTTGGGGCAGCCGAAGGCCGCGCCGGTCGCGCCGACGAGCTCGCCGTCGTTATCCCTTGAAAGGTCGGTGAGGGCGAGGAAGAGCCGGCGATTGCGGTCGCCGACCTCGGCGATCAGCGGGGCGCCGGCGGCTATCTTGTAGTCGGCCTTATAGCTCTGCTCGAAGCCGTTGCGCTCGGCGAGCGAGCGGACGACCACCGCATAGCCGCTGCCGATCCAGAACGGCTGGGCGCACGAGGGCCAGCTCTGGATATCAGCGCCGCCGGGCTTGGCGCAGCCGTCATCAAGGATCGCCCACAGGCCCGGATGGATCTTGGGGGCCCGGATCACCGCAGTCTGAGGGGAGTTTCGAGCGCCGTGGCGCCAGAAGGCGAGATGGGCGCGCACCGAGGCGCATCCCGCCAGGGAGAGCGCCAGAAGAGCGGTCAGAACTGTTCGCGCCACCTTGCCCAGCCCGCTTCCACCTTGGCCCCGCAACGCCTGCCGATTCGAATCGTCGCGTCCGGGCGCCACGCCTCATATAGGTCGGCGGCTCATCATCCGTTAAGAGGCATTAAGGAAAAGTTGAGGCCGAGTCATGGCGATGCGCGTCCAAGAGCTGGAAGCGGCCCTCAGAGCCGCATTCCCCGAGGCGGAGATCAGCCTCGAGGACCTTGCCGGCGACGGCGATCACTATCGCGCGAGGATCGTCTCGCCGGCATTCAAGGGCCTTTCGCGGGTGCGCGCGCACCAACTCGTCTATTCCGCCCTGGGCGGCAAGATGGGCCGAGAACTCCACGCCCTGGCGCTCGAGACCGTGGCGGCTGAGTGAGGGTCCGCAGCCCGCCGCCGCTTGACCCGGCGGCCGGCGGCACCTAGCTCTTGAGGCTCCGCGCCCGGCGCGAATGGCAAGTCAAAGGTTCCCCCATGTCCCAGACCCTCGAAGCGCCGAGCGTCGCCGAGTTCATCCAAAAGACCATCGACGAGAACAAGGTGGCGCTCTTCATGAAGGGGACGCCCGACCAGCCCGGCTGCGGCTTTTCGGCCGTGGTGGTCCAGATCCTCGATCACCTCGGGGTCGACTTCGCCGGCGTGAACGTGCTCCAGAGCGATGAGCTTCGCGTCGGCGTCAAGGTCTTCTCCGACTGGCCGACGATCCCCCAACTCTATGTCGAAGGCGAATTCGTCGGCGGCTGCGACATCGTCCGGGAGATGTTCCAATCGGGCGAGCTCAAGACCCTGCTGAGGGACAAGGGCCTCCTCACCGAGGCCTGAGCGGATCCGGCGTCGGGCCGGATGGATTCCGATCGATTCGATCTTCAGCGCTTCACCAACGCCCAGGCGGGCGTGATCGAGGCCGTCCGGGCCGAGCTCGCCGAAGGGCGCAAGGCCAGCCATTGGATGTGGTTCGTCTTCCCTCAGATCGCCGGCCTCGGCTCGAGCCCGATGAGCCGGCGGTACGCCATCACCTCGCGAGCCGAAGCGGCGGCTTTCCTCGCTGATCCGGTCCTTGGCTCGAGGCTCGCCGAATGCGCCGGTCTGGCCGAGCGGTGGGGACGTGAGGGCAGGAGCGCCGAGGCGGTCTTCGGCCCGGTCGACGCCATGAAGTTCCGCTCCTCCATGACCCTCTTCGCCGAAGTCGCCGGCAGGAAGAGCGTCTTTGGCCGAAACCTCGATCTCTTCTTCGCCGGCGAGGCGGACCCGGCCACGCTTTCCCGATTGGAAGCCTTGGGTCCGCTCGTGTCGTGAATTTGACGTTCGTTTCCGGTTCGGGGAGGGCTCAGTGACGGACGTCATTCGTCAACGACACTAGATTCATTAGCTGGCTTGCAGCCTTCTCGATTCCGACGTTCGGCCGGCGATCGCCCCAGGCGGTTCGAACGTCGGAATCGGGACACGAGGATGATGGTTGCCCGGTAGGCTGGCCGGCGCCTAAGGTGGGCCATGTCCCTTGACCCGCGGCGCCTCGGCGACGGCGATTTTCTTGTCCCAACCGATCGCTGATCCGCAGGAAAGCGCGCTGGCTCCGTTTACGGCTGCCGGCGCAGGTACGCCGCGTCTGAAGCTTCGGTTCATCGGCCTCTATGGCCTCGGCGACGCCGTCGAGGTGATGATCAACTTCGCTCTCGCCAATTTCCTTCTCTTCTATCTCACCATCGTCTGCGGCATGTCCGGGGCGCTGGCCGGCCTTTCGGGCCTCATCGCCATCTGCGCCGACGCCTTCATCGATCCCCTGGTCGGCTCCTGGTCGGACAATCTGCGATCGCGCCTGGGCCGGCGCCACCCTTTCCTCCTGGGCGCGCCGATTCCAGCGGCCTTGGCCCTCATCGCCCTCTTCTCCATTCCGGCCAGCCTTCACGGCTGGGGTCTCTTCGCCTACGCCACGGGCTTCTCGCTTCTCCTCCGCATCGGGCTGTCGCTCTTCCAAGTGCCCTATTTCGCGTTCGGGGCGGAGGTCACCGAGAACTATACCGAGCGCTCGACCATCGTCGCCTCGCGCGTGGCGATGGGCGTCATCGGCACGGTCATCGCCACGCTCCTCAGCTACCGGCTGTTCCTGGCCGGCCCGGGCGGAACCACCCACCGCGCCGGATATCTGGCTTTCGCCATCGCCTTCGCCGCGGTTCTTGCAGTGTGCGGTCTCGTCTCGGGGTTTGGGACCTTGGGCCATCGCGCACGGCTGCACGCCGCGCCGGCCCACAGCCAGCGAATGGGGGGGCTGGCGCGGTTCGCCGCCGAGATTGCCGAGATTTTCCGAAACCGCTCGTTCCGCATTCTCTTCAGCGGCTGCCTGATCCTCTTCGTGGGCCTCGGCGTCGCCACTCCGCTCACCCTGTACGCCTACAGCTATTTCTGGCGTCTGACGGCCAAGGCGATGGGCGATCTCACCCTCATCTATACGGGCGGACTGGCCGGTGGGATCGTGGTGATGTCCTGGCTCGCCTCCCGACTCGAAAAGCGAACCCTCGCGCTCGCCGGCTTGATGTTGATCTTCGCAGGTCAGATCGCTCCGGTCCCGCTGAAGCTCGCCGGACTCATTCCTTCGGTCTCCGACGGTTTCATCGCGCTCTGTTTCGCCCTGGTATGCGTCGGCGCCGGGTCGAGCGCCGCCCTCATCGGATTCCAGTCGATGATGGGGGACGCCGCCGACGAGCACGACCAGCTCTTCGGCGCCCGCCGCGAGGGGCTCTACTTCGCCGGGATCAACCTCTCCGCCAAAGCCTCGACCGGCATTGGGACGCTGCTCTCCGGCCTCGCCCTGGACTTCATCGGCTTCCCCCACAATTCCCATGCCGGCGCCCATGTGAGCGCGGCCTCGGTCAAGGCGCTCGGCCTCATCTACGGGCCCGGCGCGTCCGTCCTCACCTTCATCGCGGTGGTGATCATGATGGGCTATGGCCTCTCCCGGGCCCGCCACGCCGAGATCGTCCAATCCCTGGCAGCCTCCCGCCCGCGGAACGGCGCCTAGACTGCTTCGAGCCCGCGGTAGAGGGCTGAGACGAGGCTCATGTTGCGCGGATCGCCGAATGGCCAGTTCCCCATCCGATTGGGGACATAGGCGAAGCTCACCCGCCGCCCGGCATCGAAGCCGGCCAGGGATCCGCCGGCCCCGCCCCAGAAGCCGCAGGCCCCCGAGCCGAAGGAGATGGGGCCAAGCGCGAGCGCGAAGCCGGTCCCAAAGACGAAGGGGAGGCCGCTCGCCGGATCGGTCCCTCTCCAGGCGGGGTCCAGGGCGCGCGCGGCCCCCGCCGCGGAGAGGAATCGCCGGCCGCGGGCCTCGCCGCCGCAGGCGAGCGGGGCCATCAGAAGCGCCAGGGCGCGCGCGGCGCCAAAGCCGTTGGCGGCCGGAATCTCGGCTCGACGGAACGGGATCTCGAGAGCTGTCTCCATGGAAAACGGTGGATTGGCCGCCATACGCGCCTCGATGCTGCCCTCCGGGGGTGAAGGAGGCGGCGGGCCGGCGAGGCCTGGGATGATCGGGCCGATCCGCCGGTCGAGATCGGGCCCGGCGCCGATGAAGAGATCGGCCCCCAGAGGCCCAGCGAACTCCTCGGCGAGGAGCCGGCCGACGGGGCGGCCATCGATCCGGCGGATGATCTCGCCCACCAGGAAGCCCTGGGTGAGGGCGTGGTAATGCCACTCGCCCCCCGGCCTCCACCACGGAGCCTGGCGCGCCAGGGCGGCGGCGCACTTTTCGAAATCGTAGAGGTCGGCCGTCTCGCGCGGCTCCTCCCAGCCCGGAAGCCCGGCGGTGTGGGCAAGGCACTGCCGGGTGGTGACTTCGCTCGCTAAGAATTCCGGCCAGTAGCGCTTGACGGGCGCGTCGAGATCAAGGCCGCGGCCGTCGGCGAGCCACAGGGCGCAGAGCGCGAGCGCGGCTTTGGTCGAGGAGAAGACGCAGACGAGCGTCTCCTCGCGCCATGCGCGGCTCCGTTCGGTATCGAGAAACCCGCCGTGGAGATCGATGGCGGGTTCGCCCTCGACGGTCGCGGCGAACGAGGCCCCGATGTCGCCTCTGGCGGCGAAGTTCTCTTCGAAGGCGGCGCGCACGCCGGCGAACCGGCCCGGGCAGAGCCCTGCGGTGGGAGGGGAGGCGGCCCCTGCGCTCAGGAGGCGTAGAACTCCACCACCAGATTGGGCTCCATCTTCACCGGGTAGGGAACTTCGGCCAATTCCGGCACGCGCACGAAGCGGGCGGTCAAGGCCTTGGCGTCGACCTCGATGTAGTCGGGCGTCTCGCGCTCGGAGAGCTGCTGGGCTTCGAGCACCAGGGCCATGTTCCGCGAGCGCTCCTTGACCTGGACAAGATCGCCGACCTTGACCCTGAAGGAGGGGATGGTGACCCGCCGGCCATTGACCATGACGTGGCCGTGGTTGACGAACTGCCGGGCGGCGAAGACGGTCGGGGTGAACTTGGCGCGATAGACCACCGCATCCAGACGCGACTCCAAAAGGGCGATCAGGTTCTCCGAGCTGTTGCCCTTGCGCCTGGCCGCCTCCTCGTAGGTGCGGGAGAACTGCCGCTCTGTGAGATTTCCGTAGTAGCCCTTGAGCTTCTGCTTGGCGCGCAGCTGCAGGCCGAAGTCGGAGACCTTGCTCTTGCGTCTCTGGCCGTGTTGGCCCGGACCATAGGAGCGCTGGTTGATCGGGCTCTTGGGCCGACCCCAGATGTTCTCGCCCATCCGGCGGTCGAGCTTGTACTTGGCCTGGTGGCGCTTGGACATGCGCGTGACTACTTCCCAATTTCGATGCGGTCCGGCCTTCCCGGCAAATCGGGAGGGCGATTGCAACGGCGGCCTACGCATCACCCGTCATCGTCCCGCTCCGACCTGATTGGGCCAGGGCGAGGGCGCGGCTTCGTGGCTGCGGCAGGGGGGATTGTCAAGCCGGGCGGCTCGGGCGAGGAGCCGGCATGGAGCCCAGGCCGACCCTTGACGACCGCCGGTTGATCCAGATCGATCTCGAAACCCTCTTCGTCCTCTCCTCCGAGGGAAGGATCGAGAGCGAGAACGATCCTCCGCGCTCGCCGGGTCCAAGGATCGCCCTTTTCGCCTCGTCCGCCGGCTTGCGACTCGCCCTGGAAAGCGGGATCCGGATGAGGGAAGCCGAGGATCTCCGTGCGGCGGTGCGCGAAGCGCCGGACTGGACGGATCCCGCCAGGGCGCCGGCATGTCTGGCGCGCCTCTCCGAGGCGATCGCGGTCCCCAAGGTGAGGGAGACCCACCTCATCCACCATCTGCCCCATGGGCTTTCGGCCTCCCCCGGGAGCGCGAATCTGGTGCGAAGCGGCGAGCCGCACGGCGAGGCCCTGCTGGCGCGCCTCGCCCAGGAGGGGGTCTCTCCGGCGCTCGCCAAGGCAGGTTTCACCGACGCAGGCGAATTCTGGCCACCGTGGTGCGCCGCCCTCCTCGAAAGCGAGATCGCCGCCCTCGCCTTCGCCGCGCGCCTCTCAAGGAGGGGCGCTGAGATCGGGATCTACACTCTTGAGAGCCATCGCCGCCGCGGCCACGCCTCGGCGCTCACCGCCGCATGGTCGCGCCACCCGATGCTCGCCGGCCGCGAGCTCTTCTATTCCTGCGCGCTCTCCAACTCCGCCTCGCGAGCTGTGGCGCGGCATCTGGGCCTGAGGCTCATCGGCTGGAGTCTCGCCATCTTCTAAGAGGCCGATCAGGTCTCCCGCGCCTTGGCGGCGAGCTTGGCGAGGACCCGTCCGCGGCCCCTGGAAAGGGCGGCGACGGCGCCCCGCAGCGTCCGGACCTCCTGCTCGCTCATCTGGGCGCGGGTGAGGAGGGCGCGAAGGTTGCGCACCATCGTCCTTTTCTTCTCCGGCGGATGGAAGAAGCCGGCGTCTTGGAGTTCGCCCTCCAGATGGTGGAAGAGGCCAGCTAGGCTCGCCCCGTCGGCCGCCGGCGGGGGCCGGCCGAACTTCGCGGGAGCCGAGCTCTCCTGGGTGAGACGCCATTCGTAGGCGAGGATCGCGACCGCCTGGGCGAGGTTGAGCGAGCCGAAGCGCTCATCGACCGGAACGGTGACGACGCCGGCGCAAAGGGCGATGTCGGCGGTCGCAAGACCGGCGCGCTCGCCGCCAAAGAGGAGACCGGCGGCGAGGCCTTTTCGGGCGCGCTCGACGAGAAGTCCCGCCGCTTCCTTGGGCGTAAAGACGGGAAGCGGCGCCTCCCTCGGCCGAGCGGTGGCGGCGAGGACGAAGTGGAGATCGCCGATCGCCTCGGCGACGCCGGGAAAGACGCGCGCATCCTGAAGAGGCCAGATCGCTCCGGAGGCGACCGCGAAGGCTTTTTCCTGTGGCCAGCCCTCACGGGGGCGGGAAAGGCGCAGCTCGGCAAGGCCGAAGTTGGCCATGATCCTCGCCGCCGCCCCTATGTTCTCGCCGAGTTGGGGCTCATCGAGGATGATCGCCGGATTTCGGAAAGCGGGAGGATCCAAAGGAGCGCTGCGCGGTGGGCCGATTCAGGCGCAGCCGCAGCCTCCGGCGTGGACGTGCTGGCCGTTTTGCTGATGAGCGCCCCCGCCGCCACCCGGGTCGCCCGCGCCGACGAGGCCGAGCGAGGTGCGGGAGGCCTCGGCCGTCGCCTGAAAGTCGCGGCGGGCGGCGGCGAGGGCCGCCTCGTCGGCCATCAGCTCGAGCGCGGTGAGGGCGAGGGCCTTGGCTCCGTCGATCACCGCCATGTCGCCGCGTTCGGAGGCCGCCCACCGGGCGAATTGGGGATTGTGGATCGAGACGTCGTGAGGCGCCACGGCCAACATGGGATGGATCGCGGGCACCCGGTGGCTGACGTTGCCCATGTCCGTCGAGCCGGTCTTGCCCGGCGGCAGGTCTTCGGCAGGCGTAAAGACCCGGCCCAGGGATCGGGCGTGTTGTTCGAAGATGCGGGCCGCCGGCCAGCTCGTCTTCAGGTCGAGATAGTCGGCTTCACCCCAGACGAGCTCGAGACGGCAGCCGGAGGAGAGCGCCCCCGCCTCGAAGCAGGCCTGGACGCGGCGCTTGAGCTCGCCCAGCCGCGCGGCATTGGCGGCCCGCACATAGAACTGGCAAGCCGCCCGTTCGGGAACAACGTTGGGCGCAAGCCCGCCCTCGGTGATGATCCCATGGATGCGCTCATCGCCCCGGATGTGCTGGCGAAGCTGCGCGATCGCCTGATAGGCCCCGACCACCGCGTCCAGGGCATTGAGGCCGAGGTAGGGCGAGGAGGACGCGTGCGCCGCCCGGCCATGGTAGATGGCGTCGACCTCGGCGATGGCGAGCGTGGGGTTGGAGACCAAGTCGTGGTTGGCGGGATGGATCATCATCGCCGCGTCCACCTTCTCGAACGCTCCGGCTCTGGCCATCAGCTCCTTGCCGCCGTACCGCTCCTCGGCCGGGGTGCCGAGCCAGCGCACCCTTCCGGGAAGCTCGAGCCGGGAAAGGGCAAGGGCGGCGCCGAGGCCGGCGGCGGCGATGATGTTGTGGCCGCAGGCGTGGCCAATGCCCGGAAGAGCGTCGTATTCGGAGAGGATGGCGATCCGCGGCCCATCGGAGCGGCCGAATTCGCTGACGAGCGCGGTGGCAAGCCCGAAGGCCTCCCTTTGCACCGGAAGGTCGCGTTGCTCGAGTTCTCCGGCCAGAAGCGCCGCCGACTTGACCTCCTCGAGGGCCAGCTCCGGTTCGGCGTGGATGCGATGGCTGATGGAGATCAGGTCCTGCGCCAGGTCGTCCACGGCCAGGATGGTCTCGCGTCTCAGCGTCTCGCTCAGCATGGTTCTTCCCTTCGTCGGCGCCCCTCCGATCAATACTAGGACAGGGTTTCCACAGAGGCCACGCGGCGCGCCGGGGAAATTCCGATCGGCCCCTTTCCGCGGCGGGCGCCGATGTGCTTTGCACGCTCGATGATGGAGTCCCGCCGAACCTGCCTCCTCGCCGGCGCCGCCGCGCTCCTCAGCGGATGCGCTCGCCGCGCCCCGCCGGCCCGCCGAAAGGGCGTCCTCGACGACGCCAGGCTCGACGGCCGAGGTGGGAAGATCGCCGCCGCCGTCGCCCCCGCCGCTTTCGGAGCCGGGGTGATGCTCCCCGAAGGGACGCAGTCCTGGTTCCTCCAACGCTCGAGCCGTTTCCCGCTCGCTGGCGCGGCCAAGCTCCCGATCGCCGCCGCGGCCTTCGCTCAGGTTGACGCCGGAACCCTCAACATCGATCGCCGGATCCGGATCACGGATCTCGACCTCTCCCCGCCGCCGAGCGCCATCAACCGTCGCTGGCCGGACCCCCCGCAGGGCCATGCCGCAGAGATGCCGGCCATCGACCTCATCGCGCTCGCCCTCCAGAGGGGCGACGACACCGCCTGCGACGTCATCCTGGCCGCGATCGGAGGACCGGGCGCAGTCACCGCCTGGCTCCAGGGCCATGGGGTCACCGACATGCGCGTCGACCGCTATGATCGCCAGCGCCGCGAGGCGATGGCCGGCATGGGGACGTTCGAGGCGGCCTGGAAAGACGAGGCGGCGTGGCTGGCCGCGCGCGACGAGGTCCCGGCCGAGGCCCGCCAGAGCGCGATGAACGCCTACATTTCCGATCCGCGCGACACCACGACCCCGGAGGCGGCGATCCTCTTCCTCTACAAGCTGGCGCTCGGCCAGCTCCTTTCGACGAAGTCCACCAACCTCCTCCTCACGCTGATGGAAACCACGAGAAGCGAAACGCCGCTCCTGGCCGCCGGCCTTCCCGCCGGCGCGCGATTTTTCCATGCCGGCGCGGCGACCCCGACCGATCTTGGCTTCACGCCGGCGACCGTGGACATGGGGATCGCGCGGCTCGCCGACGGCACGAGGTTCCTTATCACCGGCTTGCTCTCGGGCTCGATCGCCACCGCGGCCTCGCGGGAAAAGACGATGGCGGGCTTTGCGCGCCTGGCGGTCGGGGCCATTGGGTAGAGAAGGCTCATGCATGTGCGTTCAGCCCGGGTCGACTGAACAGGATCGACGCTGAGATGCGACTGACGCTCAGGGGATGAGGACGGTCGAGCCCGTCGTGCGCCGGCCCTCCAGGGCGCGGTGGGCCTCCGCCGCCTCCTTCAGCGCGAAGCGCTGGTTGACCTCGATCTTCACCACGCCAGAGGCGACGAGGCCGAAGAACGTCTCCGCCGCGGCCAGAAGCTCGACGCGCGCCGCGAGATAGGTCGCCAGCGTCGGGCGGGTGACGAACCACGATCCCTGCTGGAGGAAGTTGAGCGCCAGCGGCGCGACCTCGCCCGAGGACTGGCCGAAGAGGACCATCAGGCCGAGCGGGGCCAGGCACTGGAAAGATTTGAGGAAGGTCGCCTGGCCGACCGAGTCGTAGACCACCGGGACGCCTTTCCCGGCGGTGAGGCGCTTCACCTCTTGGGCGAAGTCGGTCTCGCCGGTGATGATCGGATGGGCGCAGCCGTGGGCGTGGGCGAGCTCGGCCTTCTCGCGGGTCGAGATCGTGCCGATCACTTGTGCGCCCAGGTGCGCGGCCCATTGGCAGAGGATGAGCCCTACTCCTCCGGCTGCGGCGTGGACGAGGAGCGTTTCGCCGGCCTTCACCTCATGGGTGCGGCGGATGAGGTAATGGACGGTGAGGCCCTTGAGGAGGCCCGCGGCGGCCTCTTCGTCGCTCACCCCATCCGGTATGGGAACCAGGCGGTCGGCGGGTACGAGGCGCGCCTCGGCGTAGGCTCCCAGCGCGCCGGCGTAGGCGACCCGCTCGCCCGTCTTCACCTCGCTCACGCCCTCGCCCACCTCTTCGACGATCCCGGCGCCTTCCACTCCAGGAATGAAGGGCAGGGGGAGCGGATAGAGCCCGGTGCGGTGATAGACGTCGATGAAGTTGAGGCCGACGGCGGTCTGGTGAAGGCGCGCCTGGCCCTTGCCGGGCGCACCGACCTCCGCCTCCTCGAAGGCGAGGACCTCCGGACCCCCTTTGTCGTGAACGCGGATCGCGCGGGTCATGGGCCTTCCCTCATTGGAGGCTCGAGCCTCGCGCCTTTCCCCGCGCCGCGCCAGCCTTTATAGGCCTGCCGAGCGCAGGGCCGGGCCCTAAGCTCATCCCCTTCCCCCCAAGGAGAGCACGCCTTTTTCGCCATGGCCAGGATCAAGGTCGCCAATCCGGTGGTCGACATCGACGGTGACGAGATGACCCGGATCATCTGGAAGATGATCAAGGAAAAGCTGGTCTTCCCGTTCCTCGACATTCCTCTTCAATACTTCGACCTCGGCATCGAGCACCGTGACGCCACCAACGACGAGGTGACGGTGGAGGCCGCGAGGGCCATCCAGCGCTGCGGCGTGGGCGTGAAGTGCGCCACCATCACCCCCGACGAGGCGCGGGTGGCCGAGTTCGATCTGAAGCAGATGTGGAAGTCGCCAAACGGCACCATCCGCAACATCCTGGGCGGCGTCGTCTTCCGCGAGCCGATCCTCTGCCGCAATGTCCCGCGTCTCATCCCCGGCTGGACCCAGCCGATCATCATCGGCCGCCACGCCTTCGCCGACCAGTACAAGGCGACCGACTTCCTCGTTCCGGGGAAGGGCCGCCTTACCGTCCGCTTCGAGGGCGAGGACGGCGAGGTGATCGAGCATGAAGTCTTCGACTATCCAGGATCGGGCGTGGCGTTGGCCATGTACAACCTCGATTCCTCGATCGAGGACTTCGCCCGCGCCAGCCTCACCTATGGCCTCAAGCGCAACTACCCAGTCTATCTTTCCACCAAGAACACCATCCTCAAGGCCTACGACGGCCGCTTCAAGGACATCTTCCAGCGAATCTATGAGAGCGAATTCCACGACCGGTTCAAGACCGCCGGGATCACCTACGAGCATCGCCTGATCGACGACATGGTCGCCGCGGCGCTGAAATGGTCCGGCGGGTTCATCTGGGCGGCCAAGAACTACGATGGCGATGTCCAGTCCGACGAGGTCGCCCAGGGCTTCGGATCGCTGGGCCTGATGACCTCGGTGCTGATGACCCCTGACGGCAGGACGGTGGAGGCCGAGGCCGCCCACGGGACGGTCACCCGCCATTTCCGCGCCCACCAGAGGGGCGAGGCGACTTCGACCAATTCGATCGCCTCGATCTTCGCCTGGACGCGCGGGCTTTCCCATCGCGCTGCGCTCGACGACAACGCCGCCCTTTCCCGTTACGCCGAGACACTCGAGAAGGTGTGCGTCGAGACCGTGGAGTCCGGTTCGATGACCAAGGACCTCGCCCTCCTGGTCGGCGACCACCAGGGCTGGCTCACCACCGAGGGCTTCCTGGACAAGGTCGCCGCCAATCTCGAAAAGGCGCTCGTCTAGTATGGCCGCGCCCCAGCCCGATCCGTTTCGCCGCGTCTCCGAGCGCTTCGCCCTCGCCGCCAAGCTCGAGGGGGCGGCGATGATGCTCAACTGGGACTCCCAGACCCACATGCCGGGTGGCGGGGCGTGGGCCCGCGGCGAGGAGATGGCGGCGATCGCCGAAGTCCGCGCCGGCCTGATGGGCTCGGAGGAGGCCGCCGGCGAACTCGCCGAGGCCGAGGCCATGGTCCCGGCTCTGGAGGCCGACGAGCGCGCCGACCTTAGCGAGATGCGCCGCCTCGCCCGCCATGCCGCCGCCGTTCCCAAGGACCTGGTGGCGGCCAAGGCGCGCCTTTCCCAGACCCTCCAGGCGATCTGGCCGAGGGCCAGGGCCGAAAACGACTTCGCCGCCTTCGCCGGGCCTTTCGAGGAGCTTCTCGGGCTGATCCGCCAGATCGGTCAGGCCAAGAGCGAGGCGCTGGGGCTTTCCCCCTATGGAGCTCTGATCGACGAATACGATCCGGGCGTCTCCGAGGCGCTCATCGATCCCATCTTCGCCGATCTTGCGGCTTTCCTTCCCCCGCTCATCGCCAAGGTCCGCGAGCGTCAGGGCCGCTGGAAAAAGCCCCTGCCGATCCCCGCGGTCGAGGTCTCGTTGCAGGCAAAGCTCGCCCACGAGATCGCCCTGGCCGTCGGCCACCGGGAGGGCCACTTCCGCGTCGATCAGGCCCCCCATCCCTTCAGCGTCCCCCACAGCCCGGGCGATGTGCGCTTCACCACCCGCTATGACATCGCCAACCCGAAGTTCGCCGTCTTCGCCACCCTCCACGAGGCCGGCCACTCCATGTACGAGTTCAATCTCCCCAGGCGCCTCGCCTTCCGGCCGACCGGGCAGGCGCGAGGCGCGAGCTTCCATGAGAGCCAGTCGCTGTCGCTGGAGCGCTACGCCGGGCGAAGCGCCGAGTTCCTTTCCTGGCTCGCCCCTCAGATGGCCAGGATCTTCGGCGGCGAGGCCGAGGTGTGGAGCGGCCGCAACGTCCGCAACGCCTGGCGCCGGCTCGATCCCGGATTCATCCGCACCGAGGCCGACGAGGTCTCCTATCCCCTCCACGTGATCCTCCGCTATCGCCTGGAGCAGGCTATGATGAAGGGCGACCTGAAAGTCAGAGATCTTCCGGAGGCGTGGAACGAGGGGTTCGAACAGCTCCTGGGGCTCACCCCGCCCGATTTCAACCGCGGCTGCCTTCAGGACATCCACTGGGCGATGGGCCTCTTCGGCTATTTCGCCAACTACGCCATCGGGGCGGTGATCGCCGGCCAACTCTTCGAGGCGGCGCTGAAGGAGAAGGGCGACATCCTGCAGGGCCTCAGCCGGGGCGATTTTCGGCCCTACTTCGCCTGGGTGAAGCCTCATGTGCACGAGCGGGCGAGCCTCGTCCCCTTCGCCGCCCTCATCGAGGAAGCCTCGGGCGCACCGCTCTCCGCCGAACCGCTCAAGCGGCATCTCGCCCGCCGCCACCTCGAGGAGGCCGAGCCGGCCTGAGTCTTCAAGCGGAGGCGATCGCCGCCTTCACCGCCGCCACGCCTTGCGCCGCGCGCAAAGGATCGCCGCTCGCCCCGCCCTGGGCGAAATCGGGCTTGCCCCCTGCCCCCTGGCCGCCCATGGCGGCGACCGCGGTCCTGGCGAGCTCGACGGCGTTGAATCTCTCGCGCGCCTTACCGGTGACGACCACGGTGGAAGCGACCTTGCCGTCGAGGACGCCGTTCAGGACAATCACCCCGTCGGGGACCTTGGCGCGGTAGGTCTCGGCCATGGGCCGAAGGTCCTTGCCGCCGACCCCTTCGAGCACTTGACCCAGGAACCGCGTCCCGGCCACCTCCTCGCTCTGAGGTCCGGCGGCGCCCCCGCCCTCGCCCATGGCGAGGCGGCGCTTGGCCTCGGCAAGGGCCTTCTCGAGCCGGCGTCGCTGCGCCTCGAGGGCCTCCAGGCGCGCTGGCACCTCGTTGATGGGAGCGCGGAGCGCCTCGGCGGCGCGCCTCGCGATCTCGGCCCGTTCCGAAAGCCAGCGCCGCGCCCGCTCGCCGGTGAGCGCCTCGATGCGCCGCACCCCCGCTGCGATCCCCTGCTCGGAGACGATGACGAAGAGGCCAAGATCGCCGGTTCGCGCCACGTGGGTGCCGCCGCAGAGCTCGACCGAATAGGCTCCTTCGCCCTCGAGGCCGCGGCCCAGGGAGAGGACGCGGACGCTCTCGCCGTATTTCTCCCCGAAGAGGCCGACGGCGCCCGAGGCGATGGCCGCCTCGGGGGCCATGATGCGGGTCTCGGCGGCGAGGTTCTGGCCGATCACTTGGTTCACCTCGGTCTCGATGGCGACGATCTCGGCGGCGGTGAGCGGCGCGCCATGGGAGAAGTCGAAGCGCATCCGCTCGGCGTCGACCATCTGGCCCTTCTGCGCGACGTGGGGACCAAGGACGTGCTTCAAGGCGGCGTGCAGGAGGTGGGCCGCCGAATGGTTGAGGCGCGTCGCCGCGCGCCTCCCCGGATCGACCGCGAGCCTGACCCTCGCGCCGGGGACGAGCGCGCCGGAGCGGATCTTCAGACGATGGACGTGGAGCTCGCCGGCCTCCTTCTGACAGTCGAGGACCTCGGCTTCGCCTCCCGCCCATGAGGCCCGGCCGCGGTCGCCGGCCTGGCCGCCGCTCTCGGCGTAGAAGGGAGTCTCGGCGAAAAGGGCGAAGACCTCCTCGCCCGCCTCGGCCGTCTCGATCTCGACCCCGTCGCGCACGAGGGTGAGGAGCGGCGTCTCCGCCTCGTCGGTCTCGTAGCCAAGAAAGACCGTCGCGCCGCAGTGCTCGCGAAGATCCAGCCAGATTTTATCCTGCCCGGTCTGGCCTGAGCCGGTCCAGGCCTCGCGCCCCTTCTCGCGCTGGCGGTCCATGGCCGCCTCGAAACCGGCCTCGTCGATCTTCAGGCCCCTCGCGCGGATGACGTCGCGGGTCAGATCGAGCGGAAAGCCGTAGGTATCGTAGAGCTTGAAGGCGGTCTCACCGGAAAGGGCCTGGCCGGGCTTCAGCCTCGCCGTCGCCTCCTCGAGGAGGCCCATGCCGCGCCCCAGGGTGCGCAGGAACCGCTCCTCCTCGCCCCGCAGCGTCGCCTCGATCACCGGCTCGGCTCGCACAAGCTCGCTCCAGGCCTCGCCCATTGTCTCGACCAGGGCCGGAACGAGGCGATGCATCACCGGCTCGTGGGCGCCGAGCTGATGGGCGTGGCGCACGGCCCTTCGGATGATCCGGCGCAGCACATAGCCCCGGCCCTCGTTGGAGGGCCCCACGCCGTCGGCGATGAGGAAGGCGGCGGCGCGAAGATGGTCGGCGATGACCTGGTGGGCGCTCGTCGCATTGGCCCCGGAAACTCCGATGACCTCCTCGCTGGCCGCGATCAGGCGGGTGAAGAGGTCGGTCGCGAAGACGCTCGTCACCCCTTGCAGGACCAAGGCGGTGCGCTCCAGGCCAAGGCCCGTGTCGACGCAGGGCTTGGGAAGATCGTGGGTTCGGCCATCCTCCATCTGCTCGAACTGCATGAAGACGAGGTTCCAGATCTCGACGAACCGGTCACCGTCCTCCTCCGGAGAGCCGGGTGGGCCGCCGGCGACGCCGTCCCCGTGGTCGAAGAAAATCTCGGTGTTGGGGCCGAAGGGGCCGGTATCGCCCATCGACCACATGTTCTCCTCCAGAGCCACGATGCGCGAATCCGGAAGGCCGGCGATCTTCTTCCACAGCCTGGCGGCCTCCTCGTCGGAGGTGTGGACGCTGGCCATCAGGCGCGCGGGCGCAAGGCCAAGCTCGCGGGTGACGAAGGTCCAGGCGTAGTCGATCGCCGCTTCCTTGAAGTAGTCGCCGAAGGAGAAATTCCCCAGCATCTCGAAGAAGGTGAGGTGACGGGCGGTGTAGCCGACGTTGTCCAGATCGTTGTGCTTGCCGCCGGCGCGGACGCACTTCTGGGCCGTGACGGCTCTGGGCGCAGGCGGCTTCTCCGCGCCGGTGAAATAGGCCTTGAGCGGCGCCATGCCGGCGTTGATGAAGAGGAGGGAGGGATCGGCGCGGGGGACGAGCGGCGCCGAGGGCAGGACGATGTGGTCCAGTCCCTGGAAATAGGAGATGAAGGCGCTACGCAGGTCGCCGACCGAGGTCATGGCCGAAGTCATGATCGGTCCCTAGCATCACCCAGACGGCGCGAAAACGCCCTCGCTGGCAAGCCCGGCGCTCCTCGCGCGCCGAGAAGGCTAGGGGAGGCTCCTGACCTTCCCCCAGGAGGCCCGACCGGTGCAGCGCTCGAGCCAGTCGGCGAGGGCGGGCAGATCGTGGGCGAACGGATTAAGATCCCCGTCGATCAGACCATTCTCATGGGGTTCGCTCAAGGTCGTCGCGACATTGAGATCGGCCAGGGTGAACGTCTCTCCGAGCAAGTAGGAGCGCCCTTGGAGGGCGCCTTCGAGAACCGCCAGCGCCGCCATCCGCTCGGTCTGGGCCTTGGCCTTCAGGTCAGGATCGCCGCCGCGACGGGCGCGCAGGCGGGCCTCCACGTCGTGCGAGGTCTGGGCCCAGAGGCTCCACTGATAAAGCTTGGCGCGAGCCTCCAAGCCGGTCGGCCAGAGCGGACCGCCGAAGCGCTCGCCCAGGTAGAGATTGATCGCCATGGATTCCCAGATGACGAAATCACCCTCCTCGAGGACCGGAATCTTGGCGTTCGGGTTCAATCTCAGCAGCGTCACGCGGTCGCGGCTGTTCGGCTCGGGGATCAGAGGGACATGCTCATAGCGCGCGCCCACTTCCTCGGCGGCGACGAGGCTGCGGCTCGCGCGCGATCGCGCCGTCCCGTAGATCCGGATCACGACCGCAAGGCTTCCCCCCGTCTTCGCCTGCCCTACTCCAGCGGGGCGTCGACCGGGCCGATGAGGAGTTCGTCGTCGATCTTCGCGCCGGAGCCGCGCACCTGGGCCTCAATCTGCTGGGCGATGTCCGGATTGGCCTTGAGGAAATCGCGGGCGTTGTCGCGGCCCTGGCCGATCCGCTCGCTGCCGAAGGAGAACCAGGAGCCGGATTTTTCGATCACCCCGGCCTTGACGCCCAGGTCGAGGATCTCGCCGAGCTTGGAGATCCCCTCGCCGTACATGATGTCGAACTCCACCTCGCGGAACGGCGGGGCGACCTTGTTCTTGACCACCTTCACCCTAACGTTGTTGCCGATCACCTCGTCTCGCGCCTTGACCTGGCCGATGCGGCGGATGTCGAGGCGCACCGAGGCGTAGAACTTCAGCGCATGACCGCCGGTGGTGGTCTCGGGGCTGCCGTACATCACCCCGATCTTCATGCGGATCTGGTTGATGAAGACCACGAGCGTCTTGGTCTTGGCGACCGAAGCGGTGAGCTTGCGCAGCGCCTGGCTCATCAGGCGGGCCTGGAGGCCCGGGAGGGAATCGCCCATTTCGCCCTCGATCTCGGCCCGGGGCGTCAGGGCCGCGACCGAATCGATGACGATCACGTCCACCGCGCCGGAGCGGACCAGGGTGTCGGTGATCTCCAGCGCCTGCTCGCCGGTGTCGGGCTGGGAGACGAGGAGCTCGTCGAGATTGACGCCGAGCTTGTGGGCGTAGGTGGGATCGAGCGCATGCTCGGCGTCGATGAAGGCCGCCGTGCCGCCGCGCCTCTGCGCCTCGGCCACCACGTGGAGAGCCAGAGTGGTCTTGCCCGAGCTTTCGGGCCCGTAGATCTCGACGACCCGGCCCCGAGGAAGGCCGCCGACGCCCAGAGCCAGATCGAGGCCGAGCGAGCCGGTCGGCGTCGTCTCGATCTCGACGATCTTGCCCTTGTCGCCGAGCTTCATCACCGAGCCTTTTCCAAAGGCCCGGTCGATCTGGCTGAGCGCCGCCTCCAGCGCCCGCTGCTTGTCGCCCTCTTCGCGTCCCACCAGTCTCAGCGCCGGATTCATTGCCCCGCTCCCATCCTATTCCACGATTCCATTTCGGCCCCACGATTCTTCGGCCGCGCCGATCGATGTACCTGTTTTGTTCCAGGCCGGCAAGAGCGTTTCGGTCATCAATGCGCGAGCAGGAAGGCGCCAAGCGCAACGATCGTAACGACGCCGTCGCTGAGGTTGTGCGCGACGATGGGAGCGAGAAGGCTGCCCGACTTCTCGAAGCAGAAGGCGTAGAGAAGACCGAGCCCAAAGGCATAGGCTTGCTGGGCGAGCGCCAGCGCCACCGGCGCATTGCCATAGCCCCGATGGCTCAGGGCGAAGATCAGGGCCGCGACGACTCCGCCGATGGACAGGTCGACCCGGCCCAGCCTCAGCTTGGCCAGCAGGGCGGCGGCGAGCCAGGTGACCAGCAGGGCCCGGAAGAGGACTTCTTCGGTCGGCCCGACGTAGAGGGTCTCGAAGCTGAGCCAGCCGGCCATGTTGGCCGGCGTGGGCGCGAAGCCGAGCGCCGGCGGCTTTCCCGTGATCATGAGGAGGGCGAGGCAGGAGACGGCGCCAAAGGCGAGCCCGCCCACCGCTCCGAGGCCGACATAGCTTCGCCCGCGCGGCCAATGGAGTCCGAAGTCGGTCGGCAGGACGGTCCGCAGCGCGCCGATTGCAGCCAGCGCCAGGAGGGCTTGCAGCCCGTGCTGCTCGTAGAGCCATATCCACGAACCCGGCGGAGGGGCGCGCGGCGAAGCCTCGACCATGATCCCCGCCAAGAGAGGAAGGCCAAACCCGAGCGCGCAGGCGAGCGCGACATGGACCGGGGCGAGAGCCGGACGAAACGCGGGGCGGTCTGCCTGGGCGGCCATGTTGGGAGAGCTTAGCAATAAGCGGCGCGAGCCACAGCTCCGCTCCATCAGGCGCTCGTCCGCGGGGGCCGCCGACGGCGGGTGGATCAGGCGCAGGGCGGGCGCGGTCTGCCAAAGCCGGGCGTGCGGGTCTAGAGTCCTTACCGCGGGCACGTCCGAAGAGGAGGGAGAAACAACCATGGCGGTTCTGGAAAAGCCAGTGGAGGCCCCGGCGGAGGTGAAGCATGGCGATCTCATGGTTTCGGACGGGGTGCGGATCCACTGGATGGAGGCCGGCGCCGGTGTCCCGGTCGTGCTCCTCCATGGCTACACCAGCTGCTGCGATGCGTGCTGGTTCGCCAATGGCCTCGCCAAGGAGCTGGCCCGCGACCACAGGGTGATCGGCATCGACGCGCGCGGCCACGGGCGCAGCGAAAAGCCTCACGATCCGGCGAAATATCCAGGCGACCGGATGGGCGCCGACGTCATCGAGGCGCTCGAGCATCTGGGCGTGGAGAAGGCGCACTTCCACGGCTACTCGATGGGAGGGGCCATCCTCGCCCACCTGATGGCCCGCCATCCGGAGCGCATCTTCTCCGCCAGCTTCGGCGGCTCGGGCGTGCGCGAGGAGGACGAGGCCCTGGCGAGCAAGGCGGCCGAGCGCGATCCCAAGGGCCAGGATCCGGAGCAGGCGGCCGGCCAGCGCGCCCTGCGTGAACGCGCCGACCGCGATGACGAAGCCCTGAAATGCGTCCAGGAGGGCCGTAAGGCCAAGCCCTCGACCGCCCCGCCGCTCGATCTTTCCCGGATCGACTTTCCGATCCAGGCGATCAACGGCGAATACGACTCGCCGGTCTCCAAGACCCAGCGCCTCGCGCGCGAGGCGAAGGACTTTGAAAGCGTGATCCTGCATGGCCGCAGCCACAACACGGTGACCACCTGGCCCTTCACGCCCCGGCTCTATGTGGACTCGATCGCCGCCTTCGTTCGGAAGCACGATCCCGAGTAGCTCCAGGCGACGAGAAATGGGTGGAGGCCTCACGCCGAGGCGAGGGCGTCCTTTTCCCAGGCCAGGAACTCGGGCGCCTCGAGGAGCCGTTCGGAAAGGGCGCCGGCGGGGCCTGGATCGCCATAGTCGGAGAGCCGGATGCCGTAGGAGCGGAAGCGGGTCGCGACCGGAGTGAAGAAGGCGTCGGCGATCGACCAATCGCCCAGGAGGAACGGTCCTCCGAAGCGGGCAAGGAGGTCGTTCCACAGCTCGATGATCCGCCGCACGTCCTGGGCCGTCGCCTCCACGAGCGTGGCGGCGATCCGCACCTTGAGGTCCATGGGGCATTCGCCGCGCAGGGAACGGAACCCGGCGTGCATCTCCGCCGCCGCGGCGCGGCCTAGAGCCCGGCGGGCCGGATCGTCGGGCCAGAGCTTCGCCTCGGGGTTCTTCTCGGCGAGGTATTCGCAGATGGCGAGGCTGTCCCAGATGACGAGCTGGCCATCCTTCAGGGCCGGGGCGAGGCCGGAGGGGGAGCCGGCCGCCTTCAGTTCGTGGTGGGTCTCCTCGCGGTGGAGATGGACCAGGGTCTCGGTGAAGGGCGCGCCGGTCTTCTTCAGCGCCAGCCAGGGCCGCATCGACCAGCTCGAAAGCGCCTTGTCGCCGATCACGATCTCCATCGCCTGCTCCTTGCCGTTCGGGAAAACGCGCCTCTTAGCCCGGCCCCGCGCGCGAATGAAGGCCGGCTTTGCCTCCCATCCCGGCCTGGCCTAAGGAGCGGCCATGATCGACCGCTATGCGCGAGAGAAGGCGGCCAAGATCTGGTCGGCCGAGGAGCGCTGCCGGATCATGTTCGAGATCGAGGCCCTGGCCGCCGAGGCCATGGCCAAGCTCGGCGCCATCCCGGCCGAGGCGGCGCGGGCGATCCGCGAAAAGGGCGAGGGCGCGCGCTTCGATCCGGAGCGCATCGCCGAGATCGAGGCCGAGACCCGCCACGACGCGATCGCCTTTCTGACCCACGTGGCGGAGGTGGTGGGGCCTGAGGCGCGCTTCCTCCATCAGGGGATGACCTCCTCCGATCTCAACGACACCACCCTGGCGGTGCAGCTCACGGCTGCCGCCGATCTCCTCATCGAGGATGTCGACCTCGTCCTCGCCGCTCTCAAGCGCCGGGCGCTCGAGCACAGGATGACCCCGTGCGTGGGCCGCAGCCATGGGGTCCACGCCGAGCCCACCACCTTCGGCCTGAAGCTCGCCGGCCACTACGCCGAGTTCATCCGGGCGCGGCGCCGGCTGCAAGCCGCCAGGGCCGAGATCGCGGTCTGCGCCATCTCCGGGCCGGTGGGGACCTTCGCCAGCGTCGATCCGGCCGTCGAGGCTTTCGTCGCTGAGAGGCTGGGCCTTTCGATCGAGCCGGTCTCGACCCAGGTCATTCCACGGGACCGCCACGCCGCCTTCTTCGCAGGCCTCGCCCTCGTCGCCTCCTCGGTGGAGCGCCTGGCGGTCGAGATCCGGCATCTTCAAAGGACCGAGGTCGCCGAGGCCGAGGAGCCGTTCGAGGAGCGCCAGAAGGGCTCCTCCTCCATGCCCCACAAGAGAAATCCGATCCTCTCGGAGAACCTCACCGGCCTTTCCCGCCTCGTCCGCTCGGCGGTCGTCCCGGCGCTTGAGAACGTCGCCCTGTGGCACGAACGCGACATCAGCCACTCCTCGGTGGAGCGGGGGATCTGCCCGGACGCCTGCGTCCACCTCGATTTCGCGCTCGTGCGCCTCGCCGACCTCGTCGAGCGTCTGGCAGTCTATCCTGAGGCCATGGCGGCCAATCTCGAGCGGATGGGCGGCATCCTCAACTCCCAGCGCGTCCTCCTCGCCTTGACCCAGAAGGGCGCGAGCCGGGAGCAGGCCTATGCAGCCGTCCAGGCCGCAGCCATGAAGGCGAGGGCCGGGGAGGGGGGATTCCTCGATCTCCTCAAGGCCGACCCAAGGGTCTCTTCGCGCCTTTCGGCCGCCGAACTCACCGAGCTCTTCGATCCGGCTTGGCATTTCCGCCGCGTGGACGAGATATTCGCGCGCGTCTTCGGGGAGGAAGGCTCGGAAGCGAAGCTGGCGAAAAGCGCCTGACCGCAAACGAACTTCACGGCCGGGCGTTCCCCGCGCTCTCAAACAGTCCGCTCACCCCGGGCGAGCCGGGGCCGAGGCGAGACTGTCAGGATCAGCGTCCGGCCGAGGCTTTTGCCTGGGTTCAGGCTCTTCGAGCCACGATGAGCGGGGAGGCGGTCGGCTGTGGCGCGCCAGTCCTCGTCGGCGATGTCTTTGCGCCCTTAGACGGTTCCTTCGCCGGCCCGGATCTGGCAGCGGGCCACGGCCAGGAACTCCTCCATGCGCTTGGAGACCTCGGCGGCGCCCACGCCCATGCCGGCGGCGGAAAGATCGCCGGAGACCTTGCGCAGGACATCCGCCCCGCCGGCCTTGCCCAGATCGGAGCGGACCACCGCGGCCGCGTAGCCCGAGACGTCGTCCAGGCCCATCAGCCCCGCCGCCCACTCCCCGATCATGCGGTTGCGCGCCGCGTGGGCCAGGAACTCGCGCTCCTCCTCATTGGCGAACTGCCGCTCGAAGGCCTTTTCCCGTTCATCGAGAATGGTCATGAAGGCTCCTGGGCCTTGAGATCCACCCGCCCCCCGGGAGGATCGCTCCAGATATCCCGGCCCCGCTCCGGCGGCAATCGACTTCGCCTCGAAGGCGAGCGGCGTTCGCCCAGATCTCGGCGAGGGCGCGGCTTGCCGTCTACCCTTCCGCCTCCTCCACCACCTCGTGGAAATGGTTGAAGTCGATCAGCCGCCCGCCCTCTTCGTCCTGGGCGAAGATGTCGGCGAGCCGCGCGTTCCACACGATCTCGTCGGAGCGGTAGGAGGTGCGGGCGTGGATCAGGGAGGCGAAGGTCTCGTCGGTCCCGGTCATCACCACCAGGATTTCGGCGTCCATGGCCTCGAGATCCGCCCGCGAGAGGCCCAGGAGCGGGCTCTGGGCGTCGATCGGGTGCATCACCTGCCAGGTCAAAAAGAAGAGGGGCGAGCGCGATCGCACCACCCGCAAGGGGTCGAAACGCCGCAAGACATGGCCCTCGGCGCTGGCGGCGTCGCGGATGAGAGTCACGCTCACCTCGGCCTCCAGCACCAGGTTGCGGCGGCGGTTGGCGGCCCGGAACATCAGGGTGGGGACGCCCTCGAAGGGGGTCACCACCGCCTTATCCGAGAACATGATCCGGGCCGTGGGCCGCGAGATGCGGGCGAAGAGGATGCTGGCCGCCGCCGCGATGGCCGAAATCCCCACCGCCACCTCGGCCGTGGAAAGGATATCGGCGTAAAGGCTCTTGGGCGCCATCACCCCATAGCCGAGCGTCGTCACGGTCTGGACCGAGAAGAAGAAGCCGTCGGTGAAGCTCCCCGGCCGCATCTGCGCAACCCCGCCCGGATCGATCAGATAGAGTCCGGCGAAGAGGGCGTTGAAGGCGACGAAGGCGGCGGCGGCGAGGCCGAAGAAGACCGCGAGCGGCATGGTGAGAAGCACGTGGTAGGCGTCGGCGAAGGCGCGACGCTTAAGGCCCACATAGCGGGCGTCTCGTGCGCCGAATCGCGCCGAGCGCGGCTTTTCGGCCATGGCCCAGCCCTCCCAAGGCTTCCGGCGGGTTTGCGCCGGCAAAGCCCATCGGCTAGATTTTCCACTTACCTGGCAAGCCGGAATCGAGCTTCGATGGCGAGACCCCGGACTCGCCGGAGGCCCTCCGGCGCGGGCGCCCAAGGAGGGCGAGAAACCATGACCCGCCGCAAGAAGATCTACGAAGGCAAGGCCAAGATCCTCTACGAAGGCCCCGAGCCCGGCACCCTCGTCCAATATTTCAAGGACGACGCCACCGCCTTGAACGGCGAAAAGAAGGCGGTGCTCGAGGGCAAGGGCGTCATCAACAACCGGATCAGCGAATACGTCATGACGCGCCTCGGCGCGATTGGCGTGCAGAACCACTTCATCCGCCGCCTTTCATTGCGCGAGCAGCTCATCCGCCAGGTCGAGATCATCCCGCTGGAGGTCGTGTGCCGCAACCTCGCCGCCGGCTCGATCTCCAAACGCTTCGGCCTCTCCGAGGGCGAGGTCCTGCCGCGCTCGATCATCGAGTTCTACCTGAAGGACGACAAGCTCGGCGATCCCATGGTCGCCGAGGAACACATCACCGCCTTCAACTGGGCCCAGTCCCAGGAGATCGACGACATGATGGCCGCGACATTGCGGGTGAACGACTTCCTCTGCGGCCTCTTCGCGGCGGTCGGCATCACCCTCGTCGACTTCAAAGTCGAGTTCGGCCGGGTGTGGGAGAACGATTATGCCCACATCATCCTCGCCGACGAGATCAGCCCCGATTCGTGCCGCCTGTGGGACACCCAGACCAACGAGAAGCTCGACAAGGATCGCTTCCGCCGCGACCTCGGCGGGGTGATCGAGAGCTATACCGAGGTCGCCCGACGCCTGGGCGTGATGAAGGAGATGCCCACCGTCATCCAGGGCGGGGTGAGATAGTCTGGTCCTCTGCCGGCTGGCGAACGCGAGGAGGAGATGCGGCTTGGCTCGTGGCGCCGCGGCGGCTAAGAAGCGCCGGGGGCATGGGGCGCATCCTTTGACGAAGAAGAGGTGAGCCCGTTGCGCTGCGTTTCGAGCTTCCGCGCCGGGATCGCCCTCGTGCTCGCCGCCAGCCTGGGCCTGGGCGCCTGCTCGATCCTGCATAAGAAGAAGCCCGGGCTCGCCTACCAGGAGAAACCGGTCGCCCCGCTCTTCGACGCCGGGGCCGACGATCTGGACCATCACCGCTGGAAGGAGGCGGTCGCCTATTTCAACGAGGTCGAGCAGCAGCACCCCTATTCGGAGTGGTCGCGCCGCTCGATCCTGATGGCCGCCTACGCCCATTTCGAGGCCGGCGACTATCCCGAGGCGATCGCCGACGCCGATCGCTTCATCAGCCTCTATCCGGGCAACTCCGGCGCCGCCTACGCCTATTATCTGAAGGCGATCTGCGACTTCGAGCAGATCAACGATGTGCAGCGCGACCAGGCCGCCACCGAGGACGCCAGGGCGGCGCTCAATGAGGTGGTGCGCCGCTATCCGGGAACCGAATACGCCGAGGACGCCCGGGTCAAGCTCGACATGGTCGCCGACCAACTCGCCGGCAAGGACATGGAGGTCGGCCGCTTCTACCTGCGAAACGGCGATCCAATCGCCGCCATCGATCGCTTCCGCACCGTGGTGGAGACCTACCAGACCACCAGCCATGCGCCCGAGGCGCTCTACCGCCTGGTGGTGTGCTATCTGGAGCTCGGACTCTCCCACGAGGCGCTCGAGAACGGCGCGGTCCTGGGCTACAACTATCCGGGGAGCCCCTGGTATGTGGCCGCCTACAAGCTCCTCACCTCCAAGGGGCTGAAGCCGCTCGTCAAGCCCTCGCGGGCCGGCGCGACGGGGCCGCGCCTCATCCCCAACTTCCGCCACGAGAAGAAGAAGGCGCTGCCGCCGCCGGCCACGGCCTCCAACGCCCCGACCGGTCCCGCGACCACCGCGAGTCTTTCTCCGCGCTGAGGCGGCGCCTCCCGCCCCGCGCAGCGGTGAGGGGGGACCGCGAAGTGGTGGGAGGGGCGGGTGAAGGGGCGCTCGGCCATTCAAAGGCCGCGCCCGCCGAACGCGCTTCCCATCGCGGCCGAGTCCTTGGCAATCTCCCCGGCATGCTGACCTCGCTCGCCATCCGCGACCTGGTGCTGATCGACGCCCTCGAACTCGATCTGGGCGAGGGCCTCACTGTCCTCACCGGGGAGACCGGGGCGGGAAAGTCGATCCTGCTCGGCGCCCTCGGCCTCGCCCTCGGCGCCCGCGGCGAGGCGAGCTGGGTCAGGGTGGGCGCGAAGGCGGCGAGCGCCGCGGCCATCTTCGAGCTCGAGGCCGACGACCCGGTCTGCGGCTTCCTTGCCGAACGGGGCCTTGCCGGCGTGGAGTCGGAAGGTAAGACCCTGATCCTGCGCCGCGTCCTCGACGCCGACGGCCGCTCGCGCTCCTTCGTCAATGATGAGCCGGCCGGGCTCCAGGTTCTGCGCCAGGCTGGCGAGGCCCTGGTCGAGATCCACGGCCGCCACCAGACCGCGGGTCTGCTCGACGCGAAGACTCATCGCGACCTCCTCGACCGCTTCGGCGACTGCGGCGCGGCGCGCCAGGAGTCCGCCGCCGCCTGGAGAGCCTGGCGCGCGGCGCTAGGCGAAGAGGACCGGACCCGAGAAGCCGCCCTCCTCGGCGCGGCGGAGCGCGAGGACCTCGCCGCCAGGCTCGCCGAACTCGAGGCGCTCGCGCCCAAGGCGGGCGAGGAAGCGGCTCTTTCCGAAGCGCGCGCCCTTCTCGCCTCGGCCGAGAAGACCCTCGCCGACATCGAAGAGGCGCGCCTGGCGATCGGGGCCGAGGAGGCCGGCTCGGCCATGGCCGCCGCCGCCCGGGCCCTCGAGCGGGCGAGGACGCGGGCGCTGAAGGCCGGCGCCGCCGAGGAGGGACGGGCCGCCCTCGCGCTTCGCCTCGCCGGCGAGGCGGCGGAGCGGGCGCTCGCCGAAAGCCTCGAGGCGGCCGCCGCCATCGACGAGGCGGCGAGGGCGTTCGACTTCGAGCCCGATGCGCTGGAGCGCGCAGAGGAGCGGCTCTTCGCCCTGCGCGCGCTCGCCCGCCGTCTGGGGTTCGCGCCGGACGAGCTGCCCGCCGCCAGGGACAATCTCGCCGCCCGCCTCGCCGCCATCGAGGACGCCGGCCACGCCCTTTCACTCGCCCAGCGAGCCAGCGCCGAGGCGCGCGCCCTCTACCTCGCCGCCGCCGCTCGCCTCTCCGCGGCCCGGACCGCGGCCGCCGCCGAGCTCGCCGCCGCCGTGGCGGGGGAGCTTGGACCCCTGCGCCTGGCGGGAGCCCGGTTCGAGCCGGCCCTGGTCCCGCTCGCCGAGGGCCGCGCCGGGGCCGCCGGGATGGAGGGCGTGGAGTTCCGCGTCGCCACCCTTCCGGGAGCGGCCCTGGGGTCGCTCGGGGCGATCGCCTCGGCCGGGGAGCTCTCGCGCTTCGCCCTGGCGCTCAAGGTCTCGCTCGGGCGTCGCGGCGCGGGCCGCCAGCCCCTGATGGTCTTCGACGAGGTCGACGAAGGCGTGGGGGGCGCGGTCGCCGACGCGGTCGGCCAGCGGCTCTTCCGCCTCGCCCGGCAGGGCCAGGTCCTGGCCGTGACCCACAGCCCGCAGATCGCCGCCCGAGCCGACGCCCACTGGAAGGTCGAGCGGGCCCCCGGCGCGGCGCTTGCGGCGGTGAGGCGCCTGGGGCCCGCCGAGCGCGAGGAGGAAATCGCCCGCATGCTCTCCGGGGCGAGGATCACCGAGGCCGCCAGAGCCGCCGCCCGCGCCCTGATGGCGGCGTGAGGATGATCACCCCGCGGGGTGAGCCGCTCACCGTGTCCTGGGCGCAACGGATCGCCCGAACGGATGGCGGCGGGTTGAACGGACCGCGCGTTCATCCAATAGTTAGGTAAACTAACTAACTAGGCCGACCAAAGGACGACCAAAGGACGACCAAAGGACGACCAAAGGACGATTCGTGAGTTCGACGCCCGCCCGTGAGGAGATTCGCGCGCTCGCCGAGCAGCTTCGCCCGGCCCTGCTGCGCGCCTCGCGCCGGCTGCGCCACGAGGCCCGCAAGGCCGGGGTCTCGGCGCTCGACGCCCAGATCCTGGGCCAGGTGCGAAAGGAGCCGGGGATTGGGGTTTCCGGCCTGGCGGTGAGCGAGCAGATGACCCGCCCCTCGATGAGCGGACACCTGAAGCGCCTGGCCGCGGCCGGCTGGATCGTCCGCGATCAAGGGTCGGCGGCGGATCGACGGCGCGTCGGGGTGCGCCTCACCGCCAAGGGCGAGAAGGCGCTCGACGCCATCCGCGGCCGGCGCAACGACTGGCTCTCGGCCCGCCTCTCGATGCTGCCCTGCGAGGCGCGCGCGGCGCTCGCCGCCGCCGTCGAGCCCCTCATCGTCATTGCCGGAGAGCGGTGATGGACGAGGAGGCCCACGCGCGCGGGCCGACCCGGGAGGAAACTTCGATCCAGGCCCCGGGCGAGGCCCTCGGGGCGACCGTCTTCACCGAGACCCCGCGACGGGCCTGGGAGAAGGAAGAGCGCGTCCGTCCCGAGCCGCTCGAGCCGGCGAGCGAGGAGGCCCAGACCTATTCCTCGGTGGTGCCGATCATCATCGGCTCGGCCCTGCTGATGCAGACGCTCGATTCCACCGTGGTGATGAATGCGCTGCCGGTCATGGCGGTGTCGCTCCACGAGAGTCCGATCCGCCTGGACATGACCATCACGGTCTATCTTCTGGCTTCGGCGATCTGTCTGCCCCTGAGCGGCTGGGCCGCCGACCGCTTCGGGGCCAAGAAGCTCTTCCTCATCGCCATCGCCGCCTTCGCCGCCGCCTGCGCCTGCTGCGGCTTCGCCCAGAACCTCACCGAACTCCTAGTCTTCCGCGCCCTCCAGGGCGCGGCCGGAGCGATGATGGGGCCGGTGGGCCGGCTCGTCCTTCTGCGCTCGACGCCCAAGCACAACCTCGTCCAGGCGATGAGCGTGGTCACCATCCCCTCGCTCCTGGGCCCGGTGATCGGGCCGGTGATCGGGGGAGCGATCGTCACCTACGTCTCCTGGCGCTGGATCTTCTTCCTCAATCTGCCGGTCGCCGCGCTCGGCCTCTTCATGGTCTCCCGCTTCATCCACAACGTGAAGTCGGGGGTGACGACGAAGCTCGACTGGCAGGGGCTCATTCTCACCGGCGTGGGCATGGCCGGCATCGTCTATGGGTTCGAGAACCTGGGGCGCGGTCCGATGCCGCCATGGGCGATCGCGGCCATGATGGGCGGCGGGGCGGTTTGCCTGGCGCTCTATTGGCGCCACGCCCGGCGCATCGATCACCCGATCATCGATCTTGGCCTCTTCAAGGTGCGGACGTTCACCGCCGCCACGGTCGGCGGGGCGTTCATGCGCCTGGGCATGGGCGCCTCGCCCTTCATCCTGGTGCTCCTGCTCCAGGTCGCCTTCGGACTGACCCCGCTGGAGTCGGGCCTGATGACCTTCTCGAGCGCCGCGGCGGCCCTCGTCATGAAGACCTGCGCCCCGCCCATTCTGGCGAGGTTCGGCTTCAAGCCGACTCTCAGCGTCAACGCCTTCATCGTGGCGATCGCCTTCGCCGCCTATTCGCTCTTCAGGCCCGGCACGCCCCATTGGGTGATCTACGCCGTCCTGCTCTTCGGCGGCTTCTTCCGCTCGCTTCAGTTCACCTCGCTCAATGGCCTGGCCTTCGCCGACATCGACAACGCCCAGATGAGCCGGGCCTCGACCATGTCGACCATGGGCCAGCAGCTCTCCCAGTCGATCGGGATCGGGGTGGCCGCGAGCTTCCTTCATTTCCTGTTGAGGATGTCGGGCCAGACCCATGTCTCGGCCCCTATCATCGCGCCGGTCTACTGGGCGATCGCGGCCATCTCGCTCATCTCCCTTTTCTTCTACCTGAGGCTGCCGGCCGACGCCGGCGAGGAGTTGCACGACCGCAGGCCGAGGCGAGGGACGGCGTGAGAGGCGCCTTCGGCTTTTCCCGCCTAACTGAACTCTGATAAGATAGGCCTTCCCCAGTCCGAGGACGGCCATGAACGCGCCCCTGCGCTACTCCCGCGAAGAGCTGATGAAGAGCCACCCCTACGAGCGTCCCCACGAGGCGGGGGGCTATCGGCTCCACGGCGGCTTCGTGGCGGGCGGCTATGTCTCCCCAAGGCTCCTCAACCGCGCCCCGGCGGTCAAGGCCTGGGGCGAGGCGCTGGAGAAGCGCGGCTGGCCGCTCATCGACGCCACCGGGGCGCTCCTGGCGCGCGACGGCTATCCCTCCTTCGCCCAGCACAAGATGCTGCTTTCCGCCGGCCTCACCCAGAGCCTGTGGGATTCGCTTTCGGTCACTGGCATCATCGAGGGGAGGGGCCAGAACCTCTGCAATGTCATGGCCCCCGACTTTTCGGCCCTTGTCGCCGAGGATATCTCGCAGACCGCCGCCGCCCACCTCAACCTCGGCCTCCTCTACGCCCACGGGGCCGACGAGGGCGGCGATCCGGCCAGGCCCGGCGAGGGGGCGCACGACCAGATGTGGTTCGCGGTGCGCGATCTCGCCTTCGGGGCGGGCCGACACCCGGTTCCCGAGGCCCCGGCCTCGATCTCCCGCGAGGTCGAGGGCCGCGAGATGCCCGAGCTTCCCGAGGGGGTCGAGCAGTTCGTCAAGTTCCTGATGAACGTCCTCATGATCGAGATCAGGGCGGAGTCGTTCTTCGCCCTCTGCGTGAAGATCTTCCGCGATCCCGAGCTCTTCGCCGAGCGTCGCGACGAGGCCGAGGAGGCGGCGACGATCGTCGAGCGCATCCGCGCCGACGAGGCGATCCACGTCGCCTATCTGCGCGTCCTCATTTCCGAGCTCCGCAGCTTCACCTTCAAGCTCGCCGGCGGCAAGACCAGGCGCGGTGCCGAGATCATCGATCCGCTGTGGGCCAGCATGGTCGAGTGGCACGGCAGGACCGAGCGGGAGATCGCCCGCGACCGGACCAGAGCCAATTTCGAGCCGCGCGTCCTCGCCGCGATGGGCGAAGGTCCCGGCCGGGCCTTCCTCGCCCGCTTCGACGCCCTGGAAATCCCCGGAGGCCGGGCGGCGGCGTAGGGGCGCCGCACTCACCCATAGCACCGTCATGGCCGCCCTTCAGTGGCGGCCACCCAGGAGCACGAGCCTCGCCGGAGGTCATGGGTGGCCGGGACAAGCCCGGCCACGTTTCAGAGGGCTGGCTCGCGGGTGGGATGGCCCCACTCCAGCGGCGCGATCTTCCGGATCAGCACGGCCCAGCCGATGACGCCGATCAGCGCCGCGCCGGCGGCGATGATGAACGCCGGGGCGAAGCCGAACCTTCCGCCGATGACGAAGCCGGTGAGAGCCGGGGCGATGAGCCCGGCGAGGTTGCCGAGGAAATTCTGCAAGGTCATCCACTTGCCGCCGTTCGCCGGTCCGGCCAACGTCTGGCCGCTCGCGTAGAGCATAGGCCCGATCATGAACATGACGAAGGCGGTGAAGAATAGGGAGACGACGGTGAGGGAGAGGCCCCCGATGGCGCAGACCGCAAGCCCGGCGGCGCTCGCCACATGGCCGGTGATGGCGATCATCTTGCCGGCTCTCGTCGCGCTCGCGCCCCTCGCCATCCAGACCTGATAGAGATGGCCGAAGAGGAGCGCCGAGCCGGCCATGACGAGGTAGAGCAGGCCGACCAGGCTCGCCATCTCGGAGACCGTGAACCCACGCGCCTTGACCAGGTAGAAGGGAAGCCAGCTCAGCCAGAAATAGAAGAAGTAGTTGGCCGAGAAGTGGGCGAGGCTGACGCCCCAGAGCTCCCGCCGTGAGGCGATGGCGCGGTAGGAGACGGCGGCGGGAGGCGCTGGCCCGGCGCTCTCGAACTCGCGGGCGCCGCCCTGGCGCGCCAGCCACAGGGGCAGCCAAAGCGCTGAGGCGAGGCCGAAGACGACGAAGAGGGCGCGCCAGCCGAAGCGGGCCATGAAGAGGCCGCCGGCGAAGGTCCCGACCGCCGGGCCAAGATTCATGGCGGCGAGGATGAGGCCGTTGGCGCGCCCCTGCCGCTCGGGCGGCAGATGACGGCCCAGCAGCTTGCTGGTGCACGGAAAGGCGACGCTTTCGCCGACGCCCAGCGCGAGCCGCGCGCCCAGCAAGGGCGCGAAGGTCCCGCAGAGGCCGCTCGCCACGGTCGAGACGCTCCAGACGATGTTGCCGAGCGAGAGAGCCCGCCCGCCGCCGAGGCGCTCGCCCAGCCATCCGGCCAGGAACTGCGCGGGGGTGTAGGCCCAGAAGAAGGCCGCCAGAAGCAGGCCGAGCTCAGGGTCGGAGAGCTTCAGCTGGTCCTTGATGAGCGGGGCGGCGGTGGAGAGATTGCCGCGGTCGACGTAGTTGATGAAGACGAAGAGGGCCAGCAGCCCCACCGTCGAGCCGGAGAACCGCGCCGCGCGCGAGCGCCCAAGGACCTCGGCCGTCGCCATCTTTCCCCCACTCGCCAGCAAGGGAGGCTAGCTCATCGTCCCGAAGGTGTCATCCGCTCGCGCGGCCGGTCGGCCGCCTCCGGATCGGCCCAGCCCGCCGCCCGTCGCCAGGAGGAGGCGGCGGCGATGGCCCGCTCCAGTGCGTCGGCCCGCTCCGCGCAGCGCCTGACCCACGGCGAGGCGCCGGCCGCTTCGGCCTCGCGGGCATAGAAGTGGGCCAGGTCCCGCGCCTCGCGAAGGCCGAGCGCGCCGACATCCGAAAGGATCGCCCCTCCGCAGGCGCTGAAACAGATTTCGGCGCTCACGGGTTGGTCGCCTGGCGAGCTTCCAGCGCAGCGGAAAGGACCCGCGTCGCCTCCGGGGCCAGGATGGGATCGAAGAGAACCTCGACGATCAGCCCCCACGCCGTCTCCTCATCGAGCGCTCGCTCGAGGCCGATCTCGAGCCGGTCGAGGCGCTCGGCCCAGGCGCGGACATCGCCGATCATCGCCCCGGCGAGCTCCCAGAGGACCTCGACCTCTTCGCCGGCCCTTGGTCCGAACCCGCCCGCCGAGGCGCGGAAGTCGGCGGCGGCGAGATCGAACCGTCCGAGCCGGATTGAGAGCTGCTCGGCGTTTGCATGCGGCATAGAGGACTATTAACAAATAGCAATCAACTCGTCAAGAGTAGATCGCAAAGTGCAAGACTCCGCGTCGCGCCTTGCGGATTTCCGTACGTCCGGGGCGGTCGGCGACGCGCCGCCGGCTCTTAAGAGGCGGGCCTGGCCCTGAAGGTCTTGAGGACGTCTCGGGCCTGATCGCGCTTCTCGGCCGGAATCGCGTTCCAGATGTCGAGGATGTCGGTGTCGACGTCCTCCGGATCGATTTCGAGCAGGTGCCCGGGCCGGGTCCCCAGCACAGGGGCGATCCGATTCAGCCACTTGGGCGAAAGCGCCCGGTCTCCGCTCTCCAGGAGGCTGATCACCGCCCCGCTGGTGCCGATGGCCTCGGCGAGCTTGGCCTGGGTCATGTGGCGGAACTCCCTCCAGGCGCGAAGGTGGTTGGGTTCCTTGTGCTTGGTCATCACCGGTTCGCTCCCAAGGCTTGCTGCATGATGCAAAGAATGAATCCCGCCGTCTTCACCCGAATTGCAAAATTTCGTCTTGCAAAGATCGTCGCGAAATGCAAAGGTCATCGAATGAGCGAGCCCAAGCCGCGGACGCCGGATCCAAAGCCTTCGCAGTGGAGCGAAGCGGTCGACGTCGAGGCGCGGCGCCTGTGGGCCGCCGGAGCCAGCGCGGCGGAGATCGGCGAGGCCATCGGCCGCTCGGCCTTTGCGGTCGCCTCCCGCATGCGTCGAAAGCAGCTCGCCCGTGCGCCGATCCAGCGCCAGGGCGCGGGGCCGGTCCTTGCCGATCAGCCCTTGCCGGCAGAGCCGCCGGCTTCGATCGCACTTGGGCCAAGGCCGTGGATGGAGCGAAGCAAGGGCGAATGCGCCTTTCCGATCGGGACGCCGGCGACCGGAGAAGAGCGCCTCGTCTCCTCCTGCTGCAATCCCTGCGGGGAGGCCGGATATTGCCGGGCGCACCTCGCCGTCCTTCGGCGATCCTCAAAGCCCAGGTCGCCAAGGCCGGACAAGGGCTGAGCGATGGCCAGGCGCAGGAAGACCCGCCCCAGCGATCCGGCCGCGATCCTCGCCCGCCGCTCGGCGCGCTTGGCTCTGGCCGAGGCGACGGAGAAGGAAAGCGCGCGCGATCCCGCCCGCTGGGGGATCGATCTCGCCCACCTCGCCCTGGCGGCCAACCAGGAGATTGAGATCGCCGGCGAGCCCGCGCGGCCCCGGCGCGTCCGACGCCGGGATGTCTTCGATCTCTTCTTCTCCCGGGGCGCGCTTTCGGAGGGCGCTCTTTTGGCGGTGCGCCGGCTCCAGGCCGACATCGCTCGCCTCCATGCCGGGATGGGCGGGGTTTGCGCCCTCTCGCAGCGCGTCGATCACTCGCGCGCGCCGGGCGAAATGGCCCGCTCGCGCCTGGAGGCCGGCGAGCGCATCGCCGCCGTCCTTGCCCTCTGCGGCTCGGCGAGCGGAACGCTCCTGCGCGCCCTCCTCGAAGACGCCGTCGCCCTTTCAGCCCATGGCGGCTGGCGCGCGATCGTCGAAGCCAGGACCGGCGAGCGGCTCGCCGACGCCCAGGGCGCGGCGCTCCGGGCCGCGTGCGAGAACCTCGCCGGGGCCTACCGCGCCCTTGGGAAGGATTATGCCTTTCGCAAAGGCAGGCCGTTCGCCATATGACGGCAAAATGGGGTGGCTCGATTGGCTGGCGGCGCACGCGGCTCAAGAAGGGGCCGTGATCATTCATGCGCCAATCGCGTTCTTCGGGGCGCTCATCATCGTATTCGCGGCCGCATATTGGGCGGTTCGCTTTCGTTATCACGGGACAGTGGCGAGCCTTCAGGGAAGGCTAGACCTCAAAACCGCTGAAGCCGACGATTACAAGCGCAAGCTAGGCGGCGCGACGCCCGATGAGGCGAGGGAGCGGCTTGACGCCCTAGAAGCGCGCGTAACTGAGATGGGAAACCGCCGGCTCACTGGCGCACACCGCCAACGGCTGATCTCCGCGCTGTCCATCACGCCCGCCCACGTAGCTATATGGCACGATATGAATGCGGCTGGCGCGGCTGACTTGGCCGGTGACCTCAGGGCGGTATTCCAGGCGGCTGGTTGGAGCGTTGGCGGAGGGATGGCTGGCCTGTCCGGAGCGCCGCCGTCGGGCCTAAGCGTCGCGGTCGCGACTCCCCGTCAACTTACGCCGCCGCAAAGAGCGATCGTATCGAGCTTCCGTGAAGTGGGAATCCGCTTCGATCTCATTCCGCCGGCTAGGCAGCGCCCAGATGACCCAGCCTCGGCCGTCATCACGGTGTCCGCGCCGCCTAACTAGGTTTCTTCTCCTGCTTGGGAGGGGCGGCGGTCGCGACCTTCGTGAGATCGGCCCTAATGGCCTCCTCGTCCTGGTCACATTCCAGCTCACGGGCGAGCGCCCTTGCCGGGCGGGGGCCGAGCGCCGTAGGTCTTCGCTAGCAGCCCGATTCCGACGTTCGATCCGCCTGGGGCGGACGCTGGCCGAACGTCGGAATCGAGAAGGACACTAGCCAACTAAAGATTCTAGTGTCGTTGACGAATTCGACGTTCGTCACTGAGCTCTCCCTCACGCGGAAGCGAACGTCGAATTCGCGACACTGGGCCCCTTCCAGGAGAGCGCCATGGCCGAAATCACCGTCGAGGTCTTCCGCGACGCCGCCGCGCCGCTCGAGGATCGGGTCGAGGACCTCTTCGGGCGGTTGAACCTCGCCGAGAAGGTCGCCCTGATGGCCGGAGCCGCGCCCTTCGCCTCGCACGGCATCGAGCGGCTGGGCGTTCCGGCCATCCGCCTTTCCGATGGGCCCACCGGCGTTCGCTCCAACGAGGGCGAGGCGGCGACCGTCTTCCCGGTCGGCGTCGCCCTGGCTTCCACCTGGAATCCGGAGCTGGTGCGCGACGTCGCCGCCGCCATCGCCCGCGAGGCCCTGGCGATGGACATCCACCTCATCCTCGCCCCCACCGTCAACATCGCCCGCACCCCGCTGTGGGGGCGCAATTTCGAGACCTATTCGGAGGACCCCTTCCTCGCCGGGCGCCTCGGCGCCGCTTACGTCGAGGGCCTGCAGGGCGAGGGTGTGGGAGCCTCGCTCAAGCACTTCGCGGCCAACAACCAGGAAGAAGGCAGGATGAGCGTCGATGTCGAGGTCGACGAGCGGACCTTGCGCGAGATCTATCTCTCCGCCTTCGAGCACGTGGTGAAGGAGGCCGGTCCGTGGACGGTGATGGCGAGCTACAACAAGCTCGCCGGGGCCTATGCCACCGAGAATAGACGCCTCCTCACCGACATCCTCTGCGACGAATGGGGGTTCGAGGGCGTGGTGGTGAGCGACTGGGGCGCTGTTCACTCCACCGCTGCGGCCGCGGCGGCCGGAAACCACCTGGAGATGCCCGGCCCGGCCCGCTGGTTTGGCGACAAGCTTCTTTCCGCGGTGCGCGCCGGCGAGGTTCCGGCCTCCGCCGTCGACGAGGCGGCGAGGCGCATGGTGCGCCTGATCCTGCGGACCGGAGTGCTCGACGGCGGGCCCGGCCAGGCGCCGCAAAGTCAGGGCGAGCTTCGCACCCGCCGCCATCGCGCCATCGCCGCTCGGGCCGCCGAGGAGGCGGTGGTGCTTCTGAAGAACGACGGCGAGCTGCTGCCGCTCGATGCGGCGCGCCTCAAGACCCTCGCCGTCGTCGGCCCCAACGCCGCCGAGCGCCGCATCCAGGGGGGCGGCTCCTCCCAGGTGCGCGCCGGGCGCCGGGTCTCGATCCTCACCGCCCTGGAGGAGCATCTGGCCGGGCGCTGCCAGGTGGTCCACAGCGAGGGCGGAGACAACGAGATCCATCCCCCCGCCGCCCGCTCCGCCTTCTTCAGTCCCGATGAGGCGAGGGCCGAGGCCGGATTGATGGTCGAGTATTTCGCCGCTCGCGACTTCTCCGCTCCGCCGTTCCGCTCCGGCCCCGAGCGGCAGATCGGCAAGCTCGTCTCGGCCTCCACCGCCGCCGGGCTCGGGGTGGGGATCGGGGCCCTGCGCTGGAGCGGCTGGCTGTGGCCCGAGCGGGATGGCGAGCACGAGCTTTCCGTCCGCGCCCCCGGCGCGGCGCGCCTGGTTCTGGATGGGAAGGTGCTCTTCGATGCCTCGAGCCCGGCGACGAGCGACCGCGCCGATGTCGGCGGCCTTTCCGTCCCGCGCCGCACCGCCAAGGTCCGTCTCACCGCCGGCAAGGGCCACCGGATCGAGATCGAATATGTCCGCCCCGGCCGCGCCGCGGAGTCCTCGGCCGAGCTGCCGTGGGAATATGTCGGGATCGGGCTTCGCCAGCCGCGCGGGACGATCGCCGAGGCCGCGCGCCTGGCCGCCAGCGCCGATGCCGCCATCGTGGTGGTGGGGGCCGGATCGACCACCGAGGGCGAGGGCTACGACCGTCCCGACCTGGAGCTGCCGGGCGATCAGAACGCCCTCGTCGAGGCGGTGCTGGCGGCCAATCCGCGCACGGTCGTGGTTCTCCTGGGCGGCGCGCCCTACCGCCTGCCGTGGATCGACCACGCCCCCTCGCTCATCGTCCCGTGGCTCGGCGGCGAGGAGGGTCCGGCGGCGCTCGCCCGCATCCTCTTGGGCGAAGCGGCGCCCTCCGGGCGCCTGCCGGTGAGCTGGCCGGCGAGGCTCGAGGACTGCTCGGCCCACGGCTGGTATCCGGGCGGTGCGAGCGTTCGCTACGGCGAAGGCCTCTTCATCGGTTATCGCCATTTCGACCGCGCCCCGGAGCGGCCGCTCTTTCCCTTCGGCTTCGGCCTTTCCTATTCGAGCTTCGCCTATTCGGGGATCGAGGTCCCCGAGACCGCCCGCCTGGGCGGGAAGGTGAAGGTCGCCTTCACCCTCTCCAATCGCGGGAGGAGGGCCGGGGCCGAGACCTGCCAGCTCTATGTGCGCCCGCGCGGGCCCTCCGTGGAGCGGCCGGTGAAGGAGCTGAAGGGGTTCAGGAAGCGGGCGCTCGAAGCCGGAGAGTCCGCCAAGGTGGAGCTCGAGCTCGACGAACGGGCCTTCGCCTTCTGGGACGAGAAAGCGGGGGCCTGGCGGGCCGAGGCTGGGGTCTACGACCTCCTCATCGGCGGCTCGGCGGCCGATATCGAGCTCCAGGCTAGCGTGCGCCTGGAGCCCTGACACCATGCCCGAGGAGGCGCAGCGCCGCTTCGAGGATCTGCTGGAGGAGGCGGAGAGGCGGCCGCTCGTCGGCTGGGAGCTCAGCTATGACGGCCGGATCGGCTTTCATCCGCCTTGGGACTTCGGCGACCTGGTCGATGCACGGCTCGGCGCCTCGGGTGAGGTTCTGGACCTCGGGACCGGGGGAGGCGAGTGGCTGAGCCGGCGTGCGATCTTCTCCGGGCGGACCTTCGCCACCGAGGCGTGGGCGCCCAATGTTCCGGTCGCCAGGGCGCGCCTCGAACCCCTCGGCGTGCGCCTCGTCGCGGTCGAGGGCGCACCGGACAACATCGACCAGGCGGCCGCCGCGCGTCTGCCGGCGCTTCCCTTCGCCAACTCGGCCTTCCACCTGGTGATCAGTCGCCACGAATCCTTCGTCGCCGCCGAAGTCGCCCGCATCCTGGCGGTGGGCGGCCGCTTCCTCACCCAGCAGATCCGCTCGGACTTCGACGCGCCGCTCCGAGCGCTCCTGGGCTTCCCGATCCGGACGGAGAGGCCCCCCTGGGACCTTGGCGGGGCCTTCAGGCAGGTGCGCGGCGCCGGCCTCGAGGTGGAGGCGAGCGGGGAGGGCGAGGTGCACCTCGCCTTCGCCGACGTCGGGGCGCTCGCCTGGTATCTCTTCAACGTTCCCTGGGTCCTGCCGGGCCTCGGCGCCGAGGAGTGGCGCGAGCCCCTGAGGACGCTCCATGGCCAAGGACCTCTCAGCCTCGCCCAGCCGATGTTCTGGCTCGAGGCGCTCAAAGCCTGAAGCGCGCCAACATCGAGTCGGGCGGAAGTCTCGCGCGATGTTTCCCTTTTCCCTCCCGTCATCGCCGGGCGGAAGTCCCGGCGACCCATGAACGCCGACTTCGAAGGAGATTACTGCGCTGGGTCGAGTTCGCTCGATAGAGATGCTCCTCGTCTTTGAAAGCGGGACCCGATGACTTCGGGGTGAAACTCCTCCCGCTCGCGCTCATGGGTGGCCGGGACGAAGCCCGGCCATGACGTTTTTGATTAGGCAGTCAGCAGCTAATCCTCCCGGTCGGGAGAGGTGTTTCGTGCTCGGGCAGTCACGGCTGGACTTGGCGCTCGCAAGGCCCGAGGGAGCTTCCATGGCGCGTCACGCGGTTCTGGGGATGGAGGGGGGCGCTTTCCACTATGGGGCGAGGCCGGTCTTTTCCGGCATCTCCTTCCTCATCGATCCGGCCCGCACCGCGCTCGTCGGCGACAACGGCGCGGGCAAGTCGACGCTCATGGCCTGCCTCGCCGGCGAGCTCGAGCTCAATCGCGGCAAGCTCGTCCGCTCGCGGGGTCTGAAGACGGGCTGGCTTCCCCAGGAGATCCCCGCCGGTTTGGACGGCCTTGCGACGCGCCAGGTGCTGGAGCGGGCGCTTGCCGACGCCCATGAGGCCTGGCGCATCGAGGTTCTCGCCGACGAGATCGGCCTCGCGCGCGACCTCCTTGCGGCGCCGTTCGGCGAGCTTTCCGGCGGCTGGAAGCGCCTCGTCCTCATCGCCGCCGCCGCCCGCCTCGCCGATCCGGACATCCTCCTGCTCGATGAGCCCACCAATCATCTCGACCTTTCCAACATCAACACGCTGGAGACCTGGCTGGAGGGGCCGTTCGCGAGCCTTCCCCTCCTCGTCATCTCCCACGACCGGGCGTTCCTGGACCGGATGACCGATCGGACGCTCTTCCTGCGCAGCGATGGGTTGAGCGCCTTCAAGGCGCCTTTCGCGCGGGCCCGCGAGGCCTTGATCGAACTCGACCTGGCCTCCGCCAGACAACGCTCGCTCGAGGAGAAGGAGATCGCCCGCCTTCAGAAGGCGGCCGCCCGCTACAAGGTCTGGGCGGTGAAGAATCCCGACC
>JBOHLG010000020.1:0-55528 GCA_050729515.1 Caulobacteraceae bacterium
GCGCCGCGGCGACCCTGGCGCGGGCCGCCTCGGGGGCTCTCGACGCCCCCGCCGGCGCGATCCGTCTCACCGCCAGCGACATCGTCGGGGCCGAGGTCCTGCCGCTAATCCTTGCCGACTTCGGCGACCGCTGGCGCGAGATCGAGATCGAACTGTCGCTCTCCAACCGGCAGGAGGATCTCCTGCGTCGCGACGCCGACATCGCCGTCCGGATGGCCGAGCCCAGCCAGGGCGCGCTCCTGGCGCGCCGCGTCGGCGAGACGCCGATCCGGCTCTATGCCCATCGCGCCTATCTCCAGCGCCGCGGCGAGCCGCGATCGATCGCCGATCTCGCCGGCCACAGCTTCATCGGCCCCGATCGGGAGACGGTGCCGACGGAGGTCGCAGCCGAGGTGGGCGTTCCGCTGGGGCGCGGCTTCTTCGCCTTGCGCAGCGACAGCGGCCTTTCGCAACTGGCGGCTCTGCGCGCCGGGTTCGGCATCTGCGCCTGCCAGGCGCCCCTGGCGGCGCGCGATCCAAACCTCGTTCTCATCCTGGAAGGCGTCCTGACGATGGCGATCCCGATGTATGTGGTCATGCACGAGGACCTGAAACGGGTGAGGCGCATGAGACTGATGTTTGACCACCTCTACGAGGGCTTGCGCGCCTACCTTTCCGGCTGATAGCGCCGATTGACGTCGGGGCGTGAAGGAGGCGGGGATGAAGGGCGCAGGGATTCTGATTGCGGGGGTTTGGGCCTTGACGCTCGTTGGCTTGGCCCAGGCGGCGGCGGCGACGACCGCGGGCCGTGGACCGATGGTCCGCATCGCCCAGGGGCGGCTCGAAGGCTCGCGCGTGAACGGCGTCGAGGTCTTCAGGGCGATCCCCTTCGCCGCTCCCCCCATCGGACGCCTGCGCTGGCGCGCGCCCGAGCCGCCGGCCTCCTGGAGCGGCGTGCGACCGGCGACTGAGTTCGGGCCGGAATGCATGCAGCCGGACCTCATGGGGCGGACCGGAAAGATGAGCGAGGACTGCCTCACGCTCAACGTGTGGACCCCGACTGAGCGACGCGCCGACGCTCGCCTGCCGGTCATGGTGTGGATATACGGCGGAGCTTTCGTTTGGGGCTCGGGCTCGCGCTACGACGGCGCCAATCTCGCTAGGCGCGGCATGGTGGTCGTCACCTTCAACTATCGCCTCGGCTGGTTCGGTTTCTTCGCCCATCCAGCCATCCTCGCTGGCCAGAAATCAGGTCCGATCGGCGATTTCGGGCTCCTGGACCAGATCGCCGCCCTCAAGTGGGTCAGGGCGAACATCGCCGCCTTCGGAGGCGATCCTTCCCGGATCACCATCGCCGGGGAGAGCGCCGGAGGGATGAGCGTCAACGATCTTCTGGTTGCGCCGATGGCGCGCGGCGTCTTCCAAGGCGCGATCAGCGAATCCAGCTTCGCTCGCTCCCCGGGCCTTGCGCTCTCCGGCCCCGTTTCAGCCGAGGACGCCGCCTTGAAGCTCGCCTCGAGCTTGGGGCTCAAAGGCGAGGGAGCGGCCGCCGCGGCCGCCCTCCGCGCCCTTCCGGCCGACAAGCTCAACCACCCGCCGACCGATCTTCTCTCGCCCGAGCGGCCGCAGCCCATCGTGGGCGGCCGCGTCCTTCCGGAGAACCCCGCCGATGCGTTCGCTCAGGGCCGTGAGGCGCGTGTGCCTCTGATCGAGGGCGGCAACAGCTTCGAGGCGAGCCTTTTTCCGACCCTCATGACTGATCCCGCCGCCTGGCGAGCGCGCCTGGGACCATCCGGCGCGCCGATCCTCGCCCTCTTCGCCGATGAACCCCAGCCGCGCGCGGCAGCCGACATCTTCACCGACCAGGAGGTGATCGAGCCCGACCGGTTTATGGCCGCCGAGATGGAGAAGGCGGGCGCGCCGGCCTGGAACTATTACTTCGCCTATCTGCCGGCTGCCGAGCGGAGCGAGCTGCCTGGCGTTCCCCACGGCGGGGAGATTGGCTTCGTGTTCGGGACCTTGCCCAAGAAGCCGATCAACTACGGGCCGATCCATATCGCCCCCGCCGTCCCGGCCGACTATGCGATGAGTGGGAAGATCCAAGCCTATTGGGCGGCCTTCATCAAGAACGGCGATCCGGATTCGGCCGGCGGGCCGGCCTGGCCGCGCTGGACGCCTTCCAGTCAGACGGTGATGGTCTTTTCCGACGAGGGCCCAAAGGCGGTAGATCATTTCGAGCAAAAGAGGCTCGACGCTTTGCAGAGCCTTGCCGATAGGGCCGGGGGCGGAACGCCCGCGCATTGAACGGCGTAGCCGCCTTGCGCGAAGGGCCCCGCGCGCCTAGGTAGCCCCCTCGCCCCGATAGGGCGGCGCGCGCCCGTAGCTCAGCTGGATAGAGCACCAGACTACGAATCTGGGGGTCGGGCGTTCGAATCGCTCCGGGCGCGCCACCTCCTTCTCGAGCATTCGGTCCGCGCGACGTCGGGCTCGTGCGTCAATCTCGATCCGCCCCGGAGAAACGTGCTTAGATGGACGCCGGCGCGCGCCCGTAGCTCAGTTGGATAGAGCACCAGACTTCGAATCTGGCGGTCGGGCGTTCGAATCGCTCCGGGCGCGCCATTCCACGCCCCTTGTGGTGGACTGAAGCCAAGGTCGGGGTCTCGTCGAGTGGGAAGGCAGATCGTTGCTGTAATCTATGTGGTGGCGATGGCGGCGCTCATCGTCGGCATCGATATCTCCTTCTTCCGACACCGATTGTGGGAACGGCTGATCGCGAACATCGGCATCGTCCTCGTGTTCATCGCCTTCTATATGCGCTTCCTCAGGCGTCCCTGATCCCAAAGGTGCTGAAGGGCCCGAAGCGGACCGCCTGACGGCTGTCACGCCGCGGTCTGGCCAGCGCGCGCCGCTTCGATCCTGGCGATGTCGATCTTGCCCATGGTCATCATCGCCTCCATGGCTCGGGAGGCGGCGGCGCGGTCGGGGTCGCTCATCGCCGCCAGGAGGGCTCTGGGGGTGATCTGCCAGGAAAAGCCCCATCGGTCGGAGCACCAACCGCAGACGTTCTCGGTCCCGCCGTGGTCGACGATCGCGTTCCAGTAGCGGTCGGTCTCGGCCTGGTCGTCGGTGAGCACAAGGAAGCTCACGGCCTGGTTCGGTTTGGTGTTCGGGCCGCCGTTGAGGCCGAGGAAGGCCCGGCCGAGGACGGTGAACTCGACGGTGAGTTCGTTTCCCCTTCGCCCGCCGGGATAGTCGGCCGCGGCGCTCTGCGCGGGCCCGATGCGGCTGTCCGGAAAGACCGAGGCATAGAACTCCGCCGCCTTGCGCGCTTCGCCGTGGTCGAACCAGAGGCAGGTGACGAGTTTGTCGGTCATCGAAGATCTTCCTGTCTCGTCAAGATCGCATGCAGCGGCGGCAGACCCGCCGTGGGTCAGCGGACCTTCCATCCGTAATAGCAGACCGGTTGGCCGTCGAGCGGGTGCTCGCCCTCGGAGAGGAACTCCAGACCCATCCGCTCGTAGAAAGCGCGGGCGCCAAGGTTCGAAGACGCCGTTCTCAAGGTGAATCCCTCCGCCATCTCCTCCATGGCGTGGACGAGGAGGAGCCTGTCGACGCCCTGCCGGTGGAACTTGGGCGCAACGAAGAGCTGGTCGAGGATCCGCTCGGTCTTCTTCATCGCGAGCATGCCGACGATCTCGCCCTCCATCGTCGCGACTGACAAGGTCCAAGCGCCTGCCAGCTCAAGGTCCCTGCGCGCCCTCATCCCCGCAAGCGAGGTGAGGTTTGCAGGAGCGCCGTCCGCCGCCTTGGCGCTGGCGCGCCAGAGTTTCGCAATGCGACCGCGTTCGTCCTCGCGCGCCGGCCCTGGATGATCTCGGTCACGGCCGCGGTAGGGCCGCCGGCGAGGAGGCCTGTTCTGCCGGCGCGGCGAGGCTCGGGGCGATCATGTGAACGAGGCGCAGGGCCGCTTTGTCCGCCCCCATGTCATCGGCCGCGTTCGCCGCCACCAGGACGCCGTTCTCACTCTCCGGGAACAACAGAGCCAGGGCGAACCAATTGGTGTCCGATCCGGCGTGCTGGAGAACCGGGCCCCTCAAGCCAGCGAATGTGGGCCGCACGCCCCAGTCCATTCCCGATTGGCCGCCCGGAAGGAGCGTTTCCATCATCCGGTAGCCCGCCTTCGTCAGCAGCTTGCCGTGGCCGTGGTAGCCCGACATCTGGTCGAGGCAGAAGCGCGCCCAATCGGCCATGGACATGTAGATGTTTCCTGCCGGCGCGAACATCAGCGGATTGCCGTCGCTCGCCGTCTCGGGCTTGCCGTCGTGATGGCCGGTCGGCTCGCCAGCCGGCGTGCGGCCGAATCCCGGGCTCTTCATTCCAAGCGGCCCAAAGATCTCCTCGCGTATCAGGTCTTCATAGCTCTCGCCGGTCGCCTTCTCGGCGATCACCGCAGCGACGATGAAGCCGGTATTGCTGTAGCTGAGCGTGGTTCCCGGAGGAACGACGGGCTCTTCGGTCAGGGCCCGCGAGATATACTCAAAACGTTGCTTGGGCAGCGGATCTTTGTCGTTGGCGAACGACGAGAAGTAATCGAGATCGCTGACGTCATGTGGCAGGCCCGAGCGATGCGAGAGCAGCTCGACGAGCGTCACCTTGCGATATTCCGGGCGCATCGACGCGGCCAGCGCGGGAAGCATCTTTGCGAGCGGCGCATCCCAGGAAAGGACGTGGCGCTCAACGAGCTTGCTGATCAGAGCGGCGGTCATCGGCTTGGCGTCCGAGGCGATGAGCCAGACATCGTTCGGTCCGGCGGGATCCGGGCGGTCGTTCCTTCGCTCGCCCCTCACCGCGCTTCGGGCGACCTTGCCGTCGCGCATCACGAGAACCGCCATGGCCGGGGTCTTCGTGCCCTCCATTGCGGCGGAGAGTGCGGACTGCAAATCCATGGCCCGCACCGGCGCCGTCCACAGAACGGCCAACAAGGTTGCGATCGCCAGCAGACAAGAGAAACCGATAAGGCGGACCTTGGCGATCGGCCGCGCGGGCGAGGGGATCAAGTTCATGGGACAACTCTTCAAGGGCCGCGCTATGTGTCTTGGCGTTATATATAACTATATCACCAGGTCAATGATCCCTCGCAGGGTGGCGACGAACTGGAGGTTTTTTCCGGCGGAGCCTACACCTGCCCCGGGAGGCCGGCGAGTTCTCACAGGCCCCTGGGGACTTTGCCCTATTAGCCCTTCAGGAATTCCCGCGCCGCTTCGAGGAACCGCTCCGGCGCATCGAGGGGGACTGAATGGCCGCTCCCCTTCATTTCCACGAGCCGGGCGTCCGGGATGGTCGCGATCATCCGCGCGGCGATGGCCGGGGAGAGGATGTCGGAGAGCTCTCCGCGGACGAGCAGGGTCGGGACGTTGATCGCTGCGCAGGCGCGCCAACCGGCCTCGACATCGAAACCGCGCACGCCCTGTCCCCGCCGCAGGGCGCGGTCGTAGCGCCAGGTGAAGCGGCCGTCCTCGGTGCGCATGAGGTTGGCCTCGATGCGGGCGCGGTGGTGGGCCTCGGGCGGGCGCGGATTGGCGGCGCGCGCGGCTGCGAACGCTTCGTCAGGGCTGTCGAACGTGTCGCGGGCGGCGACGCCCTCGCGGATGCGGCCCATGCCCGAAGTCTCGATCTCCGGGCCGATGTCGACGATGACGAGGGCGGCGAGCCCGGCGGGACGGCCGCCGGCGTATTCCATGGCGACGCGCCCGCCCATTGAGAGTCCGAGGAGGCTGAAGACCTCGAGCTTGAGAGCGGCGACGAAGGCGGCGAGATCGGCGACCATCTCCCCGGTCCCATAGGCGTCGCGGCTCGCCCAGCCGCTCTCGCCGCGACCCCTCTGGTCGAGGGTGAGCACCCGGTAGCGGTCGGTCATGGCCTCGGCGAAGGCGTCCCACGAGCGGGCATGGCCGGTGAAGCCGTGGAGGAGCACCAGATCGGGCGCGCCCGGCGCGCTTGGAGCCCACTCGCGGTAATGGAACCGAAGTCCTCTGAGCTCGATGAGTTCGTCGACGGGTTCGCCGACGCGCCTTTCCATCTCACGTCGCTCCCGAGTGGGTCCTAGCCGTGATGATGATGGCGAATATAGACCCGCCGCCTCTCGTGCTTCTTGGCGAGGTGGTGGCCGACCACGCAGCCGACCGCCGCGCCGGCAAGCGCGTGGTGGTGGGCGAAGTGACCGGCGACGCCGCCTACCACCGCTCCCTTGACGCAGCCCTTGGCACTGGCTGCTCCGGCCGGAGCGATGAGCGCGAGGGAAGCGAAGGCGGCGAGAGCCATGCCTGCGCGGGAGGTTCTCATTTGGGTTTCTCCTTGCAAAAGAGCCTGAGGACGCCGCCGTTCGAGCCCGGGCCGCGGGCGTGGAGCCTGACGAGGCCCTCGGCTTTGGGCCCGGCTGTCCAGCGCCCCGCGAAGGTCTTGCGAGGACTCAACCCTGAGTTGATTTCAGCGGCGGCCATGGCGCCTTCCGATAGACTTAAGCGACGTTATCTCAAACCTTTTTGAGTCCGGGCGGGAACTTCTATTAACGAAGACGGCTTTTTAGCCTCGCTGGCGCCCGACTCCGTGTCGGGCTGCCGTCGTTCAGGACCCACCGGGGCGGGGCAAAGGAGAGTAGACCAGATGAAGAAACTTTTGATGGGCGCGGCCGCCTTGCTGCTGATGGGCACGGCCGTCCACGCTTCGGTGATTCCGACGCTCGACAGCGCCACACCGGGGACAGGAACCTATATGGGGGACTTCAACTTCGCCTATACTGGCGTTCTCTCGGCCGATCAGGGCGTCCAGAGCGGCGACTACCTGGTCATCGTCGATTTCAACGGTTATGTCCCAGGATCGGTCTATTCGACGCTGACGGACGTCACCGCCTCTACGGATGGGAATGCGGTGTCGGACTTGGGCCTCACTCAGACGCCCGGCACGACCGACAATCCGAACATTCCGGATCTGGTCTTCGAATACACCGGCTCGCCGTACCAAACTTCCGGTGCGGGCGCGGCCACCGACTTCTCTGGGATTGGGGCTTATTCGACCTATGGACAGACGACCGTGGGCGCCTACAGCGCGGTCGCGGTGAACAACAGCGGGGCTGGGGTGGTTGGAAAGCCCGACTACAACCAGGGCTTCGTCAGTATTCCGGCGGTGCCGGAGCCGGCGACCTGGGCCTTGATGATCCTGGGCTTCCTCGGGATCGGCGCGGCGGCCCGCTCGAAGAGACTGCGCACGGCCTGAACCCTGCCGCTCCGCTGCAGCCGGCTCATCCGGAGAACGGCGGCGGTTGCGAAGGTGGGCGTGACGGCTCGGTCGGCTGCTGAGGAGTCGGCGCGCTGAGTGGCGGACTCGGCGCGGCCGTCGGAGGCCCGGCGGGCTCCGTACCGGACGCCGCGCCTGGGCTGGAAACCGGGACCGGCAAGGGAAGGGTGGGCGCCGGCGCTGGCGGCCCTGGCGGGATCGGTCCGTTGGGGAGCCGGCGCAGTGCCGTCTGCATGAAGTCGCGCCAGATGCGGGCCGGGGCGCTGCCGCCGGTCACCCCACGCATGGGCGCATTGTCGTCAGCTCCCACCCAGACGACGGCGGTGAGACCCCCGGTGAAGCCGCAGAACCAGGCGTCCTGAAAGTTCGAGGCGGTGCCGGTCTTGCCGGCGATGTCGCGGCCGGGAATGGCGGCATTGACCCCCGTCCCCGAGGCGACCACCCCGCGCAGCATCTGGTCCATCTCCGTGAGCGGGGGGTTGGCGATCACCGGGAAGGTGGGCTGGGGGTGAGCGGCGAAGAGCACCCGGCTTCCTGAGCGGACTTCCTCCACGCCCCAGGCTCCGACGCGGTTCCCGCCGTCGGCCAGCGCGTCGTAGGCCTCGGCCATCTCGAGCGGGGTCACCAGCGAGGTCCCCAGCGCCATGGCCGGATCGGTATTGATCGGAGTCCAGATGCCGAGGCGCCTGGCCGTCGCGGCGATCTTGTCGCGTCCGATCTCGTCGGCGACCTTGGCGGCGACGGTGTTGACCGACTGGGCGACGGCGGTGGAGATCGGGATCGGGCCCAGGAACGTCGGCTCGAAATCCCTCGGCGACCACCCGTCGATGGTGACCGGACCGTCGAGTTCGACGGTCTGCGGGGTCAGGCCGTTCTCCATGGCGGTCAGATAGACGAACAGCTTCCAGGCCGAGCCGGCTTGGCGCCGGGCGTCGATGGCGCGGTCATAGGGGCCGGTCGCGTAGTCCGTTCCCCCGATGAAGGCTCGAATTCGGCCATCGCCGTCGAGGGCGACCAGGGCCGCCTCGCTCGCTCCGGCACGGCGGTAGCGCGCCAGCACGAGCCTCACCGCCCGCGCCGCTGCCTCCTCGCTCCCCTGGTCGAGGGTGGTGACCACGGTCTCGTCCGCTCGCGGCGGACCGACCAGGCGCTTCACCTTGGCGTCCATCCAGTCGACGAACCACTGGTCGGGAGCGTCCGGCGCGATGTGGTGGACGAAGGCGCTCTCCCTGAGGGCGTGGGCGCGCTCGGCAGGGGTGATCGCGCCGCTTTCCACCATGGCGTCCAGCACCAGGGCCGTGCGCTCGGCCGACGCCTCTGGATGCTCGATGGGATCGTATTCCACGGGCGATTTCATCAGCGCCGCCAGCATCGCCGCCTGGCGCAAGGTGAGGCGCGACGCCGGCCTGTCGAAATATCTGCGCGCCGCGGCGTCGATCCCCCACGCCCCCTCGCCGAAATAGACCCGGGAGAGATAGAGCCCCAGGATCTGGCGCTTGGAGTAGGCGCGCTCGAGCTCGACGGCGTAGACGAGTTCCTTGGCCTTGCGCTCGACCGTCTGCTGATCGGAAAGGAAGAGGTTGCGGGCGAGCTGCTGGGTGATCGTCGAGGCGCCTTGGACGGGCTTCCCGCCGGCGGCGAGATCGGCGAAGAGGGCCCGGGCCATGCCCATCGGATCGAAGCCCAGATTGGACCAGAAGCGGCGGTCCTCGATAGCGACGAAAGCCTCGGGCGCGTACCTTGGGAGACTGGCCAGATCGACCGGCGGGCCGTAGCGGCCGCCGCGCAGCCCGATCACTTCGCCGTGGCGGTCCAGAAAGGTGACCTGGGGATCGCGCCGGATCGGGGGCAGGGCGGGAAGCTGAAAGGCCGAGGCATTGAGCGCCAGGGCGGCGATGAGGGCGAGCACCGTCTCTCAACTCCACTCGAGATGGGCTTGGGCGCAAGCCCCTGATTCACCGCTTCCATGCCTTGCGGCAAGGGTTGAATTGAGGCGCGATCAGGAGCCGGCGGCGGCGACGTCATTGGCGGCGATCTGGTAGCGCGCCGCCAGGTTCGAGCCCAGCAGGCTCACCGCCGCGATGATCACCACCGCGATGAGGGCGGCGATGATGGCGTATTCGACCGCCGTCGCGCCTCTTTCGCCTATCCTGGGCCGTTCGAACCGCCTCATCGGGCCAGATTGCGATCCGCGCCTTAAGATCGTCTAAACGGCCAAGGTGAATATTAAGCGCGGTTCACGATGAATAAGTATTATCCAAGGTTTTCTCTCTTCTGTTCCAGCCCTCTTCGGAAAAAGAGAATAGGGTTTCCTGCGCTGAAAGCACAGCATTGCGCAGACGTGCGGGATCTGGACCGAGCCTCAGGATGCCCCGCGAGATCGAGGGGATGAGCCGCCTCGCAGCCGCGCCAAAACCTTCCCGAAGGTCGGAGAGCGCGGCGCCCTGGGCGCCGACGCCGGGGGCGAGGAGGAGCGAGCGGGGAAGTCTGGCGGCCAAGGCACGCGCCTCCTCGGCCGGAAGGGTCGCGCCCACGACCGCTCCGACCGGCCCGATCGCTTTCTCGCCATTGAAGGCGGTGATCTCATCGGCGAGGGTTTCGGCCGTGGTGCGGCCATCGGCAAGGCGGGCGGTCTGCATCGCCACCCCTTCGGGATTGGAGGAGCGGACGACCACGAAAACCGCGCCGCCGCACCTTCGCGCCTTCTCGAGGAGCGGAGCGAGCGCGCCAAGGCCGAGCCACGGGCTCGCGGTCGCCGCGTCGGCGCCGAAGCCGGATCCCTCGCCGATCATTCCTTCGGCGTAGCCCTCCATGGTCGAGGTGAAATCGCCCCGCTTGGCGTCGAGAAGGCTCAACGCGCCGCGTTCGCGGATGGCTGAGATCAGCCGGGAAAGCTCGGCCATGCCGGCGGCGCCGAACGCCTCGTAGAAGGCGCTCTGCGGCTTGAAGACGGCCGCAAGGTCGCCTGCCGCCTCCAGGACCCGCTCATCAAAGCGGCGAAGGCCCTCGGCGTCCTCGGAGAGACTCCAGGCGCGAAGGAGCTCTCGAGAGGGATCGATGCCCACGCAGAGTGAGGAGCGCTCGGCGGCCAGGGCGAAGAAGCGCTCGGCGAAGTTCATGGCCCGCATGCTGACATGCTTGGCGGCGAAAGCCGAGAGCGAGCCTCCCGCTTCGTGCTGACGCGGGGGAGGGAGGATTCCGCGGTTCTGCGCAGTGCTATAGGTAGTCGACCATGCCCCTTCGCTTGCATGACACCCTGAGCCGTGAAAAGCGGCTCTTCACGCCGATCGAAGAGACGCGCGTCACGCTCTACGTCTGCGGGCCGACAGTCTACAACTACCCGCACATCGGCAACGCCCGTCCGGTGGTCGTCTTCGACGTGCTCTTCCGCCTGCTTCGCCATTTCTACGGAGAGGCGCACGTCCTCTATGCCGCCAACGTCACCGACGTCGACGACAAGATCAACCACAAGGCGGCCGACGAGGGCGTCCCGATCGAAGCGATCAGCAGCCGGTATCTCGACGCCTACCACGCCGACATGTCGACCCTGGGCGCCCTTCGGCCCACCTTCGAGCCGCGGGCGACCGAGACCATGGATGCGATCATCGCCATGATCGGCGATCTGGTGCGCGCCAACGCCGCCTATTTGGCGGAGGGCCATGTCCTCTTCAACACCCAGGCGTTTTCGCGCTACGGCGAACTCTCCGGCCGCTCGCTCGAGGACATGATCGCCGGGGCGCGTGTCGAGGTCGCCCCCTACAAGGCCCATCCGGCCGACTTCGTTCTCTGGAAGCCGTCCAAGCCCGGCGAGCCGGTATGGGAGAGCCCGTTCGGTCCCGGCAGGCCCGGCTGGCACATCGAGTGCTCGGCGATGATCAAAGAGACGCTCGGCCTTCCCATCGACATCCATGGCGGAGGAAACGATCTGATCTTCCCCCACCATGAGAACGAGCGGGCCCAGGGGATGTGCGCCGGCCATCCGGAGGGCTACGCCAACACCTGGCTGCACAACGGCTTCCTCAACATGGGCGAGAAGAAGATGTCCAAGTCCCTGGGCAACGTCGAACTCGTCCACGAACTGATTGGCCGGTTTCCGGGCGAGGCCCTGCGCTACGCCCTGCTCTCCTCGCACTACCGGGCCCCATTGGCGTGGAGCGAGGAGACCGCTAAGGCGGCGCTGGCGGCGCTCGACACCCTCTACGGCGCCCTGCGCCGGACCGGGGAGGTGGAGGCGACAGGGAGCGGACCGGACGTCGCCTTCCTCGAAGCGCTCGAGGACGACCTCAATACGCCCAAGGCCTTTTCCGAACTCTTCGCTCTGGCGAGGCGCCTCGACGCCGCCGAGGGAAGAGAAAAGGCGAGGCTCAAGGGCGAGATGCTTGCGAGCGGGGCGCTCGTCGGGCACCTTCAGGCCGATCCGAAGGCGTGGTTCGAACGCGGGATCGATCCGGCTCTGAAAGGCCGCATCGAAGATCTCCTGGCGCGCCGCCAGGAGGCGCGGGGCCGACGCGACTTCGCCGCCGCCGACGCTATCCGCGAGGAACTGGCCTCGCTCGACGTGGATGTCATGGACACTCCCTCCGGGGCGCAGTGGAAACGGCGGGAGCGGGAGTGAGAAGCGCGGCGGAGAACCCGGTTTGGATAAACCTTCGCCATGATGTGTTCTCATGTACGTGAAGGTCGAACACCGACTAGGGATTCAGGCGCCGGCGGAGACGATCTGGGCGGAGGTGAGCGATATCGCCTCCTGGGGGGCGTGGAACCCGCTCTATCCTCGGGCCGAGGGCCAGGTGCGGATGGGCGAGCGCCTCACTCTCGAGGTGGCGGTCCCCGGACGCACGCGGCGGCTCATCCGACCCACGGTCGTCGACTGGGTGCCGAGGGAGCAGATCCACTGGGAGCTCTCGGCGGCCGGCGGGCTCCTGAAATCGACGCGCTACATCGAGATCGAAGAGCTGATTGAGACTGGTTGTATCTTCTCCAACGGCGAGATCTTCACCGGCCCGCTCATCCGGCTCCTCGGCAAGCGCCGGCGTGACGAGCTCAAGGCCGGCTTCAAGGCCATGGGCGACGCGGTGAAGACGAGGGCGGAGGCGGCGTGGCGAGCGGAAGAAAAAAGCCCTAACTGATGGCGATGCTCGACGACCTCTATACGGCCAAGATCCTCAAGGCGGCCGCCAACCTCTCGAAGCTTGGTCGTCTCGCGGCGCCCGACGGCTCGGCCGAGAAGGTCTCCAAGCTGTGCGGAAGCCGGATCGTGGTCGACGTGGCGATGGAGGGGGACAAGGTCGCCGATTTCGGACAGGAGGTGAGGGCCTGCGCCTTGGGCCAGGCCGCCGCTGCGGTCCTGGCCGAGAACATCATCGGAGCGAGCGCGGCCGAAATCAGCGAGGCTCGGGACCAATTCCGTGCTATGCTGAAGGAGGGCGGAGCTGCGCCCAAAGGAAGGTTCGCCGATCTCGCTATGCTCGAACAGGTGAGAGACTATCCGCCCAGGCACGCCTCCAGCCTGCTCGCCTTCGAAGCGGCGGCCGAGGCCTGCGCGCGCGCTCTCTCCAAGGGGGCGAGGCGAACTAGCCGCGCCGGAGTCGGCTGAAGCGACCGGTCGCACGCGACCTTTTCACGCCTCTTTCAACTCCGGCATGAACTTCTACGAGCGCAGCGTCGCCCTAGCCCACCGGGCCTACAAGCTGACGCTCTCGCCGTGGATCGGGCGCCAGTGCCGCTTCCTTCCGACCTGCTCGGACTATGCGGCCGAGGCGCTCATCGTCCACGGTCCCGTCAAGGGCGGGGCGCTGGCCATTTGGAGGCTGCTCCGCTGCCATCCCTTCGGCGGATCGGGTTATGACCCGGTCCCTCCCAGGAGAGAAAAATGATCGAAGTGGAATTCCCCGACGGGCGGAAAGAAAGCTTTCCTGCTGGGTCGAGCGGCGGCGAGATCGCTGCAGCAGTTTCTCCCTCGCTCGCCAAGGCGGCTCTGGCGGTCGCCCTCGACGGAGAGCTGTTCGACCTCGAGCGCCCTCTGGAGAAAGGCGGGCGGGTCGAGATCCTGACCGCCAAGAGTCCCGCCGCGCTCGAACTCATCCGCCATGACGCAGCCCATGTTCTCGCCCAGGCGGTTCAGGAGCTCTTCGCGGGCGTCCAGGTCACCATCGGTCCCAACATCGAGGACGGCTTCTATTACGACTTCGCGCGCGAGGAGCCGTTCTCTCTCGACGACTTCCCAGCCATCGAAAAGCGCATGGCCGAGATCGTCGATCGCGACGAGCCCATCAGCCGCGAGGTGTGGGACCGCGCCGAGGCGATCTCCCACTTCAAGGAGATCGGCGAGGCCTACAAGGCGGAGATCATCGCAGACATTCCCGTTTCCGAGCCGATCACGGTCTACCGGCAAGGGGAGTGGAAAGATCTCTGCCGCGGCCCCCATCTTCCCTCCACAGGGCGGCTCCCCAAGGCGTTCAAGCTGACCAAGCTCTCCGGCGCCTACTGGCGAGGCGACCAGAGGAACGCCCAGCTCCAACGCATCTATGGCACCGCCTGGGCGAGCCGGGCCGATCTCGACGCCTATCTCAAGCGCCTCGAAGAGGCGGAGAAGCGCGACCACCGCAAGCTCGGCGCGGCCATGGGCCTCTTCCACATCCAGGAAGAGGGCAAGGGGATGATCTTCTGGCATCCCAAGGGCTGGACGCTCTACCGCACTCTCATGGACTATGTGCGCCGGCGCGAGGAGCAAGCTGGCTACCTCGAGGTCAAGACACCCCAGGTGCTCGACCGCGCGCTCTGGGAGCGATCCGGGCATTGGGAGAAGTTCGGCCCCAACATGTTCGTCTGCGAGACCGAGGAGGGCGAGGTCCTGGCGGTCAAGCCGATGAACTGCCCCGGTCACGTGCAGATATTCAACCATGCCCAGCGCTCCTATCGCGAGCTGCCGCTCCGCTTGGCCGAGTTCGACGGCCTGCACCGCTACGAGAGCTCGGGATCTCTGATGGGACTCCTGCGCGTGCGCGGCATGGCCCAGGATGACGGCCACGTCTTCTGCCGACCCGATCAGGTCGAGGCGGAGTCCGCAGCCTTCATCAGGCTTCTCACCACCGTCTATGCCGATCTCGGCGTGGAGCTGCACGCGGTGAAGCTTGCGCTCCGGCCGGACCTCAGGTTCGGGACCGACTCCGACTGGGACCGGGCCGAGGCGGAGCTCGAGGCCGCCGCGCTCTCCAGCGGCCTGGCGAGCGTGGAGAAGCTGCCGGGGGAGGGGGCCTTCTATGGTCCCAAGCTCGAGTTCCACCTGAAGGACGCGATTGGGCGCACCTGGCAATGCGGCACCCTTCAGCTCGACTATGTTCTCCCCGAGCGTCTAGGCGCCGCTTACGTCGGGGAAGATGGGGCCAAGCACCGGCCAGTGATGCTGCACCGCGCGGTGCTGGGGACCCTGGAGCGCTTCATGGGCGTCTACATCGAGCACTGCGCCGGGGCCCTCCCGCTGTGGCTGGCCCCGGTCCAGGTGGTCATCGCCACCATCACCTCGGAGGCGGACGGGTGGGCCGAGGAGGCTGCCGCGGCGCTGAGGGCGCGGGGCCTTCGCGTCGAGCTGGATCTGCGCAATGAGAAGATCGGCTACAAGGTGCGCGAGCACTCGCTTGCCAAGGTCCCTGTGATCGCCGCGGCGGGCGCCCGGGAGGCCGAGACGCGCGAGCTCGCCCTTCGTCGGCTCGGGGGCCAGGGACAGGAGGCCGTCGCGCTCGCCGAGGCGCTCGCCCGCCTCACCCGCGAAGCTCTGCCGCCCGATCTGCGGTGAGACCGCGCCGCCAGCCCGCTAGGCGCTCTCAGGGAGCCGCTCCGAGGCTTACCGGGAATTCCCTTGAGCGAAGGTCCAGCTGAACCTCTAACCTTCCGATCCGTCAACCAACCCAAGCAAGCAAAGGAGTCCTCAGGGCTCCGCTTACGGTCGCGGGATGGTTACGGTTGGAATGACGCCGTTAGGACGACTCCGCCTCGACGTCGCCGGGGCGGTCGATGACCAGGTATCCTTCTTCGATCCGAACTTGCGGGGTGGTCTCGGAGGTGAAGGGAACCAACCAGCTCTCCCCGCCTCCTTCAGGTTCGACCTCGATGACGTCCCCGGCCCCGAAGTCCTCCACGCGCCGAACCTTCCCGAGAATCCATCCGGCGGGGGAACGGACCGTAAGGCCGATGAGGTCGGCGAGGTAGTATTCCTCCTCGCCCGGAGGCGGCAGGGCCTCGCGCCTGACGTGGAGCTTCCGTCCCTTGAGGGCCAGAGCCTCCTCGCGGCTGAGCGGGGGATCGCAGCGGGCGATGAGACCGCCCTGGACCCGCCTGGCCGAGACGAAGTTCAGGACCGGCGCGCCCGCCTCGTCGAGCAGAGAGCCGTAGGCGAGAAGGGAGCTGGGATCGGCGGTGAAGGCGGCGATCCGCACCTCACCCTTGACCCCGAAGGCGCCCTGGACCCTGCCCACCAGGATCAGGCGAGGAGCCACGGCTCAGTCCTCTGCGGCAGGCTCCTCGACGGGCGTCTCCGTGGCGGGTTCCTCGGCGGTGGGCGTATCGGCCGGGGTTTCCTCTGCGGTCGCCTCGCCGTCCTCCGCCGCAGGGGCGATCTCGGCGACGGTCTCAGGTTCAGGCGCCTCGGCGACGGTCTCGGGCGAGGTCGCGGCTGTCGTTTGCGTTTCGCCCTCGGGCGAGGCTTCGGCCTGGGCCTCACTGGCTTCGACGCCCGTCTCCTCGGCGGGGGCGGACGTTTCGGGCTCGGGCGCCGGGGCGGCGGCCGCCAGGGCCGCGCGTTCGGCGCGCTCCTTTTCGCGCTCCTTGGCCCTCTCGTGGGGCTCGCCCTTTTTGAGATTGTTGCCCGGCGTCCAGGCGGCCAGACCCTCCTTGGAGAGGAACCGCGCCACCCGATCGGTGGGCTGGGCCCCCTTGGCCAGCCAGTAAGAGACGCGTTCGGTCTTAAGCGACGTGCGCGCCGCGTCCTCCTTGGGGAGCATCGGGCTGAAGCTCCCGACCTTCTCGATGAACCGCCCGTCGCGCGGCGAGCGGCTGTCGGCGATGACGATGGAATAGTGGGGCCGCTTCTTGGCCCCGCCGCGGGCGAGCCTGATCTTGAGCATGGGTCCTGTGGAGTCTTTCCTCGTGGATTCTTAGGGACGGAATTTCCGGTCGGGATCGAGAGGTGCGCCGGGAAGGCCCGGCAGGGCGCCAGGTCTTAAACCGGCAAGGGTGGGACCGCCGAGGCCCGGGAGGCGAGGCGGAACGCCTGGAGCGGAGCCAGGAGCGGCTGGCTGCGGGGCTCCGCCGAGCTGGGCCATATTTTCCATGCCGCCTGCGCCGAAGAGACCGGCGAGCTTGGAAAAACCTCGCCCGCCATCCCGGGCGAGCATCTTGAAGGCATCCTGCATCTGCCGATGCTGCTTGAGGAGCCGGTTGATTTCGCTGACTTCCACCCCCGAACCGGCTGCGACGCGCCGCTTGCGCGAAGCGCCGAGGATGTCCGGCTTCTTGCGTTCCTTGGCGGTCATCGAAGAGATGATCGCCCTCTGACGCTTGAGGATGGCGTCGGAGACGCCCGCCTCGCCCATCTGCCGCTTGATTTTCTGGATGCCCGGAAGGAGGCCCATCAGACCCTCGACCCCGCCCATTCTCTGCATCTGGGCGAGCTGGTCGGAAAGATCGTCGAGGTCGAACTTCCCCTTGGCGAGCTTCCTCGCCATGGCCTCGGCCTTGGCTTGGTCGAGCTCTTGGGCGGCCTTCTCCACCAGGGCCACCACGTCGCCGTGCCCGAGGATGCGGCCGGCGACGCGCCGGGCGTCGAAGACGTCGAGCGCCTCGAGACCCTCGCCCGAAGAAAGGAACTTGATCGGAAGGCCGGTGACCTCGCGCATCGAAAGCGCCGCGCCCCCGCGCGCGTCGCCGTCGGTGCGGGTGAGAACAAGGCCGGTAAGCGGCAGGCGCTCGTGGAAGGCCTTGGCGGTTTTGACCGCGTCCTGGCCGGTCAGGCTGTCGGCGACGAGCAGAGTCTCGGAGGGATTCGAGACGGCGGCGATCTGGGCCGCCTCGCTCATCATCGCCTCATCGATCGTGGTGCGCCCGGCGGTGTCGAGGACGACCACGTCGAAGGCCGAGAGCCTCGCTGCCGAAAGGGCGCGGCGGGCGATGTCGGCCGGGGCTTGGCCAGGCACGATCGGCAGGCTCTCGGCGCCGGCATCGCGGGCGAGCTTTTCGAGCTGCTCCATGGCCGCCGGACGGCGCACGTCCAGCGAGGCGAGGAGCACCTTCTTGCGTTCTGTCCGAATGAGGCGAAGGGCGAGCTTGCCGCAGAGGGTGGTCTTGCCCGAGCCCTGGAGCCCGGCGACGAGAACGACCGTGGGCGGATTGAGCGAGAGGCGGAGAGGCTCGGGCTCCTGCTCTCCCCCCAGCAAAGCGACGAGCCCGTCGTAGACGATCTTCACCACCTGGTCGGCGGGCTTGACCGAGCGGATCACCGCTTCGCCCGAGGCCTCCTTCTTGGCCTCGTCGACGAACCGCTTGACCACGGGCAGGGCGACGTCGGCCTCGAGAAGGGCCACGCGCACCTCGCGCATCGCCGCCTCGATGTCTTTCTCGGAAAGCACGCCTCGGCCGGCCAGGCGGTCGAAGACGCCGGAAAGACGATCGGTCAGGCCCTCGAACATGATCTTTGCGCCAAAATCCCTTCACTCGCGCCAGCGCCGAAAGCCCCCGTGCGCGTTCGCGCGGACGGGGGTCTCCACCGCCCTCGTCCTCCCCTCATATGGGAGAGCAGGGGTCGTGGCGGCAGGAGGCGCTCTTTCGATACGCCGGAGGCGGCGCTCATAGCCGCAAAGGCGCGCGCGATCAACGGGCGGGAGGACTCGCGGCCGTCAAGGAGCTTTCAGGATCATTCGATCGCCGGCGACCTGGTAAGATTTCAGCCGCTTCAGGAAGGTCATCCCGAGGAGCGATGCCGGCATCGGCCGGGCGTTGATCTCCGCGCGGACGTTCAAGAGCGTGATGGGGCCGACGCCCAGCCGGCGGATCACGAAGGGCGCGCCGGATCCGACGCCGTTGGCGGTCTGGCTGGGGCGAGTGAATCGCAGCGTGGAAAGGGAAACACCAAGGCGCTCGGCGTCAGCGGGGGAGAGAACGACGTCGCTCGAGCCGGTGTCTATCAGGAATTTCAGCGGCACGCCGTCGGCGCGACCGAATATGTAGAAGGCGCCGCCCTCGCCGCGCGTGACGATCATGGTCTTCGGGGCGAGCTTGACGGCGGCGGCTGGGACAATCTCCGAGCGCGCCTCGGCGAAGAGACGAGCGATGCGGTCCTTCACCGTATAAACGGTGAGGAGCACCGCGACGATCGCCGTCCAGATGAAGAGATGGCGCACGCCGCGGCGCCAGTTGAGCGTCCGGCTCGCCACGAGGCCGGTGGAGACGAGGACCAGGAAGCCGAAGAGGTAGAGGGCGTCGAAGTCTTCGTTGCGGGTGAATCTCTCGGGATAGACCTTCGAGAGGATGGCGAAGGCGACGCCCGCCAGGACCATAAGGGCGACCCACAGGATAAGGCCCGCCCGTTCGCGAAGGCCGAGCCTGCCTGTCAGGCCGTGGGCGAGGCGCTGGCCTGGGCCCATCGGCCTCTGTACCGGTTTCAACTCGCCCCATGGACCGGGGTAATCGCTCATGGGGCCCTTTCCTGACGCAAACTTTGGCCACTCACAAGTCCCGCCTCGCCGCGGCGAGGGTCTCGATCAGGCGTTTGGCTTCACGCGGGGGCCTCAGACACCGAACTTGAAAGCGTGCGAAAGGGCGAGTCAGAGGCTCGTCGGCTCCGCCTCAGCCGCCGCGGCGCTGGCGAGTTCCTCGATAAGCATTCCGGCCTCGCGCGGATGGGTCAGCCGATGGACTTTCAGATGGGCCAGGCGCGAATCGGCGAACACCTCTTGGAGACGGCTCCGGCGTTCGGCGTGAGTCGCCCAGGCCCATCGGATCGGATGCCCCTTCGAGAGCCAGTTGCGCCAGCGCTCGCGGTTGCCTGTCCCGGGCCAAAGCTCCTTGGCGTCGATCGCTCTGGCCACGGACCGGCCGATCACCCGCCGCATGACGAGGCTGCGGGGATAGTCGAGCCAGATGGCGTCTGTGGCTCGGCGGAAAAGGATGGGCAGAGCGAGGCGATAGTTTCCATCGGCGACCCAGGCTTCGGCGGCCGCCGCCTCCGCAACCTTCGCCTTGAATTCTTCCGACTCCTCCCGCCAAAGTTCCCGCCATCCCGGTCGCCAGTTGATCGCGTCGAGCTCGATCGCGCGAGAGTGGAGGCGCGCGGCGAGGCGCCGGGCAAGCGTGGTCTTGCCCGAGCCGCTGGTTCCGACGATGCAGATGCGCAGGTGGCGCATGGGGCGCGCGTCATGGCGGCGCCGGTCTTATCCCGTCAAGCTTTGTCGGCTACACCGGCGCGCCATGGCGATCGGGGTGTTCGACTCGGGGATCGGCGGGCTTTCCATCCATCACGCCCTGGTCAGAAGGCTACCCCAGGCCGATTTCGTCTACCTCGCCGACCAGGCTGAGAGTCCCTACGGGGGCAAGAGCGGTGAGGAGATCGTGGCCCTCACCCGCGCGGGCTGCGAGCGGCTCTTCACGGAGGGCTGCGACCTCGTCATCCTGGCCTGCAACACCGCCGCTTCGGTCGCCTTGCGGCGACTTCAGCAGACCTGGCTTCCGGCCGAGCGCGCGCGGATGGGCAGGGCGGTGAATGCGCTCGGAATCATCGTTCCCACCATCGAAGCGGCGACCGGGCTTCCCTGGGAGCACGAGGCCGAGCGGCGCGGCGAGAAGGTCGAGCGGCTCGACGTCCTGGGCGTCTTTTCCACCCCCGCGACGGCGGCGAGCCGGGTCTACGAGATCGAGATCGACAAGCGACGCCAGGACGTGGCGGTCTTCTCCGAGGCCTGCCCGGATCTCGCCAAGCTGATCGAGACCGGCGCCGAGGCCGAGGCGCTCAAGGCGGTGATCGAGACGCACGTGACGGCGCTGACTCGCCGGATCGGCAGGGCGCCCAACCGGGCGATCCTCGGCTGCACCCATTATGAGATCATCGCTGAACTCTTCCGGGCCCGCCTGCCCGAAGGAACGCCGCTCGTCCACCAGCCGGACGCCACCGCGGCGGCGATGGAAGCCTATCTCGCCCGGCACAGCGAGTTTGATCCGGGCCGCTCGGGCGCGCGGCGCTTCCTGACCACGGGAAGGCCGGGGCCGCAGAACGGCCTGGCGCAAAGGTTCTGGGGCGAGCCCCTCTTCTTCGAGTCGGCCTGACGCGATCCTGGCCGAGGCCGGGCGCCTATATCTCGCCCATGCTGCCGACCCTGCGCCAGCTCACCTATCTTCGGCTCCTCGACGAGCATCGATCGTTCAGCCGCGCCGCCGAGGCCGCCCACGTCACCCAGCCGACGCTCTCCGCCGGCGTTCAGGAACTGGAAAAGATCCTGGGGGTCCCCCTGGTGGACCGCAACCGCTCCGGGGTCATCCTCACCGCCGCCGGCTCCGAGGCCGCCCAGCGCGCCCGCCAGCTGCTTGCCGAGGCGGAGGACCTTGTCCAGGCGAGCCGGGGCGCCGGTCAGCCTCTCTCCGGGCGCTTCCGGCTCGGGGTGATCCCGACCATCGCGCCTTTTCTTCTCCCGCGCACTCTCCCCCGGCTGCGCCAGAAATATCCCCGGCTGAAGCTCTTCCTGCGCGAGGAGCTCAGTCATCGCCTTGTCGCCGAGCTCAAGGCCGGCGGGCTCGACGCCGCCCTCATCGCTCTTCCCTGGGACGTCGAGGGCCTCGAATTCGCCCATGTGGAGGATGACGAGCTCCTCGCCGCCTTCCCGCGCGGCCACCCCCTGGCCCTCGAGAACCGCGTCGCTCCCGAGCGGTTGGAGAACGACGAGCTAATCCTGCTCGAGGACGGCCATTGCCTGCGCGATCATGTGCTCGCCGCCTGCGGCATCGCGGGGCGTCGCGGTGGCCGCCAGGAGGGCTTCGCCGCCACCTCGCTCTCGACCCTGGTCCAGATGGTGGGCTCCGGCCTTGGGGTCTCCTTCCTTCCGGCCATGGCGGTCGAGGGTGGACTCGCCGACGTAGCCGAGGTGTCTGTCCGCCCCCTGGAGGTGGAGCACGCGAGCCGCCAGATCGTCGTCGCCTGGCGAGCCGGCTCCAGCCGCGCGACCGAGGGCCGGACGCTCGCCGAGGCTTTCAAGGCTTCCGGGGCCCCTCTATAGGCGCGGCTATGGTGAATTCGACTAAACCCCATCGATGAGCTTGCTCGTGGCCTCGTGCAATCCACCCTGCGATGGAGACTCCGCCGGCGAGCGACGAGTCTCGTCTCGTGGACGTTCGGTATGAGCCGCCCCTTTGTGAAGATGAACGGCCTTGGGAACGCCTTCGTCATCGTGGAAGCGGCGTCCAGCCCCTTCGCGCCGACGGAGGAGGAGGCGCGGGCGATCGCCGATCCAGAGACGGGCGTCGGCTGCGACCAGATCATCGCCCTTGGCCCTTCGCGGAGCGCCGAGGCGGCCATGCGCATCTGGAACGCCGATGGCGGCGAGGTTGACGCGTGCGGCAATGGCGCGCGCTGCGCCGCGTGGCTGATGATGCGGGCCTCGACGCGCGAGAGCGTGAGGATCGAGACGCCAGCGGGCATGCTCGAGGCGCGTATCGCCGGAGAGATGCGGGTCTCGGTCGATCTTGGGGCTCCCAAGCTCGACTGGCGCGATATCCCGCTCTCGGAAGCCATGGACACGCGCGGCATCGAGCTGTCGATCGGTCCGGTCGAGGCGCCGATCGCCCACACCCCCGGGTGCGTGTCGATGGGCAACCCCCACGTTGTCTTCTTCGTCAATGACGCCGAAGCTGCGCCAGCCGCCGAGATGGGCCCGATGATCGAGCACCATCCCCTCTTTCCCCAGCGAGCCAACGTCGGATTCGCCCAGGCGATCTCGCCCGAGCGCATTCGACTTCGGGTGTGGGAGCGGGGGGTCGGGCTTACCAGGGCCTGCGGCACCGGAGCGGCCGCCGCACTCGTCGCCGCCCATCGCCGGGGACTCGCTGCTCGCGCCGCGGCCCTTGAGCTCGACGGCGGAGAACTCTCCGTCGAATGGCGCGCGAGCGACGATCATGTGATCATCACTGGCCCAGTCGAAGTTGAGTTCATCGGGGTGCTCCCGTGACGGCCGTGGCGCAAACAAGGCGTGGCGTCGAGGTGGTCGGTTTCGGCTGCCGCCTGAACGCCTGCGAGGGCGAATCTCTGCAAAGCTCCGCCGAGACGCGCGGCCTCTCCGAGACGATCGTCTTCAACACCTGCGCGGTCACCGGCGAAGCGGTGCGCCAGGCCCGACAGGCGATCCGCAAGGCGCGCCGCGAGCGGCCGACGGTGCGGATCGTGGTCACCGGATGCGCCGCGCAGATCGCGCCGGAGGCCTTCGCCGCCATGGCCGAGGTCGATCTCATCCTCGGAAACGCCGAAAAGATGCGATCCGAGGCGCTCGTGCCGCGTGGATCCAGAGTGCGGGTTGGCGACATCCTTGCCGAGAAATGGGCACTCGGGGCGCCGGGGGCGGCGGCTTTCGCCCGCGGATCGCGCATCCGGGGATACGTCGAGGTCCAGAACGGCTGCGACCACCGCTGCACCTTTTGCGTGATCCCTTTTGGTCGCGGAAACGCGCGATCAACGCCGGCCGAGGTCGTGGTCGAGCGCGTGCGCACGCTTGTCCGCGCGGGCGCGGTCGAGGTCATCCTCACCGGTGTCGATCTGACGAGCTGGGGCGGCGATCTTGCCGGCGGCCGGCGCCTGGGCGATCTGGTCGGAAAGATCCTGGACGAGGTCCGCGATCTTCCCCGGCTTCGGCTCTCCTCGATCGACGCCGCCGAGATCGACGAGGAGCTCTTGGCCCGTTTCGCCCACGAGTCGCGCCTGATGCCGCACCTGCATCTGTCGTTGCAGTCTGGCGATGATCTGATCCTCAAGCGAATGAAGCGCCGCCACTCCCGCGGCCAGGCGCTGGAGCTCATCGAACGCGTGCGTCGCGTTCGCCCGGAGATCGCCATCGGAGCGGATCTCATCGCCGGCTTTCCCACCGAAAGCGAGGCGGCGTTCGCCAACAGCCTCTCGCTCATCGAGGCGGGAAACATCTCCTTTCTTCATGTCTTCCCTTTCAGCGCCAGACCCGGAACCCCCGCCCAACGAATGCCGCAGCTGCCCACGCGGACCATCCGCGAGAGGGCGGCCGCTCTTCGCAGGGCCGGCGATGGGGCCTTGCGTCGGCGTCTGGAGAGCGGGATGGGCTTGATCGCGCGCGCGCTCGTCGAGCGGCCCGGCCAAGCCAGGGCCGAGGACTTCACCGAGGTCGCGTTCGGCGGGGAGGCCGAGGCCGGAATGATCCTCGAAGGCGTCCTTTCCTCCCATGACGAGAGGCGGGCGCGCATGGATTCGTGGCGAGCGAGCCCATGAATGTGGAGCGGACCGGCTTCTTCGGCCGATTGGCGGCTGGGCTCTCGCGAACCTCAAAGGTTATGGGCGAGAAGGTGTCGCAAACCTTCATCGCCAAGCCGCTCGACCAGGCCCAAATCGACGAGCTCGAGGAGATGTTGATCGAGGCCGACCTCGGCCCATCGGCGGCCGCCCGCATCGCCGGTGAATTCGCGCGCCAGCGCTTCGGTCGCGCCTCCACCGAAGCGGAGGTGAAAGAGGCGCTCGCCGCCGCCCTCACCGCCGAGCTCGCGCCGCGCCAGGGCCTCTTCGATCCGCTCGCCGGACCTCGACCCTTCGTCGTCCTCTTCATCGGGGTCAACGGCTCGGGGAAAACCACCACTCTGGGAAAGATCGCCGCGGATCTCACCCGCCGCGGGTCAAAGGTGCTGATCGCCGCGTGCGATACCTTCCGCGCCGCAGCCGTCGAGCAGCTCGAGATCTGGGCGAGTCGCGCCGGGGCCGAGTTCATCCGCGCCCCGGACGGCGCCGACGCCGCCGCCCTGGCGTTCGATTCGTTGGAGAAGGCGAGGGGAGAGGGCTTCGATGTTCTCCTGATCGACACCGCCGGTAGGCTCCAGAACAAGCAGGGACTGATGGACGAGCTCGCCAAGATGATCCGGGTTCTGCGCAAGGCCGATCCCAAGGCGCCGCACGAGGTGCTGCTGGTGCTCGACGCCACGGTCGGACGCAATGCGCTTGCCCAGGAGAACATCTTCGGCAACGCCATCGGGGTGAGCGGAATCGTGATGACCAAGCTCGATGGCACCGCCCGCGGGGGGGTTCTGGTGAGCGTCGCCCAGGCCTCGGACTCCCCGATCAAGCTCGTCGGCGTCGGTGAGGGGATCGAAGATCTCCAGCCGTTCGAGGCCGGTGCGTTCTCCCGAGCTCTGGTCGGCCTTTCGCCCGGTGGCTGAAGCGGCGGCGAAAGAGCGGCCAAGGGAGCGCCCCGGGCCTGTCTGGCTGCACTGGCTGGTCGACGCCGGGCCCGCGGTCGCGTTCCTGATTGTGCTCCTCGTCACCCACGATTTCCGTTTGGCCACCTGGTTCGTCGTGGTCGGCGCTGTCGTGGCGCTCGTCGCGAGCCTCCTGGTCGAAAGGCGGATCGCTCCGCTGCCGGCGGTAAGCGGGGTGATGGCGGTGATCTTCGGCGGGCTTTCCATCGCACTGCGGCGCGCCGACATCTTCCAGATGAAGATGACGATTGTCGACGCGCTCCTGGGAGCGGCGCTTTTCGTCGGCGTAGCCATGGGCAAGAACCCGTTGAAGCTCTTGCTCGGCTCCAACTTCCGCCTTCCCGACAAGGCGTGGGCGAGGCTTGCGATCCGCTACGGGGCCTTCTGGTGGGCCTGCGCCATCGCCAACGAGGCCGTCCGGCGCACCCAGACCAAGGAAGTCTGGGCCGAGTTCCGCGTGGCCGTGATCACCGCGGCGGTGGTCTTCGCCCTCGCCCAGACCCCGTTTCTTCTCAAGCACATGGACCCGGCGGAGAAGACATCTCCCCCCGAGCCGCCCGACACCGGTCCCTGACGACAAACTCCGACCTTGCCCTCAACTCCCCGCCTTGGCCAGCAGGCTCTCGGCTCCGGCCGAGGTAATGGGAGCAGCCCTCTTGCCCCGGATGACGCCTTCTCGATCAATGGCGTAGGTTTCGGGGACGCCGGTGACTCCAAACTCGATTCCGGCTCGACCGGAGGGGTCGGCGAGGACCGCGGCGTAGGGGTCGCCATAGCGAGCGAGGAAGTCCGACGCGGCCTCGCGCCGATCCTTGTAGTCGATGCCGATGATCCGGACCCCTTCGTCCTTGAGAGCCATCAGGGCCGGAGCCTCTTGCGCGCAGGGGGCGCACCAGGAGGCGTAGAAATTGATCAGCGTCGGCCCGTCGGCCAGCGTCGGCAGCCTGAGCGCGCCGCCGCCCGCGAGCGGGTCAAGGGCGAGGTCGGGGACGGGTTTTCCGACCATGGCCATGGGCACCACCTGGGGATCGTGGCGCAGGGAATAGAAGCCGAAGACGGCGAGAAGGGCGAGGAGGGCGAGAAGTGGGATGAAGGCGGCGGCGCGGGTCATTGATCCGCGTTGCGCTCCCGGTTCCGCTCCGGCGGCTCGGCCCGGCGACGGTAATGGCGCGCGCGGATAAGGGTGTCGATGATCATCCAGGCGAAGACGAGGAGGCTGACCAGATAGGCCGGCCACACGAACTGGGCGTATTTGCCGCCGAAATCGGCGAAGAAGCTCATCGGCGCACCGCGCGCGCCGCCCTCGCCTCGGCCCGGCGACGCCACACCTCCCCGCGGGTGCGCACGATCCAAAGCGCCAGGAAGGCCAAGGTGTAGCCGGCGCCGGTGAGGAGCAGCGGCAGCAGATAGACCGGGGCGATGAGCGGACCGCCGGCGCGGAAGATCGATTCGCCCTGGTGAAGCGTGTTCCACCAATCGACCGAGAACTCGATCACCGGAAGGTTGACCAGTCCGATCAGGGCGAGGATGGCCCCGGCGCGAGCGGCCTTGACGTCGTCGTCGATGCTGGCGCGAAGGGCGATGTAGCCGATGAAGAGGAGCAGGAGCACGAGAACCGAGGTGAGGCGGGCGTCCCACACCCACCAGGCGCCCCACATCGGACGGCCCCACAGCGAGCCGGTGACGAGGGCGAGGAGGGTCAGGGCCGCTCCGAGCGGAGCGGCCGCGCGCGCCGCGGCGTCGGCGAGGGCGTGGCGGAAGATGAGAAAAAAGAAGCTCGCGATTCCCATCGACGCGTAGGCGAACATGGCCGTCCAGGCCGCCGGCACGTGGACGAACATGATCCTCACCGTCGTCCCCTGCTGATAGTCGGGCGGGACGACCGCGCCCAGGCCCAATCCCACGAGGATCAGGGCTGTGGCGGCGGCGCCGAGCGCGGGCGCGGCCCACTTCGAAGCCGACATGAAGCGATAGGGATTGGCGAGGACGGCGATCACGCCCGATCTCTTTCTGTGGATCTTTCCCTCATCGAGGTTCGCCCACCGAGCCGATTCCTAGACCAAAACCGGGCGGTCGCGAAAGCCGGACCGCCGGCCTAGCTCAAGGCGTTCCGACACGCCCCGGCCATGGCGAGCGGGCAGAGCGCGGCGGCGGCGAGCGTATAGGCTGCCAGGAGGGCGAAAGAAGGCCCGACCGGGAGGCCGGCGCTCCAGGAAAAGATCGCCGCGCCGCCGAAGATCACCGGCGGGACGATGAGGGGAAGGACGATCAAGGCGATAAGCACGCCGCCCCGGCGGCTGGAGAGAGCTAGAGCGGCGCCGGCCCCTCCAACGAAGGCGAACGCGAGGCCGCCCAGGAGGGCTGTGGCGAACTCCATGGGCGCGGCGAGAGGTGGGCCTCCAAGCGCTAGGGCGGCCAGCGGAGAGGCTAGGGCGAGCGGAACCCCGCTGGCGAGCCAATGGGCCACGCACTTGATGGCGCAGGTCCACGCGAGGGGCAGGGGGCCCAGGGCCAGGAGATCGAGAGCTCCGGATTCCATGTCGCGCTCGAAGAGGCGATCGAGCGAAAGGAGCAGGGCGAGAGCGAGGGCTGCCCAGGCCGCGCCCTGGGCGATGATCGACAACCTCTGGGGAGCCGGGCCGGCAGCTAGAGGAAGAATGACCACCAGGGCGGCGAAGAATCCAAGGCTGACCAGCGGACCGCCTCCACGCCCCCAGGCGAGAACGATCTCCCGCCGAGCGAGAAGGATCGCCGCCCTCATTGGCCGAGCTCCACCTTCCTGGCCTTTACCGGAAGTGGATCATGGGCGGCGGCGAAGAGGAGTCCGCCGCCGGCGAGGTGGGCTTGCATCGCCTCGCTCAGCGTTTGTCGACTCCCGGCGTCCAGCGAGGCGAAGGGTTCGTCTAGGAGCCACAGCGGGCGCGGCGCGGCGAGCAGACGGGCGAGGGCGAGGCGCCGTCTTTGGCCCGCCGACAACCGGCGAATCTCCAGATCGAGAATGCCCTCGATTGCCAACCTTTCAGCGGCGATCAAGGCGGCCGCCGTCGTTCCCCCCGCCCAGGCGGCCTGGAAGAGCAGCTCCTCGCGCGCCGTCCTGGTGCGCTCCAGGGCGTCTTGATGGCCAAGGAGATGGGTGTGCAAGGCTCTGGCCTCGTGAGCGTGGATCGTTCCCGCCTCCGAGGCGAAGACCACCTCCCCGGTGATCGGGGCGAGGAGGCCGGCGATGACTCTCAAGAGGCTGGTCTTGCCGACCCCGTTTGGGCCCATGACGACCGCCGCCTCGCCCGAAGAAAGGCGAAGCTCTAGTCCCTCGAATAGCACCCTATCCCCCCGTCTCGCGGCGAGCGCCTGTAGGGAAACCCCGACGATCATCGCGTAAAGGGCGGCACGGCGGGGCCCGCGCCTGCTCTTTTCTTATTTCCGAGTGGGTCTATGACACGGCCGGCCGCCCCGGTCTCTCGCGGCGCGCGGACGGGCCCTGTGCGCCCTTCCGGCTCAGCGCGCGAGCCCGCGATCAATGAGGATATTGCGGCCGAAGGCATGGAAAGGATTCCCCCATGGCGTCTGTCGACAGCTTCGCCAGCCGGCGCGAACTGCGCGTCGGCGAAACCACCTATGGCTATCACAGCCTCGCGGCCGCGGAAGAAGCCGGTCTTTCCGGAATCTCGCGTCTCCCGATCTCAATGAAGGTGTTGCTCGAGAATCTTCTGCGCAATGAAGATGGTTCGAGCGTCAGGCGCGAGGACATCTTAGCCTTTTCCCAGTGGCTCGAGAGCAGGGGCAAGGACCAGCACGAGATCAGTTTCCGCCCGGCCAGGGTGCTGATGCAGGACTTCACCGGCGTGCCGGCGGTAGTCGATCTGGCCGCCATGCGCGACGCCCTCGCTAGACTCGGCGGCGATCCTGCCCGGATCAACCCGGCCTGCCCGGTGGACCTCGTCATCGACCACTCCGTGATGGTGGACCACTTCGGAACCGCCGGCAGTTTCGCCGAGAACGTCGAGCGCGAATACGAGCGAAACCAGGAGCGCTATCGCTTCCTGCGATGGGGCGCCAAGGCGTTCGAGAACTTCCGGGTGGTCCCGCCGGGAACCGGCATCTGTCACCAGGTGAACCTCGAGCATCTGGCCCAGACCGTGTGGGTCGGCGACGGGCTTGCTTTTCCAGACACCCTGGTGGGGACCGACAGTCACACCACCATGGTCAATGGTCTGTCGGTGTTGGGCTGGGGCGTGGGCGGCATCGAAGCCGAGGCCGCCATGCTCGGCCAGCCCCTACCCATGCTCATCCCTGAGGTGGTGGGCTTCCGCTTCACCGGCGCCCTGCCCGAAGGCGCGACGGCCACCGATCTCGTTCTCACCGTTACCCAGATGCTGAGAATGAAGGGCGTGGTCGGCAAGTTCGTCGAGTATTTTGGGCCGGGACTGGGATCCCTCACCATCGAGGATCAGGCGACCCTGGCCAACATGGCGCCCGAATATGGCGCGACCTGCGGATTTTTTCCGATCACCGCCTCCACCCTCGCCTATCTGACCGCGACGGGGCGCCCCGCGGAGCGTGTCGCCCTGGTCGAGGCCTATGCCAAGGAGCAGGGCCTGTGGGCGCAGGAAGGTTCAGGCGAGTCGGAGTTTTCCGACACGCTCGAGCTCGACCTCGCCAGCGTCGCCCCCTCGATCGCTGGACCCAAGCGGCCGCAGGATCGGGTGCTCCTTTCCGAAGCGTCGCGTCGATTCGGTGAGGCGCTCGAAGCGGAATTTGGCAAGGATGAGAAGGCGGCGAGCGTTCGCCTGAGGGTCGAGGGTGAGGATCACGACCTTGGAAACGGCGACGTGGTGATCGCGGCGATCACCTCCTGCACCAACACCTCCAACCCCAGCGTCCTGATCGGCGCCGGGCTCCTCGCCCGCAACGCCAACGAGAAGGGACTGAAGGTGAAGCCCTGGGTGAAGACCTCGCTGGCCCCAGGCTCCCAGGTGGTCACCGACTATCTGAACAAATCCGGCCTCTCCAAGTCCCTGGACGAGCTCGGCTTCAATCTCGTCGGCTACGGCTGCACAACCTGCATCGGCAACTCCGGCCCTCTCGCCGAACCGATCTCGCGCACGGTGCAGGAAGGCGATCTTGTCGCCGTCTCGGTCCTCTCGGGCAATCGCAACTTCGAAGGCAGGGTCAATCCGGACGTGCGGGCCAACTATCTCGCCTCCCCGCCGTTGGTCGTGGCCTATGCCCTGGCCGGCAGCATGGGGACCGATCTTTCCTCCGAACCGCTGGGCAAGGGCAAGGACGGCGAGGACGTCTTTCTCCGCGAGATCTGGCCATCGAACGATGAGATCGCCGAGGTCCAGCGCAAGACGGTGGAGGCGCGCATGTTCGCCCGCCGCTACAAGGATGTCTTCAAAGGCGACGCGCACTGGACCGCGATCGAGGCGAAGGGAAGCCAGACCTACGAGTGGGATCCCAGCTCAACCTACGTACAGAATCCACCCTACTTCGAGGGTCTCGCCATGGAGCCCGAACCCGTCTCCGATATTCGGGAGGCGCGGATCCTTGGGGTCTTCGGCGATTCCATCACCACCGACCATATCAGCCCAGCGGGGAGCATCCGGCGCGCCTCGCCGGCCGGGGACTATCTTGCTTCGCGCCAGGTCGCTGCCTCGGAATTCAACTCCTACGGCTCGCGCCGCGGCAATCACGAGGTGATGATGCGGGGGACGTTCGCGAACATCCGCATCCGCAACAAGATCACCCCGGAGATCGAGGGCGGGGTGACCCGCCATTTCCCTTCCGGCGAGGTGATGTCGATCTACGATGCGGCGATGCGCTACCGCTCCGAGGGGCGCGGGTGCGTGGTCTTCGCGGGCAAGGAGTACGGCACGGGCTCGTCCCGCGACTGGGCCGCGAAGGGCGTCAAGCTTCTCGGCGTCAAGGCGGTGATCGCCGAAACGTTCGAACGGATCCATCGCTCGAATCTGGTCGGCATGGGCGTGCTCCCCCTGCAGTTCATTGCAGAGGGATGGCAGCGACTCGGCCTCACCGGCGACGAGATCGTGACCATCCGCGATCTTTCCGAGCTTTCCCCAAGGCGCCAGGTGATGGTGGAGCTCTATCGTCCCAGGGACGGGAGGATCGCCCGTTTTCCAACCCGCTGCCGGATCGATTCGCCGACCGAGATGATCTATTTCAAGAACGGCGGAGTGCTGAATTACGTGCTTCGCAATCTCGCTAAGGCGGCGTGAGCCTCACAACCTGCGCCGACGGGAGTTTCACAGTTTCGTGAACGGCGCGGCCGGCAAAGTCCGGTTTAATCGCCCCTTGATGAAACCGGTCCGCCCACTGGTCGTCCGAGCCCCGTTCCCGGCGAAACGAATCCTCGTCGCGGCATAGGGAATGCACATGATCAAAAGCCTTGGCCGCGTGCTCTTCGCAAAGGCCCTTGCCGCTTTTGTGGGATGCGCCCTGGCCTGGGGATTGGCGTCGCCGGCCTTCTCCCACGAGGCTCCCACGACGGTGGTCGAGCTTTACACCGCTCAGGGCTGCGCCCCCTGCGACAAGGTCGAGCGGCTTGTGAACAGGCTGGCCGAGAGGCGAGGGATCGTGGCCCTCACCTTTCCGGTCGATTACTGGGACTATCTGGGCTGGCCAGACACCTTCGCCGAGCCGGAGTTCACGCTTCGCCAGAAAGCCTACGATCATCGCTTCGATCTCAGCGATGTCTATACGCCCCAGGTTATTGTGGACGGAGAGATCCAGGGTTCGGGCGCAGCCCCTGGCGGCCTTGCCGAGATGATCGACAAGGCGCGCCTCCGCCGCCTTGATCCGCCGCAGATGCGCTTCCTGACGCGGAACCGGGTGGCTGTGGGGTCGGCCCGACGGCCGAGAGGCGGCGCGGAGGTTTGGCTCATCCGTTTCGATCCCAAGGTGCAGGAGGTCGCGGTCAAAACCGGAGACAATCGCGGCCGCACGATCATTGAGCGCAACGTGGTGCGTCAGCTTGTCCGTCTCGGCCGCTGGGAGGGGCGCCCGGCGCTCTATCGCACCCCCCCGCCGCCGGCAGGCGAGCTCTCGACCTTGGTTCTTCTCCAGGCCTCACATGGAGGAAGGATTCTGGGCATCCTGCAGCGTCAGCCGACACCCGATGACCCAACATCGGTTCAGCCGGCGCCTAAGAGGCAGGCGAGGTTGGACCGCAACCTGCGCTCTCGCCGGAAGGATCACGCAGCAGCGTAGCTCCTGATGCGCAAAGCCCCGCGGCCGGAAGAGCCACGGGGCGCGCTTGGAGGGGAGCGCCGACTGATCGAATCCCCAAAAATCCTACGGGGCTGGGGGGCTGTTTCAGAATCCCGGACCACTGAGAATCCGATCAGTCGGCAAGAAGGCACGCTCGACCGTCAAGGGGGCGCCGAGACGACGAAAACAAGGTTATTTCGAGGCGCTGGAGCGTCTCGAGGTAGAGCGAATTGGAAGGGGGGTGCGCCGGCCGACCGAAACCCCACGAATCCAGGGGGCTGGGGGGGCTGTTCAGGATCTGAGACCCGCAGGCGTCCCGATCAGCCGACATCCCTGCATATGATGCCTCAAGGGGGCCTCGAGGGGACAGAAACAAGGTCATTTCGCGGCGCATGAGCCAAGAGGTTTCAGTCCAGACGTCCAGCCGGGCGCTCGCCAAGTCCGCCGCTCTCGTATAAGCCTCGAGGCGATGGCCCCCGATGCCGCCTCGCAGCAGTTCCGGAGCCCGCCGCGCTCAGGCCCGGTGCGCTCAGGCCCGGTGCGCTCAGGCCCGGTGCGCTTCGATCGGTCCGAACTTCGCCAGATCCTCTCGCTTTACGGACGCATGGTGGCGGCCGGATTCTGGCGCGATTACGCCATCGATCATTTGGCGGACGCGGCCGTCTTCTCGATCTTTCGCAAGGCGAGTGAAGTGGCGCTCTTCCGGATCGAAAAGCGGCCCGGCCGCGCCCAGGGGATGTTCAGCGTCCACGCGCCGGGTGGCCTCGTTCTCAAACGAGGCCACGAACTTGCCCGCGTCCTCGAGGCGATCGATCGGCGACGGCTGGCGGTGATCGGCTAAGGTCTCTGGCCCTATCGCCGCGCGCCGCCCATGAAATAGAGCAGGAAGCGGAACAGGTTCACGAAGTCGAGGTAGAGGCTGAGCGCGCCCCAGCTCGTGGCCATGCTCATCGCCGCCTGATCGCCGCCCATCTGATAGTAGCCCATCTTCAGCCTCTGGGTGTCGGCTGCGATCAATCCGGCGAAGATGAGGACGCCCAGGATGTTGATGATGAGGGCCAGGCCGACGGAGTGGAAGAAGAAGTTGCCGATCATGGCGAAGATCAGGCCCCAAAGGCCCATGATCAGAAAGCTTCCGAACCCAGAGAGATCGCGCTTGGTCATGTAGCCGACCAGGGAGAGGCCCCCGAAGGCCGCGGCGGTGATGAGGAAGGTCTGGAAGATGCTGACGCCGCTATAGATGATGAAGACCATTCCGAGCGAGGCGCCGATGAGGGTGACCACCGCCCAATAGGTGAAGTTCGCGCTCGCCGCGGAGGCGCGTCTGGCGAACCCCTGGAAAAGGAGAATGGCGAGAGGCGCAAAAGCGACCACCATGCCGAGAATCGTGTAGCCGATGTGTCCGGCGCCATCGACCCGGAAAAGAAGGGCCTGGGCGGGCGGCCAGTTGCCGGTGACCCAGGCCAGAGCGGCCGAGAGGATGAGGCCCAGGGCGACCTTGTTGTAGACGCCCAGCATGAAGCTGCGCAGGCCGGGGTCCAGCGCCATGTCGGGCCGAACGACTTGGCCCTGGCGCGCAAGTCCGCGATTGAAATCGCTCATTGGAAAGTGAAACCCTTATCGTTTGCGCCCCGACGAACGGGCGGCGCTCCAAATATCGCCCTCCCAGGCGACGCGCGCAAGGTCCGGTTAGATCGACACTTTTCCCTTAACGGATTGCGCGGCAGTCCGGCTCGGGACGTCGAACCGCCAGCTCCGCGTGGTCGCGACCCTGGACAGCGGAAGCGATTGCGAGGAAACCCGAGGGCTTCCCAAGAAGGGCCCATTTGAGCTCGCCATGATCCGACTCTTCGCCGCCCTGGCCATTCCTGGCGACATCGGCGTGGCGCTCCAGAGGTTGCAACACGGTCTGCCAGGGGCCCGCTGGCGCCCGCGCGAAGGTCTGCACCTCACTATCGGATTCGTCGGCGAGGTCGCCGAGACGATGGCCGACGACTTCGACGCCGAGTTGGCCCAGATCCGCTCCGAACCCTTCGAGATGTCGCTGGCCGGCGTCGGGTGCTTCGGGGAGGCGGGATCGGTGAGCGCCGTCTGGGCCGGAGCGCGGACGAACGAGTCGCTGAAAGCTCTCGCCGCCAGTTGCGAGAGAGCGGCGAGGCGGGCAGGCCTGGCCCGCGAGCGGCGGCTCTTCCGCCCTCATGTGACGCTCGCCTATCTCAACCGCGGCGCGCCGGAGGCGGCGGCGCGCTGGATCCAAAGCCACAATCTCTTCTCCTCTCCGCCTTTTATCATCGAGCGCTTCGGCCTTTACTCCTCCTCGCTCGGTCGCCAGGGTTCGACCTATCGTCTGGAGCGGAGCTATCCCCTCGGCCGTCTGCCGGTGCGCGCAGGCGGAGCCGTTCGATGAGGCCGCATTTCCGGCTCCGGCGCAGCGCGCTCTACGTGCCGGCGTCAAACCCCCGCGCCATGGAGAAGGCGTCCAGTCTTCCCGCCGACGTCCTCATCCTCGACCTCGAAGATGCGGTCCTGCCGGAGGCCAAGGTCGCAGCGCGGCGCGCCGCCGCCTCTGCGGTGGCAGCGAGACGTTTTGGCGATCGAGAGGTGGCGGTGCGGGTGAACGCGCTCGAGACCCCATGGGGCGCGGAGGATCTCGCCGAAGTCGCCGCGAGCGCCCCGCACGCAGTCCTGGCGCCGAAAATCCGCGCCAGGGACGACGTCCTGGCCTGCGAAGCGGCCCTCGCCGCGGCGCCGCCCTCGACCCGCCTTTGGGCGATGATCGAGACGCCTCAGGCCGTCCTGGCGATCGGGGACATCGCCGCCGCCAGTCGCGAGACTCGGCTCTCGGGTCTGGTCATGGGGATCAACGACCTCGCCCGAGAGACCAGAGCGAGGCAGACGCCGGACCGGGCCGCCTTCCACTCGGCTCTCTTCCTCGCCGTGGCCGCAGCGCGCACCAACGGCCTGGGCGTCCTCGATGGCGTCCACAATGAGATCGATGACCTCGTCCAGCTCGAGGCGGCCTGCCGCCAGGGCGTCGAGTTCGGCTTCGACGGAAAGACCCTCATTCATCCGAGCCACATCGAGATCTGCAATCGCGTCTTCTCCCCTCAGCCGGAGGAAATCGCCTGGGCTCAGGCCGTCATCGCCGCCTTCGGCGATCCCCGGAACGCCGGAAAGGGCGCGCTGAGGGTGGAGGGTCGCCTCGCCGAACGCCTCCATCTGGAGCAGTCGCAGGCGCTCCTGGCGGTCGCCGAGGCGATCGCCGAGCGTGAGCGGAAATGAGGGCGGTCCTCGTCTGCCTCCTCCTCTCGGCGATTGTCGGAGCGGCCACGGCCGGGCCCTTTGATCGCCGCATCGCCGAAGGGGCGGCCGCCGCCCAGGCCCTCGAAGGCCCTCTCGACGGGGCATGGAAGGTGGTCGGTGCGAAGGGCCAGGCGCGTCTCTTCCTGGAGATCACCGATCCGGCCGGAGGGGGGGCTCTTTCCGGCGCCTGGCGCGCGCCGGGCGCGTCCGGCGCAGCGCCGATCGCGAATGTCCAGCGGAGCGGCGGTCGGCTCACCCTTTTCCTCGGAACGGAGACGTTGCGCATCCACGCAGATCGCCGGGGCGGCTGGCGCGGAGTCCTCGAAGAAGGGGGCTCTCGAAGGCCGGTGAGGCTCGTCCGCGCCGGTCCGACGGAGCCTGACGGCGCCTAATGTCGTGATTTGACGTTCGTTTCCGCGGGCGGGAGGGCCCGGTATGAACGTCAAAGTCGTAAACGGCACTAGAATCAGTAACTTGCTAGCGTCCTTCTCGCTTCCGACGTTCGGCCATTCTTCGCCCCAGGCGGATCGAACGTCGGAAGCGGGACACTAGCGATCCGCGCCTTGCTTGGCCCCCGCCCACCGGTCTAGACCGCGCGCGCCAGTGATCGAGATCATGAGAGGGAGAGCCACGGATGGCGCGCGCCAGGATCGGCCTCATCGGGGCCGGGACGATCGGGGGCACGCTCGCCCACATCATCGCGCGCGAAGGGATCGGCAACGCGGTCCTCATCGACGTCGTGGAGGGAATCCCTCAAGGCAAGGGCCTAGATCTTTCCGAGGCGACGCCGGTCATCGGCAAGGACGCGAGGGTCGCGGGAAGCAACGTCTACGCCGATCTGGCGGGCGTCGATGTGGCCATCGTCACCGCCGGGTCGCCGCGCAAGCCGGGAATGAGCCGCGATGATCTGCTGGAGATCAATCTGAAGGTGATGAAGGCGGTCGGCGAGGGACTTCGAGACCACGCGCCGAACGCCTTCGTGATCTGCGTCACCAACCCGCTCGACGCCATGGTTTGGGCGCTCCGGGAATTCTCCGGACTTCCGCATAACAAGGTGGTGGGCATGGCCGGGATGCTCGATTCGGCCCGCTTCCGCTTCTTTCTGTCGGAGAAGCTGGGCTTGTCGGTAGAGGACATTCACGCCTGGACCCTGGGCGGACATGGCGACGACATGGTTCCCATGGTGCGCCACTCGACGGCTGGGGGTCTGCCGCTCCCGGAACTGGTCCGCCAGGGCCTCATGTCCCAGACCGATCTCGACTCGATCGTCGAGCGCACGCGCAAGGGCGGCGGAGAGATCGTCGGACTGCTCAAGACCGGCTCGGCGTTCTACGCGCCGGCCGAGGCCGCCATGGCCATGGCCTCGGCCTTCCTCAGAGACAAGAAGCGGGTCCTGCCCTGCGCCGCCTATCTGAGGGGCCAATACGGCGTGCAGGATCTCTACGTCGGAGCTCCGGCGGTGATCGGGGGGGGAGGCGTGGAGCGGATCCTGGAATTTCCGCTCGATGAGTCGGAAAAGGCGATGTTCGCCAGTTCGGCGCAGTCCGTGCGCACCCTCATCGAGGCCTGCCGGCGGATCGACCCAGCCCTCAAATAGACCTGCAACGAGGCCCGGCGAGCGCGGCCGCGCCTCGCGCCTCTTGCATAGCGCCGCCGATGCGCCATCTTGCGACGGCGAGCGGGCGAGCCTGGGGGAGGCGGCCTTCTAGAGAGCCATGAGCGAGTTCGTCTTCCACGATCCGTCCGGGCGACGGGCGCGGCGCGCCAATCTTGGGGTCGGGCTTCTGATCGCGCTCGCCGCCATGGTGGTCGCCGCCTTTTTCGCGACGCTCGCCTTCACCCCCCAGATGCCGAGTCTGGCCCTGAAGGATCCGCGCATCCTCCAGGCGCTGCACGTGGAAAGCGCTCATCGACTCCAGGGTCAGCTCGCTTGGCGCAAGGTGCCCAGACCCTTGAAGACAGCGGCCGGCGGGCGTGTGCGGCCCCTGTCGGTCGGGTTCTACGTTTCGTGGGACGAGGATTCGCGCACCTCCCTCAAACGTCACGTCGATCAACTCGACGTCGTCTCGCCGCAATGGGTCGGTCTCGACGGGTCGCTTGGTCGGGTGAAGGTGGTGTTCGACCCCCAGGCCGAGGCGATCATCGCCCAGGCCAAGACGCCCCCATCGGTACTCCCGATGGTCCACAACTGGCGCAACAACGGCTCGGATGGGCCGATGGCCGACGCCATGCTGACCAATCCGGCGGCCAGAAAGGCGCTCATCTCGAACCTCGTTGTCCTCGCCGTCCAGCACGGCTGGGCCGGCTACCTCTTCGATCTCGAGGATCTCTCCGGCCAAGGCCTGGCCGACTACCCAATCTTCCTCGCCCAGGCCCGCGCGGCGCTCAAGCCCCTCGGGCGCGAGGTGTGGACCACTGCGCCGTTCGCCGACGATTCGTGGAACCTCGCCCGAATTCAGGCCTCTTGCGACACCGTCGTGCTGATGGCCTACGACGAGCACTGGGGCGGCGGCGATCCCGGCCCCGCGGCGGCGCAGGGCTGGTTCGAGGACGGCCTCGCCAAGGCCATGCGTCAGCTCGACCCGGAGCGCACCGTGGTGAGCCTGGGCGCCTACGGTTACGACTGGACCGCGAAGGATGCGCAGGGGCCGGCCCGGGCCGACGCCGTCACCTTCTACGACGCCACTCAGGAAGCCCACGACGCCGACGCCCAGGTGAGCATGGACGAGAATTCGCTCAACCCGACCTTCGCCTATGTCGACGACAACGGACGCCACCACACGGTGTGGTTCCTCGACGCGGCGACCCTCTTCAACGAGGTGAAGGTCGCCGATTCCTACCGGCCGCTCGGCTACGCCATGTGGCGGATGGGCGGCGAGGATCCGGCGGTGTGGAAATTCCTCCGTGCGCCCTATGCGGGACTGGCGCCGACCGGACTCGAAGCCATCGCTCCCAGCATAGGGGTGGATTTCGACGGAACGGGCGAAATCCTTCATGTCAAAGCGCGACCCAAGGGCGGCTCTCGTTCAATTAGCGTCGATCCCGCCACCGGCCTCATCTCGGGGGAGACCTACGAGGAGATGCCCACCGCCTACGTTATTGATCGATACGGCGCGCACCCCGGCTGGGTGGCGCTCACCTTCGACGATGGGCCCGACCCACGCTGGACGCCCAAGATCCTCGACATCCTTAAGGCCCAGCACGTGCACGCCAGCTTTTTCGTGATCGGTCAAAACATGCAGGCTTTCCCGGGCATCGTTCAGCGCGAGATCCGCGAAGGAAACATGGTGGGAAGCCACACCTGGACCCACCCCAACATCGCCGCCACCCCGCTCGCGCAGACTGATCTCGAACTCAACACCACCCAGCGCCTCTTCGAGGTGCTTACCGGCAAGTCAATGCGGCTTTTCCGACCGCCCTACTTCGGCGACGCCGAGCCCTCGACCCCGGCCGAGATCGAGCCGCTCTTCATCGCTCAGAAGCTCGGCTACTACATTGTCGGTCTGCGCATCGATCCGGATGACTGGAAGAAGCCGCCGCCCCAAGTCATCATCGATCGGACGTTGTCGCGCCTTTCCGATGATGGGCCTAGGGCCGGCCAGGTAGTCCTGCTTCACGACGCCGGCGGCGATCGCAGTCGCACCGTCGCCGCCCTGCCCACCTTGATCGAGGACTTGAAGGCGCGGGGCTACCGGTTCGTGACCGTGGACCAACTCGCCGGAATGACCCGGAGCCAGGCTCTTCCGCCGACTACTCGCAGCGGTCTGGAGCTCTTCCTCGATCGGATCGGCTTTTCCTTTTTCCGTTACGTCGACGAGGCGATGAGGGCCCTCTTCCTCACCGCCATAGTGCTCGGCGTCGCCCGCATCCTCTTTCTTGGTCTGCTTTCGCTGTGGCACGGCAGGGGAGCGCTGAAGCGCGCCCCGACCATGATCGCTGAAGAGGATCAGCCGCTGATCAGCGTCCTTATTCCCTGCTTCAACGAGTCCAAGGTGATCGCTGCCTCGGTCGGTCTTATCCTGGGTTCAGACTGGCGGCGTCTCGAGGTGATGATCCTCGACGACGGATCGAGCGACGGGACCGCCGACGTGGCCCGCGCGGCCTTCGCTCACGATGATCGAGTGCGCGTCCTCTCCTTTCCTAACGGCGGCAAGGCGAGCGCCCTCAACCGTGGACTTGCGCGCACCTCTGGCGGGATCGTCGTCGCGCTCGATGCAGATACCCTCTTCCCGCCCGAGACCCTTCCTCGCTTGGCGCGGTGGTTCGCCGATCCCAGGGTGGGAGCGGTAGCCGGCAATGCGGTGGTGGGCAATCGCCGCAACCTGATCACCATCTGGCAAAGCCTGGAATATGTGACCGCCCAGAACCTCGAGCGCCGGGCGTTGGCCGCGCTCGGGGCGGTGACCGTCGTGCCGGGCGCCGTGGGGGCTTGGCGGCGCGAAGCGCTTGAGGCGCTCGGCGGCTACCCCTCGGACACCCTGGCCGAGGACCAGGACCTGACCCTCGCCTTCCAGGGGGCGGGTTGGCGGGTGGAGTTCGATCCGGAGGCTCGCGCCTTCACCGAAGCCCCGGAGACCGTGAAGGGCCTGCTCAACCAGAGATTCCGCTGGTCGTTTGGCACCTTGCAGTGCTTGTGGAAGCACCGGCGCGAGCTCTTTTCGCGCCGCCATGCCGTCCTGGGGTTCGTCGCCCTCCCCCAGATCTGGACGTTCCAGATCTTCCTCACCGTCGCCGCGCCTCTGGTGGATCTGGCCATTGTCTCCTCGCTGGGCTGGGCCCTCTACGCCCGCGCCTACCATCCGGTGGAATGGTCGCCGGACGACTTCATGCGCACGGTCTTCTACTGGGCGGCGTTCATCTTCCTCGACCTCTCCGCCGGGGCCATCGGCATGGCGCTGGAGCGAAAGGCGCCCTGGCGAGATCTTTTCTGGCTACCCATCCAGAGGTTCGGCTACCGTCAGCTGATGTACTTCGTGGTGGTCAAGTCGGTGGTGACCGCCATCCGCGGCTATCGCGTCGGCTGGGGCAAGCTCGAGCGCCGGGCGACCGCGGTGGTCGGCAAGGCGGCCTGAGAGGGTAAGGTCGCTCGCCCTGCGTGACGCTCAAGGCCGTTGCGAGGCCAGCGGCGAGGCGCCTATAAGCGCCGGCCTCACGAGTTGCGAGAGCCTCTTCCACAGCGATCCGATGAACCTGCACGAGCACCAGGCAAAGAGTCTGCTTTCGAAATTCGGCGTCCCTGTCCCGCGTGGGTTCGCGGCCTTCTCGGTCGAGGAGGCCAAGGCGGCGGCCGGCAAGCTCGGCGTCCCGCCCTACGTGGTGAAGGCCCAGATCCACGCCGGCGGCCGCGGCAAAGGCGGCGGAGTGAAGGTCACGCACTCCCTCGAAGAACTCGAGGCGGCGGCGAGCGCCATGCTCGGCATGACCCTCGTCACCCATCAGACCGGACCGAGGGGCCGGGTGGTGCGCCGGCTTCTCATCGAAGAAGGCGCCGCAATCGAGCGGGAGCTCTACCTTTCCATGCTCGTCGATCGGCGGAGCGGCCGGCCGGCGGTGGTCGCCTCGACCGAAGGGGGGATGGACATCGAGGAGGTGGCCGCTTCGGCGCCTGAGAAGATCGCCACCTTCACGCTCGATCCGGCGACCGGGGCCTGGCCGCACCACGCCGCCCTGCTGGCCAAGGAGCTCGAGCTCTCCGGCGGGGCCGCCAAGGAGATGCGGGGCCTCCTTTCGGCTCTTTTCCGCGCCTTTACGCAATCGGACCTCAGCCTGCTGGAGATCAACCCGCTCATCGTCGAGAAGGGCGGGGCGCTGAAGGTGCTCGACGCCAAGCTCGCGGTCGACGACAACGCCCTCTTTCGCCATCCCGATCTCGCCGAGCTGCGCGATCCAGCCGAGGAGGACGCCAAGGAGGTCGAAGCCGGCCGCGAGGGGCTCTCCTACATCGCCCTGGAGGGGGAAATCGGCTGTATGGTGAATGGCGCCGGCCTGGCCATGGCCACCATGGACATCATCAAGCTCTATGGCGCAGAGCCGGCCAACTTCCTCGATGTCGGCGGCGGAGCCTCCAAGGAGAAGGTCGCCGCGGCGTTCAAGATCATCACCTCCGATCCCAACGTCAAAGGAATCCTGGTCAACATCTTCGGCGGGATCATGCGCTGCGACATCATCGCCGAGGGGGTGATCGCGGCGGTGAAGGAGACCGGCCTGAAGGTTCCCCTGGTGGTGCGGCTGGAAGGCACCAATGTCGATCTCGGCAAAAAGATCCTCTCCGAGAGTGGGCTCGACGTCATTGCCGCCAACGACCTCGCCGACGGGGCCGAGAAGATCGTCGCCGCGGTCCGCGCCGCCTGAAGGCCGCCCTCACACCCTTTTGCAAGGAAACGCGAAGTGAATCTTATCAAGACCTCGGCCGCGGCCATCCTCGCCGCCTCGATCGCCCTTCCGGCCAGCGCGGCGAGCGGCGACGGCGCCTTCGACGCCTTCGTCAAGATCTGTGGCGACACCCACGCCGACTACGCCGCGGTCAATTCACTCTCAACCGCCGACGGATGGAAGGATTCCGACGTCCTGGTCCAGGCCATGCCAGGTGTGACCGCCGCGGACCGGCTGTCGCGGGCCAAGACGGTGGACGGCAAAGACCTGACGCTGCTCGCCACCAGCGGCGCCACCAAGAATAAGCTCAAGGTCTCGACCTGCACGGTTTATGCGCCGACCGCCGATTTCGCCGAGCTGGAGCGGCGCGCCGGCGCTTGGCTCGGCTTTGCGCCGCACGATACGGCCGGCCAATCAGAGACGTTCCACTTCACCAACTCCGGCGCGGCCCTGCGCAAAGTCGCCGACGCCGATGTCGAGACCGTCGCGTCGAGCCCGGGAGGCATGCAGGTGCTGACCGTCAAGGTCGACGGCGGCCACGCCATCCTCGACCTGGTGAAGATCGCCAAATAGGTCCGCTCCGAGGGCCCTCGGTCCCGCTTTGAAGTTGGTAGCAAGCGAAACGCGAAAGTCATGTCCATTCTGGTCGATGCATCGACACGGGTGATCTGTCAGGGCCTCACCGGGGCGCAAGGGAGCTTCCATACCGAGCAGGCGATCGCCTTCGGCTCCAGGATGGTCGCCGGCGTCACGCCAGGAAAGGGCGGATCGGTCCACCTGGGACTGCCGGTCTTTGACACGGTCGCCGAGGCGGCCCGGGCGACCGCGCCCGACGCCAGTGCGATCTATGTCCCTCCACCGTTCGCCGCCGACGCCATCCTCGAGGCGATCGACGCCGAGATCCCGCTGATCGTGTGCATCACCGAAGGCATACCGGTCGCCGACATGGTCACCGTGAAGCGGGCGCTGTGCGGATCCGCCTCGCGCCTGATCGGCCCCAACTGTCCCGGCGTCCTCACTCCCGAAGGCTGCAAGATCGGCATCATGCCCGGAAGCATCTTCCGCAAGGGTTCGGTGGGGGTCGTTTCGCGCTCGGGAACCCTCACCTACGAGGCGGTCTTCCAGACCACCGCCGCGGGGCTGGGCCAATCGACGGCGGTGGGGATTGGCGGCGATCCGGTCAAGGGCTGCGAATTCATCGACATCCTGGAGTTGTTCCTCGCCGATGAAGAGACCCAGTCCATCGTCATGATCGGAGAGATCGGCGGCCAGGCCGAGGAGGACGCCGCTCAGTTCCTGGCCTCCTCCAAGCGCAGGAAGCCGGTGGTCGGATTCATCGCCGGACGGACGGCGCCGCCGGGCCGGCGCATGGGTCATGCCGGGGCGATCATCTCCGGAGGCAAGGGCGGAGCGGAAGACAAGATCGCGGCCATGGAGGCGGCTGGCATCCGGATCTCGCCGTCTCCGGCGGCGCTCGGCTCAACTTTGCTGGATGCGTTGGCGGGCTAGCGAGGGCCGGCCGCTCGCCAAAGCCCACGCGGGCGCCCATTTAGCCGGAGCGCAAGGTAAGATTGAGCCATGGCCGATGACGCCGGAGAGCTGAGAAAGCTGCTCGAGGAAACCTCGTTCCTGTGGGGCGGCAACTCGGGCTTTCTGGAAAATCTCCACGCCCGCTGGGCGGCCGATCCCTCGTCGGTCGAGCCATCGTGGCGCGCCTTCTTCCAGCGCCTCGGCGATGACGTGGAGGCGATCCGCGCCGAGGCTTCCGCTCCGCCCTGGAAGCCGAAGGACCATGGGTTCGAGGCTCGGCTGGAAGGCGCTCTGGAGGCCAAGTTCGAGCGCCGCATAGCCGAAAGCTCGCCGGCCGCGAGCGAGGCCGAGATTCGGGCCGCCACGGTCGATTCGCTCCATGCGATCCAGCTCATCCGCGCCTTCCGGATCCGCGGCCACCTGAAGGCCCGGCTCGATCCCCTCGATCTCACCCCTCAGCCGGGCGACGTGAGCGAGCTCGATCCGGCCAGCTACGGATTCTCAGACGGCGATCTGGATCGGCCCATCTTCCTTGATTTCGTCATGGGTCTCGAGCGGGGGAGCCTGCGCGAGATCCTCTCCCTGCTCGAGCGCGCCTACTGCGGGACTCTGGCGGTGCAGTACATGCACATCTCCAGCCGCGCCGAGCGGGCCTGGATCCAGGATCGGTTCGAGGGCGAGGACAAGCACGTCCAATTCACCCCCGAGGGCAAGATCGCCATCCTGCGCAAGCTCATCGAGGCCGAAAGTTTCGAGCGGTTCCTCGCCAAACGGTATCCGGGGGCCAAACGGTTCGGCCTCGATGGGGCGGAGTCGGCCGTCCCGGCCCTCGAGCAGATCATCAAGCGCGGCGGCGTCCTGGGCGTGAAGGACGTCGTCATCGGCATGCCCCATCGCGGCCGGCTCAACGTCCTGGCGGCGGTGATGGCCAAGCCCTATCGAAGCATATTCCACGAGTTCCACGGCGGCTCGTCGATGCCTTCCGACATCGAAGGCTCAGGGGATGTAAAGTACCACCTGGGCGCCTCTTCGGACCGCGACTTCGATGGCAATGAGGTGCATCTGTCGCTCACGGCGAACCCGAGCCACCTCGAAAGCGTCAATCCCGTCGTCCTGGGAAAAGCCCGAGCCAAACAGGCCTTTGCCCTTCGAAGCGCCCCAGAGCTCGGCCGCGGCCACGTCCTGCCGCTCCTCATGCACGGCGACGCCGCCTTCGCCGGCCAGGGCGTGGTCGCCGAGTGCTTCAACATGAGCGGGGTCAAGGGCTATCGCACCGGCGGAGCCCTGCATTTCATCGTCAACAACCAGATCGGCTTCACCACTTCCCCCGCCTATAGCCGGACTTCGCCCTATCCTTCCGACACCGCCCTGATGGTCGAGGCTCCGATCTTCCACGCCAACGGCGATGATCCCGAGGCGGTTGTGTTCGCCGCGCGGCTCGCCGCCGACTACCGGGCCCAGTTCGGCAAGGACGTGGTGGTGGATATGTTCTGCTACCGACGCTTCGGCCACAACGAGGGCGACGATCCGACCATGACCCAGCCCCTGATGTACAAGGCCATCAGGGAGCACCCCACGACCCGCGAGCTCTATGCCAAACGCCTCATCGAAGAGGGGGTGGTGGTGGAGGCCCAGGTCCAGGCCTGGACCGAGGAATTCGAATCCTTCCTTTCGGCCGAGTTCGAAGCGGGCAAGACCTATCATCCGGACAAGGCTGACTGGCTGGACGGCAAATGGTCGGGGCTGGGGTCGGAGGACGAAGAGCACCGTGGCGAGACGTGCGCGCCGCTGCAGAAGCTCAGGGACCTGGGCCTCGCCTTCACCTCCGTCCCCAAGAATTTCGATATCCACAAGACCGTCAAAAGGGTCATCGACCATCGCCATGAGGCGATCGAGAAGGGCGAGGCGATCGACTTCCCCACCGCCGAGCAGCTCGCCTTCGCGACCCTCCTCGATGAAGGGTTCCCGGTCCGGCTGTCAGGCCAGGATTCGGTCCGCGGGACCTTTGTCCAGAGGCACTGCGATCTGATCGACCAGACCACTGAGGCCCATTTCACCCCGCTGCGTCATCTGAGGCCGGGCCAGGCCCATTTCGAGGCGTTGGATTCGGCGCTTTCGGAAGAGGCGGTGCTGGGCTTCGAATATGGCTTCTCGCTCGCCGACCCCTCGACCCTGACCCTGTGGGAGGCCCAGTTCGGCGACTTCGCCAACGGCGCTCAGGTAATCATCGACCAGTTCATCTCCTCGGGCGCGCGCAAGTGGCTCAGGATGAGCGGCCTCACCCTGCTGCTTCCCCATGGCTACGAGGGGCAGGGCCCGGAGCACTCCTCGGCTCGTCTGGAGCGCTTCCTGCAACTCTGCGCCGAGGACAATCTGCAGGTGGTGAATTGCTCCACCCCCGCCAACTTCTTCCACGTCCTGCGCCGCCAGATGAAGCGTCGCTTCCGAAAACCCCTGGTCGTGATGACGGTGAAATCCCTGCTCCGCCACAAGAGGGCCGTCTCGGCGCTTTCCGACATGGCCGAGGGGTCCTCGTTCCACCGCGTTCTCGCCGACGACGCCGAGCGCGGCCGCTTCACCGACCTGCGCCTGGTCCCCGACGAGGAGATCCGGCGCGTGGTGATGAGCTCCGGAAAGGTCTATTTCGACCTTCTCGAGGCCCGCGAAGCCAAGGGCGCCCGCGACATCTATCTGCTGAGGCTCGAGCAGGTCTATCCCTGGCCCATGCGCTCCCTGATGAATGAACTGGCCCGCTTTCCCGCCGCCGAGATCGTCTGGTGCCAGGAGGAGCCCAAGAACATGGGCGGATGGACCTTCATCGATCCCTGGCTGGAGCTTACCCTGGGGCGGATGAACATCGCCGCGAAGCGTGCGCGCTACGCAGGGCGGCCCGCCTCAGCTTCCACGGCGGCGGGATTCATGAGCCGCCACCTCGCCGAGCTCTCGAGCCTGGTCGGAGCGGCCCTCGCATGACGGGTCCAGCCGTGAGAAGCCCGACAGACACCCAAAGCGGCCCGCGATGAGCGACATCACCGCCCCCGTTCTGGGCGAGTCGGTCACCGAGGCCACCGTCGCGAGGTGGGCGAAGAAGGCCGGCGACCCGGTCCGCCGCGACGAGATCCTGGTCGAACTGGAGACCGACAAGGTGAGCTTGGAGGTGGCCGCCCAGGAGGACGGGATTCTTACCGAGATCACCGCGCCGGAGGGCGCGACCGTCGCACCGGGGGAAAAACTCGGCGTGATCGCCCCGGTGTCCGCCGGCAGGGCCTCGCCTTCCAAGTCGGCGACAAAGGCCGGCGCCGGGGCTCCGACGCAGACGCCGGCCGCTCCCTCACCCGAGACGAGATCGAAACCCCGCCCCGAGACTCCCGAAGAGGCGTCTTCGGCCGAGGCGCGGGCCTCCCCGGCCGCTGCACCCTCGAAGGCGACGACGCCCGCCGCCGCTTTCCCGGCCTCGCCGTCGGTGCGTCGGATCGCGGCGGAGAACGCGCTCGATCTTTCCGAATTAGGAGGCTCGGGCCGGGCCGGTCGGACCACCAAGGCCGATGCGCTCGCCGCCGTCGCCGCCCTTTCCGAGCGTTCCCGCCCGGCGCAGGCCCCGCCTTCGGCTCCGCGCGAGATCACCGATCGCGAAGAGCGGGTGCGGATGACCCGCCTTCGCCAGACCATCGCCCGGCGCCTCAAGGAGGCCCAGAACGCGGCGGCCATGCTCACCACCTTCAACGAGGCGGACATGAGCGCGGTCATGGAGCTGCGGTCACGCTACAAGGAGGCTTTCGAGGCTCGCCACGGCGTGCGGCTCGGCTTCATGGGCTTCTTCGTTAAGGCTGTCGTCGCCGCCCTCAAGGCCGTGCCCGAGGTCAACGCCGAGATCGAGGGCGAGGACCTCATCTACAAGAACCACTACGACATCGCCGTGGCGGTCGGGACCGAGCGGGGCCTGGTGACGCCGGTGGTGCGCGATGCCGATGGCCTGGACCTCGCCGGCATAGAAAAGGCGATCGCCGAGCTTTCCCGCAAGGCGCGGGCCGGCGCGCTGGCCCTGGAGGATCTCCAGGGCGGCACCTTCACCATCTCCAACGGCGGCGTCTACGGCTCGCTGATGTCGACCCCGATCCTGAATGCGCCGCAGTCGGGGATCCTCGGCATGCACAAGATCGAGGAGCGTCCGATCGCGCTGGAAGGCCAGGTGGTCATTCGGCCGATGATGTACCTGGCCCTCTCCTACGATCACCGGGTGGTAGACGGCCAAGGCGCGGTGAGCTTCCTCGTCAAGGTCAAGGAGGCCATCGACGATCCTCGCCGCCTGGTCTTGGGTCTCTAGGGCGAGAGGGGCGGGGCGCGTGTCCAGCTATGATCTCGTCATCATTGGGGGAGGTCCGGGCGGCTACAACGCCGCTATCCGGGCCGGCCAGCTCGGCCTTCGGACGGCGGTCATCGAAAGGTGCGCCACGCTTGGCGGGACCTGTCTCAACGTCGGCTGCATCCCTTCCAAGAGCCTTCTCCACGCCTCGAGTCTCTTCGAGCAGGCGGGGAGGGACTTCGCCTCGCTGGGCATCGAGGTCGCTCCCAGGCTCAACCTTCCGGCGATGATGAAACAAAAGGAGGAGGCGGTCGCCCAGCTGACCCGCGGCGTCGCCTTCCTCCTGAAGAAGAACAAGGTGGACTGGGTGAACGGCGCCGCGCGGCTCCTCGGCGCCGGCCGGCTCGAGGCGAAGGACCAGGCCGGTGAGGTCCAGGTCCTCGAGGCGGGCTCGATCCTGATCGCTTCGGGCTCGGTTCCCGCCCGCCTGGCGGGGATCGAGGTCGATGGAGAGCGGATCGTCGATTCCACCGGCGCGCTCTCCTTCTCCGAGGTCCCGCGCCGTCTGGCGGTGATCGGGGCCGGAATCATTGGCCTGGAGCTAGGCTCTGTGTGGCGACGGCTCGGTTCGGAGGTCGTGGTCCTCGAGTATCTCGACCGGGTGACCCCGGGGATCGACGCCGAAATCGCCTCTCAACTCCAGCGCGCGCTCATCCGCCAAGGCATGGCGTTCCGCCTTGGCGTTCGCGTCCAAGGCGCCATGCGCAAGGGCGAGGGGGTCGAAATCACCTTCTCGCCCACGGCGAAAGATGGGGACGAGGGGAAGGCCGAGAAGATCGAAGCCGAACGTGTCCTGCTCGCCGTCGGTCGCTCGCCCAACACCGAGGGGCTTGGCCTGGAAGCGCTCGGAATCGCCACCGATTCCCGCGGATTCATCGAGACGGAGGCGTTCCGGACTTCGGCGCCGGGCGTCTTCGCGATCGGCGATGTGACGCGCGGTCCCATGCTCGCCCACAAGGCCGAGGACGAGGCGGTGGCCTGCGTGGAGCTTCTCGCCGGTCGCGCCGGCTTCGCCGATCCGGAAGTGATCCCTTCGGTCATCTACACCACCCCGGAGGTCGCCGTGGTGGGCAAGACCGAGGAGGAGTTGACGACCGCCGGTGTCGCCTACCGCGCCGGGCGCTTCCCCTTCACCGCCAACGCGAGGGCCAAGGTGAACCACGAGGCCGAGGGTCTCGTGAAGGTCCTGGCCGATGCGGCGAGCGACCGGATCCTCGGGGTCCACATGATTGGCCCTGACGTTTCCGAACTGATCGGCGAGGCGTGCCTGGCCATGACCTTCGCCGCCGCCAGCGAGGATGTCGCCCGCACCTGCCATCCCCACCCGACCCGCTCCGAGGCGCTTCGCCAGGCGGCCATGGCGGTGGACGGCTGGGCGATGCAGAACTGAAGGGCGAGGCCCTACGCCCGCGGGTGAGACTGGACGTAAGCGCTCATCAGCCGCTCGGCGTCCACCGCAGCATAGCGTTGGGTGGTGGAGAGCGAGGCGTGGCCCAAAAGCTCCTGGATGGCCCGAAGATCGGCGCCGGCGGCGAGAAGATGGGTGGCGAACGAATGGCGCAGGGCGTGTGGCGTCGCCCTCTCGGAGAGACCAAGGCGCCCACGCAGGGAGGCGACCATCGCCTGGACCGCCCTGGCGCCCAAAGGCCCACCGCGCTGCGCCCGAAAGAGGGCGTCTCCGGGCTCGAGCGCAAACGGAAGCTGGGCGAGATAGGCTCTCGTGGTTTCGCGCACGCTGGCGATCACCGGGATGAGCCTTTGCTTTCCGCCCTTTCCCCTCACCCTCAGGCTCTCGCCGAGCGGCGCTTCGGCGCGCGTGAGCCCGAGCGCCTCTGAAATGCGCAGCCCACAGCCCCAAAGGAGAGTGAGAAGGGCTTGGTCTCTCAACGCTTGCCAGGCCTCCGCCCCTTCGCGCGCTGCGGCCTCTTCGATGAGGCCGAAAGCCTGGTCCTCGCCGATGGGGCGGGGGGCGGAAGGCTTGAGGCGCGGTCCGCGCACCAGCCAGATGGCGGCGGCGCTGACGCCATGGCGGCGATCGAGATGACGATGGAAGCTGCGCAGAGCCGAGAGGGCCTGGCAGAGGGAGCGGGGCGAGAGCGGCCGCTCTCCGGAGCGGCGAAACGCCAGCCACGCGCGGATGTCGGCGGCGGAGACCTCGCCAAGACTTACGAGACTCGCGGGCTCGCCGCGGTGCCGCTCGAGGAAGGCTAGCCAGGAGCGCGCGGCCGCCCCGTAGGCCTCGATCGTGCGCGGGCTCGCTCGCCGTTCGCGCTCGAGCCGCCCGAGCCACTCCTCCAGGACCCATCGCCCATCAGCGGCGTCGGTCATGGCAGCGGGCCTCAGCCCGGCGACTTGAGCGCGCAGCGCTCGACCACCCGTCCAAGGAAGAGGAGGAGATCCGGGTTCATTTCGGCGGTGAAGCCTGTGGGATCGGCCGATCCCAGGGCCATGAGTCCGGCGCGGCCGCTCCACAGCCGAAAACGGACCAGGGCGATGCTCGCAATCTCGCCGCCCCGATTCTCGAAGAGCCCGAGGGCGGTCGGAAGAACCCCCATCCGGAAGGCTCGCCGACGTGGGAGGAGCATGGCGACCTGACCTTTGGCCAAAGGCCGCCAAAGCGGCGGAGCCTCGCCCTCGACGGCGAGCGCGGCGGCCGAGAGGTCGAAGGCCTCTCGCGCGAGGCGATCCAGGCGCTCGGCGAGGTCCTCCGCATGGAAGGCCTCGAGGAGCTCGATCACGGCGCCGTGGGTGCGCTCGCGGGCGGCCTGATTGGCCCGGGCGATCGCCTCCAGTCTGCTGCGCTCCTCAGCCTCCCGCCGGTGGGCGGCGGCCTTGCGGGCGAAGGGGCCGAACTCGACCACCACGCCAGGTTCGGGCAGACCCATCAGATCCAGAAAATCGGGATCGGCGAGAAGCCGATCGCGATGGGCGAGGACCAGGGCCTTGACGTCCTCGATCTTGGCCGCGGCCGACGAGTCTCTCATTTCGCACACCCTCCCGTCCGATCCTCATTCGACCACGGCCCGGTTAAGCCCCGTTGAACGGCGCCCTCGACAGGCGGCGGGAGGCGTCCGATGACGCGTCCATGGTCGCGACTCTCGCCACCCCGATCGCTCTCAAAATCGCCGAGGTCCTGCTCCCACTGCCCCTGGCCGAGGCCTTCGACTATGCGGTTCCAGCGGAGATGGAGCTGAGCGTGGGCGATCTCGTCGCCGTTCCGCTGGGACCAAGGACGGTGATGGGCGTCGTGACCGCTATGCGGGACGGCGCCGGGACCAATCGGGCTCTACGGCCGGTCGCCGAGAGGCTCGCCGCGGGGGCCATCGGGGAGACCACCCTCGCCTTCGTGCGGTGGGCGGCGCGCTACGCCGTCGATGCGCCAGGCGAGGCTCTGGCCATCACCCTTCGCGGCCGGCGCGCGCCGCAGGCGAGGCCCGAGCGACGGCTCGCGGCGACCGGGGAGGTCCCATTGCGCCTCACCCCGGCGCGCGCGCGGGTCCTTGCGGCCGCTGCCGCGCCCATCCGCAGCGCCGATCTTCGCGCGGCCGCGGCGGCCTCGCCGACCGTGATCCGGGGCCTCCTTGCCGCCGGCGCACTTCGTGAAATCCTCGCCGAGCCCGAAGTCCCCCTCTTCCCCACGGTGCGCCCTTCGCTCGCCGCCCTCGATTCCGATCAGGCCGCCGCCGCCGGCGAACTCATCGCGGCCGTCGCGCGAGGCGGTTTTTCGGTCTCTCTCCTCGACGGGGTCACCGGCTCGGGGAAGACTTTCGTCTACATGGAGGCGGCTGCCGCGGCGCTCGCCGCCGATCCGCAAGCCCAGGTCCTGGTCCTTATTCCGGAGATCGCCCTCACCCAGGCGGTCCTGGATCGCTTCGCAGAGCGGTTCGGCGGTCCGGCCGTCGAGTGGCACTCCGCGCTTTCTGGGGCCCGGCGCCGGCAGGCCTGGGAAGCGGCGAGGAGCGGGGCGGCGAGGATCGTGGTTGGCGCCAGATCGGCTCTCTTCCTGCCGTTCCGGCGGCTTTGCCTCACCATCGTCGATGAGGAGCACGACGCCTCCTACAAGCAGGAGGAAGGTTTCATCTATCAGGCCAGGGACCTCGCCGTGGCCCGCGGCCGCCTCGAGGCAAAGCCCGTCATCCTCGCCTCCGCCACGCCATCCCTTGAGACGCGGGTCAACGCCAGCGCCGGCCGCTACCGCTGGCTGAAGCTCCCGGCGCGCGCCGGCGGTTCGCTCCTGCCCCAGATCTCGCTTGTCGACCTGCGCGCCTCGCCCCCGGCAAGTGGGGAATGGCTCTCGCCCGAACTCGCCGCGGCCATGGGCGAGACGCTCGAGGCGGGCGAACAGAGCCTCCTCTTCCTCAATCGCCGCGGCTATGCCCCGCTCGTGCTCTGTCGCGCCTGCGGCGAGCGGCTGAAGGCGCCCGACACAGACTCCTGGCTCGTCGAGCACCGGTACAGCGGCCGGCTCGTGTGTCATCTCACCGGATTTTCCATGGCCAAGCCGCTCGCGTGCCCCCGCTGCGGCGCCGAGGGGAGCCTGGCCTCCGTCGGCCCCGGGGTCGAGCGGATCGAAGAGGAAGTCCGCCGGCGCCTGCCGAACGCGAGGACGGCGGTCTTTTCGAGCGACACGGTTCCCGATGCGGCCTCGGCGCGGCGGCTGATCGCGGCCATGAGCGAAGGCGAGATCGATGTGCTCATTGCGACCCAGGCCGCCGCCAAAGGACATGACTTTCCCCACCTCACCCTGGTTGGAGCGGTGGACGCCGACCTTGGCTTGAGAGGCGGCGATCTTCGCGCCGCCGAAAGGACTTTCCAGCTCCTGACTCAAGTCTCGGGCCGGGCCGGGCGACGCGAGCGGCCGGGGCGGGCGCTGATCCAGACCTGGGCGCCCGACCATCCTCTGATGCAAGCGCTCGCCGCCGGCGATGGGGACCGCTTCTTCGAAATTGAGACAGCGGAACGTCGAGCCGCCGGCCTGCCGCCCTTCACCCGCCTGGCCGCGCTGATCCTCTCGGGCCGCGATCCGGCCCGCCTGGCGGACTACGCACGCCGACTGGCGGCGGCCGCTCCGGCCGCGGAAGGGGTGGACGTCTTCGGCCCCGCCGACCCTCCCTACGCTCTGGTCCGCGGCCTTCGCCGAAAGCGTTTCCTGATTCGCGCCCGGCGCTCGGTCGACATCCAGGCCTTTGTCTCGGCCTGGCTGGCGACGGCGAGGCCTCCTTCGTGGGTGCGCCTCGCCATCGACGTCGATCCCTACAGCTTCCTCTGAGGGAGTGCTTCGTCGGGCGCGGCGCGCGACCGATCGCCGCAATTGCTCCGCGAAGCCGACTTTTCCGCCCGCCATCCCCTGCGGACGCCCTGGCGCCCCACTCGTCTTGTCGCCAACGGGCGAAACCTTGGGCAAGCGGCGGCAGGTCTGGGCTCGCGCCGGCCAGGCCCGGTCGGTGCGCGATGAAAAGGTCACAGGAGTCGTATAGGCGAAAGCAAACTCCCATCAGAACACAGGAACGCCCGGTGAGTGTCCAGGAGAGAGAGGTACATCCGGCGGCGTTCCCGATTTTCAGTGTTGGCGTGACTTGTGCGAGCCGCCGAGCAGGTGCGCCGTTCTGGCGCACTCGCGCTCCAGTCACTCGCGGCGTCTTGCCGCAGTCCCGGCGGCGCTCACGAAATTGAGAGCGGCAACTCCCTGTTCATAAGTACAGGGCAAGGCTATCCGCGGCACGGGAGCGTTGCGGGGGGACCCACCGACTTGATGCGTCAACGGCCAAGGATATTCGCTGGTTCCCTGGCGGCTGCTCTTTTCGTCGCGCTCTTTCCGGGCGGCGCTTTGGCGGGGGACTACTGGCAGTGCGTGCCATTCGCCCGCCTGATGTCGGGAATTCAGATCTTCGGCGATGCCCACACCTGGTGGCAGCAGGCGGCGGGCCGTTACGCGACCGGTTTCAAGCCGAGGCGCGGCGCGGTCCTCTGCTTCAAGCCGACCGATCACATGCCGCTGGGCCATGTGGCGGTGGTGACCGCGGTCCTCACTGACCGCATCATCCAGGTCTCGCACGCCAACTGGTCGCCGATCGATGGCGAGCGGGGCCAGATCGAGCGCAACGTCACGGTGATCGATGTCTCGCCTGAGGGCGACTGGAGCCAAGTCAAGGTGTGGTACGATCCGTCCCACAACCTAGGCGCCACGATCTATCCGACCTACGGTTTCATTTATGAGGACTCCTACGCAGCCGCCATTTCCGGCTTGAAGGTCGCCCAGCAGGCGGTCGCCAATGCGGCCCAGACCGCCGCCAACCAAGTCGTCGCCGCGGTCCGGCCCGGGTCGGCGCCGCTCCAGATGCTCGGCCAGGCGGCCGATTCCACCGACAAGATCGCTTCGCTCATCGAGATCGCCCTCGGCCAGGGCGGCGCGCAGAAGCGCTGAACTCCACGTCCATCCCAAACGAGCGTCCCACTTTTCGGCGGCGCGAGGTTCCGCTTTCCGGCCGCGGCCCAGGGTCGATGAGCCTCATCGAGATCGGCCCCGAGGACCGGGCCGTCGACATCGTCTTCTGCCACGCCACCGGGTTCAACGCGCTCACGTACCTGCGCATCCTCGCGCCCCTGGCGGGGAGCCGACGAATCGTCATCCCCGACCAGAGAGGGCATGGCTTCTCCACCCTCTCGGCCGATCCGGCAGGCCGGCGCGATTGGCTCGATTTCCGCGACGACCTCCTCGCGCTCGGGGAGGCGCTGGGCCTGAAGGCCGCGATCCTTTCCGGCCACTCCATGGGCGCGACGGTCTCACTCCTCGCCGCCGCCGCGTCGGCCGGCCTCGTCTCAAAACTCATCCTCTTCGAGCCGGTGGTCTTTTCGCGCGCCGAGAGGCCCCAAGGAGGGGAGGCTCCGCCATCCCTCGCCCAGGGCGCGGCGCGCAGGCGGGCGGTCTTTCCGAGCCGCGAGGCGGCCTTCTCAGCCTACCTCGGTCGCGGCGCGTTCGCCCCCTGGCCTGCCGAGATGATCGCCGACTATGTCGAGGGCGGCTTTCGAGACCTTCCTTCCGGCGAGGTGCGACTTTGCTGCGAGCCGGCTTTTGAAGCGGCGATCTACGCCTTCCAGGCCCACGATTCCCTCGCCGCATTCGAGGCGGCCCGCGTTTCAATCGAGGTGTGGAAAGCCGAGCAGGGTTCGACCTTTCGTCTCGATCCGGCCCTTCTCCCCGACGTCCGCATCACCACAGTGGAGGGCGCCGGCCATTTCCTTCCCATGGAGAGGCCGGACGTGGTGCGCGCAGCCCTCGCTTGCTGATCAGAGGATCAGTTCGAAAAAAGCTCCGCCCAGCGCCGCCGGTTGCGAGTCTTCCAGCCGCCGCGGCGCCAGACATCGGCGACGATGAGGGGCGCGATGGTGGTGGCTTCGGCGAAGACCATCTGCTCGTAGGTCGTCTCGACCTTGCCCCACGAAGAGGCCTCCTTGAGCGTGGAGGATGAGCATGCCCCATCGCGCACGTCGGCGACCGTGATCTGGACGGCGTAGCGATGCATCGGGGCGGCGGACCCTAGGATCTCGGCGCAGACCACCGTGTCCTGGGCGAAGTTCTTGGGCGTCCCCCCGCCGATCATGATGAGCCCCGTGGTCCCGGCGGCGATCTTGACCTCTGTGAGTTCCCGGAAATCGGCGACCGAGTCGATGGAGACGTAGGGCTTTCCGGCCTTGATCCGTTCGGCCTGATGCTTGACGAGGCCGAATCCCGCCGAGCTGTCGGAAAAGGCGGGGCAGAAGATCGGACAGCCCTCCTCGAAGGCCGTCTCGATGAGGCTCGCCTTCTTCTTCGCGCCGCCCGTGGCGAGCCACCGGCCGACTTCCACGAGGAAGGCGCGCGAGGAATACGGCCCCGGGGGAAGGCCGTCGGCGATCTCCTTGATCGCCATGTCGCAGGCCTGCAGCTCCTCCTCGTCGATGTAGGTGTCGTAGATGCGGTCGATGAGGAGGTTGCGCAGTTCGCCATCGTCCACCGCCGCCTCC
>JBOHLG010000021.1:0-54569 GCA_050729515.1 Caulobacteraceae bacterium
CCACACCCACACCGACGCCGACCCCCACCCCGACGGTGACGGCGACCCCGACGCCCACACCCACACCGACGCCGACCCCGACGGTGACGTCGACCCCGACGCCTACGCCCACTCCAACGCCGACGGTGACGGCGTCCCCCACGCCGACGCCGACCCCCACACCGACGGTGACGGTGACGGCGACCCCGACGCCCACACCGACAGTCACCCCGACCCCGACGCCGACACCGACGCCGACGGTGACGGTCACAGCGACCCCGACGCCTACGCCGACTCCGACGCTCGCCCTGACCGGGCTGAACGCCGCAATCGCGGCGAGAATTCAGGAGCTCATCAAGTCTGGCGGCTTGGTTCCGACGCCCCCGACTCCGACAGCCGGAGGCGGCGGGTCAGGCGACTCGACGAGTTCACATGGTCATCCATCGCTCCCGGTGTCGCCGACGTCGACCCCGACCCCGACGCCCACGCCGACGCCCCTCACGGTGAGGTTCCATCAGCCGAACGTGACGGCGTTCAGCTCGGCCATCGCGGTCTTTGGCGCGTCCACCTCCGGCGGGAGCGTTTCCCCAACGCTTTCGATCTCCCCCAGACTGGAGCAGGTCCAGATGGGAATTCCTCGAGCGGCCCTGTCTTAACCTTCAGCCTCGCGATCCGGGCCGCTGCGGGCGGAACATCGATCCCAACCGCCCGGCAGGCGATTTCGCCTCTCACCCAAATCGAGAAGTTCCAGATAGCGATCCCGCGAGGCGTCTCGATCTTCTGAGGGCGGAGGATAGGGGGTTCTGATCGTCGCTCGGAGCCGTCAGGAGACATCGGCCGAAACGGGCCGGCGTCGAGTCCGGCCCAAGCCGGCATCGATCGCCGGCGCCGCCGAGACGGATCGCTCCCTGGGGGTCTCGACCTCGTTCCTGGCCCGCCAGGTCAGGGCCGCCACGGCCCCAAGGATCATGTAGACGATGGGCAGGTTGTCCTCGCCGGCAAAGGTGATCGCCATGACGATAAAGGCGGCGAGAGCGGCCATGGTGGAATTGAGAAAGTCGAGATCCCTTATCGGCCGCACGTCGCGCAGGAGGCGTCGCGCAGAATAGGAGACGCCGCTCGCCAGAATGGCCAAAAAGAGCAGGGCGCCCAGGATTCCGTACTCGAGGACCAAGGCCAGCCAATAGATGTCGATGGTGAGCAGGCCGTTGGGTTGATGATAGTTGAGCGTGACCCCGGCCCGGTCGATTCCATACCCCCATGGCCGGTGGAGGATCTTGGGCAGCGCCATGTGCCACTGCTGGGTGCGCGCGTCATTGCTCGACTTCGTCGCTCCGTTGCCCCAGACGAAGTTGTGGACCCGGCCGGAGACGAAGGTCAGGGCGACCGCGACAAGACCGATGGCGGGATAGGCGAGAACGGTGGCAGGCCCAAGAAGGCTCGAGCGGTGGGCGCGCCAACGCCTGACGCCCCAGATCAGGACATAGAGCAGCAGGGCGATGAGGAAGCCGATGATTCCGGTCCGCGAGCCGGTCCAGGAAAGGCCGAAAAAGACCACGAAGATGCTGAGCCCGGCCGCGATCCTGGTCCTGGTCCGGTATTCGCCGATGAGGAACTGGAGGATGAACGGGGTGGCGAGGGCCAGGAACTCCCCCATCCCCAGACTGGTCGAAAAGGGGCCGTTGGAACGATAGATGCCGGTGTAGTTCCGCCCTCCGCCGGCCAGATACCTCGCCATCAGCTTGTCGTTCACCTTGAGGAACGAAGGCACGTGGCCGGCCCAGAGGACATGGCGGACATGATGCTCGAACCCGCACATGATTGAGAGCGCGACGGCCGTCGCCCAGATCAGGGCAGCCCAGCGCTCGATCGTCCCGGGTTTGCGAAAGGCGAATGCGGCGACGAAGAAGATCGCCGTGCCGCCGACCAGATAGACGATCAGGGCCTGTATAGAGCCCAACGGAGTGGCGGAGATAAGGACCGACAGGCAAATGAGGACCGTAAAGGCGATCACGAGCCAGGAAAGCATGGGAGCGGACTTGAGGCTCTCGGCGGTCTGGCGACGAAAGTCCGGGGAGGAGGAGACGCAGACCAGGAGGAGCAGGAGTAGGGGAAAGCCGGTGATCCGGGCGATGGTGATCCACGGCAAGCCGGGAAGGGCAAGGGCGAGGTAGTTCGGCCACATGACGCCAAGCACGAAGCCGACGAAGAAGAGGCCGACGAGGGTTCGGATCGGCGCTCGCGGGAAATCGGGCATGGCCCAGATGGTGACGAGACCGAGCGGAGCGAGGGGAAGGAGAATGGGGACGAGCAGGTAGGGCGTGAAGAAGGCGTAGATCAGGCCGTAGAAGAAGCAGGTTCCGGCCAGGGCGAGGAGAAGAACGACCGTGCGGCCGGGCCGGCGCGGCGCCGCTCGAAAAGGCGGCAGGATCAGAGCCCGCTCCGGCCGCTCTTCGGGCGCCGGGTCGACAACCGCCCCGGCGCCCAGGGGAGGCGCCACGCCATCTTCGTGGGCGGTTGCGGGGCGACTCAACATCGTGCTCCCATGTCTGAACCCCGATCTGAACGGGGAAATCTTATGTGCGGATGAAGAACGTCGGAAATGTGCTGGACGGCTCTGCATTCCTGGACGGAGTTTGTGGAGCGACGGTTTCCGACCCAATCACCGACCGGCCGCTGGCGCTGGTCCTTGATGCCGGACAGGCGCAGGCTCTTTGGGCCGGCCGTACCTACAAGGCCATTCGGGCGCATGATGAGTGGAACAGAGTCGGGCGCGCCGCTTTCCTTAACCTGGGCGGCCTGGGCCGTAAGGCTCAGAGGTCCAACAGCCGCACGAGCGCCTTGCGATCGACCTTGCCGTTGGCGTTGAGCGGGATCTGGTCGACGAAGCTAATCCGGCGAGGGACCATGTAGCTGGCCAGGCGCTTGCGGCAGTCGGAGATGATCTCCCGCTCGGTCGACCGTGCGCCGCAGACGAAGCCAACAATCCCCTCGGCGGCGCCGGTCGGAGAGATCGGCCAGGGCACGGCGGCGACCTCCGAGGCGCCTGACGCGGCCCGGAGCGCCGCCTCGATCTCGAGGAGTTCGACGCGGTAGCCCTGGAGCTTGATCTGATCGTCCAGCCGGCCCTCGAACACCAGGCCATGGACCGGGTCGCGCTGGACGAGGTCGCCGGTGCGATACCATCGCCTCCAGGAAAAGCCCTCGATGGAGCGGGCGACGAACTTGCGCTCGGTCTCCTGGGGATTGTTCAGGTAGCCGGCCGTGATCTGATCGCCGCCGAGCCAGAGCTCGCCGCTCCCGCCCTGGGCGACCGGAGCGCCGGCATCGCTCATCGCCACCGCGGCGCTGCCCCGAAAGGCGGCGCCCAGGGGCACGCTGACCGGCAGGTTCGAGGCGGGAATACGCCGGCGGAACTCGCAGGCGGTGATGGCGATCGTGGCCTCGGTGGGGCCATAGAGATTGAGGATCCGCGAATTCGGCGCGGCGCGCGCCCAGGCCTCGGCGATGGCGAGAGGCAAGGCTTCGCCGCAGAACAGGCTGAGCCGGAGCGCTGGAAGGGCGCCGGCGTTCAGCCGATCCAACCTCTGGGCCATGGCGACGACCGAGGGGACCGAGAACCAGCACTCGAGCTCATTGCGGCAGGCGAAGCCGACCGGATCGAGCATCTCCTCATCCTCCATGATCCACAGCGCGCCGCCGGCCATCCAGGTCCGGAAGAGGTCGTGGACGGAAAGATCGAAGGAAAGGTCGAAAAGCTGGGTGCAGCGCGAGCCGGCAGGCAGCGGAGCCACCTGCTCGATCGCCCTCAGATAGGCCGCGAGGTTCGACCGGCGCGCGGCGACGCCCTTCGGGAGGCCGGTGGTTCCCGAGGTGAACATGACATAGGCCAGCTCCTCGTCCTGGGGCGCGGCGGTCGGTTCGGGCGCTCCGGAGCGAGCGGGCGGCGGCAAGGCCTCTTCGGTGATCATCGCCCCGGCGAGACCGAGTTCCGAGTCGAGTTGGCGATGGCGCGCCGCACTCTTGCGGTCCGAAACGAGAAGCGCACATCGAGCGATCTTCGCCATGGCGAGCTGGCGCTCGAAAGGGAACTTCATGTTGAGAGGGACCCAGGGACGGCCGGCGAGGACCGCGCCCAGCACGGCGGCATAGGCGATGAAGCTCCGCTGGGCGAGAATTCCCACCGCCTCGCCGTCCGCAACGCACTCGGCGAAGAGGCCCGCCAGGCCGCAGGCCGTCTCGAAAAGCTCCGCGTAGCTCTGAACACGTCCGGCCTTCGAGATCGCCGTCATACCCGCGTGATCTCGAAAGGCGCGGCGCACCATCGCGTCCAGAGAGGGGATCGACGGATCGGCGCCCAGAGCGTCGGCCGACGCGCTCGACCTCGTCATTGATGCCTCTTCATCGGCCATGCTCTTGCGATCGACCGCCGATCCTCAGTCGGCGCGATGACCCTTCCTGGCGAGGATTTCCCGGATCTTGCGGATGCTGGTCATGGAGACGACCTCATCGGGATCGAATTCCACGCCGAATTTCTCCTCGATCGCCAGCACCAGGACCATGTGCGAAGCGCTATCCCACTCCGGCGTCGCATTGTAGGCGAAGTCGTCGCCGAGAAGGCCGGGATCAATGCCGAGTTCATCGGCGAAGATGGACTCGATCGAACCGATCATCGCTCAGAACACCAACCTCGGGTCCAACCGTTCTTCGGGGATCACGTCGACGCGAACGCCCCACTTCCCCGGATTGATGCCCTTTTCCAAGATTCGTGCCGGGTTGCCCATGACGATGCACCCGGCCGGGATATCGCGGGTGACGACGCTTCCGGCGGCGACGATGCAGCCGTCTCCGATCGTGACGCCCGGATAGACGATCGCGCCGGCGCCGATCAGGCAGCGCTCGCCGATGCGCGTTTCGAGGTGAAGATTGTTGACGAAGTCATGACTGAGCACGAGGGCGCGCAGAGTGACCGAGGTGAAGCGGCCGATGTGGATGCCCTTGGGATTGCTGCGATCGAGCTTGGCGGTGAGGGAGATCTTCACCCCTTCGCCGATGTCCATGCCCCAAATCCTGCGGTGGAACCCGGCATTCCATCCCACGACGATGTTGCGCGCCCGGTTTCGGGCCCGGACAAGCCACGGAGTCATTGGACCTCGCGATGTGGGCAGGGTTTGGGGCGGCAAGTCTGGAGCGCATTATCGCGCGCGGCCAGCGGGGCCGGCAATCCCCGCTCCTCTGTCGGCGTGAGTATGGGCCGCCGCGGCGGCTCGGGGCGCCGCGGATAGGGCCGAATTGATCGCCCGGCCCCGCTCCACTATTCCTCCCCGGTCCCTTCGATCGCTCTCGAGAGGCCGGCCGCTGGAGTCTGCATTGTCCATATCGGCGATCATTCCCGCCTTCGAGGTCGAGGCGACGATCGGGCGCGCGATCAGGAGCCTTCAGGACCAGGTTCACGGGGCCAATCCGCCTCGCGAATTGCGCCCCCCGGGGGGCCTGTTCGCCTATCTCCTCCATCTCCTTCGTCGCCCCGCCATCTTCGGACAGGCAGCCCGCCAGCGCGTCCAGGCGCTGCAGGGGGTCCTGAGAGTGCAGAGGAGCGCGGGCTTGCGGCCGGGTTCGGGGCGCGCGCCGGGGTGGGATCGATCTTCATGACGTTCCTGGCTTCCGTGGGCGGAAGGCCGCTCCACCGATATGTTCCGCTCGATCTCGCGCGGAGAGCGGCGAGGGTGTGGGACATCGACGACCTTCTGGAAATCTGGGCGAGATCGGGCCTCGCCGCCCCGATCTTGCGTAGGCGGCTCGCTCGCCGCATCGACCCCTGCTTCGCCGAGAAGGGGCTCATTTTCATCCACATCCCGAAAAATGGCGGGACGGCGATCGCGCGGGGCCTGTTCGGCCACTCCGTGCTCCACTACACGGCCGCCTTCTACCGGGCGGTCGACCCCGATCTCTTTCGAACCCTTCCATCATTCGCCGTCCTGCGCGAGCCGGCCGGGCGATTCGCCTCGGCGATCCGATTCGTGCGCCAAGGCGGCGGCTCGGAAGTCGCCCACAAGGAAGTCGCGGCGCGCCGACTGCGAAAGCTGAGATCGGAGGAGGACTTCATCGGCTACGTCGAGGATCACGACACCCTAGAGCTCGACTACGTCTTTCGGCCGCAGACCGCGTTCGTCCAGTCGCCGGCCGGCGAGGTGATCGTGAACGATCTCTTCGTCCTTGGCGAGGCGCCGCTGGCCGAGTTCCTGCGCCGCCAGGGCGTCGCCTCCCTGCCCCGGATCAACGAGACCGGCGGTGCGGACCTGACCCTCTCCTCGGCCGTGCGGGCGAGAGTCGAGGCGCGTTACGCCGCCGACGCCGAGCTGCTGGCCCGCGTCCGCACTATGGAGGCCATGGGTCAGGCCGCGGGGAGGCTCGTCCATGATGAGGCGCGGCCAGGAGAGCTGGAATAATGCTCAGGCCGGCCCCGACGCGGGCCGGGACGAGACAGCGTTCACGAGACGCCGGCGGCCTTTGCGCCGGATCGCCATTTTTCGACCAGTTCTCCGATACGCCGGGCCAGCGCCGCGGCATCGGTCGTCGCCTGGACCGGCGCTCGCGCGCGAGCCTTGGCAAGGGCGGAAGTCAGGTCCTCCTGAGTCTCGGCGACCCCGATCAGGCCTTTCTCGGCAAAGGCGCGGGTGATCTCGGCCTGATGATCGTCATAGTGCTCGCCCCGGGCGAAGCGGCGCGGCACGGCGATGACCCGGCAGCCTTCCCGAAGGGCGGTGACGAGGGAGCCGGTGCCGCCATGGCACACCACCAGGTCGGCGGCGCGGAGATGGGCCATCATCTCCTCGTAGGGCAGGGTCTCGACGCATTCGAGGCCCTCCGGCCTGGCGCCGCCTTCTCCGACCTGGGCCAGAACGCGCTCGGGAATGGCGCCGGCGGCCTTGGCCTCCGCGACCATCCTCACCAGGCGATCGAAGGGGAGGGTCGCGCCCACGGTCGCGAAGAGGAGGGTTTCCTTGGCGGGCCGGGGCCCCTCGATCCGGCGCAAGGGGTCGAACACCTCGGCCCTGGGCCAAAAGCGGGCGAGGGCGGCCGATTGCACGACCTGCAGGTGGGCGAGAGGAAAGGCGAGGCGGACGAAGGCCGAGGGCCGCTCGAAGCGGGCGAAGGACTCGATGGCGATTATTTTCGCGCCCAGGATCCGCGCCCAGAGCAGAGCGAAGAAGACCGACCCGGCCCCAGTGGTGATGAGCAGGTCGGGCCTTTCGGCCAGGATGATCCGCGCCGACTGGAAGAAGTTGCGGGCTCCCGCCCTGGCCAGCCTCCACGGCGCCCCCAGCTTGGCCTGTCCCAAGGCGGCGTGGGCGACGAAGAAGGTCCGGTGCTTGTGGGCGATGCTCCGCCCCAGGGGGGTGTCCTCGGTGACGAAGAAATGGTCGATGTCGGCCCAGGCCGCCTCGAGATCGAGGAGCTGGCGCACATGGCCGCCGCCCGAGGCCGCCAGGCAGATCTTCGCGGACCTCGCGCGCCGATCGGCAGGACGAGCAGGCGTGGCGAGGCTTGGACTCATCGACTCTGGTCCCACCGCACGGAGAGCGGGTTTGCGCCCCAGCCTGCAAGTTGAGGGCCGGGCGGCAATTCTTCCTTAGCGGAACGGAACAAACTATGGTCTGGCACGCCAGGCGCAAGGGACAGGCGACCTCCACTCGACAGGGCAGGATTGGGACGCATGAAAACGACGATCGGGCTCATTGCGGCGATGGCGACCGCGATGGCGACGGCCGGCTGCCATCCGGGCCTCATCCACGGCAAGGCGCCGACCGGCGAGGTGGCGGCGACCGTGGACGGTCACGAGATCACGGTGCGTGAGCTGGAGGCGGAGATGCAGGGCCTCAAGGCGCCCAACGCCAAGGCCTACAAAGCCGCCGAAGAAGCCACCCTGGAGCGGATGGTCGAGCGGACCATCCTGGCCGACGAGGCGCGCAAGCAGGGGCTGGAGAACACGCCCGACTTCGCCATGGCCAAGCAGAGGGCCATCGACAGCCTGCTGGTCGAGGCGCTGGCGGTGAAGTTCCAAAAGAGCGTGCCCGCGCCCACCCGCGAGGAGGCCCAGGCCTATGTGACGGAGAATGCGGACGCCTTCGCCAATCGGAAGATCTATAACGTCGACCAGATCCGCGCGCTGTGGGACGGCAATCCGGCCGTGCTCCAGCAGCTGAAGCCGCTCAACACCCTGCCGGCCATCGCCCAGGTCCTGGACAGCGACCACATCGCCTATCAGCGCGGCTCCGGGCAGATCGATTCCCTTTCCATCAACCCCAAGGCCCTGGCCCAGATCGCCGCCCTGCCGGCGGGCGAAGTCTTCATGATTCCCCAGGGGCGGACCCTGGCGATCAACCAGATCGAGGGCGCGGTCAGCCAGCCGCTCACCGGCGAGGCGGCGACCGACGCGGCGATGAAGCTCCTCGCCGTGCAGCACCGGCGAGAAGCCGAGGGACGGGATCTGAAGCAGATCCTCGCCAAGGCGGCGCCGAAGGTGCGCTTCAACAAGGATTTTGCGCCGCCGAAGCCTCCGCCGCCGAGCGCGAAGGGGGCCGCTCCGGCGAACGGGGCGCCCCAGAACGCCGCCCCGGCGAAGGCCGCCCCCGCGAAGGCTTCGGGGAAGGCTTCTTTGGCAGCCAAGGCCTCGGCCGGCCCGGCTTCCTGACCTCGGAAATGAGTTTCTTCTCGGTCCGTCAGTCCGCCTCTGGATCGCCATCGCGGGCGGAGCGGAATCTCGTGAGGGCGAGGCTGTGACCGGCAAGCTGGGCGCGTTCACCCTGGTCGCAGCGGTGGCGACGCTCTCGGCCGGCGCCGGCAGCGCCCAGCAGCTCGGCGCTCCATCCGATCAGCCGATCGGCGCCTCGGGGGGGCGAAGCGTCCTCATCGATGTGATGGGAGACTTCATCTACAATTCCAACGTCACCGGAACGGCGAGCGGGGCCAGTCCGAGCGGAATAAAGCCGGAGGACGAGATCGGCCGGCCCTCGCTGGACCTGAACATCTTCCTTCCCGAAGGCCGGGACGCGGTTTTTCTCAAGGGCTACGCCGGCTACGACTTCCATGTCGTCAACACCCAGCTCAACGGCCCGCACATCAGCCTGGACGGGGGGGCCGACGCCGCGCTGGGACCATGCCGGAACACGCTCACCGGCGAGTATTCGCTGCAGCAGACGCAGGCCTACGAACTCCCCTATGCAGTGAAGAATCTCAATCAGAACGGTCAGGTGGGCCTCGACTCCGAATGCGGCCGGCCACTGGGACTGGGGACGACCTTCGCGGTTTCGGAAGACTGGAACGGCAATCAGAGTGCGGTGCTGAAGATCCAGAACCATCGGACCTTCAGCGTCTCCGGCGGCCTCGCCTACAGGCGCCCGGTGTTCGGCCAGCTCTCGCTCTTCGGCCAATACCAGCAGACCGACTTCACCCAGCGCTTCGCGCCGGTCGGGGCGCGGCTCGTCCAGGACGGCTATCAGGTGGCCGCCGGAGGGGTTCGCTACGAGCGGCCGATCGGGGACCGGATGGTAGGGATCGCCTCGGTTGCGTACAGCTCCCTCGAACCGAAAATCCCCGGAGAGATCGCGTTCAGCGGGATCACCTATTCGGCCGACCTCACCTATCGGTTCACCGATCGCCTGAACGCCCACGCCGACCTCTCGCACCAGACTCTGCCGTCGAACCAGCCAGGCGGCGACTATTCGATCGCCGATGTCTATAGTCTGGACGTCAACTACAAGGTGGGGCCGCGCCTGAGCGTGCAGCTCGGCGGTCAATATAGAACCGAGAACTATCGCGGCGTCGCGCTCATCCCCGCTTTCTCGATCGCCAGCGACAAGGTATGGCAGGTGAGCGCGGCGGCGCGATACAGGCTCGACCGTCGACTGAGTCTCGGTCTCAGCGTCGAGCATTCGCACAGGGATGCAAATCTGGCCGTCTTCAGCTATGGAGACACCCAGGCCGATCTTTCGATCGCGGCCGCTTTCTAGGATAGACGAGGCTCGCTCGCCGATGACGTTTCGCCTGATCGCCGCCGGTCTCGCCGCCAGTCTCGCCACTCTCGCGTCCGCGGCCGCGTTGGCGCTCTTCCTCGCGCCCGCAACCGCCCAGGCGCAGATGCAACACTCGACCGCCGCCGCCGCTCCCCCGGCGGCCGTGCCGGCCGCCGACAAGACCTATGTGCTCGGCCCCGCCGATGTGGTCGAGGTGAGCGTGCTCGGCCGCACCGATTTCACCACCCGGGCCCGCATCGCCGAGGATGGGACGATCCAGGTTCCCTATCTCGGCACGGTGCATCCGGGCGGAAAGACGGCCGCGGAGTTCGCCGACGACCTCGCCGCCGCGCTCGAAAAGGGCGGTTTCTACTCCCACCCGATCATGAGCGTCGAGATCGTCTCCTACGCCAGCCGCTACGTCACCGTGCTCGGAGAGGTGGGAACGCCCGGCCTCATCCCGGTCGATCGGGCCTATCGACTATCCGAGATCCTGGCCCGGGTGGGCGGGATCAAGGAACCGGAGGCCGACACGGTGATCCTGACCCACGGGAGCACCCCCCCCGAGCGGCTCTCGGTCCGCGCGCTCGCCACCGGAAACCCCGCCGACGATCCCTTCGTGCAGCCGGGCGACCGGATCTTCGTTCCAGAGCCGCCGACCTTCTATGTCTCGGGCGAAGTGAAGGGGCCGGGGGCGTTTCCGATCATTTCGGGGATGACGGTGCGCATGGCCATCGCCAGAGCCGGCGGGGTGAGCGAGGACGGGAGTCTCGGCAAGGTCAAGGTGAGCCGCGGCGGCCACGAGATCCACGTCAGCCTCGACAGCGATGTGAAGCCGGGCGACGTGATCACCGTGGGCGAGCGCCTCTTCTGACCGGCGATCCTCACAGAGCATCCCAATGAGCATCATCCAGTTTCTCCGCATCTTCTGGGCCCGACGCCTGGTCATCGTGATCGCCATGGCGAGCTGCCTGGCCGGCGGCGTCGTGGTCGGCCTCGCCCTACCGCCGCGGTGGGTCGGCACCTCGCAGGTCCTCCTCGATGTCCTCAAGCCCGACCCGGTGACCAATCAGGTGCTGGGCGAGGAGGCCGGCCTCTACGTCGCCACCCAGATGGCTCTCATCAAGGATTACGCGGTGGCGGGCCGGGTCGCCGACCAGCTCGGCTGGCTCAGCGATCCGACCCTCATCGCCCAATACGACAAGCGCCCCAAGAGCGACACGCGCGATTTCCGCCGCTGGATCGCCGACCGGGTGTCCAAAGGGACAACGGTCAAGCCGATGGGCAACGCCGAGGATATCCTGGACATCGAATACACCGCCACCAATCCCCACGACGCCAAGTTCGTCGCCGACGCGATCCGGCAGGCCTATATGGACGCCAGCCTCGATTTCCGCCGCCAGAGCGCGGCCGCAAACGCCGACTGGTACGCCGGCCAGGAGCAGAAGGCGCAGCAGGCGCTCGCCCAGGCCACCCAGTCGGTGACCGATTACGAGAAGGCGAACGACATCGTTCTGGAACCCAACAAGCTGGATGTCGAAACGGCCCGTCTTCAGGCGCTCTCCGGCGCGTCGAGCGTTGGATCGGCCCCGGTGATGATGCCGCAGGTCTCGGCCGCGTCGGGAGAGCTCGCCCAGGTCGACGCCCAGATCGCCGAGGATTCGCGCGTGCTCGGCCCGAACCACCCGGAAATCCTCAAGCTCAGGGCCGAACGCGCTGCGCTGGCCCGGCAGGCCACCCAGGAGCGCGCCGCGGCCGGCGCCGCCGCCGGCGCCACCATGGCCAACATCGGCGCCCTCAACCGCGCGGTCAACGCCGCCAAGTCGAAGGTGATCTCCCAAAGCGACAAGCTCGAGCACCTCCAGCAGCTCGAGCAGACCGTCGAGGTGGACAGCGACCTGCTCACCAAGACGTCCTCCAGAGCCGCGGAGTACCGCCTCGACGCCGGCAGCGTGGATGCGGGCGTGACGCCGCTGGCGGGCGCGGTCATGCCCAGTGCGCCCGAATTCCCCAATTGGCCGCTGATCATTTTCGGGGCCGCGGCTCTGGGCGCCGCCATCGGGGTGATGCTCGCCCTGCTCGTGGAGCTCTTCGCCCGCAAGGTCCGCGGCATCGAGGACCTGCAAGGCGGGCTGGACGTCCCGCTGCTTGCGGTGATCGCCGGCCCAGAACACTCGAGGGGCGCCCGGGCGCTCCGCGCCGCCCGCCGACGCCTCCGCCTGACCGCACGCAGAAGGATCGCACCGGCATGAGCGGACGCGCCCTCGCAACCCGACGCAGGAGCTATCCTCTTGCGTCCGCCCTGAGCGAAGGGGTGGTGAAATTCGCTCCTTCGGTGGTGACGTTCGCCGAGCCGGCCTCCCAGGCGGCCGAGGCGGTCCGGGCGCTCAGGACCCACGTCATGGCCCAGCATGTCCAGGAGGGCCGCCGCGCCCTCGCCGTGGTGGGGGCGAGCGATGGGGTGGGCTGCACGTTCGTGGCGGTGAACCTCGCCGCCTCGCTCTCCCAGATCGGGATCAAGACCCTCATCATCGACGCCGATCTGCGCAATCCGGAGGTGGACAAGCTGCTGCCCGGCGGCGATGCCGGCGAAGGTCTGCGCCAGTGCCTGGCCTCGCCGGACGCGCCCTTCTACGAACATATACGGGACGATGTCCTGCCGGGCCTTTCGGCGCTCTATTCCGGGGGAGCGGCGACCAATCCCCAGGAGCTGCTGGCCGGCGACCGGTTCAGGGCGCTCGTCGACTACTGTCTGCGCGATTACGACGCCACCATCATCGATACGCCCGCGGCCAACAGTTGCTCGGACGCCCGACGGGTCAGCACGGTGGTCGGCTACAGCCTGGTGGTGGCGGCGAAGGACAGGTCCTACGTCGATGACGTGAAGATCCTCATCGGTCAGCTCAAGGGGGATCGGGCGAGGGTCATCGGGACCGTCCTCAATCAGGCTTAGAGACCATGGACGCCGCAGCACCCCAGCGCGCCAGGACGTTCACACTCGATTCCTCGGCGGTCATGCTCCTGGGCCTGGCGGCGCTGGCCATCCCGACCTGCGTGCGGCTCGCCGACCAGACCTGGAACGGGGATTTCGGGGCCTACGGGCCGATCATCCTGGTCACCGGCGCGTGGCTTCTGTGGCGCCAGTTCCCGCGGCTGCGCGCCATGGCCGTCCGGGGATCGATGTGGATCAGCGCCGCAGTTCTCGCCGCTGGCCTGGCCAGCTACATCTTCGGCCGCGCCTACGACTTCATCACCCTGGAGGCCGCGGGGGTCTGGGTGGCCGGCGTGGCCATGCTCTACGCCCGTTTCGGCGGCAAGGCGGTGGCCGCGGCGTGGTTCCCGCTGCTCTATCTCGCCTTCGTCATTCCGCCGCCCCACACCCTGCTCCTGGAGCTCACCGCGCCTCTCAAGACCTTCGTCTCGTTCGTGGCGACCAGCGGGCTCGCCCACCTGGGTCTTCCGGTGGCGCGCGAGGGCGTGACGATCTTCATCGCCCAGTACCAGCTCCTGGTCGAAGACGCCTGTTCGGGGATGAACTCGATCGTGGGGCTGATCGCGGTGAGCCTGCTCTACGTCTATCTGATGCGGGGCTCCTCCTGGCTCTATTCGGCCATCCTGGCGGTCCTGGTGGTGCCGATCGCGATCTTCGCCAACATCCTGCGCATCGTCGCTCTCATCCTGATCACCTACTGGTTCGGGAACGCGGTGGGGCAGAGCTTTCTCCACTTCGCCGCGGGCATGTTCCTGTTCGCCCTGGCCCTGGTCTCGGTCTTCGCGCTCGACAAGATCATGGCCGGCTTTCTTTTACGGAGGCGCGCCGGTGTTCGCGCGGCGTGAAATCCTCTTCGGCGGCGCGTGCCTGGCGGCGGCGGGGATCGCCTGGAAGCTCGAGCCGCGTCGGGTGGTCTCGCTGCTGGGCGGGGCCAAGCTCGCCGACATCGTGCCGGCCGACCTGACCGGCTGGACCTCCCGCGACGTCTCCGACCTCCTCGCCCCCAAGGAGCCGGGGAGCCTGATGTCCAGGCTCTATCAGGAGACCGTCGGCCGGGTCTATCAGCAGGCCTCGAGCGGGGCGCAGGTGATGATGCTGCTCGCCCACGGCGATTCCCAGACCAATCAGCTTCAGCTCCACAGGCCGGAAGTCTGTTATCCGGCGTTCGGATTCCAGATCGAGGACGACCGGCCCGTCATCCTACCCCTGGCCGCCGGCGTCGGCCTTCCCGGGCGCAGTCTGGTGGCGGTCGCTCCGGACCGGCGCGAGAACATCATCTATTGGTCGAGGCTGGGCGAATATCTCCCGATCGATGGGCGACAGCAGCGCGTCGATCGCCTCGATACGGCGATGAAGGGGATCGTCGCCGATGGCCTTCTGGCCCGCTTCTCCACCTATGGCGATGATCCGCAGGCCGCCCTGGGCGTGGTCGCTTCGTTCATCCCCGCCCTGGTGCGAGCCGTCGCGCCGGCGAGCCGCGCCGCGCTCATCGGCACCGGGCGCGCCCAGGCGATGATGGCCATTCCCGTCTGAGACGGCCAGGTTCACGGCGGCGCTGAAATCGCCACACCTTTTCTTGACCATCGCCGGAGTAAGGCTCCCGGCCAGACAGGTGCATGGGGCGAGAGCTTGGGCGTAGCGCTGCCGAAAAGCGGGTCGATATCGCCCGCATCGTTTTCCGCCGCCGACGTGGCGATCTTCGACGAGGTTCTGGAGGAGGGCGCGCAGCGCGAACTCCTAGCCTTCCTCAAGGGGCCTGGATGGGCCTACGGGGCCTATTCCGATCCCTCGCCAGGCGCTTCGCGCTACTGGTGCAAGCACTTCGCCGGCATCGTGCGCGACGGAGCCGAGCCCTTGGTTCCGGAGGCCTTCGCCGCGCAGCTCACGAGTTCGGCGCCGCCGGTGGCGGGGCTGTGGCGCAAGCTCGAGGCCGGGATCCTGGCCGGCCACAGGCTCACCCGCTGCTACGCCAACGGCTATCCGAGCGGCGCGGAGGGCGGGGTGCACCTCGATTCGAACCTCCCCACCCATTTCACCGCCATCTATTATCCCCACCTCGCCTGGAGCCCGAACTGGGCCGGCGAGACCCTCTTTTTCGACGCCGAAGGCGCCGATGTGATCGCCGCGGTTTATCCCCGGCCAAACCGCCTGGTCCTCTTCCCCGGCGTGATCCCGCACGTCGCCCGGGCCGTCTCGAGAGCCTGTCCTGAACTCAGAATCACGCTGATGTTCAAGACACTCACCAGATTTCACTAGAGCGTGACTCGTTCAGGGCGAAGCGATGGGGCCCCGCCTTCGAGATCCACAAGGGTTATCCTTCGCCCCTTGCGGGAGAAGGTGGCGCGAAGCGCCGGATGAGGGGTCGCGCCGCACCATCCGGCATGCGCCCTGAAAGGATCGGAGAAAGCCATCGACCCCTCACCCCGCCCCTTCGGGGCGACCCTCTCCCGCAAGAGGGAGAGGGCTGATCAGGCGAGCGTCAGTTCAGGTGATTTTGTCTCAACTCAACAGGCTCTAGAAGTCAGACGAGGCCCGAAACCGGGGCCGCGGCGGCGCTCGAGGGAAACACGCCGGAATCGAGAGCCGCTCTCTCGATCCCCAAATGATCGCGCAGCACACCCTTGAAGAGGCTTCTCATATCGAGCGCCGGCCAGGTGTCGCGGTCCTGGAAGAGCCGGTTCTGGGCGAGCGTGGGCCAATCACCGATGATGCCCCCCGCCTTCAAAGCGCCGCCGAGGAGCAGTGCGGTCGAGCCGGTGCCATGATCGGTGCCGAGGGTGCCGTTGACCCGCGCGGTGCGGCCAAACTCGGTGGCGGCGACGACGACGGTCGATTTCCAGCTCTGGCCCATGCCGCTCGCCAGACCATCCAGGAAGGCGTCGAGGTAGGCGATGCGGGCGGCGAGCTGGCCGGTCGCGGCGCCCTCGTTGGCGTGGGTGTCGAACCCATCGATGGAGACGGCCGCCACCTGGGCGCCCTGAGGCTGGACCATGAAGCCGGCGAGGGTGGCGCCGAGCCTGGTCGCCTGGGGAAGGCCGGCGCGCATATAGGGCCTCAAGGCCGGCCCGGCCGCCGCCTCGCGCGGATCGGCGGCCATCGCCGGGGCGGGGGTCATCTGGTCTGACTTCTGCGCATCGGCGTTGGCGAGCTTGGCCATGGCCTCGGTGGAAAGGCCGCTGGCGAGGGCGGGGCCGAGGAGAGGATCGGCGGCGTAGAGGTGCTGGAGAATTCCCGCCAGCCTCGGATCGCGGGACGCCTCGCCTCCGGGCGACCAGGACGACGCCTCCACCGGCCCGCGCAGGATCAGGGGCGCGGTCGCGCCGATCGAAAGGGCGCGGGGCTTGCCGCCCATGGCCAAGAGCGCCCGGTTCAGCCAGCCGCTCTCCACCTGATAGGGGGTGGTCTGGCCGTTTTCGAGCACGTCCTGGGCCTCGAAGTGGGAGCGCTCGCGGTCGGGCGTGGCCACGGCCGGGGCGATGCGCGCCTGGCCCTTCATGGCGAGGGCATGGACCTTGGCCAGCGAGGGATGCAGGCCGAAGGTCTCGTCGAGCCTGAGGGCGCCGCCCTCCTCGCCAAAGCCGCCGATCGCGATCGGCCCCCTCAGAGCCTTGTAGTTCGGATCGCCCACCGGCGGAGAGAGGGAGAGGCCGTCCAGGCCTCCTCGGCAGACCACCACGACGAGCTTGCGGGCGGCAAGGTCGGTCTGGGTCGCGGCGAAGGCGCGGGCCCCCAGGAAGTCGACCGTCAGTCCGAGCGCGGCGGCGCCGGAAAGGGCGGCGCGGCGGCTGAGGACGGGATTGAGGCTGTGGCTCATCGGCGCTGGAACTCCGGGCTCATGAGAAGGATGGCGAGGCCTTCGACCCGCGTCTCGGCCCGGGAGATCGCCTGGGCGGCCTGGGGCGAGAGGCGGGCGCCGAGGGCGGCGTCGGCCAGAACCATGGGGTCGCGGCCGGCGCCCTGGCGGCTGGCGAGATCCTCGCTCCACGCCATGCGCTTTACGATGTCGTCCGGCGCCGCCCAATCCTGGGCGGCCTCGGGCCAGCCCTTGGGCGAGGGCGCGGAAAAGGGCTTCTGGCCCATGGCGGTGAGCATCCTGGGCGAAGCGAGGAGATCGCCCTTGGTCCAACCGGCGGCGCGCCAGCTCGAGACCATGAATTCGTACGGCCGCTTGAACTTCTTCTGCGGCGCCTCCCACGATTCGGGGGACTTGATCAGGGTCCGGGCGACCTCGGAGAGATCGCCGCCGGACGCCAGATAGGTTCGCTTCAGCTTCTCCACGAGCGAGGGCGGCGGATCATCGGCGACGAAGTGGCGGGCGAGCTCGAAGCCGAGATGATGGGCCGTATGGGGCGAGGCGGCGAGGTCGGCCATCACCGCCAGGGCCTGGTCCTCGCCACCCTCGGCGTAGCGCTTTGCCATGATCGTGCGGGCGCCCGGCTCGTGGGCGCGGGGACGAAAGACGAAGCGGCCAGCAGCATCGGGCTCGTTGAGGCCTCCGATGCTCCAGCCGGTGAGGGCCTTGGAGAATTCGGTGACGTCGGCCTGGCTGTAGCCAGCCTCCACGCCAACGGTGTGCAGCTCCATCATCTCGCGGCCGAGGTTCTCGTTGAGGCCGGCCGCCTTCTTGCCCCGGAAATCCCGGAATCGCGCCGCGGCGCTGTCTGGCCCGATCGACTGGGCCTGATCGAGGTAGATCAACATCGCCGGATTGCGGGAGGAGGCGAGGAGCAGGTCATGGAAGCGGCCAAAGCAGTTGGGCCGGATGGCCTCGGCCTCGAAGGGCCCGACCAGCGTGGCGTCGGCGAATTTGGTCGCCGAGACGGTGAAGTGGTTGGCGAAGAAGAGAGCCCAGCGCTCTCGGAAGGAGGCCTCGGTGCTGGCCGCGAGGCGCAAACGGGCGATGAAATCGGCTCCGGCGTCCTGGCGGATCAGTTTGCGGGCGAGCTTGACCGGATCGGCCTTGGGATCGCCGGCGTCCTTGGCTTGGCGGCGCAGCATCTGGAACTGGCGCAACTCGCCGAACCGCTCGGCCGAACTCGGCGGGGGATCGGAGGGCTGGTCGGCCCCTTCGCGCCGGATCTGGTCGATCAGGAACATCTCCGGATCGCCCACCGCTTGATCGATCTCGCCGGGCCTGGCCCCCAGGCCGAAGCGGGTGACGGCGATGGCGGCGCGGAGTTTACGGTCGATGGCCAACGGCGGCGCCCTCCGTGGAAAGCCAAAGTCTCCTTGCGCGTTCAACGCTCGCTGCGCAGCTTTCCGTCGCGGTTTGGAATGTCAATCCGCTTCCGCGCAGGAAATGCGCCTGGGAACATGAACGATGGCCGAACGGGATGAATCCTTCGTCAGTCCGGCGGACGGACCGGGACGATTTTTCGCCCGCGCCGAAGTCGTCGCCGAGCCGGGCGGCGGCTATGGCGTCCGCCTCGATGGCCGACCGATCTTCTCACCTTCTCGGAACGCGCTCGTCGCGCCCAGCCGAGCCCTCGCCGAGGCCCTCGCGCAGGAATGGGAACGTCAAGGCCCGGCGATCGAGTGGCCGCAGCTTGGGCTCACGCGGCTGGCCTTCACCGCGCTCGATCGTATCGCGCCCGATCCGGCGGCCGCGGCCGAGGACCTCGTCCGATATGCTCGCAGCGACCTCCTCGCCTGCCTCGCCTCCGAGCCGCCCTCGCTCCTGGCGCGCCAGCAGGCGGAGTTCGCACCCATCCTTGCATGGGCCGAGGAGTCGCTGGGGCAGCCTTTCGCCTGTGGCGAAGGGCCGACCGCGCCGGTCCAGAACGCGGAGGCTCTGGCCGCCATCCAATCGAGCGCGATGGACGCCGGCGCCTTCGCTCTGGCCGGCCTCACCTTCGCCGCCGCGCTCTTTGGATCGGCGATCCTGGCTCTCGCCGTTGCAGCCGGGCGCCTCGGCGCGATGGAGGCCCTGACGCTCTCGCGCCTCGAAGAACGCTTCCAGCAGGAGAGGTGGGGCGAAACGCCCGAGGCGGCGCGGCGAGAGAGTCTGGAAGCCGATGCCGCCCTTGTCGCTGGCTGGTTCAAGGCTCTAGGCGATATCCGACACCCGGATTGCTGATCAGAGCGCGGCGGCGCAGGAGCCTCCGTTCGGCTCCACAACAGTCGACGGCCTGGTGTAGGCCCCCGTGACCTTATCGAGGGGTCTTGCCGCCCGACGCGTCACCCACGAACCGCTCCCTCAGGACGAATTTCTGGATTTTCCCGCTTGCTGTAAGCGGCCAGCTTTCGACCTCGACCCAATGAGCCGGCGTTTTGACGGCGGCGAGGCGAGCGCGACAGTGAGCTATGAGGGCTTGCCTATCGAGGGCAGCATTCGGGGCGGGGCGAACGAAGGCCACGACGATTTCGCCCCATCTTTCGTCAGGCGCGCCGATGACAGCCGCCTCGGCCACGTCGGGGTGTTCCAGGAGAACGTTCTCGATTTCGGCGGGAAACAGGTTTTCCCCACCACGAATGATCATCTCCTTGACGCGGCCGGTGACGCGTAGACGGCCGCCGGCGTCCATGGTCCCGAGATCCCCAGTGTGTAGCCAGCCCTGGTCGTCGACAGCGGCCGAGCTGGCCACCGGATCTTCGTTGTACTCGAGCAAGGTCCCGTAGCCGCGCGAGCAGATTTCGCCGACCGCCCCCACTGGAAGGACTGCCCCAGAGCTCGGGTCGCGGATCGAGACCTCCGTCTGTGCGATCGGCTGCCCCACGGTCTGAATTTCATCGTCCGGCGCACCGCGGCTGCAGCTTGCGATGGAGAGCAGGCATGATGCTTCGGTCTGGCCGTAGACGATGTGGAAGTCGCAGTCGAAAGCGTTGCGGACCCTTCGCACGAGGTCAGGCGAAACGGGGGCGCCCCCCGAAATGATCGCGCGGACCGACGAGACGTCGCGGGCGCTCGCAACCTGCGATTCGAGGATGGCGACGAGCATCGTCGGCACCCCGGCGAGGATCTCGACCCGCTCCGATTCGATGATCTGGAGTGCGATGGCGGGATCGAATGCCCGCATGATGATCATCCGCGCGCCGAATTGTACCGCGCCCAGGGTCAGGAGCCCGCAACCTGCGGTGTGGAAGAGCGGCATGATATTGAGAAGCGCGTCGCCCGCCTTGAGACCTATGCGGGCATTGGAGAAGCGGGCGTTGTTGGTCATGCCGCGATGGTGCAGCACCACCCCCTTGGGAACGCCGGTCGTGCCGGAGGTGTACTGAATCTGGACAGGGTCGAGAGGGCGGACGGGCGGCAACGGCGCGGCTGGGGCCTCGCCCGCGAACAAGGCGGCGGGATTTTCCAAGTCTATGATCTCTCGCAGGGCCGCGACGTCGGCGGCGACCTCGGAGGCAATGCGAGCCATTGGGTTGCCGCGGTGCTCGGCGACCAAGAAGAGGCCGACCGCGCCCGATTGCTCGACGACATGTCTCAGCTCCCGCAGCTGGTAGGCGGGATTCGCAGTGACCAGAGTGAGACCAGCGAGGCCCGCGGCGTACTCCAAGATCACCCATTCCGGCAGGTTCGGAGCCCAGATGCAGATCCGTTCTCCGGGCCGATATCGCCAGAGGAGCGCGGTGGCGAGGCGCCGAACGTCGGTCAGTAGGCTCGCGTAGGTCCAGCGACGGGCGAGTCCCCCGGTAAGATCCGTCTCAACCAGGGCCTCCGCGTCTGGCGCGGCCGCCGCCCGTGCGAGGAGAACTTCGCCGACGGTGGTCTCCTCTACGGCGTGGTCGGCTTGGGCCGGAAAGTGGGACTGCGTGAGATTGACGAGATACACGGCGACACCCCTTGCTCCCGCTTAGTGACCTAGCAATTCAGCGGGGATCCGCGGACTGGATTGCAACGTCGATGATGACTTTTTTCCAACACATACGGTCTTGGTCGCCGTGGTCCCAAGGGAACCTCTCGGCGCGGCTCAGGCTTGACGGTGACGGGAGCCTCGCTCCAAGGAGGGTGAGGGGTTGACGGGACGCGGATGGGGACCATCGAAAAGGAAACGGGCCGGGGCGTACGGGGCCGATGACCATCGGTTGCCCGGAGTGCGGCGCGCTCGATGAGATTCCGCCGCTCGGATCGCGCACGATCGCCCTTTGTCCGATCTGCCGCTCGCCGCTGGAGCGCACCGCCGGGCGCAGCCTCGGCGCCGCGCTTGCCTGCGCCGTCGCCACCTTCATCCTCCTGATCCCGGCCAATCTGCTGCCTCTGATGACAGTGAACATGCTCGGAAACGCGCGAACAAGCGTGCTCGCTTCGGGAATCGGGGCCTTGTGGGGCGAAGGCTACGCCATCGTCGCGGTGCTTCTGGGCGCCTTCGGGATCGCCTTTCCTCTCGTGCGATTCGGCGGACTGAGCCTGGTGCTCGGCGCCATCCTTTTCGGCGAACGGCCGAGATGGCTCGGGCCGCTCTACCGCTGGGTCATGGAACTCGACCTGTGGGCGATGCCGGACGTGTTTCTGATCGGATTCTTCATTGGCTACAGCCGTGTAAGTCAGAGTCTGCATGTCACGATCGGGCTCGGAGGCCTGTGCTTCATCCTCGCCGCCCTGCTCACCATGCTGACCCGCGCCTGTTTGGACCGGCGAAGCATCTGGCGCGCCATCGCGCCCGAGCGCGACGCCCCGCCGACCATTGCGGCGATCTCCTGCACAGCCTGCGATCTCGCCGCGCCCGCGAGCGAGGAGGGTCGCCCATGTCCGCGCTGCGGGCTCACGCTCCGCTCGCGCAAGCGCGACGCCATGGTGAGGGCCGCGGCGCTGAGCCTCGCCGCCCTGGTCCTTTATTTTCCGGCGAATCTCTATCCGATGAGCGAGGATTGGCAGGCGGGAAAGCTCGTCACCCATCGCATCATCGACGGGGTGAGAGAACTCTTCGAGGCCGGCCTGTGGCCGTTCGCCATCCTGATCATCGGCACCAGCATTGTCATTCCAATGGTAAAGATCCTCGGCATGGGCTGGTTCGTGATCTCGGCGAAAAGGCAATCGCGCCGCTTTCTGAGGCTCAGGACGCGGCTTTATCGCCTCATCGACGAACTGGGCCGGTGGTCGAACGTCGACGTCTTCACGATCATTGTCTTCGTGCCGCTCCTGCAGTTCACACCCTTGACCTCGTCCAGAGCGGCGCCGGGCGCGACCGCCTTCACGCTGGTCGTCTTCTTCACCATGCTCGCCTCCCGGTTCTTCGATCCGCGGCTGATGTGGGATGCGGCCAAGGAGGCCGGCGAGTGAGCGGACCCTCGACGCATCGGACGACCGCGGAGACGCGCCGCAGCCGTTGGCCGGGATGGATTTGGGCGGTGCCGGTGGCGGTCATCGCCGTCGCCGCGTGGCTGGGGATCAGGCACCTCGCCAGCGGCGGCGATAAGGCGACGGTCTTCTTCGACAATGCCTACGGTCTCTCCCCGGGGTCGAGCCCGGTGACGTTCAGAGGCGTGACGGTGGGCGATGTCTCCGAGGTCGAGCCGACCAGCGACGGCCGCGGCGTGGCGGTGACGATCGAGCTGAAGCGCAAGTACGGGGGCTATCTGCGCCGCGACACGCGCTTCTGGCTGGTCGGCGCGGAAGTCAGCCTCGCGGACCTCTCCACCCTGAAATCGGTGATCGCCGGCCCGCACATTGCGCTCGAGCCTGGTTCCGGTCCCTCCGCCCACCGTTTCGAGGGCCAGGACCAGCCCCCGGCCGTTCCCTTTCCGACTGCCGGGTCGAACTACACGCTCCTCGCCGATCACCTAGGCCCGGTGGGATCGGGATCGCCGGTCTATTTCGAAGGCAAGGAAGTGGGCAAGATCACTTCCGCCCGTTTCGAAGGGCCGCACCGGTTCGCCCTGACCGCGTTCATCAGGGCCCCGTTCGATCGGCTGGTCGGTTCCCAGACTCGCTTCTGGGACGCCAGTGCGGTCAGGGTCTCGGCTTCGGGCGCCGGTCTCAAGGCGCGGCTCGTCTCGCCCGCCGCGCTCCTCACCGGATCGGTGGCGTTCGAAGCTCCCATCGCCGCATCCGGCGGCGCGCCGGCGACGGCGCCGGCGAGCTTCCCGCTCTACGACGACGAACGCACCGCCAAGGATGCGCCGATCGGGCCTCAGGTTCCCTACCTGGTGCGCTTCACCGGCCCGGTCGGCGATCTGGAGAAGGGCGCGGCCGTGAAGATGCGCGGCTTCAGAGTTGGCGAGGTGACCAGCGTGGAGCTTCGCTACAATGCGCAGACCGGACGCATGGAGGCGCCGGTCGCCATCGAGCTGGAGCCCGTCCGCCTGCGCCTGGCGGGGGCGACCGCAGATTCGATCAGCCAGTGGCGGGAGCCGGTCGATGCTCTGATGCGGAGACTCGTCGCGCGCGGCGTCCGCGCCACGATTTCCCAGGACCCGCCGCTCATTGGGGCCAAGCAGGTCGACCTCGATGTCGTCCCCGCGGCGCGGCGGGCGAGGATGGGCGAGATCGGCGGCGAGGAAGAGATCCCAAGCGCGGCTTCGGGCGACATCGCCTCGATCCAGCGCAACCTGGGCGACGTGACGGCCAAGCTGAACGCCATTCCGCTCGGCGAGATCGGCGAGAATGTGCGGTCGATCACCGCCCATATCCGATCCATCGCCTCCTCACCCAAGCTCACCGACAGTCTCGAGCACCTGGACAGCACCCTCGCTGAGGTCGACCGCACGGTTCATCAGGCCGGACCGCAGGTCGCTCCCCTGATCGCCGAACTGCGCCGGGCGGCGAGCGAGGCGGATAGCGCCGCCGCGGCGGCCAACCGCCTGATCGGCGGCAGCCCCGAAGCCCAGGACTCCGATCTTCCCAGTCTCATCCGGGAGCTCTCGTGGACGTCCAGGTCGGTGCGGGCCCTGGCCGACTATCTCGAAGAGCATCCCGAATCCCTGATCAAGGGAAAGGGCAAGCCCAAGGCGGGAGAAGGCCATTGAGAAGGATCGCCGTCATCGCAGGCCTCTTGGCTCTCTGCGCCTGCAGCCACAGTCCGCCGACCCGTTTCTTCACCCTCTCGCCGGTAGGTCCGGAAGGCGGGGCGGCGAGCGCGCCGAGCGGACCGATCCAGCTCGATTCCGTCCACATTCCGGCCGAATTGGACCGGCCCCAGATGGTGCGCCAGGCCTCCCCAAACCGCCTCGAGATTAAAGAACAAGACCGCTGGGGCGCGCCTCTGGGGGCGATGATGCGCCGCACGCTCGCCCAGGACCTGCTGGCGAGGCTGCCGGCCGGCGATTTCATCCTGCCCGATGCGCCAAGAGCGGTGGGCGTGCGCGGCCTGGTCGTGAACATCCTGGAACTCCAGGCCAGCGACGGGCGTGTGATCCTTCAGGCGAGCTGGTCGCTCATCGAGGAGGGCGATGCGAGGCCCGCCTTCACGCACAACATCGAGCTCTCGGCCAAGGCGGGAGGCGGCCCGGCCGGAGAGGCCTCGGCGATCAGCAAGGTCTTGGGCTCCCTCGCCGACCGCATCGCCAAAGAGGCAGGCTGACCTTCTCTCGCGACGGCCGGACGAAACCGCGAGGCGAGACCGTCCGTTCTCATTGTGCGCGGCCCTCCTCCGCGCGCTCGCGCAACTGGACGCCTTCCATGCGATCAGGAAGCGCGGACGCCGTTTTCGTCCGCCGCGCCATCATCGTCTTCGCCCTCGCCGTCGGCCTCGTGATCGCCTGGAGGTTGCGGCAGGTCGAACTGCTGCTGTTCGGCGCGATCCTCTTCGCGATCCTGCTCAACGCCGGCGCCGACATGCTGAGGCGATGGCTGCCGCTCTCTGCGGTCTGGGCATTGGCGCTCTCGACCCTCATCATCGTCGCCATCTTCCTAGGCCTGCTCGCCTTTTTCGGACTGCGGATCGAGCCTCAGATCGCCGATCTCGTCCGCCGCATCCCCGTGGCCTGGGAACGCCTCCAGACCGAACTCGCCGCCTCGCCAACCGGTCGGGCGATCGAGGCCGCTGTAAAGAAGCTGGCCGCCAGCCCCGATTTTCGATCCGTGGTCAAGCTGAAGAGCGTCGCCTCCCAGGTCGGCGTGGCGGTCGCGGGGTTTCTTCTCATGGCGGTGGCCGGAATCTATCTCGCGGCCGAGCCGCGAGCCTATCGTGGCGGGGCGCTCCGGCTCATCCCGGACGGTCGGCGAGAGCGGTTCGGTGAGTTCCTGGCGACCAGCGTCTGGCTGTTGCGCCGCTGGATTCTCGCCCAGATCGCGGCGATGGTGATCATCGGGGTGCTGAGCGGCCTTGGCCTTCTGGCGCTCGGGGTTCCCGCGCCGGCGGCGTTGGGCGTGATCGCGGGCCTGGCCGAGTTCATCCCCATGATCGGCCCGATTATCGCCTCGCTTCCGGCCCTCCTCATCGCGCTCTCGGCGGGCTGGCAGATGGTCGCCTGGACGGCGCTTCTCTTCATCGCCATCCATCAGTTCGAGAGCAATGTCCTCCAGCCCCTCCTGCAGCGGGGGCTCGCCTTCCTGCCGCCGGTGCTGAACCTCTTCGCGCTGGTCGCCTTCTTCGCCTTCTTCGGGCTCCTGGGCCTGGTCTTCGCCGCGCCCCTGTGCATCGCCTGCCTGGCGGCGGTGCGGATCCTCTATCTTGGCGATGAGGTCCTGCCCGAGAAATCGTCGCCGCGTCTGCCGCCCTCTTTCGCAGGCGACGTCCGGGCCTTGCGGCTCAGGCTTCTTCGCTGCCTGGGGTCTCGAGTTCGACGGGCGCTTCGAGGATGTCTTCGGGCCCTGGCAAGGAGGAGACCCGCTCGTCCTCCAAGCGCGAGGCGATGACGTCTTCGCCTCTTGCCTGGCGCTCCGCCTCGTCGGCGCTGCGCGCGATATTGACGGTGATCTGGACCGTCACCTCGGGATGCAGGCGGAACCGCACCGGGTGCAGGCCCAGTGTCTTGATGGGCCTATCCAGGATCACCATGGCGCGATCGACGTGGCCGCCCTCTGCGTTCACCGCCTCGGCGACGTCGCGACCGGAAACGGAGCCGTAGAGTTGGCCGCTGTCGCCGGCTTGGCGGATCAACACGAAGCTCTTGCCCTCGAGCTTGGCCCCTGACTTGTAGGCCGCGTCGCGCGCCGTGTCGTTTCGCGAAACGATCTCGGCCCGCCGGTCCTCGAAGGTCTTCATGTTGGCGGCCGAGGCGCGCAGGGCCTTTGATCTCGGCAGCAGGAAGTTGCGGGCAAAGCCGTCCTTCACGCTGACCACGTCCCCGAGCGCGCCCAGGCGCTCGACCCTCTCCAGAAGGATAACCTTCATCGCCGCGCCTATTGGGTGAGATAGGGGAGAAGGGCGAGGTAGCGGGCGCGCTTGATGGCCCTGGCCAGTTCCCGCTGCTTGCCGGCCGAGACCGCCGTGATCCGCGAGGGAACGATCTTGCCCCGTTCCGAAACATAGCGCTGCAGCAGCTTGACGTCCTTGTAGTCGATCTTGGGGGCGCCGGCGCCGGAGAAGGGGCACACCTTGCGGCGGCGCATGAAGGCCCGACGTGGGGCGGCGCTGCGGGGTCCGGCCTCGGTGACCTGGGTCTCGTCGCTCATGGCAGGGCCTCCTTTAAGCCGGGACGTCCTCGAAGCGCCGCTCGCGCTCGCGCTCGCGGTCACGGCGCGCGAGGATCGGCGAGAGCTCCAGATCAAGCGCCTCGACCCTGATGGTGAGGAAGCGAAGGACGTCCTCGTTGATGGCGAGTTGGCGCTCCATCTCCTTGACCGCGTCGGCGGGCGCGTCGATGGCGAGAAGGGAGTAATGGCCCTTGCGGTTCTTCTTGATGCGGTAGGCGAGATTGCGAAGGCCCCAGTACTCGATTTTGCCGACATGCCCGCCGTGCGTCTCGATGAGGCTTTTCAGTTCTTCGTTGAGGCTTTCGGCCTGGGCCGGGGAGATGTCCTGGCGCGCGATGAGCACGTGCTCGTAGAGCGGCATGGCGTCCTTCTTCCGGTTGGGCGGGCGGCGCGCCAGGCGAGCGGAAGAATCGCCGGGAAACGGTGGATCTGCGCCTTGATCGGCAGGCGAAGACCGCCCTCCTTGGTGGAGAGCGGCTCCCTTAAGGGCAATACAGGGTCAAGGCAAGCTGGCTCTCCGAGCCTCTACTTCGGATGCTTCGCCCGCCAGGCCTCGACCGCGGCCAGGGTCTTTTCGACGTGGTCGTTGGGATTGAGGTTAGAATAGGCCAGGAGGATCTTGTCGTCCGGCGCGATCACATAGCTCGTCCGGTTCGACCACTTTGGCGCATTGGGCATGTCCAAGGTGGCGTCGTAGGACCTGGAGATCGCCAGGGTCGGATCGGCCGCGACCGGGAATTTGCCCGAGCAGTGATCGGTCTCCTTGGAGAAAAGGGCGAGCTTGTCGAGATTGCCGGCCGTGACGCCAATCACCGTGGCGCCCTCGGAGTGGAACTTGTCGGTCGCGTCGGCGAAGAGGTGCGCCTCGAGATCGCAGCCGGCCGTCTCGGGAGCGGGAAAGAAGTAGAGCACCACTGGGCCCTTGCGGAGGGCCGCCTTCAGATCGAAGTGGATCGGCGCTCCGCCCTTGAAGCCCGAGGCCGAGAACTCGGGCGCGACGGCGCCCGGCTGCAGGGCGGCGAAGGAGGGGCCGGCGAGGAGGAGCGAGGCGCCGGCGGCGGCGAGGCCGAGGTGCTTGATCACGGTTGTCCCTTTCGGAGAGGTCTTGAGCCCACCTTGGGCAGTATGGGCGCAAAGACCCCCGCCAAGCCAGAACGAAAGTTCCCCGACCCCGCGGCGTTCGGAGCGGAACGTAGCGGCGGAGGAGGGAATTAGCCTCTTGAGCATAACCGCCAGGGATCGAACCACCATGCTTTCCAAGGCGCCCGTCGGTACGGTGAGAGCCAGAGCCTTCACCATTCCCACCGACGCGCCGGAGTCGGATGGAACGCTGGAGTGGAAGGCGACCACTCTCGTCGTGGCCGAGGCGGAGGCGGGAGGCAAGACCGGTCTTGGCTGGACCTACGCCTCCAAGGCTGCGGCGGGCGTCATTGAAGAGACCCTCGCCGAGGCGGTGATCGGCGTCGACGCGTTGGATGTTCCGAGGGCCTGGACCGAAATGGTCTCCAAGGTGCGCAATCTTGGCTCGCGGGGGCTGGCGGGCTGCGCCATTTCGGCGCTGGACGGCGCGCTTTGGGACCTGAAAGCGCGACTTTTGGGCCTCCCCCTCTGCGACCTGTTGGGACGCCGGCGCGACGAAGTCGAGGTCTATGGGAGCGGCGGGTTCACCTCCTATGACGAGAGGAGGCTCGCCGATCAGCTCGGCGAATGGACCCACGAGGGCGGCTGCGCCTGGGTCAAGATGAAGGTCGGTCGCCATCCGGCCGAGGATCCGGGGCGCGCCAAGGCGGCGAAGAAGGCGATCGGCAAGGCGCAGCTCTTTGTCGACGCCAACGGGGCGTACGCCCTCGCGCAGGCCCTGGAGATGGCGAACCGCTTCGCCGATCTGAACGTCGGCTGGTTTGAGGAGCCGGTCTCATCCGACGACCTTTCCGGTCTCGCCTTCATCCGCGAGCGCGCGCCGGCCGGGATGGCGATCGCGGCCGGCGAATACGGCTATGAGCCGTTCTACTTCCTCCGCATGCTCGAGGCCGAGGCTGTGGACGTGCTGCAGGCCGACATCACTCGCTGCTGGGGCATCACCGGTTTCCTCATGGCCGCCGACCTCGCCTTCGCCTTCAACCGGCCTCTCTCGGGGCACTGCGCGCCGGCCATGCACCTGCACGCCGCCTGCGCCGCGCCGAACCTTCGCCACCTCGAATGGTTCCACGACCACGTCCGGATCGAAGAGAGGCTCTTCGAAGGGGCTCCGAAACTGAAGCGCGGGCGGATCGCTCCGGACCTCACCCGCCCGGGCAACGGCTGCGACTTCAGGCGCGCCGACGCCGAGCGTTTTTCAGCCTGAGCGCGGTCCGCGCCGTTCCCGCCAACAGGCCGAGCGCGAAGGCGGCCGCGGCGCCTAAGGAGATGACGCCCAGCCGCACCGCCGGGCCGGGGAGGGCGATGGCGCTGCGCTGCGCCTCCAGGGAAAAGGCGCCTCGCGTGCGATGCAGGCCCCTCACCGGGGCGAAGAGATTGTCGGGCCGGTCGGGAAGGGCCGGCTGGGGCGTCTCTTGACCTTCCCAGGCGCTCTTGGCGAGGAAGCGGTCGAGGAAGGAGGGAAGGACCAGGTTCCCCAGGATGGTGAGCAGGGTCGTGCGGCCGAGCCAGTATTCGCGAAGGGGCGCGCGCGAGGCGAGCCACACCGCCTCGGCCGCCGCCTCCGGCTCGAAGATCTCGCCCATGGGCCGAGGCGTGCGCTTCATGTGGGTGCGGGCCCAGTCGAACTGGGGGGTGTTCATGGCCGGAAGCTCGACGATCGAAAGGCGCACCTTGGAACGCTCATGGAGGAGTTCGGTCCGAAGCGAGTCGGTGAAGCCGCGGATGGCGTGCTTGGCCCCGCAATAGGCGCTTTGCTGGGGGATGCCGCGGTAGGCGAGCGCCGAGCCAACCTGGATGATCGTCCCGTGGCCGGCGGGCCGCATCAGACGAAGCGCCGCCATCGTTCCCCACACAAAACCCAGGTAGTCGACCTCGGTCACCCTGCGGAACTCCTCGGGCTCGATCTCCCAGAGCGGCGAGAAGACCGTGGTCATCGCGTCATTTACCCACACATCGACGCCGCCCCAGGTCCGCCTAACCTCCTCGGCGGCGGAGAAGAGGGCTTCCGAATCGGCGACGTCGGCGGGAAGGACGAGCGCTTTTCCGCCATGCTCGGAGACCTCGCCGGCGACCAGATCGAGGGCGTCCGCGTCCCGGGCGATGAGGCCGATCCTGGCCGCCTCGCGGGCGAAGCGGTGAGCGATCGCCCGGCCGACGCCGGCCGAGGCGCCGGTGATCACGACGACCCTTCCATCCGATTCCATGGACCGCGCCTTGTTCCTTCACTGAGCGAGGATCCAACCCCGCCGAACGCCCGATCGTTCCGCACGCTTGCGCGCGGCGCCGCCGCCCCGCACTTGCCTGCGGCGCCTGGGGAGCATTAGGAGCGGCCGATGAGCCTCGCCTTCCTCTTTCCCGGCCAAGGAAGCCAAGCCGTCGGCATGGGCGTCGAACTCGCCGAGGCGTTCGCCGCCGCCCGCCAGGTCTTCGAGGAGGTCGACGAGGCGCTGGGCGAAAACCTCTTCCGCCTGATCCGGGAGGGGCCGATCGAGACCCTCACCCTCACCGCCAACGCCCAGCCGGCCCTGATGGCGGTGAGCGTGGCGGTGATGGCGAGCCTCAAGGGTGAGTTCGGGATTGGACTGGAGAAGGCGAAATTCGTCGCCGGCCATTCGCTGGGCGAATATTCGGCCCTGGCCGCCGCCGGCGCCTTCTCGCTCGGCGAGACCGCCCGGCTCCTGCGCCGTCGCGGCGAGGCGATGCAGAGGGCCGTGCCGCCGGGCGAAGGGGCCATGGCCTCGCTGGTCGGGCCCAAGGCGGACCTTGCGCTCGCCGAAGCGGCCGCCAAGGCCGGCGCGGCCAAGGGCGTGTGCGTCGTCGCCAACGACAACAACGCCGGCAACGTGGTGATCTCGGGCGGCGCGGCGGCGGTGGCGGCGGCGATCGAGGAGGCCAAGGCGCTGGGCGCGCGGGCGATCCCGCTCAACGTCTCGGCCCCGTTCCACTCCCCTCTGATGGCCCAAGCGGCCGAGGAGATGGCCGAGGCCCTGGCCGGCGCGGCTGTCGCCCAGCCCGTCGTGCCGCTCGTCGCCAATGTCACGGCGAGGCCGGTGGTCGATCCGGCGACCATCCGGGCCCTTCTGGTCGATCAGGTGACCGGACGGGTCCGCTGGCGCGAGAGCCTGGAGTGGCTCGCCGGCGAGGGCGGGGTGACGCGCTTTGGCGAGGCAGGGGCGGGCAAGGCGCTCTCGGGGATGGTGAGGCGCACCTCGCCCGAGGCGGAGGTCTTCTCGCTTTCCACGCCCGGCGATCTCGAAGCCTTCGCCAAGGCGCTCTGAGAAAAGGACGGCGCGATGTTCGAACTCTCCGGAAGGACGGCGCTTGTCACGGGAGCGAGCGGGGCGATCGGGGGGGCGATCGCCAGGGCCTTCTCGGCCCAGGGCGCAAAGCTGGTGCTCTCGGGGACGAGGATGGAGGCGCTCGACGCCCTGGCCGCCGAGCTCGGCCGCGACGCCCATCCGATCGCCTGCGATCTTTCCGACGCCGCCGCGGTCGATGGCCTCGTCGCCGCCGCCGAAGAGGCCGCGGGAGCTGATCTCGACATCCTCGTCGCCAACGCCGGGATCACCCGCGACACGCTCCTTCTGAGGATGAAGGACGAGGACTTCACCCAGGTGATGCGGGTCAATCTCGAGAGCTACTTCCGCCTCGCCCGCGCCGCCCTTCGGGGCATGGTGCGCCGGCGCTTCGGCCGGATCCTCGCCATCACCTCGGTGGTGGGCGTCACCGGCAACCCGGGCCAGGCCAACTACGCCGCCTCCAAAGCGGCCATGATCGGATTTTCGAAGTCGCTCGCCGCCGAAGTCGCGGCGCGGGGGATCACGGTCAATTCCATTGCTCCGGGCTTCATCGAGAGCCCAATGACCCTGGCCCTGAGCGAGGCCCAGAGGGCGCAGATCGCCCAGCGCATCCCGGCCGGAGCGATGGGCTCGGTCCAAGACGTGGCCGCCGCCGCTGTGTTCCTGGCCAGTGAGGAGGCGCGCTATGTCACCGGCCAGACGTTGCACGTGAACGGCGGCATGGCGATGGTGTGAGACGGGTGGGGCGCTAGTGTCCCGATTCCGAAGTTCGGACGCGGTTATGGCGGGCTCGGACGAACTTCGGAGTCGGGGAGGACCCTAGCAAGTATATGTTTTTAGTGTGCTTCTTTGGACTTGAAGTTCGCGCCGCTCATGACCCAGAAAGCAGGCGAGCTTCAAATCCAGCACACTAGGCGGGCCGTTGCGAACATGCTAGGCGGTTTGGAAGACGCCCTGTCCCAGGCTTTGGGAGCGGCGGTCAGGAAGCGGCATTTCGAGGCAGGGACGAGAAGAAACATAGATGTCGGATATACTTGAACGCGTGCGCAAGATCGTGATCGAGCACCTCGACGCCGACCCCGAGAAGGTCACCGAGAAGGCGAGCTTTATCGATGATCTGGGCGCTGACAGCCTGGACAACGTCGAGCTGGTCATGGCCTTCGAGGAGGAGTTCGACATCGAGATCCCCGACGACGCGGCCGAGCACATCCAGACGGTCGGCGACGCCGTGAAATTCATCGGGGAACGCCTGGGCGCCTAGTGGAACGAATTTGACATTCGCCTCCTGCCCGACATGGCTCTCCGAGCGAATGTCCGATTCAAGTGTTCCACTAGGAAATCAGAGAGCCGCTAGTGGTCCTTTCTGATTCCAACATTTGCCCGGCGCGCGGTATCAGGCGGATGCAAATGTTGGAATCGAACCCCTAGGGGCTGGAAGGCCGTTTCCATGCGCCGCGTCGTCGTCACCGGACTGGGCATGGTCACGCCGCTCGGCTCCGGCGTGGAGAGGAGCTGGAAGGCGCTCTTGGCCGGCAAGTCTGGGGCGGGTCGGATCACCACCTTCGATCCGGAGGGCTACGCCTGCCAGGTCGCCTGCGAGGTCCCCAGGATCGACGGCCGGGGAGGCGGAGGGCCGAACTTCGAAGGCGCCTTCGATCCCGACCAGGCGATGAGTCCCAAGGACCAGCGCCGGGTTGACGACTTCATCCTCTATGCCGTCGCCGCCGCCGAGGAGGCGGTGAAGGACTCAGCCTGGGCGCCCCAGAGCGAGGCCGAGCGCGACCGCACCGGGGTCAACATCGGCTCGGGGATCGGCGGGCTGGCCACCATCGCCGAGACCGCCATCGAGTTAAAGGAGAAAGGCCCACGGCGCGTTTCCCCCTTCTTCATCCCCTCGGCTCTGATCAACCTCGCCTCCGGTCATGTCTCGATCCGTCACGGCTTCAAGGGGCCGAACCACTCGGTGGTGACCGCCTGCGCGACCGGAGCGCACGCGGTGGGCGACGCCATGCGCTTCATCCAGCATGGCGACGCCGACGTCATGGTGACCGGAGGAGCGGAGGCGGCGGTGTGCCCGATCGGGATCGCCGGCTTCATCGCCTGCCGGGCGCTCTCCACCTCCTTCAACGATACGCCCGAACGCGCTTCGCGACCTTACGACAAGGATCGCGACGGCTTCGTGATGGGCGAGGGGGCCGGCGTCCTGGTCCTGGAGGAGCTCGAACACGCCAAGGCGCGCGGGGCGAAGATCTACGCCGAGGTCATCGGCTATGGGCTCGCCGGCGATGCCTATCACATCACCGCCCCGGCCGAGGATGGCGACGGCGGCTACCGGGCGATGAAAGCCGCGGTGGCCGACGCCCGGATCCAGCTGGCGGACATCGACTACATCAACGCCCACGGCACCTCCACGCCGCTGGGCGATGAGATCGAGCTTTCCGCCGTCGAGCGTCTCTTCGGCGAGGACGCCGCGCGTCTGGCGATGAGCTCGACCAAGTCGGCGATCGGCCATCTCCTGGGCGCGGCCGGGGCCGTGGAGGCGGCCTTCACCGTGCTCGCCCTGCGCGACCAGATCGCCCCGCCGACCCTCAACCTCGACCACCCCTCGGTGGAGACGCCCATCGACCTCATTCCCTTCAAGGCGAAGCCGATGAAGATCGAGGCGGCGCTCTCCAACAGCTTTGGTTTCGGCGGCGCCAACGCCTCGGTGATCTTCAAGAAGGCGCCGTGAGCGGCGAGCGCGGGCCGCGGCGTGAGGGCCGGCTCGGGCTGAGCCTGGCGGGCGCGCGCGCCGCCGGAGCCGCCGTGGTGGTCGCGATCGGCCTTCTGGTCGTGGGCGCCGTGTGCCTCTGGATACTTTGGGAGCCGGGACCGGCGGCGAAAAGCGGCCCGGCCACCGATGTCATCCTCCTGCCGGGGTCCGGTCTTTCGGAGATCGCCGCCGATCTCAAGGGGGCAGGCGTGATCCGATCGGGAGCTCTCTTCATGGCCGCCGCCCAGGCGGGCGGCGCCTCCCGAAGCCTCAAGGCGGGCGAATACCTCATCCCCTCCGGCGCGAGCCTCGCGCGCGTGCTCGCCAAGATCCGGTCGGGGGAGGTGGTGCGCCACATGGTGACCATTCCGGAGGGGGCGACCTCGGCCGAGGTGGCGGCGATCCTCGATGGCGAGCCCTACCTCAAGGGGGTCGCCCCCACGCCGCCGGAAGGATCGGTGCTGCCGGAGACCTATGCCGCTCTGTGGGGCGAGGACCGCGCCCGCCTACTGCAGCGCATGATGCAGGCCCGCGACGTCCTGCTCGCGAGCCTTTGGGAGCATCGCCGGGCCGGCCTCCCCTACGCCTCGCCCGAGGAAGCAGTGATCATCGCCTCGATCGTCGAAAAGGAGACCGCCAAGCCGAACGAGCGGCCGCTCATCGCGGCGGTCTTCCTCAATCGCCTCGCCAAGGGCATGCGCCTGCAGAGCGATCCGACGGTGATCTACGGCCTCACCGGCGGAAAGCCGCTCGGCCATGGCTTGACGCAATCCGAACTTGCCTCGCCGACGCCCTACAACACCTATCAGGTGAACGGCCTGCCCCCGACCCCGATCTCCAATCCGGGGCGCGCCTCGCTGGCCGCGGCGCTCGATCCGCCGCAGACCAACAATCTCTACTTCGTCGCCGACGGGACTGGCGGCCACGCCTTTTCCGCGACGCTCGCCCAGCACGCCAAGAACGTCGCCCGCTGGCGGTCCATCGAGCTCGCCAAGGCCCAGACCTCGGCCCCTTCGGCCTCCAAGCCGGAGGCTCGCCGGGATCCTCCCTGATGAGCGAGCTTCCCCGATGACCGGGCCAAGGCGGGGCCTTCTCCTCATCCTCTCCTCGCCATCGGGCGCGGGAAAGACGACGCTGGCGGCCCGCCTCAAGGCCGCTTTCCCGGAGCTTTCGGTCTCGATCTCGGCCACCACCCGCGCCGCTCGGCCGGCCGAGGCCCAGGGCCGCGAATATCATTTCGTCTCGGACGCCGAGTTCGAGCGGATGGTCGCCGAGGGAGCCTTCCTGGAACGGGCCTATGTCCACGGACATCGCTACGGAACGCCCGCCGCGCCGGTGGCCGAGGCGCTGGAGGAGGGCAGGGACGTCCTCTTCGACATCGACTGGCAGGGAGCGGCGGCGATCGCGGCGAAGATGGGCAAGGACGCGGTGCGCGTCTTCGTCCTGCCCCCGGCCATGGCCGACCTCGAAAAGAGGCTGAGGGGGCGCGCTCAGGATGCCGCCGAGGCGATCGCGCGCCGCCTCGCCGAGGCCAGGGCCGAGATCGGCAAGTGGGCGGACTACGACTATGTCCTTCTCAACGACGATCTCGAGCGGGCGAGCGCGGAGCTGGCGCAGATCTATCGGGCCGAACGGCTCAGGCGGACGCGCAATCCGTGGATCGCCCGATTGGTCGAGCGGCTGATCGGGGAAGGGGGAGACTGAGGGCTGGCTTCTAGAGCGCGCTGACCGCGCCCGCACTGGCCCCTTGACCTACTCATTCCTGCGTGGTTATGGATAGATCAATAGCCGAACGGTTATCAAACCATGCCGAGTTCGCATGACGCCCTCTTCCGGACGCTCGCCGACCCGACCCGCCGTGCGATCTTCGAGCGGCTGTGCCGGGAAGGCGAGCACACCGTCTCCGTCCTGACTGAGCTGGCCGGGATCTCCCAGCCGGCCGTCTCCAGGCACCTCGGGGTGTTGAAGGAGGCCGGTCTGGTGCGCGCCCGACCGGAGGGGCGGCGAACGCACTACCGAGCCGAGGCGGCCGCTCTTGCGCCTCTGGCCGATTGGACGAGCGAAATGACGAGCTTTTGGCAAAGCCGGTTCGACGATCTCAAGGACCTGCTCAAGAGGATGGATCAGTAAGCCGGACGACGAGGCAAGGAGAGAAGTGATGAAGATCAAGCTGACGTCGATCTACGTCGATGACCAGGAAAAGGCGCTCCGGTTCTATACCGAGGTCCTCGGCTTTGCGAAGAAGGCCGACTTCCGCAACGGGGCCTTCCGCTGGCTCACTGTCGCCTCGCCGGAGGAGCCGGAAGGGACCGAACTGCAACTCGCCGTCAATTCCGATCCGGCCGCCAGGGCCTATCAGGAGTCTCTCTTCAAGCAAGGTCAGCCGGCGGTGATGTTCTTCACCGACGACATCAAGGGCGAGGCCGAACGCATCAAGGCCAAAGGCGGCGCCTTCGCCATGGCGCCGACCGAGGTCACCGGCTCGACCATCGCCAAGCTCGAGGACGGCTGCGGCAACCTCGTCCAGATCACGCAACTGGCGCGCTGGTAAGCCCTGCGGCGCGGCGCAGCCGAGCGCAGGAAGCCATGGTCGAGGCCACAAACGAGCCCGGCTCGGTCATCATCGAACGCGAGATGGCCTTCCCGCCGGAGCGGGTGTGGCGCGCGATCACCCAGCCGCATCTCATCGAGGAATGGCTGATGAAGTGCGACTTCCAGGCGGTGGAGGGCCATCGCTTCACGCTGCGGCGAAATCCCCGGCCCGACGTCGAGATCGTCATCCAGGGCGAGGTCATCAAGATCGATCCGCCAAAAACGCTCTCCTATTCCTGGTCGGCCCTGGAGCTCGAGAGCATCATCACCTGGACCCTCACGCCGACGAGGGGTGGAACCCGCGTCCGCCTGGAGCATAAGGGCTTCCGTCCCGATCAGAAGCGGGCCCAAGCCGGCGCGACGGCGGCCTGGCGGGGCTTCTTCGTCGCCTTGGAAGAAGTCCTTGGGCGAATGAACTGAGCGGATGGGCCAGGAACAGGAAAAGGCCAATGTCGAAGAGCCCGGCGACGCATGAGCCCACAGCCTCGGAGAAGATCGATAGCCGGATTGAGGCGCTCGGCGACTGGCGCGGAAGCTTGCTCGCGCGTTTGCGCAGCCTCATCCATGGGGCCGATCCGGACGTGGTCGAGGAGTGGAAATGGCGCGGCGTGCCGGTGTGGTCGGACAACGGCATGATCTGCACCGGCGAGACCTACAAGGAGGTGGTCAAACTCACCTTCGCCAGAGGGGCGGCCCTTCCCGATCCGGCCGGCCTCTTCAACTCCTCGCTCGAGGGATCGACCCGGCGTGCGATCGACATCCGTCAGGGCGAAGCCATCGACGAGGCCGCCCTCAAGGCCCTCGTCAGGGCGGCGGCGGAGCTGAACAGGATGAAGGCGCGGCGCTGAATCGGGGCGCCGGCGCTCAGTCCCTCGTCCGCTCCACCACACTGGCACCGCCCGCCCCGTCCACCCCTTCAGGGGCCCCCGGACGGAGCCCGGGGGAGGAGAAGATTGCCGCCAGAGCCAGATAGCGGTCGACGCTTACATTCTCGGCTCGAAGGGTCGGGTCGAGGCCGGCGGCTCGGCAGAGCGCCTCTCCGCCGAGGGCCCGCAGGGACGATCGGAGCATCTTGCGCCTCTGGCCGAAGGCGGCGCGGGCGACGGCCTGCAGAGCGGCGAGGCCGGCGTCGTCCGGCCGATCCGCGAGGGATTCAAAGCGGACAAGGGCGGAGTCGATCTTGGGGGGAGGGGTGAAGGCGCGGGCGCCAATGCGAAGGACGATGCGCGGCGCGGTGAGCGCCTGGGCCAGCACCGAGAGGCGCCCGTAGTCGGCCGAGCCGGGCAGGGCGACGATCCTTTCGGCCACCTCCTTCTGGAACATCAGGGTCATGGAGGCGGGGCGCAGAGGCCCCGTGAGCCATTTGGCGAGAAGCGGCGAAGCGAGATTGTAGGGAAGGTTGGCGATGATCGCCTGCGGACCGGGAAGGCCGAGGCCGGTCAAGAGCGCCCGCTCGTCGATCTTTAGGGCGTCGGCGAGGACCGGGAAGAGGCGCCCCGGATGGCGCGCCGCCAAATCTTCGAGGCCCGGCAGGAAGCGACGGTCCTTCTCGACGGCGGCGACGAGCGCGCCGGTCGTAAGGAGGGCCGAGGTAAGCCCGCCTGGACCCGGGCCGACCTCGAGCACGGCGCAGTCCTCGAGCGGGCCGGCGAGGCGGGCGATGTGGTCCAAAAGATTGCGGTCGAAGAGGAAGTGCTGGCCGAGGCGCTTATTGGCGCTCAGCCCTTTCACCCGCCCCCTCCACCGCTTCGCGGTCGCCCTTCCTCAAAGGGAGAGGAGAAGCGGCGGTGGGCGATCTCGCCGGCGAGGCGAAGGGCGGCGAGGAGACTCCCGTCCCGGGCGAGGCCCTTGCCGGCGATGTCGAAGGCGACGCCGTGGTCGGGCGAGGTCCGCACCAGCGGAAGGCCGAGGGTGACGTTCACCCCGCCCCAGAAATCCACCATCTTGACCGGGATCAGGCCCTGGTCGTGGTACATGCAGAGGGCGGCGTCGAATTGGGCGCGGGCCTCGGGATGAAAAAGGCTGTCGGCGGGCGCCGGCCCGGCGGCGTCCACGCCCTCGGCCCGGAGCCTGGCTGTCGCCGGCGCGATCACTTCGATCTCCTCGCGGCCGAGGGCGCCGGCCTCGCCGGCGTGGGGATTGAGGCCCGCGACGGCGAGGCGCGGGCGCGCAATGCCGAAGTCGTTCTTAAGCGCGCGGGCGGTGACAAGGCCGGCGTTGACGATGAGATCGCCGGTGAGGAGGCCGGGAACGCGCGCCAGAGGCTCGTGGATGGTGACAAGGGCGACGCGAAGATCGCCGGCGACGAGCATCATCACCGGACCTTTGGGCGCCCGCGGCTCCTCTTGCAAACTCCCCGCGCAGAGGGCGCCCAGGAACTCGGTGTGGCCGGGAAAGGAGAAGCCGGCCTCATAGAGCGGGGCCTTGGCGATCGGGCCGGTGACGAGGCCCGACGCCTCCCCGGAAAGCGCAAGCCGGGCGGCGGTCTCGATCCAGCGCACCACGAAGGCCGCGCCGGCCGCCGAGGGGGCGCCGGGGGCGATCGGCCCCTCGAGGGGGACATCGAGGACTGGAAGGAAATTTTTAAAGAGCGCCGTGGCTTCGGCGGCGTCCCCTATTCGGCGCACCGATCCAGGCGGCGTCCAAGCCTCGAGGCTGGCGGCGTCACCGACGACGACGAAGGCCGGGCCCGTCCCCTTCAGCGCCAACCAGGCCTTGGCGATGATCTCGGGCCCGACGCCGGCCGGTTCGCCCAGGCTGACGGCGAGGGGGGCAGGCGTCACCGTCCTCCCTCATCGCGGCGACCCGCGCTGAAGCGCAAAAGAGGAGCGGAGATCCTTGCGCGTCTGCGGACTCCGCCTGGCTCGATCGTCGTCACTTGATGTCGATGACCGCCTGGTTGCGCAGGTCGCGAAGATAGCGCTTGGCGATCATGGTGAGCTCCTCGCCGTAGAGGCGGTTCTCGATCTCTTCGTTGGTCAGGGTCTCCGCGCCGCTGCGATGCTTGTTGCAGACGACGAGGAGATGGAGCCCCACGTCGGTGCGGATCGGTTCGGAGACCCCGCCAACCGGCAGCGCCTCGGCGGCGTCGCGGAACGCCGGGGCGAGATCGTTGATTTCGGTGTCGCCGAGATTACCCACCACCACGCCCGGGACCTTGGCGGCGACAGTCTGGACATTGTCGCAGCCGGTGATCCGGCCTCGGAGAGCTTCGAGCTTGGCCTGGGCGGCGGCAATGTCGGACGCGCTGGCGTCTTTGGGAAGGGAGATGGCGGCCTGGTCGAGGTTGTAGACCATCTCCGCCCCCGGAGCGCGGCGCTGCTTCAGATAGATGATGTAGGCCCCGTCCTTGACCGGAATGGGGGCGGAGAGCTGACCTGGCCGGAGCTGGGCGATCGCGGCGTCGACAGGGGCCGGCATCTCGCCGGGCGCGATCCAGCCGACATCGCCGCCGTTGGCGGCGGTAGGCGAAGCGGAGAACTGGCGGGCGACGGCGGCGAAAGGGGCGCCCTTCTGGAGCTGGGCGACGAGCTCGCCCGCCGCCTTCACGGCTTCATCCTCGCCGCCGGCCCGTCCGGCGTCGATGAAGATCTCGCTCACCTCATATTGCGGCTTGCTCTGGGCCGCCTCCTGCTGGGCCCGGTAGGCCTTGACCTGGTCATCGCCGATGGCGAGGCGGGTGCCGTACCGACCACGGATCCAGCCCCGCCAGGAGATCTCGGCCTTGAGCTGGTCGCGCAGGGTCTGGGGCTCGACGCCCTCGGCGGCGAGCCGGGCGAGGAGCTGATCGGCGCTCGTGTTGTTGGACCGGGCGATGTCGGCGAGTTCGCCATCGACATCGCTCTTGGAGGCGATGAGGTCGAACTTCTGGGTCTTGCTCTCCTTTTGCAGCTCCTGCATCTCGAGATCCTCATCGATAAGCGACCGCAGGGCCTCGGCCTGGATCTCGGGGAGGTTGTCCTGGCTGGGATGGATCCCGGCGGTGACGATGAGGAGCCGCATCCTCTGGATGACGTCGTAGGTCGAGATGATCTGGTCGTTGACCGTCGCCACAACCCCTTCGGTGAGATCCTGAGGCTGGGTGGCGGGGGCGGCGGCGCCTGATCCGGCTTGCGCGTTCTCCGCCGCCACGGCCGAGGAGACCGGGCCGCTCGCGGCGGGCGCGCTCTGAGACGGCTGCGTCTGCGCCGACGCGCCAAGGCCGAGCGTCAGCAAAGCAAGGCCGGCTCCGACGCCCAGAGCGTATCTCGCAAAAGTGGGGAATACATTTGCGAGCGGAATGCGCCCATGATTGCGAATCTGTTGAATTTCCTCTTCGGCGAAGCGATTCCCCTTCGCCGGGAAATGCATGGGACTCCAGAGCCAGGAACGTTTCTTCGAACCCATTCTGCCGCCTGAATTTTCCGAGACTGTCATCGTGAACGCCGGCGGTCCTCGCCCCCGCTGATCAATAGAGGGGCGGCTCGCTCGCGCGCCTGTATCCTGAATTCCCCATTGTGGCGAGGCTGAGGCGCAAGACGACCGCATTGGTCGGCCCGAAGGTTCCATTCACCGTCTCGTCCCTACGGTAGAGCAGCTCGATCCGGACGCAATTGTCGCGGTAGACGATGCCCACGTCCTCCTTGCGCCAGGCCTGGGCGGCGAAATCGCGGATCACGTAGGAATCGATGCCCCAGTGCTTGGAGACGAACGCCTCGGCGTGAAGATCGAGGCTCTTCACCGGCGCGCCACTGGGCGAAACCCGCTCCTGGAGATAGCTCACGTAGCCGGCGATCGGCCCGGCGCGGAAATCGAGACCCGACCAGATGCGGTCGGGGGAGAAGGTCGCCGAATTGAGCCGCCAGTCGGAGAAGAAGTCGATCCCTCGACGCGGCGAGGCGGAGACATCGAAGAGCCAGTCGCTGCTCGCCGAGCGCAGCCCCGCATAGGCCGGAATGTTGGGGGCCGGCTCGAGCCGCAGGCTCTTTCCGACAAGCACGCTGGCGCTCGCACCTGACTGGAAAAGGACGCTCGCCCGGCCGCCGAGGTCGAACTTCTGGCCCCCGTCGAAGATGTCGTAGCCGGGCGACTTGTCCGGTTCGAAGAGGTTGGTCTCGTCGAACTCGAAATCGACGCTGTCCTCGTCGGGGATGCGCGTGTCGATGGAGGGATTGGGCGAGATGGCGAGCTGGGCCATGGGCTCGAGGATCCAGGTCGCCGACTTGGTGACCTTGTAGAACGGCCAGTCGGCGTCCAGACCGATCGTCCCGAACGCCCGCGGCACGACAGCCGAGGAGTCGACGGCGGGATAGTTCTCGATGTTGTAGAGGTCGGCGCGTCCCCAAAGGAAGGGCGAAAGGCGAAGGCCGTCGGCGAGGGTGAAGGTCCGGCGCCAGTCGACGTCGGCGCTCGCCCGGCGCTCATCGACGCCCGGCAGGGTAGGATCGCCGAAGGCCCGGTCCTGGGTGAGAGCCACGCCGCTGGCGTCGATGCGCAGGCGCCCGCCTAGGATGGCCGTCTGCGGATCGTCGTGGAACTCGATAATCGGAGCGACGATCGGGAATTCGCTCTGCTCGTCGGTGGCGCGCAGCCCCTCGATGCTGAGGGCGGCGATCGAGAAGTACGAGGTGGAGTCCTGCCGGATGGCGTAGAGCTGGGAGATGAGCCGGCGGTCGTCGGCGGCGTAGAGACCGCGATCGACGAAGACATCGCCGATCGAATACTTGTCGAAGATGAGCTTGTCGGAGGCCTGCTCGGCGGTGAATCCCCACGACCAGGTCGGCGAGAGTGTGAAGTCGCCGTCGGCCAGGATGTAGCTGCGCGAGGTGAGCGGCCCGAACTTGGTCCCCCCTGAGGTGAAGTCCTGGTCGTATGTGTAGCCGGCGCGCACATCGACCGTCCCCGACCAGAAGCGCTTGCGAAGGTCGATGTTGAGGAAGGGATTCACCTTGGTGCTGAACTGGGGGCTGATGGTGATGTCGGCGGAGGGCGAGAGCACCTGGTAATATGGAACGTCGAGGGAGAGGCCGCGCTGACCGGAGACAGTAGGCGTGGGGAGAAGGAAGCCGGATCGGCGCGGCGCCGAGGGATCGGCGGCCTCGAAGATCGGCAGGTAGAGGATGGGGAAGTTCTTCACCTCGAGCACAGCATCGTGGAAGATGAGGCTGTGCTTCTTCTTGTTCTCGACCACCTTCCGGGCCCTGATCGACCAGGAGGGCGGCTTGCCGGCGTTGTCGGCGCACACCGGGCAGGGCGTGTAGATGGCGCGGTTGAGGTCGGTGATCTCGTTGGCCCGGCGCACCACGCTCGACGCGGCGATCTTCACACCCCCTGAAAGGCGGGAGGAGAAGCCGATCGCCACTCCCTCGCTCATGTCCTTGTCGAGGGTGATGTAGCTGGCGAACTGGCTGGTCCCGTCAGGCTCGAGGATGCGCACGTCCCCCTTGGCGACCACGATGCCGGTGTCGCGGTTGTAGTCGAGCTCCTCGGCGCGCAACACCCGGCCCTCGTAACGGGCCTCGACCGAGCCTTTGGCGATGACGGTGTGATCGGTATCGTTCTCGATAAGTTCGTCGGCCTCGAGGTAGAAGCCGCCGCCCTTCAGACCGTCGGCTGAGGCCGAAGCAGGCGCCGGCGCGGGTGGGCTCGCCTGGGGAGCCGCTTGGGCGCGGGCGCCGGGCGCGGAAAGGACGACCAAGAGGGCGGCGCTCGCAAAGAGCGCGCCCGCAGGCGCGCGTTGCGCTCGGGCCGGAAATCCCAGTCTCATCGGAGGATCAACCTGCCCCTCTCTCGGCTCGGCGAGTCAGCCGTCTTCGGTATAGCAAAGCAGGCTCACGCCGGCCAAAAGGGCCAGGATCGGAGTCGCCCAGGCGGCGAGAGGCGCGGGGACGACCTCGTTGGAGGCGAGCGCGCCGCAGAACTCATCGAGGAAGAAGATGGCGAATCCGCTCGCCACGCCGGCGACGATGAGGGCGGCGAGGCCGCCCAGGCGGGCGAGGCGAAAGGAGAAGGCGCCGGCCAGCAGGATCATGGCCAGGAAGAGCGCCGGCTCGGCCAGCAGCCGGTGGAGGCGAAGGACGAGGGGGGCCGAGGAGTAGCCGGCGCGCTCGGCCGCGCCGATCGCCTCGGGCAAGCGCCAGAAGTCGATGTCGGCCGGCGAGGCGAACTTCTCCAGCGCGGTGCGCCGGTCGAGGTTGGAGGCGATGGTGAGCGAAGGAGTGGCGACCGTCTCGGCGCCTGGCAGGGACTCGGCGACATCGACTAGCCTCCAGGCCCCGGGGTCGAGGATGGCCTCTTTGGCCCGGATACGGCGCACCGTCTCGCGGCCGCCGCCCTGCGGCCCCGCTTCGACGAAGAGCGAGACGTTTTCGAGGCGAACGGCGCGGCCGGAAAGTTCGTGGCCGCGGGCATGGATGACGATCCGCTGGCGTCCATCGGCTTGGCGCAGCCAGATCTCCTGGCCGCCGGCCGATCCGGTCAGTTGCGCCCGCTCGACCTCGAAGCGGGCGGCGAGGCGGGCGGCGCCGGGGTTGAGACCCATCATGGCCAGCGCCCCGAACGCGGCGGCGGCGGCGGCGGGGGGGAGCGAGAAGCGCCACGCCGAGGCCCCGGCGGCGCGCATGGCGATGAGCTCGCTTCGACGGTTAAGCGTCCAGAAGGCGCCCATGGCCCCGAAGAGGACCGCGAAGGGAAGGAGCTGGACGATCACCGCCGGGGAGGACAGCAGGGTGAGGCGCAGGAGGGTGAGGAAATCGAGATCGACCCTCGCTCCGACGGTCAGGGAGACCTCGACCATCTCGATGAGGATGACCACCGCGGCGATGATCGAAAGGGCGACGGCGACGCCGGCGGCGACGCGGGCCAGCACATAGAGCTGGATGCGCAGAGCCGGAACCCTCACGCCGCCCGCCGGACCGCCAGGGCGCGCGGCGCCTTGGCCCGTGCAGCCGGGACGCCGGCGCGCCTGGGCGCGGCGAAGAGCGCGGCGAAGGCCAAGGCGGCGGTCCCCAGGGGAACGAGGTACTGCAGGAGATTGAGGGCGGCGGCCCCTCCCGCGGCGGCCTCGGCCGCGAAGCCCAAGGTGCGCGCCACAAGCGCGGCGGCGGCGGCGACGGCGATCCTTCCGCCATAGCCGGTGCGTCGAAACGATCCTCCCAGGATGGCGGCGAGCGCAATCAGCATGAAGGCGGGGGCGTAGAGCGGGGCGGCGAATCGGGCATGGCCCTCGGCCAGGAGCTTCAACCGGTTCGTCCGGTTCCAGGGATCGGAAAGATCGGGAAAGAAGAGCTCGTGGGGGTAGCGGTCGGAGAGCTTGTAGCGGACGGGGCCGCCCAGGGCCAAAATCGGCTTCAGGTCGAACGGGTACTCGTCGAAGGAGAGGACGTTGAGGACGCCGGCGGGAGAAAGCTCCTCGTTGGAGCCGTCCTTCAGGACCAGCATGGGCGCCCCCTCACGCGCCTCGAGCCTTCCCAGGCGCGCAGTCAAGGTGATGTCGCGCCCCTTGGGATCGATGCGGTCGATGAAGAGGTCGTGGATCGTCCCGTCGGGGTCGATCCGGCTCGCATAGACCGTGACGCCCGCGGCCGGGTGGGTGAAGCGGCCGGGCCTCACCATGGTGGCGGCGAGGTCGCTCCTCACCTCGGCGAGTGTCTGGCGCAGGATGCGGAAGCAATAGGGCTGGACCCACAGCGAAAGGGCGAGGGTGAGAAGGCCGGCGAGGAGCGAAAGACGCAGGGCTGGGGCGATCAGCGCCCGGCGCGAAAGTCCGCTCGAGGCGCAGATGGTGAACTCGTGCTCGCCCTGGAGGCGGGCGAGGGCGGCGAGCGCGGCGATGAGGATGGCGGCGGGGACGAGGAGGACGAGGAGCTGGGGCATGGCCAGCAAGGCGATCTTGGCGAAGACGGCGAGGCTCTGGCGGTCGTTGACCAGAACGCCGAGCGCCGAGAGGCTCTGGCTGATGACGCCCAGGCCAGCGAGGGCGGCGAGCGCGAGGAGGGTCGGCCAGAGAAGCTGGGAGAAGAGATAGCGCTCGATGAGCGGGGCGCGGACTGCGCCCACGATCCGCCCTCCGAGCCATTCCCGCCGTTCAGATCGCATGCGCCGGCGCAAGCTCGAGGGAAATGGCCGTCGGCTGGCTCGGCGTCGGCTCGCTTTGCGGCGGCTCTCCGGAATGGATCTTGCCGAAAACCCCGAAGAAGGCCGCCATGAGCTCCGCGTCGACCTCCGCCATGGAAGCCGGAACGCCGAGCTTTTCGAGACTGGTCACGCCCAGGCCCTGAAAGCCGCAGGGGACGATGCCTTCGAAGTGGGAAAGATCGGGGGAGACATTGAGGCTCACTCCATGAAAGCTGACCCAGCGGCGCAGCCTCACCCCGATCGCGGCGATCTTCTCCTCACCAGTTCGTGGGAGCGACCCAGGAGCCGGAGCGTTCCCCCGAGCATCTGGCGAGCCGCTTGCTTCCACCCAGACCCCGATCCGGCCGGGGATGGCGCGAGCCTCGACGCCGAGGCGAGAAAGGGCGTCGATCAGCCAGGCCTCGAGGCCGGCGACGAAGGCGCGCACGTCGCGCCCGCGCTTGGAAAGATCGAGCATCACGTAGCAGACCCGCTGGTCGGGGCCATGCCAGGTCCACTTCCCACCCCGGCCGCTCTGAAAGACCGGCAGGCGAAAGGGCGCAAGGAGCTCGGAGGGTCTGGCGCTCACCCCGGCGGTGTAGAGGGCCGGATGCTCGAGAAGCCAGACCATCTCGGCAGCCTCGCCGGCGGCGATCGCGGCCGCCCTCGCCTCCATCGCCGCAAGCGCGACGGGATAGTCGACAAGATGGCGCGAAACCGCCCAGATCGCCGCCTCGCCGTCGGCGCGAAGGAGGGGACGGATGCGGCCCATGGCGCCAATGTGGGCCCGCGGAAGGCGGCTTGCCAAGCCTGGACCTCGCACGTGGCATGGCTCGCCCCGTGCATCTCCTGGTGAAGCGGACAGGCTTCGCCGAAGAGGAAATTAACTGGATTCAATAGCTTGAGCCCATCCTCGTGGCAACAGGATTTCCCACTCTTTCGGGATGCGCTCCGGGCGGCGCCTTTCCAAGCCGGCCTCCGCTTGCTATCCCGCCCCGCCCCGCGAACGCGGGGCTCTCTTGGCGGTCGTGGCGGAATTGGTAGACGCGCAGCGTTGAGGTCGCTGTGGGGCAACCCGTGGAAGTTCGAGTCTTCTCGACCGCACCAAAGTCAGATTTTTGGAGCAATCCGAAACCATTCGCACTTGTTCGCGGACAAGTCATTTACCTATCTGCTACAACAGATTGTGGGCGAGTCATGAGACGTTGAAGCGTCCGCGTTCGTTCGCACTTGTCTGTATGCAGCCGCAGAGATTGGGGGTATATCTGGCGGCACACCCCTGAAAGGGTGGCAAGGATACCCCCAATGCCGCTCACCGATACCGCCGTTCGCAACGCCAAGGCCGCCGGGAAACCCTACAAGCTCGCCGACGGCGGTGGCCTGTTCCTCTACGTTGCGCCCACAGGCGGCAAGCTTTGGCGCCTGAAGTACCGCTATGGGGCTAAAGAGCAGCTTCTGAGCTTCGGCGCATACCCCGCCGTCCGCCTCGGCGACGCCCGCCAGAAGCGCGACGAAGCCAAGCGCCAGCTCGCCGAGGGCAAGAGCCCGGCCCTCGAAAAGAAGCGGGCCGCCATCGCCGCCCAGGCGGCGCAGGGTAATACCTTCGCCAGGGTAGCCGAGGAATTGATCGCCAAGCGCGAGCGCGAGGGGATGGCGGCGACCACCGCCGGCAAGCTCCGGTGGTATGCCCTATTGCTCGGCGCGGTCGGCGAGCGGCCGGTGGGCGAGATTGAGGGTTTCGAACTTCTGTCGCCCCTACAGAAAATCGAGGCGTCCGGCCGTCATGAGACGGCGACGAACACCCTGGCCTTCGCCGGCCGTGTGTTTCGCTTCGCGGTGGCCACCGGGCGCGCCCGGCGCGACGTGGGGGCGGACCTCAGGGGCGCGCTCACGGTGCCTAAGGTGACGCATCGCGCGGCCGTTCTCGACGCCGCCGGCGCGGGGCAGCTCATGCGGGCTATCGACGGCTACACCGGCCAGAAGGTGACTAAGCTGGCCCTCGCCATGATGGCTCACACCTTCCCGCGTCCGGGCGAGCTTCGACTAGCAGATTGGAGCGAATTTGACCTCGACGCCGCGACGTGGCGCATCCCGGCCGCGCGGACGAAGATGCGCAAGGAACACCTGATCCCACTCTCGACGCAGGTGGTGGCGGTCCTTCGCGAAATGCACGCCATGACCAGCGGCAAAGGACTCGTGTTCCGGTCCCTGCGGGCGGGCGGCAAGCCCTTGTCGGAAAACACGCTCAATGCCGCCTTGCGAGCCTTGGGCTATGGCAAGGACCAAATGTCCGCGCATGGCTTCAGGGCGATGGCCTCCACGCTGTTGAACGAGTCCGGCAAGTGGAACCCCGACGCAATCGAGCGCGCGCTCGCTCACGGCGACAGCGACACTGTGCGCGGGGCTTACCACCGTGGCACGCATTGGGCCGAGCGGGTTCAGATGATGCAATGGTGGAGCGACCAACTCGACGCGCTCCGGGATGGGGCGGCGATCCTGCCCTTGAGGCGCGGCGCCTGACTTGGGCGAGTTGTTGCCCATCCGGGCGCCCCGAAGCGTCGCCGATGCGATCCTGTTAACTAACGTCGCGCCCACCGCCCGGCACGAGAGCATGGCGCTCAGATGGATCGGCGCCGGCATGATCGAAGCGGCCGAACGGTTCCGGCGGTTGCAGGGCCGCAAGCATCTGCCTGTCCTGCGCGCCGCACTTGCCGCCCATCACGCCAAGCAAGTCGCGCCTGCGCGCCCGTCGAAGGTCGCGTAATTCCCAGCCCCGGCAATCTCGGGCTCGCGAAGTTCAACAATGAGCGGGACATCCCCTTCGATTACGTCGATGGGGGACAGTGATGATCGCACGTCCCTACACGTTCTCACAGGTGCACATAGACGACCTGAGGCGAGCGTATGAGGCAACGGGCAATCCCGTGTTCGCTTGGTTCGCCATCGACTGGTGCCTGAATGAGCATCCGTTCACGCCCATTCCCGACTGGTGTCTGGCGGTGCTGGCGGACGCGGCTCGCAACATCATTCGGTTGTCCGGTGGCAATGACTTCCGCCCCACCAAGCGGCGGCCAGCCGCGTTGTCGGAAAACCTGGACGTGAGCGATCCGGTCGATAAGTCCGGCGCGGCTAAGGTGGAATGGGCGAAATGGGTCGCGTTGGTCCCGGCAGCCATGGGATTTACCAGCAAAGGCAAGAACCGATTTCGGGACGCCCAGGCCGCCTGGGTCAAGATGCGCGCCGCCCGAAACTATGAGCAACAACGCGGGCTGTTGGGGAAGCAATCGAAGGAAGCTGAAGCGGTGGTGATAGCGCAGTTGGGGTTAGCGGACTCAGGGGCCGATGGGAGCGCGGCTCGGGCCATTATCCGCGAGGGTCAACGGGTGTCACACGGGCGACGACCCAAACCTAGGGGTTAGGTTTTTACCGTGAACGACGGGCGTTCTTTTCGCCATGATCCGAGGCAATCCCGGAGTTGCCGGGTCTGTCGAAGGATGACCGATGCGAACCGCTACACCCACTACCGTCGCCGAGCCGCTGGCTCTGACCATTCCTAATGCCTGCCGCGCCATCGGCGTCGGCCGCACCTGGCTCTATGAGGCCGCCCGACGCGGGGACCTGAAGCTGATCCGCCTGGGCGGTCGCACGGTTGTCCCGATGACCGAATTGCGTCGTTTGCTCGCGGAGGCCGCGTGACCCCTCGGTTGCCCACACAGCATTGGAAAGGGGCCGCGCCATGAGGATCGTCTTCGAAGAGATCTTCGTCCAGACGGTTGAAGGGCCGAAACCGACGCGCAAGGGTGTTGCCGTCCCCCTGGCGAGCTTGGAGGCTCTCGCGGCGGCGGTGGTCGCCGAAGTCCGTGAGGCGACCTGTGAAGCCGCGTAGGTTCACCAAGGAACGCGCCAAGAGGCTTCTTACTGGCGGTCCGCCCGCCGATGGCCGTTGGACGTGGTTGACTGGCACCATGATCGCGTCGCTGAGCTATTGCGCTCTTGGCGTTCACGCCCGGCGGATACTCGACTTCTTGATGGTCGAGCACGTTGCCCATGGTGGGCGCGAGAACGGCCGCCTTGCCGCGACCTATCGCCAGTTGGAACGGTTCGGGCTCACCAAGGCGGACATTCGCAAGGGCCTGGCGGAGCTCGAGTTGACCGGCTTCGTGAATATTACTGAACAAGGCTGGCGCCAGGCCGGCGGCGGCGCGCCATCGCGCTATGCCCTCACTTGGTTGCCAACCATGATCGGAGCGCCTGACGACGCCGAGCCGGCCACCGACGCTTGGAAGGGCGTCCTGACCAAAATGGCTCGCGACGGCGTGAAGGATGTTCGGAGCGCGCGCCGTTGGTTGAAAGCGGCTTTGGATCGACCTTCAAGGGCTGGCCGAAGGCTTCCTTCCGCCGGAAATATAGAAGGTGCGCCTCAATCGAGGAGCGACACGCGGTTTCAGGTGAGGGGCGAGAATGCCGGAAACGTGGTCCCGCTTGCCCCTCAAGTGAGGCCCGCGGCGGTTCGCAAGTGAGGGGTTGGAGGCTGTTTTGATTGGTAAGAAGGTGACGCCGAAGAAGGCGGTCACACCTCAGAAGCGCGAACGCTCGGACGCGGAGCTTGAGCGCATGGAACGGGCCGCCAAGCGCGAGTTGACTCGGCTGACGCCCGTGGCCGTGGCCTGGAGCTCGGACGGGCGTCTGGACGCCCAACACCACGACCTTACCGGAGCCATGGTCGCGCTGTCGGATGCGCTCGGAACGACATCAGACGACTTCCGCGACGTCCAGCTGGGCATGCTCGATTACGCCTCCCGAGAGCGCGGGGAAGCGCGCGGGAAGAGTGCTGCGGCCCTAAACGCCAGCCTCGCCCTGGTCGAAGCCATCGCGCCTCAGAACGAGTTGGAGGCGGCATTGGCCGTCCAAATGTCCGGCGTGCACAATCTGACGGGCGAACTCCTGGGTCGGGCCAAACAGACCGACCGCACCGATTACATCGCGCTCTATGGGGGTCTTGCCGTGAAGCTCGCCCGGACCTTCACCGCTCAGGTCGAAGCCCTCGCCAAGCTAAGGGGCGGCGGCAAGCAGCAAGTTGAGGTGCGCCATGTCTATGTCAACGGAAACGCCGTCATTGGCGACGTTCACGCCGGGGGAGGGGGCGGAGCCGGAAACGAGCGCCAACCCCATGCGCCCGCCCTCTCCCATGCTCCGGGCGAGACGCTGCCGGGCGCACTCGCGGCGGAGCGGGAAGCCGTGCCAAGCGCCGGCCGTGAAGGGCCGGACGCGCTGTAGGATGCATGGGGGCGCCAAGGGCTCAGGCGCGCCCACAGGGCCGCGGAACGGTGCATGGCGGGGCGGAAGCCATACCGACGCGACGAGGGCCTTCACGCGCGAAATATCGTCCTTGCTGAGGGCATCCCGTGCGGCCATCGAGGAATTGGGCTAGTCGCAGCATACGATTCCCGCGCGTCGGCCCAGATGTTGAGCGCGCCCCCACTTGACAGGCCCGAGGACCACTGGCGGCCCAGGACAAACCTCGCCCATAGCCTCGATATGTGCCAACCTCCTGATCGGGAGGGGTCATGGCAAAGCGTAGCTGGTTCCAACCTCTTGGCCTGACCTTGGTCACCACCTTGTCGATTGCCACTCCGACCTCGGCGCAGATCGTGCAGATAACTCCTCCCGGCTGGACTGGCGCGCCGGTCAATCTCGATCCTGGCAAATGGATTTGGGCGGGCTCGACGCCGGTCGAAGAGGGTTGGACTTGCGTTGACTGCTACTCCTCCTCAAAGGTGGTGTTGTTCTATCACCGACCTATTGAGCACACGGCCTCTGGGCTCCTGAGAGTGTGGTTGCGCGAGGAGTGGCCGCAGTCGCGCTCCGGGGTTCTCTCGGACCTCGTTCTAGAAGACGCGGATTGCGAACAATCTCGGGTGCGAGTTATTCAGCAAACTAGCTTCACCAGAAACAATCTCAGCGGTGATTCAATCAACGTGGTGCCGAACGAGGGTTGGCTCTACGCTGGGCCGGACACGCTTGGAGAAGCATTGCTTAACGCTCTTTGCGCGCCATCCCCCGTCTGGACCGCCATAGACCATGACTTATGGGCTGCATTGCTGGAAGACCCCTTTCGCCGGTCACGCCCCGACGCGTCAGCGAAGCCGGATACCGGTTCGCCTTCCCCGGAACAAGTCAGGGAGGCACAGGCTCATAACAGCCTTGTAGAGGAGGCTGTCTCAGGCCTTACGGAGAAGCCGATCGGCAGCTTGACGAAGAATGATTTCGTCGACGCGGTGAACAAACTGATCGCCGAAGGTGCCTACCGGACCCCGGAAAGCAGGCATTTTGCGATGGCGGCGGTCGCGAAGCTTTCGAACGATGAGACGAACCTGCGGGAAGCTCTCGGGTCCTTGATGCTCAAAGAGGCCGAGATAAATGAAAAGCTTGCCTTTGTTCTCGGTCATCCATTGACCAAGCCTTTCGGACAGCACTGACCGCATAATCGTAGCTCGCCAGCGGACAGCGGGCGGGAGGCTCGAGTGCGCAGTCCTCTCTCGCAAGTGCGCCGGGCGGCGGCCAACGTCGGAATCTGGGGGTATATATGGGGGTAGTTGTGTCCAAGTGAGCCGCAATCTCTATGAGGAACTGCGGTTCCTCTCGACGCACCAGAATTCCCTCTTTTCCAGTCGCGGTGATCGATGGACCGCCCCATGGTCTGGATAAGCGTCTCGTGGCCTATGAGGCGGCCTGGGCGCGAGCGGGTGCGGCGTTCTGCTGGACCATCATGGCCGACATCTGCCGGGCCATCGCGATGAAGTCATGGGGGTAGGGGAGGCGCGGCTCGCTGGCCGCGTCGATCCGTTCGACGGCTTCGGCCGGGAGCTCCGCATCGAGCGCGGCGAGGTTCTCGCCAAGCTGCCTCACGCTCTTTGGCCCGATGATGGGCGAGACGACCCCCGGCCGGGCGAGGTTCCAGGCCAGGGCGAGCGCGATCGGCGAGAGGTTGAGCTGGCGCGCCTCCTCGAGCACCACCGCGACGATGGCGTGATTGCGCTCGCTGAGCGAGCGCGTGCGCCAGACCCGCTGGAAGGGTCCCGGGGCGGCGAAGCGGGTGCCCTCTGCCGGCTCCTCGCCGGGCTTGTACTTCCCTGTCAGCATGCCGCCGGCGAGCGGGCTCCATGGGATGACGCCCAGGCCGAACTTCAGGCACGCCGGCAGGATCTCGACTTCGATGTCGCGGGCGATGATGCTGTACTGCGGCTGCAGGCTGACCAGCGGCTCCCAGCCCCTGGCTTGGATGACGAGGCAGGCTTCGACGACCTGCGAGGCCGTCCAGTTCGAAATCCCGATGTAACGGACCTTGCCCTGGCGGACGAGGTCGTTGAGCGTGCTCAGCGTCTCCTCGAGCGGAGTCGCCTCGTCGTAGCGGTGCATCTGGTAGAGATCGATGTAGTCGACGCCCAGCCTTCGCAGGCTGTCTTCGCAGGCTTTGACCACATGCTTTCGGCTCGAACCGGAGTCGTACGGCCCCGGTCCCAGGGGTGAGGAAGCCTTGGTGGCGACGACCACGGCGTCGCGGCGGTCCTTGACCGCCTTGCCGACGATCGATTCGGATCGGGTGGCCGAATAGACGTTGGCGGTGTCGATGAAGTTGCCGCCGGCGTCGAGATAGGCGTGGACGACCTCGATCGAGGTCTTTTCGTCACACCCGAACTGCTCGTTGCCGAAGTTCATCGCGCCCAGGCAGAGCGGCGAGACGCGCAGCCCCGACCGCCCCAGATTGCGCAAACCGTGTGTCGCCATGAGCGTGATTCCTCAACGAGCCTGGGGCGCCGCCAGTGACGCGGCCAGAGTCGAACTCTATGGAAGCTTTCCTGCGCTGGGCAAGCGAAAGCCTTCACCAGCTCCCAGCGGGGTCGTCGCGCTCCCTCTCGCCAGGGGGCGCGAGTTGGGATAGCGTCGGCGCCTAGAGTGCTGGATTTGAAGTTCGCCGCCTTCTGGGTCGTGCGATTTGCGAACTTCAAATCCAAAGAAGCACACTAGAGACTTAGGGTTGCTAGTGTCCTTGTCGATTCCGAAGTTCGTCGGAGACCGCCGCGAGCGCATGCGAACTTCGGAATCTGGACACTAGGAGCCTCGCTCAAGCTCAAGGGGAGGACATCGATGAGCGTCGTCGAACAACCCAAGGGGTCGGGGATCATCGCCCGCGCCCAGGCGATCATCTTCAGGCCCAAGACGGAATGGGACCTCATCGCCGCCGAGCCGACGAGCGTTTCCCAGCTTTTCCTGGCCTACGCCTGCATCCTGGCCGCGATCCCGGCCATCGCCGCCCTCATCGGCGGCCAACTCTTCGGTTACGGGGCCTTCGGGATTAGGTTCCATCCAGCGCTCGGCGCCTCGATCGCCCAGGCGATCGGCCGCTACGTGCTGAACCTCGCCGCGGTGTTCGTGATCGGCCTCATCATCGAGTTCCTGGCCCCCAACTTCGGCGGCGAGAAGAACCGGACCTCGGCGATGAAGGTGGCGGTCTATTCCTCGACGCCGGCCTGGGCGGCGGGGATCCTGCTGATCTTCCCGCCGCTTGGAATCATCGTCGTGCTCTGCTCCCTGTGGGGCCTCTACCTTCTCTACCTGGGCCTTCCCAGGCTGATGAAGAGCGCGCCGGAGCAAGCGCTCGGCTACACGGTGATGACGGTGGTGGCGGTGATCGTCGTGGAGATCGTGGTGGCGTTGATCCTGGGCCTCCTCATGGCCCCGGCCTCCATCGGCATGGCCGCCGGCGGCCTCCACGTCTGAGCGGCCGCCGCCCGCTCAACTCGTGGCGCGGCTGAAGATCATGCATCGCACTGGCCGCGCCGGAGCAACGCGACACGTCTTCAAACCGACGCTGGCTCGAACCCTCAGCGGATGGGGACCATCGGTCTACTACGATCCACTCGCGGGATAGCGATCTTCCCGCCCCAGGTTCGAGAACCGGGTGAGGTCGGCGTCGTAGTGCAGCTCGAAGCTGCCGATCGGGCCGTGTCTCTGCTTGGCGATGATGATCTCGGCGAGGTTGCGCACCGGATCGATCTTCTCCTGCCACTCGAGATGCTCGGCGGTGCCCTCCTTGGGCTGGGAGCGGCCGAGGTAGTAGGCCTCGCGGTAGATGAACATCACCACGTCGGCGTCCTGTTCGATCGAGCCTGATTCGCGCAGGTCG
>JBOHLG010000022.1:0-54228 GCA_050729515.1 Caulobacteraceae bacterium
GGCGCCGCCCAGGAGTTGCCATTTCATCGAGTCTCTCCCCAAGTTGCCCAGCGGGGCTTCAACGCGCCCGAAGCGCCGAAAACAAGCAGACGAATTCGCCTCGTCCGGAAGCTTTGCGGCGCCGTGACCCAAAGACTCTGCCAAGGTGTTTGGTTCCCGACACAGCGTCTTTTTCTTGCCTCCGTTGCCGGAGGATCGCAACTGCAGAATTGGGTCATTGCGCCTTTTCCACAGACGACCAGGTGCGATCGAGGGGCGGTGCCGCTGCGGCGCGGAAGTAGGCGAGGTTGTTGGCGACCGCCGATGGGGGCAGATCCTGCCGCTCGAGCGCCTCGGCCTCCCTGAGTCGGCCCTCGAGGCCGAGGATCAGGGCGAGGTTCTCCCTCTCCTTGGACCCCGCCCCGGGCTCGGCCAACGCCTTGCGCAAGAGCGCTTCGGCCTTGGCGGCCTCTCCGTGAGTGGCTTCGAACATGGCGAGGTTGGAAAGGGCGGATGGGTTGTTCGGCGCCAAAGAGACCGCCTTTTCATGGTTGGCGAGCGCCTCGGTCGGACGTTGGTCCTGGTCGAGCGCGATGGCCAACAACGACCGGCACCGCCAATCCTTTGGAGCGAGGGCGACGGCTTTGGTGAGCGGCGCGATGGCGAAAAATCCCTCGCCGGCGGCGATGTGATCGCGGCCCTCCTCGAGCAGGGCGTCGAGGTCGTCCGGCGCGACGACGAGGGCGCGGCTCGCATCCTCGCTCGCCTCTTGATAACGGCCGAGATCCCTCAGGGCGGCGGCGAGCTTTACCTGGGCGACGACATCATCCGGCTTGGATTGCGTCACCCGGTCCCAGAAAGCGGCTCTGGCGAGCGGGTCGAGACGGTCGGCCTCGGCCCTCTGCTTGGCGGTGATCACGAGCGGCGGCGGCGGCTTGGCGGCCTTGGCGGGTTTGGTCGGCTGGACGGTCGTGATCGGCGGGGTGGCGTCGCCCGCGGCGGCCGGACCAGCCATCGCCAGGGCGAGCAGGACTGCCGCTGAGATTGCCGCTGCAGAAGACTCAAAGGACATGGTCGCGCGTCCGGCCAAGATAACCGAAGGTGGCGGAGGCGCCGTAAACGAACGGTTAAGATTTCGACTCCCGACGGAGGGGCGTGGGTTGGATCGCGCCCGCCGGAAAACTGGTCTTGGGCCGAGCGGCGGTCTACATCGCCCATCGAGCATTCGGAGGCGCGATGAGCGAAGTTCTGCTCGCCAAGGCCGAGGGCCCGGCGATTCCGATCCACCTCTTTTGGTCCGGCGGCGAACTCCCGAGCGAGCCGGCCGCCGCTCTGGCATCCTTCTCCGGCCGCGCCGGCGAGATCGTCGCCGTGCCCGGCGAGGGCGGAAAGCCGGCCAAGGTCTTGTTCGGGATGGGCGAGGCCGCCAAGCCCGATGCCGGCGCCGCGCGGGCCCTTTCGGCCAGCCTGCCCGCCGGCGACTACCGCCTTGAGAGCGAGACCGCCCCTCTCAGCGCCGCCGCGCTCGCCCTCGCCTGGGCCCAGGGGGCCTACCGCTTCGACCGCTACCGGACCAAGCGCGGCGCCTCTGCGCCCAGGCTGGCGGTCGGTCTTGACGAGTCCGAGCTCACCCAGATCCGGGCCATCGCCCACGCCTGCGCGCTCGCCCGGGACATGATCAACACCCCGGCCAATGACATGGGGCCGAGGCAAATGGAATCGATCGCCCGCGAAATCACCCACGCCCACGATGCGAGAATCTCTGTCATCGCCGGCGACGAACTACTCGCCGAGGGCTATCCGGCCGTCTATGCCGTTGGCAGGGCGGCGAGCGCCGAGCGATCCCCACGCATGATCGAGATCTCCTGGGGCGAGGAGGGCGCCCCCAAGGTCGTGGTCATCGGCAAGGGAGTGGTCTTCGATTCCGGTGGGCTCGACCTCAAGCCCGCGGCCTCGATGCGCCTGATGAAAAAGGACATGGGCGGCGCCGCCCATGCTCTGGCGCTGGGTCGAATGATCATGGCCGCGGGCCTTCGGGTCCATCTCACCGTGCTGACTCCAGTGGTGGAGAACGCCGTCGGCGGGTCGGCGATGCGCCCCGGCGACGTCCTCTCTTCGCGCTCAGGTCTTTCGATCGAGGTCGGCAACACCGACGCCGAGGGCCGCCTCATCCTCGCCGACGCCCTCGCCCGAGCCGGCGAGCTGGAGCCGGAGCTCACCATCGACCTCGCCACCCTGACCGGAGCCGCCCGCGTTGCTCTCGGCCCGGAGGTCGTTCCCTTCTACACCTCCGACGAGGCCCTGGCCGGCGAGCTCGCCGCCGCCTCCGCGGCGGCGTTCGATCCCCTCTGGCGGATGCCGCTGTGGCGCGGCTACGCACCGGCGCTGGAGAGCGATGTCGCCGATCTCCGCAACGATCCCGACGCCTGGGCTCAAGCCGGCTCGGTCACCGCCGCGCTTTTTCTCGAACGCTTCGCGCCCAAGGGCGCCTGGGCCCACTTCGACATCTTTGCGTGGAATCCGCGCGGCCGTCCCGGCTGGCCGGTTGGGGCCGAGGCCCAGGCCATCCGCGCCCTCTTCGAGGTCATCAAGGCGCGCTACGGGTGAGCGCCGACCCGCGTCTCCTGCTCGCCAAGCCGGGCCTCGCTGCCGGCGCCCTCGAGGGCATCGAGCCGGCGAGGGCCTATGCTCCGACATCGACCTTTCAGGTCGCCTCCCCCGCGGCCTGGATGCGCGCCGCCGCAGACGAGAGCGCGCCGGCGGTAAGCCAGCTCCTCTTCGGAGAGCTCTTAGAAGTACTCGAGTTCCGTGAAGGCTTCGCCTTCGGACAGTCGCGACGCGACGGCTACGTCGGCCATGTGCGCCGCGAGGCGCTCGCCGAGGAGGTGATCGGCCCGACCCACTTCCTGGCGGCGCGCTCCGCGTTCGCTTTCGCCGAGCCCAGGGTGCGCGCCCCGCCGTTCGGTCCCCTGAGCCTCAACGCCCTTCTCGCCGTCGAGGCCGAGGAGGGAGCCTTCGTCCGCATCGCGAGGGCCGGATGGATTTCCAAGAGGGCGATCCGTCCGATCGGCGCCCCGCTCGTCGATCCGGTCCGCGCCGCCGCCCTGATGATGGGCGCGCCCTACCTGTGGGCTGGACGCTCGGCCGAGGGACTCGACTGCTCCGGCCTCGTGCAGCAGGCGCTCCTCGCCTGCGGCGCCGCCTCGCCCAGGGATGCCGACCAGCAGGCGCTCCTTGGGCGCGAGGTCGAGAGGTCCGATCTTCGCCGCGGCGACCTCGTCGTCTGGCGCGGCCACATCGGATTTGTCGCCGGAGCCGGGGACCAGCTCCTTCACGCCAACGCCCATCACATGGCCGTCGCCCGCGAGCGGCTCGCCGGCGCACTTAGTCGCATCGCCGCCGCCGGCGGTGGAGACCCGCTCGCCTTCCGGAGACTTTCCTAAAGCTCCCTGGCGAGGATCCGGGCGAACAGGTCCGGATCGACGTTGCCGCCGGATAGAACAAGGCAGGCGGTTTTGCCGGAAAGATCGAGCTTGCCCGCGAGCGCCGCGGCGAGCGCCGCCGCGCCCCCCGGCTCAACCACCAGCTTGAGGGTCGCAAAGGCGAAGCGCACGGCCTCGGCGACCTCGGCGTCGCTCACCGCGACAATGCCGCTGAGGTGATCGCGAAGGAGTGGAAAGGTGAGCTCGCCGGTCATCGGCGTCTCCAGCGCATCGCAAAGCGAGCGCGGATGGGGAGGCGCGCCCACCCTGACCCCAGCTTTGAGGGAGCGGGCGGCGTCGTCGAAGCCCTCGGGCTCGACGCCGAAGAGCTGCGTCTTGGGCGAGAGGGCGTCAAGAGCCCCGGCGATCCCGCCCATCAGACCGCCGCCGCCGATCGGTGAGGCCAAGAGGTCGAGCCGCGTCCCGGCCTGGGCAGCCTGTTCGACTGCCTCGAGGCCAACCGTCCCTTGGCCGGCGATGATCAGCGGATCGTCAAACGATGGGACGAGGATCGCTCCGCGCGCGGCGGCGATCTCGGCGGCGATCGTCTCGCGGCTCTCACTCGCTCGATCGTAAAGCCGGACCTCGGCCCCCAGTTCGCGGGTCGCCCGAAGCTTCACGGCCGGGGCATCGGAGGGCATCACGATGATCGCCGGAATGGAGAGTAGCTTGGCGGCCAGCGCCACGCCCTGGGCGTGGTTCCCCGAGGAGAACGCAACGACCCCCCGCTTCCGTTCGGCGCCGGAGAGGCGGGAGAGGCGATTGTAGGCCCCGCGGAACTTGAAGACTCCGATCCGCTGCAGGGTCTCGGCCTTAAGGAACACCCTTCCCCCGATACGCTCGTCAAGGGCCGGCGAGGCGATAAAAGGGGTTCGGACCGCCCGTCCGGAGAGCCGACGCGCCGCCGAACGGATATCCCTGAGCCCCACACGCCTGGGGCGGGCGCTCCTCGGCCGTTCTTCCTCCTCCGTCTTCAGGCTCGCCTCCATCCCCCTTCTTAAGCGACGCGGCCGGCTCTATGAAAGGCGCTCAGGAGCGCGTTGGAAGGAAAGACCGATGATCCCGCTGACCCTGGATCGCGAGGCCTGGACCAAGGCCGGCGCCGATCTCCTCGAAGACGCCGTCGCGCTGCGCCGACGGATCCATGGCGAGCCCGAGCTCGGCCTCGATCTTCCCAAGACCACCGCCAAGGTGAAGGCCGCGCTCGAGGGCCTTCCGCTGGAGATCCGCGAGGGCCCCTCCACCAGCGGCCTCGTCGCCATCCTCAGAGGCCCCGCCAACGGGCGCACGGTCCTTCTGCGCGGCGACATGGACGCCCTGCCGATGCATGAGGACACGGGCCTTGCCTACGCCTCGACCAACGAGGGGGCGATGCACGCCTGCGGTCACGACACTCATGTCGCCATGCTGGCCGGCGCCGCCCGCGCGCTCTCGGCCAGGCGCGAGCGCCTCGCCGGCACGGTCGCCTTCATGTTCCAGCCCGGGGAGGAAGGCTGGCACGGGGCGAGATGCATGCTTGACGACGGCCTCCTTGACCCCCTGCCCGACATCGCCTTCGCCCTGCACGTCTCGCCGAACATGCCCTCCGGCGTCTTCGTCTCCCGCCCCGGCCCGCTCCTGGCCTCGGCCGACAAGATCACCATCACCGTCGTCGGCCGCGGAGGCCACGCCTCGATGCCCCATGACGCCGCCGATCCGGTGCCGGCGATGTGCGAGATCGCGCTCGCCCTGCAGACCTTCGTCACCCGGCGGATCAACGTCGCCGATCCGGCTGTCATCACCATCGCCAAGATCGCCGCCGGCACCACCAACAACGTCATTCCCGAAGCCGGCGAGTTGGTGGGCACCGTGCGCACGCTTTCAGAACGAACGAGAGCCCAGGTGCATGCCGGCATCCGGCGCGTGGCCGAGAACATCGCCGCCGCCCACGAGACGAAGGCCGGGGTGGAGATCGAGCCGGGCTTCCCGGTCACCGTCAACGACGGGCGGATCGTCGGCCTCGCCGAGCGCGTCGCCAAGGCTCTCTACGGCGAGGACGCCTGGCGCACCGTTCCGGCTCCGCTGATGGGGGCGGAGGACTTTTCCTACGTTCTGCAGAAGGTCCCAGGCTGCATGGCCATGCTCGGCGTCTCCCCCGAGGGAGAGGACCATCGCACCTGCTGCGGGCTCCATTCCAACCGCATGGTGCTGGACGAGCAGGCCATGGCCCGCGGCATCGCCATGCACTGCGCCTTCGCCGAGGCGGCGCTGGGCGGCGCGGTCGAGCTCTAGGTCGGCCGCTGTGACGTTGCTCGAATCGGCGGCTTTGCGCTAAAGGGCCTCGGAAAGGCCGCCCGCCTTTCCTCATGCGAGGACTTTCGAGCGCGGGAGGCTCTTTTTCGTGGCCCCACAAACTGCGGCGAACGTGACGGTTGTCGGTGCCCAGTGGGGCGACGAGGGCAAGGGCAAGGTCATCGACTGGCTGGCCGGCCGCGCCGACGTCGTGGTCCGCTTCCAGGGCGGGGCCAACGCCGGCCACACCATCGTGGTGGGAAACCGGACCTTCAAGTTCTCGCTGCTGCCCTCCGGGGTGGTCCGTGGCAAGCTCTCGATCATCGGCAACGGGGTAGTCGTAGATCCATGGGCGCTTCTCGATGAGATCGAGCGGGTCCGCGCCCAGGGGCTGTCGATCAGCCCCGATATCCTCGTTCTTGCCGACAACGCCTGCCTGGTCCTGCCGCTCCATCGCGATCTCGACGCCGCCCGCGAGAGCCTTTCGGGAGCGGGGCGGATCGGGACCACCGGACGGGGGATCGGGCCGGCTTATGAGGACAAGGTCGGCCGCCGCGCCATCCGGGTGTGTGACCTCTTCGACTCCGCCGCCCTGCCGGCCAAGATCGAGCGGCTCCTCGCCCACCATGAGCCCTTGCGTCGCGGCCTTTCCCTGCCCAGCATCGATCCCGCGGCCCTCGAGGGCGAGCTAGCCGGCCTAGCCCCGCGGCTGGCCCCCTACGTCAAGCCGGCTTGGCGGGTGCTCCACCAGGCCATGGACGCGGGGCGCCGGGTGCTCTTCGAGGGGGCCCAAGCGAGCCTCCTCGATGTCGATCATGGCACCTATCCCTTCGTCACTTCCTCCACCACCCTGCCGGGCGCCGCCGCCGCCGGCTCGGGCGTCGGCCCGGCCGCCGCCGGGCACATCCTGGGAATCGTCAAGGCCTACACCACTCGGGTCGGCCAGGGCCCCTTCCCGACCGAACTCACCGGAGCCCTCGGCGACCGCCTCGCCCGAGGTGCGGCCAGCGGGGCCGGGGCGGAAGTCGGCACGGTCACCGGTCGCAAGCGCCGCTGCGGCTGGTTCGATTCGGTGATCGTGCGTCAGTCTATCCAGATCGCCGGCATCCAGGGCGTGGTTCTCACCAAGCTGGACGTCCTCGACGGCCTGGAAACGCTCAAGATCTGCATCGCCTACGAACTTGACGGCGAGCGCCTCGATTTCCTCCCCGCCGCGCTCTCCGACCAAGCCCGAGTGAAGCCGCTCTACGAGGAGGCCGAGGGCTGGAGCGAGAGCACCCACGGCGTGCGCGAGCTCGCCGGCTTGCCGCCCGCCGCGCGCGCCTACATCGGCCGCATCGAGGCCCTGATCGGGGCGAAAGTCGAGCTCGTCACCACCAGTCCCCAGAGGGAAGACGTCATCGTCCTTTCCGATCCCTTCCTCGCCGGCCCCCTTGCAGTTCCCTAGCGAAGCGTAGGCGCTCCATCCAAGAGAAAACGCGCCAGATCCGAAATCCGGAGTGCATCCTTAACCCTGTTTCGAAAGTCGTCCTTCACCTTGAGAGGCTATGCAGGACGGACGATGGAAACGTCCCCCAGCCCCCTCTTTGATTTCGACGGCCTCATCGTGAAGCGGGCCGCGCCGCTCCTGGAGCGGGTGCTCATCGTCGATCCCGACGCCGCCGCCGCCCGGGCCCTGGGAGAGCTCCTGCGCCTGATCGGTCCGGGTCAGATCTGGACCGCTCCAGGTCCCGACGCCGCCTTCGATCTGATGGATCGCATCGAGCCTCGGACCGTCTTTGTCGAACAAACCGCCGGAATCGAGGGCGAGGCGTTCGTGCGCCGCCTCAGGCGCTCGGCCGCCTCGTGCCGCATGGCGGTGGCCATCCTCCTCGCCCGACGCCCGGTCCTTTCCGACATCATCGCCGCCCGCGACTGCGGCGCCCACGAGGTCCTGAAGAAGCCCTTCACCCGCAGCGAACTTCTCCGGCGTCTGGCCTCCGCGGCCAGCGAACCGCGGGCCTGGATCGAGGTTCCGACCTACGTCGGCCCCGATCGCCGCCGTTTCAACGCCGGCGACTACACCGGCGTTCTTCGCCGCCGCACCGACCGGCCGGCAGGGGCGCCCGCGGCGAACGTTCGTTCCGCGATCGATGTTCCCCACCCAAACCTGGTGCTAGGCCTCGCCGCGGCCTGACCGGCCCTAAGCCTCCACGAGGTTCCGCTCGGCGGCGGCGGCGCGCATGGCGGTCTGCAGCTTTTCGAAGGCGCGCACCTCGATTTGGCGCACCCGCTCGCGGCTGACCCCGTATTCCGAAGCCAGCGTCTCCAGGGTGGTGGGATCGTCCTTCAGCCGACGCTCGGTCAGGATATGCCTCTCGCGGTCGGTGAGCTCGGTCATGGCTTCTTCGAGGAGGCCCATGCGCAGGGCCTTCTCCTCATCCTCGGCGAGACGGGTTTCCTGGCTCACCGCCTCCTTGTCCTCCAGCCAGTCCTGCCACTCGTTCTCGGAGTCGCTGCGAAGCGGCGCATTGAGCGAGGCGTCGGGGCCCGCGAGGCGCCGGTTCATCGAAACCACCTCCGAATCGAGCACGCCGAGCTTGGCGGCGATCTGGGCCACCTGTTCGGGCCGCAGGTCGCCCTCTTCGAGGGCGCTGATCTCGCTCTTGGCCTTGCGCAGGTTGAAGAAGAGCTTCTTCTGAGCCGCGGTGGTGCCCATCTTCACCAGCGACCAGCTCCGAAGGATGTATTCCTGGATCGAGGCCCTGATCCACCACATGGCGTAGGTCGCCAGGCGGAATCCTTTGTCCGGCTCGAACTTCTTGACCGCCTGCATCAGCCCGACGTTGCCTTCGCTGATCACCTCGCCGATGGGCAGGCCATAGCCGCGGTAGCCCATGGCGATCTTGGCCACCAGCCGCAGGTGCGAGGTGACAAGCCGGTGGGCGGCGTCGGGGTCCTGATGCTCGCGCCAGCGTTTGGCGAGCATGAACTCCTCGTCCTTGCCGAGCATCGGAAATTTGCGGATCTCGGTGAGGTAATGAGAGAGGCCCCCATCGGGACTCATCACCGAGAGCGCGTTGGCAGCCGGCATCTATCGATCCTTGCCTATAATCTTTTCCTTTGGGAGAAACGCCGCAAGCGGCGAGCCGGTCCCCGAACCCTAGAGATAATCATTGGTTGCGACCGCTTTAAGACGGGCTGAAGACCCGCTCCAGCGATGTTTCCCCGCCGACTTATCAGAGAATCTCAAAGGGCGTCGGCAAGCAGGGCGGCGAGCCTTGCCATGTCATCCGGGAGGTCGGACTTGAAGCGCAGGGCCTCGCCCGTCACCGGGTGGGTGAATCCCAGGACCTCGGCATGGAGAGCCTGGCGGGCGAGGCCGGATTCGAACATCGCCGCCCGCACGGCCGGCGTCGGCGGCGCCGATCCGTAGACTTGATCGCCCAGACACGGCGAGCCCAGATGGGCGAGGTGGACGCGGATCTGGTGTGTCCTTCCGGTCTCAAGGGTCAGGGCCAGCCGCGCGGCGAGCGGCTTTTCGACCGGCCCGTAGAGACGGAGGGTCCGCCAGTGGGTCACCGCCATCCGGCCTCCATGCGCGCCTTCTCCGAGGACGGCCATCTTCTTGCGGTTGATCCTCGAGCGGCCGATGCGGGCGGCGAGCGAACCGGTTCTTGCCTTCGGCGCGCCCCGCGTGAAGGCCGCATAGACACGCTCGATCGAATGCGCCGCGAACTGCGCCGCCAGGCCCCGGTGGGCGATATCGGTCTTGGCCGCCGCCATCACCCCGCTGGTGAGCTTGTCGAGGCGATGGACGATGCCTGGCCGCGCCACTCCCCCGATCCCCGAAAGGCTCTCGCCGCAGTGGCGGATGAGGGCGTTGACGAGAGTGCCGGCCGGGGTTCCCGGGGCCGGATGGGCGCTCATTCCGGCGGGCTTGTCGAGGACGATAAGGTGCTCGTCCTCAAAGAGGATCGAAAGCGGGATGTCCTCGCCCTTGGGCGTCGCCGGGGCCGGGGGCGGCAGAAGGATCCGGTAGCGGCCGGGCTTCGCCGGCGCAGCGGGATCGCTCACCGCCTCGCCTCCGAGCGTGACGCGGCCCTCCCGCATCAGGGCCTGGAGCCGCGCCCTGGAAAGCTGCGGCGCCGCCGTCGCCAGAACCTTGTCGAGCCGCCCGCCAGCGGACCCTCTGAGTTCGGCCCAGAGGACCTGACCGGCTGGCGTTCCCTCCCTTGGCGTCGTGCTCAAGGCTTTTCGATGAGGCCGCCCGCCTCGATCTTGCGGTAGAAGCAAGAGCGGAAGCCGACGTGGCAAGCCCCGCCGTCGCCCTGCGGGAGGACCTTCAGCCACACCGCGTCCTGATCGCAGTCGATGCGGATCTCCTCGACCCTTTGCACCTGGCCGCTCTCCTCGCCCTTGCGCCACAGCCGTCCGCGCGAACGGCTGAAATAGTGCGCCTCCCCGGTCTCCAAGGTGAGCTTCAAAGCCTCGGCATTCATGAAGGCCAGCATCAGAACCTCGCCGGTGACTGCGTTGGTGGCGACCGCGGCGACGAGGCCCGCCTCGTCGAAGCGGGGGGCGAGCTCGCGCCCGCGCTCCAGGCTCTTCTTGTCGGGGGCGGTGGGAAAGGGGTTCACGTCCGGCGTATGGCGCCGCTCGCCGGCGCCGCGCAATGCGGAGCGGAATGAGTTAGTGGACGGAGACGGGGGCGAGCTCGTGGGCGAGCGCGGCGGCGACGGCCGAGTCCTTGTCTCCCATCACCGCGAGCCTGGCGCCATCGGCGCGATGGACGGCGTAGAGCGTCTGCTCGGGATCCAGTTCGAGATCGCCGACGCGGCCATCGGCGCCGAGCACCTCGGCAGCCTTGATCGGACGCACATAGACGAGATCCGGCGCTCCCAGCGCGGCGAACGCCTCGTTGGACAGATGCGAGACCAACATGAACATCTCCTCGCGTGAAGAACGCTTCGGGGGACTGCGGGTTCAGTCGGCGAAGCTTGCGAAGGCCGACTTCAGCGAGGGATCATCTTCCCGCGCCCCAAAAGGAAGCTGCGCTCTTCGCCTCGCCGCCCCGACCATCAGGCAGTCAAAAGGTGGCGATGCGGCCGCCGCTTCGCAAGGTTCCGGACCCTCCCGGAGCCCGAAGGCTCGCGAGGATCCGCCTCTCTCTGACTTGGCTAGCGCCAGCCCTGGGCGCGGGCGCCGCGCTCCTGCTGGGCGTCCAGCAGGGTCCCTCCGCTCATCTGCTCGACCAGGGTCAGGATCGGACCGGGAACCTCGGTGGCCGCGGTCTGGTACTCCGGCTGGCGGGTCGCGGGAGGAACGGCCATCGCCATCCTGACCTCCCACACCTTCTTTTCGCGACAGGCGAGGCCGGCCGTCGCCGTCCGCCCCCGGAGTGTGAAGGTGCGGCAGTAGAGTCCGCCCGGGGTCTTCAGGCTCAGCCCGACGCGGACGGCCTGCCGGCTGGTTGGCGGTTCAGCGGCGAGGCGATGCTCGAGGGCCTCAGCGAGCGCCCCGCCGGCCACCAACCGGCCATCCTGGCTCGAGAGCGGCGCGGAGGAAAAGACGAGTCGTTCGCCAGCGCCCAGGAAGACGCCCAGGGCAACGCACGCGGCCAGCGCCGCCGCGGCCGGCCAGGCCGTGACTCCGGCGCCTCGACGGCGGGCGCGGAACTCGGCGAGATCGACGATCCTCGCATCGGACCCCGGCTCGGGCCCGTACTCGCGTCTCCCATCGGGGTCGATCGTCCGCAGAAGCCGCGCCGGGACCTTCTCCTGGAGCGCGCCTGCCAAGGCGGTCGAAAGCTCGCGTTTCACGGCCCGATGTGCTTCGATCCGGTCCGCCAAGCCGGCGTCGACTCGGGCCAGGTTCTCGATCTCCTTGGCTCGCTTGGGGGCGAGCTCGCCGTCCACGAAGGCGGCGATCGTCGCCTCGTCCGGGCGCGTCATTGGCCGACCTCTTCCAGCTCGGCCATCAGCTGGGCGCGGCCCCTTCCCAAGCGGCTGGTCAGGGTGCCCTGGGGCACTCCCAGAGCCTGGGCGGCCTCGCCATAGGAAAGGCCCTCGACGAGGACCAAGACCACCGCCAGACGCTGATCCTCGGGGAGGGAAAGCAGGGCCCGCTCTATCCGGGTCCGCTCCAGGGGATCGGTCGAGGCCTCGGCCGCCGACCCGAGGCTCTCGACCTCAATGCCCGAGGCAATCACCCGCGCCCCCCGGCTCCGCGATCGCGCCTCGTCGATCCAGGCGTTTTTGAGGATCGCGAACATCCAGGCGTCGAGCCTCGTCCCCGTCTTGAAGGAGGCGCGCCGCCGAAGCGCTCGCTCCAGGCCCGTCTGGACAAGATCGTCCGCTTCCGCGGCATCGCGGGCGAGAGTCCGGGCGAAGCGGCGCAGCCGTGGCGTCAAGTCGATCAACTCCCGCTGGAAGGCGTCCAAATCCTCATCCTTCGAGCGCCTGGATGAAACGACCGGGAAGGCGCGTTTCATCCCCGAGGACTTGGCGATCGGCCTCGGGAATTGGATCGGCGCCCGTAGCCGCCCATCATAGCCGAAGGGCGCCGCCGCCCAAGCCCGAGCCGAGGCGCGGCGCGGCGACCCAGGAGTGGGTATGACGCTGAAGGAGAAGCTCATGGCGAAGAGGCATGGCGTTCCGACCCTGGTCCTGGCCGCGGCCATGGTCGCGGCGGCCGCCGCAGGGGGAGCGGCGCTCCCCGCCCGCGCCCAACTCCTCGGAGGACCCCTGGGCGGGCCTGTCGGCGGACCCCTCAATGGGCCCTTGGGCGGCCTTCCCTCGCTCCCCAACCCGCCTCTCTCCGGAGTTCCTGGCGCTCCCGGCGCGCTTGGCCGGACCGTCGCCGGCCAGACACTCGGCACGACCAGCGGGCTTGCCGGCCGGCTCCTCGAGGCGCGCCAGTTGCGCCTTCGCGCTCTCATCCGAAGAGAGCGCACCGTGCTCGAGGCCGGTCCTCACGGATGGCCAGTGGTCAAGGGAGAGATCCTTCTTCTTTCCCCCTCGCCGGCTTCCCTGGCCATCGCCGAGAGGGCCGGCTTCGCCGTGCGCGAGCGCACGGCCCTCGCCCCGCTCGGCCTCGAAGTCGCCGCGCTGGAAGCGCCGGCGGGGCTCTCCGCCGTCGCGGCCCTCGCCCGACTGAAACGTCTGGATCCCACCGGCCACTATGATCTGGATCCAATCTACCAGCCGGCCGGCGTCCCGCCTTCCCACGCGCAGCGGCGCGGGGAAAGTGCAGCGCGAAGTTCAAGTAGCTCGCGCGCCCGACCTCCCATCGGCGTCCCGATCGGGCTTATCGACACCGGCGTTCAAGCCTCTCATCCAGCCTTCGCCGGCGAGCGCCTCGAAGAGCGCGGCTTCGCCGGAGAGGTCGTTCCCGCCGCCCATGGGACCGCCGTCGCCTCCCTCCTCGTCGGACGCCAGGGTCGCTTCGAAGGGGCCGCACCGGGCGCGCCCCTCCTCGTCGCCGACGTCTATGGCTCTTCACCCACCGGCGGCTCGGCTCTGGATCTGGCGCGGGCCTTGGCCTGGCTCGCCGAGCGAGGCGTGCGGGTGGTCAACATGAGCCTCGCCGGCCCCCCCGACATCGCGCTCGGGGCCGCCGTCGCCGCCCTTGTCAGGCGCGGCGAGGCGGTCATCGCTCCGGTGGGGGACGATGGGCCGGCCGCGCCGCCGGCCTTCCCAGCCTCCTGGCCCGGCGTCGTCTCGGTGACCGCCGTGGACGGGAAGGGCCGCCTGCTCATCGAGGACGGGCGCGCCCGACACGTCGATTTCGCCGGTCCGGGCGCCGACATGGCGGCGGCGAAGATCGGCGGCGGGTATGGAAGCGTCCGGGGATCCTCCTTCGCGGTCCCGATCGTCGCGGGCCTCCTCGCCAGGACCATGGACCGCCCCGGCGAGAGCCTTCCCGCCGCCCTCGACGCCCTGGCCCGCTCCGCCCGCCACGGGCGGGGCCTCGGCCGCGGCCTCGTCGGGGCCGATCTCCGTGTTCCGCCTTTTGTGCTCGGCGTTCACTGAAAGCCGGGATGAAATCCCACTTGGCCGTCGTTTCTTCTCCGAACGAGCCGCTGAGAAGGCTCATTTCGAAAAGGATCAGATCATGCGTAGGACCCACTGGTTTTTCGCCGCCGCTCTTTCCGGCGCCCTCGCCTTTGGCGCGGCGGCTTTCGGCGGACCGCTTGGCGGTCTCGGAGGGGGCCTCGGCGGCGGTTTGGGGGGCGGTCTGGGCGGCGGCGTCGGCGGCCTCACCGGCTCTCTGACCGGCTCGGCCTCAGGAAACGCCTCTGGCGCGCTCAGCCCGCAAGCTGGGGACGATTTTTCCACCACCCGCATCCCTCGGCCCCACGTGAAGAAGACCCTGAACCGGGGGACGTCCACCGCCGAGGGCGCCGTCCAGGGTGCGCGGAACACCGCCCTGAACGCCCGCAACGCTTCGACGAGGCTCGGCCGCAGGGGCGCGTCCACCGCGGGTTCGGTGGTCGGTTCGACGACCGGCGAAGCCTCTTCCCTGGCCGGTCGGACCTCCGGCTCCGGTCAGGCGGGCGGCGGCGCCTCGGCCGGCGTGAACGGCGGCTCGGGAAGCCTTGGCGGTTCTCTTTATGCACGCGGCCCTTCGGGGGCGAATGCGGACGCCTCCGGCTCCGCCTCGAGCTCCGCCGGTCCGATGTAACCAGTCGAGACCTGGAGAGCCTCCCACCCCGCGCCGGCGGCGTGGGAGGCCGGCCAGCGTCCCTTTTGCCTGGTCTTCGGCTCAGCAGGGTAGAATGGCTCATCTCTCCCCATGCGGCGTGCGCCGAATTGACAACCGCGCCTCCGGAACGCGAAGAGATCAGGCGGGCATCGTGATTTCGAGGGGGCGCAGATGAAGCATCTTTGGGCCGCGGCCGGAGCGCTTCTCGCCGCCAGTTTTCTTGGGTCGCCGGTCGTCTTCGCCGCCCCCTCCGACGCGGAGCCTTTCACCATCGCCCAGGCGCTCGACTATCCGTTCGTCGATAACCTCGTTTCGGCGAAGAAGGCCGACGAAATCGCCTGGGTCCGCACGCTTCAGGGCGTTCGCAACATCTTCGTCGCCAGCGCCCCGGCCTTCGTTCCCCGGCAAGTCACCGACTTTACCGCCGATGACGGCCAGGAGCTCTCCGACCTCACCTTCTCGCCGGACGGATCGACGCTGGTCTTTGTGCGCGGCGGCGACCACGACGCCAACTGGCCCGCCAAGGGCGACCTCGCCCCCGATCCTGACTCCTCGCCCGTCCAGCCCAAGGAGACGATCTGGGCGGTCGATCTCTCGATCGCCAAGCCCGCCCATGCGGTTGCCCAAGGGGACGACCCAGCTCTCTCGGCGAAGGGCGAACTCGCTTACGTCAAGGACCGCCAGGTGTGGACCGCCCATCTGGACGGAACAGGCGTCCATCGCCTCTTCTTCGATCACGGCCAGACCTATGACCATGGCGTGGGCCACGACCTTCGCTGGTCGCCCGATGGCTCCCGCCTCGCGTTCGTCTCCGACCGCGACGACCACGCCCTCATCGGAGTCTTCACCGACGAGGCCCATCCCATCCTCTGGCTCGCGCCTTCCACCAGCCGAGATTCCGACCCGGTCTGGTCGTCGGACGGGAGCCGCGTCGCCTTTACCCGCCGCCCTGGGAAGGGCGGCGCCCCCGAGCCGATATTAGAACGCGTGCCCCATCCGTGGGCGATCTGGAGCGCCGATGCGGCGCGCGGCGCGGGCCACCTCGTCTGGGCGAGCCCCGACACCCTCCATGGCTCCTTCCCCGCAGAGACCGCCGGCGCCGCCAATCTCCACTGGGCGGCCGGCGACCGCCTCGCCTTCACCGCCGACGTCGACGGCTGGCCGCATCTCTGGATCGTATCAGAGAGCGGAGGTCCAGCCCGCGTTCTCACCCCCGGCCCCTACATGGTCGAGGACGTCGTGGAGACGCCCGACGAGCGCGCCTTCGTCTTTTCGGCCAATGCCGGCGCCCGGACCCACGATTTCGATCGCCGCCATCTCTTTGAGGTCTCGGCTGACGGCGGACCGATCAGACCTCTCACCTCCGGCGAGGGCCTCGAGTGGACGCCCCAGGCCCTCTCGGGAACGATCGCCTTCATCGGCGCCGGCGTCGCCGCTCCGCCGGTGGTCGAGGCCATGTCGCCTTCCGGCCAGGACCTCCGCGCCCTCGCCGGCCAGGCCCCGCCGACCGATTTCCCCGCGGCGGATTTCGTCGCCCCGCGGAGCGTCTCCTGGGCCGCGCCCGACGGCCTCACGATCCATGGCCAGCTCTTCGAAGGAGCCGGCCCGGGACCGCATCCAGGCGTCATCTTCGTCCACGGGGGGCCGCCCCGACAGATGCTGCTCGGCTGGCACTACATGGACTACTATTCCAACAGCTATGCGGTGAACCAATGGCTCGCCGCCCACGGCTTCAGCGTCCTAAGCGTCGACTATCGCCTGGGCATCGGCTGGGGCTGGGATTTCAACCATCCCGTCCACGCCGGCCCGACGGGAGCTTCCGAGTACCAGGACGTGCTGTCGGGCGCACGTTTCCTGCAGTCGAGGCCCGGCGTCGATCCCGCCCGCATCGGCATGTGGGGCGGCTCCTACGGCGGCTTCCTCACCGAACTCGCGCTCGCCCGCAACTCCAATATCTTCAAGGCCGGAGTCGAGATGCACGGGATCGCCGATTGGACCCCTTACCTCGACGCCCGCAGGGCCGAACTGCAGCGCTATACCCTCGCCGAGAGGGCGCAGGCTCGCGCCGCGTTCTGGGCCGCCTCGCCCGATGCCGACATGGACAAGTGGACCTCCCCGGTCCTTCTCATCCAGGGTGACGACGACCGCAACGTCCACTTCTCCCAGATGGTCGACCTCGACAATCGACTGGATCAGAAGGGCGTCCGCCACGAGGACATCGTCTTTCCCGACGAGATCCACGGGTTCCTCCGCCACGCCACCTGGCTGACGGCCGATGCGGCGACTGTCGATTTCTTCGAGAGGACCCTCGGCGAGGGGCGGTGAGGCCGAGCTGTGAGTCCCTCCTGCGCTGATCGCATGGTGGTCTATTCGCTATCGCGTGAATGAGTATTGACAGGCGAATGAGCGCGCGGCAGCCTCCCTCGCACGGCCTTGAGCGGGCGGCGGAGAGGGAGGGGGATCGATGAGAATTCGTTCAGTCGTGATGGGCGGGTGTGCGCTCGCCCTTCTCGGGGGCGGCGGGGCCGCCGCCCAGACGAGCGCGCCTGGTGCACGACCCGCCGCTTCCGCCACGACCGTTGGTGAGATCGTGGTCACCGCCGAACGGCGGACCATGAACCTCCAGAAGACTCCGATTGCGGTGACCGTGCTCGATCAGACGGATCTCATCCGCAACGGCGTCTTCACCATCGACCAGCTCCAGTTCGTCAGCCCTTCGCTCGCGGTCAATGACTTTGGCCAGGGCAACGATGTCGACATCCGCGGAATAGGCAAGGGCGAGCACAACACCCAGACCACGACCGGCGTCATCACCTACAGGGATGGGGTGGCGACCTTCCCCGGATATATCCAGGAGGAACCCTATTTCGACATCGCCAATGTCGAGGTCCTACGCGGGCCCCAGGGCACCTTCAGCGGCCAGAACTCCACGGGCGGGGCGATCATCGTCACGACGCGCGACCCGGTCATCGGGGGCAGCCATGACGGCTATCTCTTCGGCTGGTTCGGCAACTACCTGGACGCGGGACTTCAGGGTGCGGTAAATTTGCGGGTCAGCTCGACCTTCGCCGCCCGCGTGGCCTTCAACCTCGAGCGCCGCAACTCCTTCTACAATATCTCCGGGCTCACAGGTGATCCGAACCTCTATTGGGGCAGCGGTCGACTTTCCCTTCTGTGGACTCCCACCAATTCCCTGAAGGTTATCTTGAAGACCGACTACGACTATCTCGACAACGGCGGCTACTTCGGTGACGCGATCCTCAACCCGCTCACCGGCAAGCCAAACCCCGTGACTGATCTGTTTACCTTCTCCAACAACTACGAGGCCTACGCGACCGACAACTTTCTCCGCTCCATCCTTCAGGTCGACTGGGTCGGCCCGGACGGGATCACTTTCCGTTCGATCAGCGGCTATCAACTCGGCCGATCAGGCTGGAAGGGCGACATCGACGGGACAAATCTTCCGGCCCCCAACTACATCATCTCCGAGAAAGTCGACGAGACGCTGTGGAGCCAGGAGTTCGACCTCATCTCCCCCGCCCGCGGTCCCATCTCCTGGGTGCTCGGAGCCTATTTCGACGCCAACCGCTACGATTTTCCGCCGATCTTCGACATCGGCGTGCCGCCCGGCGGGTTCGACGAGGATCTGCACGGGGTGAACCTCACCCATACCTACGCGGCGTTCGGCCAGGTGAGCTTCAATCTTCCCGACGGATTCAAGCTTCAGGCGGGCCTGCGGTATTCGCTCTGGGACACGAGCAATAAGGTGCTCTTCTACGTCCCTGAGTACGCCCCCTTCCTCAACCAATTCCAGAACGCGACCGAGCGGGGGAACAATCTCACCGGCAAGGTTGCTCTCGACTGGCAGGTCGACCCGAGGAACTTCCTCTATGTCTTCGTCGCCACCGGAGCCAAGCCGGGCGGCCTCAACACCTCGGTCTATAAGTTCCCGCAGCAGGCGATCCCAGCTCCCTTCCGCCAGGAATACGTCGTCGACTATGAGGCGGGCTGGAAGTCCCAACTCTTCGACAATCATTTGCGGACTCAGATCGGCGCCTACTACAGCCGGTTCCGCAACTTCCAGGTCATTCTCCCCCTCCCCAACAATCCGCTCTCCAATACCGAGCAGAACGATCCCAGCGCCACCAGGCTCTACGGGATCGAGGCCTCGGCCCAGGCAGTCCTCGGCGCATTCAGCCTCGAAACCTCGCTCGGATTGGAGAAGAGCCAACTTGGAACTTTCTTCACTCAGGATTCCCGGGTGGGTGTCGGCGGGCAGTGCGACGCCCTCGCCGGACCGGCGAGCCCCACTTGTTTCAATCTCGCCGGCCATCCCCAGACCTACGCTCCCGACTTCACCTTCAATCTCGAGGCCCGCTACAGGGTTCGCTTGGCGGGCGGCGATACGGTGACCCCTGCGGTCGGCTTCAGCCACATCTCCAGCCAGTGGGGAACGCTTTTCGACAACCCGGCCCTGGGCGACCATCTCGGCCCCCGGAACATCCTGGGCGCCTCCATCGCCTGGACCCACGGACGCTTCACAGTCACAGCCTATGGCCGCAATCTCACCAACGAGGAGTACATCAGCGCTCTGCTCTCCCCGATCCGGATCGCCGGCGCCCCGCGCCAGTACGGAGTGAGCGTGTTGACGACTTTCTGAGTAGAGCGGGTTTGGCGCCATCATCGGACACTGTTGTAGGGCTTTCCGCCTGATCCTGCGCCCGGAGACCTGAGACCGGAGACCAAGGCAATAGCCTCCGCCTGACCCCCGATCGGGCGGCGGGGCTGAGAATCTCGCCTTGAACCCCGGCCTTCTCATGAGGCGAAGGAGTATGGTGAGGCGAGAAGGGATGGACGGCGACATGAGAGAACGATCGAGCGCCAGGCGCATCTCCCGCACCAAGGCCGAGCAGAGGGCCGAAACCCTCGAGCAGATCCTCGATGCGGCCGAATATCTCTTTTCGAAAAGCGGCCTGCACGGCACCACCTTGCGCGACGTCGCTTCGCGGGTCGGGGTCCATACCACCCTGCTTCACTACTATTTCGCCGACAAACCGGCCCTCTTCGAGGCCGTCTTCGCCCGTCGCGCCTCCACCACGGTGGGCCTGCGCATGGCCGCGCTCGAGCGCTATGAAGCCGAGGCCGGTGAGGCCCCTACTGTCGAGGGCGCCCTCCATGCCTTCCTCGATACCGATTTCGACCTCTACCTCGGCGGCGGCGAGCCGTGGATGAATTACGCCGCCTTCTGCGCCCGGGTCTCCAACACGCCCGAGGGCGCCGAGATGATGGACATGCATTTCGACGCCGTGGTCCTCAAGCTCGTTTCGATCCTGAAGAAGGCTCTGCCCGCAGCCTCTGAGGCAGACATCTTCTGGGGTTATCACTTCGTCACCGGAGCTCTTATGAACACGCTCGCCCGCACCGGTCGCATCGATAAGCTCTCCGGCGGGCTCTGCCGCTCCGAAGACTTCACTGCGGTCAAAGCCCGGATGGCCCGCTTCATGGCCGCCGGCTTCCTGGCGATTGCGGGCGGAAGCGGTTCCAGCTGAAGGCGCGCGACCGATGGCGAGATTAGCGGCCCGAGGATAGCCCTGTCTTCCGGCAACAGCTGCGCCGATCGGGCGGAGCCTGGCAGAGCGGCGAAGTTCGGCAAACTTTCCTTTGCCTCGCCGGTACTGCGAGGGCGATGCCCGCAAGCCAGGCAAGAGCCGCCCGTCAAGGACTGGCGCGCGCTTGGTTTTCGCCCATACTCAGGCTCGCCATGAGGGCAATCTTCGATGTCAAACGCGGGTCCGAATACGATGACGACCTCACCGTCGGACGCTACCAATTCCCAGCCAGGCGCAACTATCTCGAAGTCGCCTACGACGCGACCAATGACTGGGTGATCTTCTACGAGCCGCGCCGAAATGACGGCGCGAGCGCCTACTTCGCGGTGGGGCGGCTCGAGTCCATCGAGCCAGACATCGAAAATCCGGGCCAGACAATCGCGCATATTGGCGGACTCGTCCAATTCTCGCGGCCAGTCCCACTGAGGGAGTCGGGGCTCTACGCCGAGGCTCGGCTGCGCGATTCCCATCCTGGGAGAGTCGGCCAGGCGCTCCAGGGAAACGCGATGCGGGGGATCTCGGAGACCGACTTCGCGGCCATTCTCGCCAAGGGGTTAGATGAGCCGGTCTTCTCGATCACGGAGGCTTTCCAGACCGGCTTCGCGGAGACCGCCGATCGCGCCCGCGTGGAAGCGAGCCGGCTGATGCGGGATCGAAACTTCCGGTTGAACGTCTGCCGCGCCTACAAGGAAACCTGTGCGGTGACCGGCCTCAAGATCATCAACGGCGGCGGCGCTGCCGAGGTGCAGGCCGCCCACATCAAGCCAGTCGCCGACGGCGGGCCGGATGTTGCCCAGAATGGCCTCGCCCTTTCGGCGACGGTTCACTGGCTCTTCGACCGCCATCTGATCTCTGTGGGCGAGGACTACCGGCTCCTCGTCGCCCACAACCGAGTCCCAGCCGAACTCGCCAGCCTATTCCGACCCGCAAACGAGGTGCTTCATCTCCCCGATGATCAGCGCGACTGGCCACACCCCACGTTCCTTGCCCACCACCGCGACAAGTTCGTGTCGGCCCGGTGAGGGCGCCAGAGGGCGACTTAGCCGGTACTGCGCTTGGGAGAGGCAGTTAATAAGGGGTCCGTCCGATCAGCTCCGGCCGAGCGCCTCCATCCACAGCGCCGTGTCGGTGTACTGCATGAACCGCTTCAGCTTGCCGTTCTGGACCGTCCAGGAGTGGACGAAGGGGGCGGCGAGTTGTCGCCCGCTCGCCTTGGCGCGCCCGGAGTAATTCCCCAGCACGACCACCCGGTCGCCCTCGCTGACGAATTCGGCCGGCGCGGCGGCGAAGCCCTCGAAATCCGCTCCGAGCGGCTGGAAGAGGCCCGAGACGATCGCATCGAGGCCCCGCCAGGTCCCAGCGAAATAGGGCGAACGCTCGGCCTCGGTCCATTCCACGTCGGGCGCCAGGAGCCCGAGCGCGCCTGGGGCATCGCCCCTGGCGAAGGCGCCATAGAACTCCTGAACCACCGCCTTGGCCTTGCTCATCGCGCCGCTCTCCGTTGAAGGTTCGAGTGAACCGAGGCTCTAGGTTCAAGCCCGCGGCGGGGCAAGGCGGTCGCGTGCTCGAAAACTCTCGCGGAACCGGCTTCTTCTCGTAAAATCCCCGCACCGAAGAAGGGACCCGGGATGCAGGCGAGCAAAGAAATCTGGCGACGGATCGATGAGAAGAAGGACCAGTTCGTCGCCCTGAGCGACAGGATCTGGGAAACGCCCGAGCTCTGCTATGCCGAGGCGCAGTCCTGCGCCGAGCACGCGGCGGTGCTGGAGACCGAAGGCTTCCGTATCGAGCGCAATCTTGTCGGCATCCCCACCGCCCTCGCCGGCGAGGCGGGCGAAGGGGGGCCGGTGATCGCGATCCTGGGGGAATACGACGCCCTGCCGGGCCTTTCCCAGGCCGCCGGCGAGACTAGCCATCATCCCCTCGCCGCCGGCGGGAGCGGCCATGCCTGCGGGCACAATCTGCTGGGCGCCGCCTCGCTTCTCGCCGCCGCCGCTCTCAAGAACCATCTTTCCGAGACCGGCCTTCCCGGCCGGGTGCGCTACTACGGCTGCCCGGCCGAGGAGGGCGGCGCCGCCAAGGGCTTCATGGCCCGCGACGGGGCCTTTTCCGATGTCGACGTGGCCATTACCTGGCATCCGGCCAGCTTCAGCGGCGTCGATCCAGCCCAGTCGCTGGCCAATACCCGGATCGACTTCACCTTCCTCGGCCGAGCCTCCCATGCCGCCGCCTCGCCCCACTTGGGCCGAAGCGCGCTCGACGCCATGGAGCTGATGAACGTCGGGGTGAACTACCTGCGCGAGCACATGCCGATCACCGCCCGCGTCCACTACGCCATCCTCGATGGCGGGGGCCTCGCCCCCAATGTTGTGCAGGCGAGGGCCAAGGTTCGCTACCTCATCCGCGCCGCCGACCTGGGCGAGCTCAATTCGCTGGTCGGCCGGGTAAGGAAGATCGCCGAAGGCGCGGCGATGATGACCGAGACGCGCGTGGAGACCGCAGTGATCAGCGCGGTCTCCAACCTCCTTCCCAACGCCCCCCTCGAGAAGGCCATGCACGAGGTCTTCCTGGGTCTAGGGCCCCCGGAGTGGGACGAGGCGGATGAGCATCTGGCGGCCAAGTTCCAGGCCATCCTCTCGGAGGAGGACATCGCCGCCGCCTATCGCCGCCACGGTGCAAGGCGTCAGGACGGCAAGCCTCTCTGCGACCAGATCCTGCCCCTGGGCGGAGCCGGAGGCCTCGCCGCCGGCGTCGGCTCAACCGACGTCGGAGACGTGAGCTGGGTCGTCCCTACGGTCCAGGCGCGCGGCGCCACCTGCGCGGTCGGGACGCCGTTCCACTCCTGGCAGCTCACCGGCCAGGGCAAGACGTCCTACGCCCATAAGGGCATGGTCCATGTCGCCAAGGTGATGGCCGCCACGGCGCTGGCCGCCCTCACCGACCCGAGCCTCCTCGCCGAGGCCAAGACGGACTTCGCCGAGCGCACGGCGCGGACCCCGTACGTTTCTCCCCTCCCCGCCGACGCCAAGCCCGCCCTCGACATGAGCGAGGGGGCCTGAGGCGGAGGCGGGAAAGCCCTCGCGATGGACTGCGAAAGCCGGTTCGTCACGCCCCATGCCGTCAAACCCTGGGGTCGCCCAGGTCCCTCATGCGTTGAAATTCAGCCTGAGCCCGGGATCCGGCCAGCGCATGCGGATCAGCTTGCCGTCACCGGAAAGGGTGATGAAGGCATCGCGCATGTCCGCTCCGCCGAGGCAGATGTTGGTCACCATGCGGTCTGGGATCGGTGTCTGTCGGCACGCGCCCGCCGGGCTCATGGTGGTGATCCCATCGGCGATGGAGGCGATCGAAACGGCGCCGTTCGCCTGCACCGCCAGGCTGTCGAAGAACGTCCGTCCGGGCGCCGCGCCGACCAGCCGGCCCCCGCGAGCGCCCTTCACCACTTGACCAGGCGCCGCCAGATCGAACGCGATCAGCCGCCCGGTATAGGTTTCGGCGGCGTAGACCGTCCGCTCGTCGGGAGAGAGGCCGATCCCGTTATAGCCTGTGCCGCCGAAGGAGACCTCTTCCGGCTTCGAACCGCCGGGCGGGGCGTAGTAGATGCCGCTCAGATGCCGCGTGCGCCCGCTGGTTCGGCCAAAATCGGTGAACCAGAGGCCGCCCCGGCGATCAAAGACGAGGTCGTTGGGGGCCGAAAGCGGATGATCGCCGACCTCGTCGAAAACGCGCTCACCCTTGCCGGTGGAAAGATCCACCCGGTCGATGCCGCCTTGGGTTGGTGGCAGGCCGCGCACGCCGCGCGCGATGCCGCCTCCTCCGTTGTTGGCCACCCACACCGCTCCGTCCGGCCCGACCGCCGCGCCGTTCGGCCCGCCGCCCAGCTCGCACACCACCTCCACCTTGCCGTTCCAGGCCCGACTGAGCGTCCCGCGCGCGATCTCCACCAGGATCACCGAGCCATCGGCCATGGCGATCGGCCCCTCGGGAAACTGCAGGCCTTCGGCCAGCACTTCGAAGGTCATGCCCGTTTCCTCCCTGACTGCCGCGGTTGATCGATCTTTCTTGAACCACGGACGCGCGCCGTCCAAGTCGCCAATGCCGGATGCATGGCGTTCCGAGCAGGTACGACAACGGCTTACGGAGAGGTCGAGGGATGGCGGCGCGCACCCTGACGCCGGCGGAGTGGCGGGAGCTGAGCGATGGCCTCGCCGCCGCGCTCGACAGAGCCATGGTTCACCCGCGCATCCAGGCCAGGGCTCATCCGGCGGCGCACATCGCCGCCCTGTGGCGCGGCTCGACGCCGATCATGGCCGTGCGGAGGACCCTGTGGTGGCCCAACGCCGCCGAGGACTTCGCGGGAAGCCCATCGATGGCCGTGCTACAGCACGAGCTGCAGCATCTGCTCGACTATGCCGAGGGACGGCTCTCGGTCGGGCGATACCTGCTGCGCCCAAGGAACTGGACGTATGACTATGATCTTTCGGAAGCCCTGGACTGGGACGCGCTTGGGGCCGAGCAGCGGGCGAGCCTTGCCGAGGTGCTCTGGCGCTGCGAAAGGAGGGGCGATGCCGTCATGGTCGCGCGTCTGCGATCGCTGATCCCGTGGACGCGGCTGGCCTCGCCTGAGTCCGACCGCGGCGCCGGCGGGTTTCCCGGCTAAACGACCTTTAGCCGTCCAGCCGGGGAAGGAATGGTGGAGCTAAGCGGAGTCGAACCTCTGACCTCTTGAATGGGATTTCAGGCGCTCGCCGCCGAAGGCTCGATGTCGCAGAAACAGAAGTCGCCGCGGGCGATCCTCTCACCGACCGCGATCGCCACCGGGTCCCGGAAGTTCGGTCCATCGAAGACAAAAGTATGGTACTCGCCGTTCTCCCCGCAGGGGTCCACCCGGATCGGCAGGTCGTTCAGCAGAGTCTCATCAACCATCCGCCCGGCGAAAGAGGCGTCGAGGGCGCGAAGGTCGACGCAGACGATCACTGCCTTGAACCCCGCACTGATGAAGTCGCCGACGAACCGGCGAGTGGGCCGCCCCCAGACCGGATAGAGTGCGTTCATGCCGTTCCGCGCCAGCAGCCGATCGCGATACGCTCGGATGTCGGCCAGGAACAGGTCTCCGTAGGCCACGGTTTTGACGCCCGCGGCGCGGTGTTCGGCCAGAGCTTCCGCCACCGCGGCCTCGTATTCCTCGTTGCTGGCGTCGGTGGAAATGGGCGATTCGAAGAGCGGCAGACCGAGCATTGCCGCTTGGCGCTCGAGAAGCCGATGGTGAACCCCGTGCATGCTGATCCGCGCGTGTTCGCGGGTGACGGTGGTCAGGAGGCCGATGACGTCATGATTGCCGGAACGCTGCAGTTCATGGAGCGCAAAGCAGCTATCCTTGCCGCCGCTCCAGGACATGAGAACTGGGATCATGTCGCGCTCCTCGCGGCGGCCACCGCGTCGAGGCGTCACATGAAGACGTCATTATGTCGAGGCGAAGCGTGGTCGATCGAGGCGCGGCCATTGCGCCAAGGGCCTAGCTGAAGGCCAGCTAGGCCCTTGGTCCGATTGGTGGAGCTAAGCGGAGTCGAACCGCTGACCTCTTGAATGCCATTCAAGCGCTCTACCAGCTGAGCTATAGCCCCGAGAGGAAATCTCAGGTTCGCGGCGAGGTCTGCCGCGAGGCGGCGCCAACCTAGTGATCCCCTTTGACCCGATCAAGGCCGCGCCAAGGCGCCTGTTGCGCTAGGACTTCGGGGCGTCGCGGGCCTCGCTGCGGGCGATCAACTCATCGAACTCCTTGATGTGCCTTTTGATCATGACGATGGCGCCGGCGCTGACGTTCTCGTCGTTCGAATGCATTTGCATGGCGCCGCTTTCGAACCGATCAAGCTGCTCGATCAAGAGGTCGCGCAGATAGCGCCAGCGGTCGCGGATTTCGGCCGGGGTCTCCATGGCTCGAAAATGGGGGTGCAGCGGCCCGCACGCCACGCCATCGGCCGGGGCCGACCTTCAGACCGGGAACGAACCCCAAGGGACGATAAAGAGGGTCTCTCGCCCGCCGCCTACCGCTCCTCGTCCTCGCTCCCCGAGGGCAGGCCTTCGATCTCGTCGGAGGAGAACTCGTCGTCCTCGTCCTCGATGAACGGGACCTCATCGTCGTCGGCTTCCTCGATGTCGTCCTCCTCGGCGAAGTCGACGCCCAGGGCCTCCGGCGCGGGAGCGGCAGAGGCGTCCGGCTCGGCCACGTCCTCCTCGTCCTCGTCGACGACGAGCGGCGCCTCGTCGGGAACCTGGTCGAGCTCGGGAGCCTCCTCGACCTCGGCCTCCGGCGCCTCCTCGCCCTCCGGCGGGGCGGCCACGACCTTCTCCTCCTCGACCTCCTCGTCGGGCGTGGCGACCCGGGCCTTCACCCGGCGGTTGCGCAGGGCCTCCTCGGGATCGAACTCGGACCCGCAGTTCGGGCAGTGGGCGGGACGGCGATTGAGATCGTAGAATTTGGTCGAGCAGGTCGGGCAGATCTGCTTGAGGCCGAGGGCGGGATTGGCCAAGGCGGAGCTAACCTGGGTTTGAGGCTGAAGAGGCGGGGGACCCCAGCGGGCGGCTCCCTTGCCATGGCCCAGGACCGCTGTCAAAACCCCTCAAAGCCTCCGCTGCCTGAGGCGGAGGAAGGGACCCTTGCGCGGCGATGGGAAGGTGAGGGTCACGGCGCCAAGCCCCATGCAGCCCACATCCTGACCCTCTCCGCCATGGCTGATGAGCACGCGATCGCCAGGCCCTCCGGACCTTTGAAGGGCCGGGTCCAGATCCCCGGCGACAAGTCGATCTCCCATCGCGCCCTCATCCTCTCCGCTCTGGCCGAGGGCGAGAGCGAGATCCTCGGCCTTCTCGAATCCGCCGATGTCCTGGCCACCCTCTCAGCCGTCCGCGCCTTGGGAGCCGAAGCGATCCGGGTCGGCGAGGCCCGATGGCTCGTGGTGGGCAGTGGCGGCTTTTCCGAGCCAGCCGAGATCATCGACTGCGGAAATTCCGGCACCGGCGCGCGGCTCCTGATGGGCGCGGTGGCCGGGTTCGACATCGCCTGCGCCTTTACCGGCGACGCCTCCCTCATCGAGCGGCCGATGATGCGAGTGCTGAGGCCCCTCTCGGCCATGGGGGCGCGGTGGATCGGCCGAAAGGGCGGTCGGCTTCCCATCATGCTCGCGGGCGGCGGCCTGAAGGGAATCCGCTATGTCGTTCCCGAGGCCTCGGCCCAGGTGAAGTCGGCCATCCTGCTGGCGGGCCTTCGCGCCGCCGGCGAGACCGTCGTCATCGAGAAAAGAGCGACCCGCGACCACACCGAGCGCATGCTCGCCGCCTTCGGAGTCGTGGTCGAGACCGTCGAAGCCGACCCCGAGACTTGCGAGGGGGGCCGCGTCCTTCGGCTCGCCGGCGCCCAGAGGCTTCTTGGGACCCGGATCGAGGCGCCGGCCGATCCCTCCAGCGCCGCCTTCCCCCTTGTCGCCGCCCTCGTGACGCCCGGATCGGAGGTGACCTGCGAGGGGGTGCTTCTCAATCCTTCCCGCACCGGCCTTTTCGAGACCCTGATCGAAATGGGGGCGGACCTCTCCATCACCGGGCGCCGCGAGGTCGGCGGCGAGGAGGCGGGCGATGTGACCGCCCGTGCCTCCGCGCTTCGGGGCGTCGCCGTCCGGGCGGCGCGCGCGCCCTCGATGATCGACGAATATCCCATCCTCGCCGTCGCCGCCGCCTTCGCCTCCGGAGCCACGGTCATGGAAGGGATCCGCGAGCTCCGCGTGAAAGAGAGCGATCGCCTCGCCGCCATGGCCGCCCTCCTTGGCGAGAACGGAGTCGCGGTCGAGGCGGGCGAGGACCGCCTGGAAGTGGTGGGCGGCGGCAACGCCCCGCCCGGCGGCGGCGGCATCGTGAAGAGTCACGGCGACCACCGCATCGCCATGAGCGCGCTTATCCTTGGCCTCGCCGCGCGCGAGCCGGTGGCGACCGACGGGGCGGCGATGATCGCCACCAGCTTCCCCGGTTTTGGGGAGCTGATGAGGGGTCTCGGCGCCGACATCGCCACCGAGGGTGGGCGAACCTGATGGGCTTTGTGGTCGCCATCGACGGGCCGGCCGGGGCCGGTAAGGGCGAGATCGCTGCCCGCCTCGGCGCGGCCCTCAGCCTGCCGGTGCTCGATTCGGGCCTTCTCTACCGCGCCGCCGGCATCGTCCTCTTCGCTTGGGGCGGAGATCCGGACGACGAGGAGGCGGCCGCCCGCGCGGCCCGTCAGGTCGATCTTGGGCGACTCTCCGATCCGGCCCTGCGCGGCGCCGCCGCCGGCGAGGCGGCGAGCCGCCTGGCGGTCCATCCCAAGGTCCGCGCCGCCCTTCTGGAGATTCAGAGGCGCTTCGCGGCGCGAGACCCTGGGGCCATCCTCGATGGTCGCGACATCGGCTCGGTAGTTGCGCCGGAGGCCCCCGCCAAGCTCTTCGTCACCGCCTCGCTCGAGGTCCGCGCCAAGCGTCGCCGCGCCCAGCTCGCCGCCCGCGGCGAAGCGGTCGATCTAGAGGCGGTGCAGGCCGAGATCATCGGCCGCGACGCACGCGACGCCGGTCGCAAGGCCTCTCCCCTGGTGGCCGCTCCCGACGCCGTCTTGCTCGACACCACCGATCTCGATATAGACCGCGCCTTCGAAGAGGCCCGCCGCATCGTCGAAGAGGCGCGTGACCGCTGGGAGAAATCCCGGTCCGGCTAATCCACCCGCGCCCTTGAAGAAACAGACTCCATGGGCAGGTCCCAGCTCCCATCCTCCGGTCTTCGGCGGTGCGCCCTCGCGCCCCTTGGGCCACGACCAAAGACAAGGAATCTAGATGCCAGACGACGTTTCGATGAACCCCTCCCGCGATGACTTCCAGCGCCTGCTCGATGAGAGCATGGCGACCGGAGAATTCAACGAAGGCACGGTGATCAAGGGCCAGGTGGCCGCCATCGAGAAGGACTTCGCAATCATCGACGTTGGGCTCAAGACCGAGGGCCGCATCGCCATCCGCGAGTTTGGGACCGACGAGGCCGGAAAGCCCACCTTGAAGGTCGGCGACACCGTCGAGGTGTTCCTCGAGCGGATCGAGAACGCGCTCGGCGAAGCGGTGATCAGCCGCGACAAGGCACGCCGTGAGGAGGCCTGGACGCGCCTCGAGGCGGTCTTCGCCTCCGGCCAGCCCGTCAACGGCTCGATCGTGGGGCGGGTGAAGGGCGGCTTCACTGTCGATCTCGGCGGAGCCTCGGCCTTCCTTCCCGGAAGCCAGGTCGACATCCGGCCGGTCCGCGACGTCGGCCCCCTGATGGGCAAGGAGCAGCCGTTCGCCATCCTCAAGATGGATAGGCCCCGCGGCAACATCGTCGTCTCGCGCCGAGCCATCCTCGAGGAGGCGAGGGCCGAGCAGCGCACCGAGCTGGTCAGCCAGCTCCAGGAAGGCGAGGTCCGCGAGGGGGTGGTCAAGAACATCACCGACTACGGCGCCTTCGTCGATCTGGGCGGCATCGACGGCCTCCTGCATGTCACCGACATGAGCTGGAAGCGCGTCTCCCACCCCAGTCAGGTCCTCGCGGTCGGCGACACGGTCAAGGTCCAGATCGTCAAGATCAATCCCGACACCCAGCGCATCAGCCTGGGGATGAAGCAGCTCCAGTCCGACCCGTGGGAAGGCGTGGAGGCGAAGTATCCGGTGGGGGCCAAGTTCACCGGCAGGATCACCAACATCACCGACTACGGCGCCTTCGTGGAGCTGGAGGCCGGCGTTGAGGGCCTGGTCCACGTCTCGGAGATGAGCTGGACCAAGAAGAACGTCCATCCCGGCAAGATCGTCTCCACCTCCCAGGAGGTCGAAGTGGTGGTGCTCGACGTCGACTCCTCCAAGCGGCGGGTGAGCCTGGGCCTCAAGCAAGCCGACGAGAACCCCTGGGAGGCCTTCGTCGCCCGCCATCCGGTCGGCTCGGAGGTCGAGGGCGAGATGAAGAACGCCACGGAGTTCGGCCTCTTCGTTGGCCTCGATGGCGAGGTCGACGGCATGGTGCACTTGACCGACATCGACTGGACGACGCCCGGCGAAGAGGCCATGGCCCGCTACAAGAAGGGCGATCAGATCAAGGCCAGGGTGCTCGACGTCGATGTCGAGAAGGAGCGGATCAGCCTGGGTATCAAGCAGCTCTCCGGCGATCCAATGGCCGGCGAGAGCCATCGCAAGGGCCAGGTGGTCACCGCCGAAGTCACCGAGATCACCACCGGAGGGATCGAGGTCAAGTTCGGGCCCGAGGGCGCTCCGCTCACCGCCTTCATCCGCAAGTCCGACCTCTCACGCGACCGCTCAGAGCAAAGGCCCGACCGCTTCGCCGTCGGCGACCGGCTGGACGCCCAGGTCACCAATATCGACAAGGCGGCCCGGCGCGTCTCCCTTTCCGTCAAGGCCCTGGAAATGGCCGAGGACAAGCAGGCGATCGAGAAGTTCGGCTCCTCCGACAGCGGGGCCTCGCTGGGCGACATCCTGGGCGCGGCGCTGCGCGAAAAGGCGGCCAGCAAGGAGTAGCGGCGCGCAATTTTCCGCTCACCTCGGCGAAAGCCGCGGCCAAGCCCTTGAAATCTCTCTCGCCTCAAGGCAATGCTCGCGCCTTGGGGGTTGTTAACGATGATCAAGTCCGAGCTCATCGACACGCTCGCGAGCGAAAACCAGCATTTGACCCAACACGACGTGGAGCGCGTCGTCGGCGTCATCCTGGAGCGGGTGGTGAAGGCGCTTGAGCAGGGTGGCCGGGTGGAGTTGCGCGGCTTCGGCGCCTTTTCGGTGAGGACGAGACCGGCCCGGCCCGGGCGTAATCCCCGTACCGGCGCGCAGGTCGCGGTGCGCGCCAAGCACGTCCCGTTCTTCAAAAGTGGCAAGGATCTCCGCGCCCGCCTCAACGGAGGGTGAGGACCCTCGACACCGCGGGTGGCGAGACGGCGTGTTCCTGGCGAACTGAGGCGCTCGCCTACGCCCGCCTTTCCACCCGCCAATGGTGAGATGTAGGTCCTCCGCCATGGCCAAGGCCAAGATCTGCGGGCTCACGACCGCCGAGGCGGTGGACGCCGCCCTCGCCGGCGGCGCGGCATACCTGGGCTTCATGTTCTTCGCGGCGAGCCCGCGCAACGTCGCCCCGGAGGCCGCGGCCAGATTGGCCGAGCAGGCCCGCGGCAAGGCCAAGATCGTCGCCGTTCTCGTCGATCCTTCCGACGCGCTCGTCGATCGCCTGGCCGCCATCCTTCGTCCCGACCTCCTCCAACTCCACGGAAAGGAGAGCCCCGAGCGGGTCCTTGCCATCGCCCGCCGCGCCCGCGCCGGAGCGATCAAGGCGATCGCCGTTCGCGAGCCCCACGACCTCGATGCGGCCGGGTCTTTCGAAACGGTCAGCCAACACCTGATGTTCGACGCCGCCGTTCCGGAGAGCGCCGGCCGGCCAGGCGGAGGTGGAGAGCGGTTCGACTGGCGCTCGCTGGCCGGGCGCCGCTTCGAGCGGCCGTGGTTCCTGGCCGGCGGCCTCGATCCGTGGAATGTCCAGACCGCTCTTGCCGAAACCGGCGCCCCGCTCGTCGATGTTTCCACTGGCGTGGAGCGGGGACCGGGCCTAAAGGACCCGGCCCTGATCAGGGCCTTCCTCGAGGCGGTCGGCCGCTTCTGAAGAGGAGCCCGCGGCGAGCGTGACCTCCGCCACCCCAAACCACCCCCTCCGCAACGATCCGACGAGCCTCCCCGACGAGGCCGGCCGCTTCGGCCCGTTCGGCGGCCGCTATGTCGCCGAGACCCTCATGCCGCTGGTGCTCGATCTGGAGCGGGCCTACCTCGCCGCGCGGGACGATCCGGGGTTCCAGGCCGAGCTCGCCTCGCGCCTTTCGACCTATGTCGGGCGCCCCAGCCCCCTCACCCTCGCCGAGCGGCTTTCGAAAAGCCTCGTCGGGCGGGGCGGAGCGACGGTGAAGGTCTATCTGAAGCGCGAGGACCTCAACCATACCGGCGCCCACAAGATCAACAATTGCCTGGGCCAGATCCTGCTCGCCCGCCGGATGGGAAAGAGCCGCATCATCGCCGAGACCGGGGCGGGCATGCACGGGGTCGCCGTCGCCACCGTCTGCGCCCTCTTCGGGCTTCGATGCATCGTCTTCATGGGCGCGGTGGACATGGCGCGGCAGGCCCCCAACGTCCTTCGCATGAAGCTTCTGGGGGCCGAGGTGCGGAGCGTCGAGTCGGGTTCGGCGACGCTCAAGGACGCCATGAACGAGGCCCTCCGCGACTGGGTGAGCCACGTCGAGGACACCTACTATCTCATCGGCTCGACGGCGGGCCCTCACCCCTATCCGATGATGGTCCGCGACTTCCAGTCGGTGATCGGACGCGAGGCGCGCGAGCAGATCCTCGCCGCCGAGGGCCGGCTTCCCGACGCTCTGGTGGCGTGCGTCGGCGGCGGCTCCAATGCGCTGGGCCTCTTCCATCCGTTCCTGGCCGACGAGGATGTCGCTCTCTTCGGGGTCGAAGCGGCCGGCGAGGGGATCGCCAGCGGCCGCCACGCCGCGGCCCTCAATGGCGGGCGCCCCGGCGTGCTCCACGGAGCGAGGAGCTATATCCTCCAGGATGGCGACGGCCAGGTTCAGGAGGCCCATTCCATCTCCGCCGGCCTCGATTATCCGGGCGTCGGTCCCGAGCACGCCTGGCTCCATTCGAGCGGCCGAGCCCGCTACCTTGTCGCCGACGACGAAGGGGCAATCGCGGCGCTCGAGAGGCTGGCGGCTCTGGAAGGGATCATCCCGGCCCTGGAGTCGGCCCATGCTTTGGCGGCCCTTCCCGAGGTGGTCGAGGCGATCGGCGGCGATGGCCTTCTGATCGTCAATCTCTCCGGGCGCGGCGACAAGGACCTGGAGAGCCTCCAGTCCCGCGGCGAGGAGAGCCGGGCGTGAACCGGATCGAGGCCCGTTTCTGTTCCCTCGCCGAAGAGGGCCGAGCCGGCTTCGTGGCCTATCTGATGGCCGGAGATCCCGATCCGGAGACCTCGCTTGCGGCGCTTCAGACGCTGCCGGCGGCCGGGGCGGACTTCATCGAGCTCGGCTTTCCCTTCTCCGATCCCATGGCCGAGGGTCCGCCGATCCAGCGCGCCTCGGCCCGCGCCCTCGCAGCCGGAACCACCCTTGAGCGCACCCTTCGGATCGCCCGCCGCTTCCGCGAGGGTGATCCGAAGACTCCGCTCATCCTGATGGGCTATCTCAATCCCATCCTCGCCTTCGGCATCGAGTCCCTCGCCCGCGAGGCCGGCGTGAGCGGCGTCGACGCCCTGATAGTGGTCGATTGCCCCTTCGAGGAAGCCGGCGATCTCGAAGAGGCGCTCGCCGCCGAGGGTCTCTTTCTCATCCGCCTCATTGCGCCCACCACCGGCAAGGCCCGGCTCGAGCGGCTGGCCAAGGGCGCGGCGGGATTTTTCTATGTCGTCTCGGTGGCCGGAGTGACCGGCCACAAGGAAGCCGACATCGCCGCGGTCCGTTCGGCCGTGGGGGAGATCCGCCGCGTCTCCACGCTGCCGGTGGCGGTGGGCTTCGGGGTCCGAACCCCCGGGCTGGCGGCCGAGGTCGCTCGGATCGCCGATGCAGTGGTGGTCGGCACGGCCCTGGTGGAGGCCGGGGCGGCGGACCACGCCAAAAGCGCCGGCGCAAATAAACGTGATGTTCCGCTCAATCTGGTGGAAACCGCCAGGAGCCTTGCTGAGGCGGTGCATGGCGCGCGCTCGTCTTCTGCGCCCGATCTGGTAAGGAGCGGTCATGGCGCTCGCTGACGACAAGCGCTCCAAATCCTCGGGTGGTCCGGCGCCGGCCCACCGAGAGCGCGGGGGCTGGCTGGCCAAGATCGCGCCGGGGGTGCGCCGCCTCGTCTCCAGGCGCGAGACTCCCGAGAATCTGTGGGTCAAGTGCCCCGACACCGGGGAGATGATCTACCGCCCCGATCTCGAGGCGGCGCTGTGGGTAACGCCGTCGGGGCGACACATGCGCATCCGCCCGGCGCTGCGCTTTTCCTACACCTTCGATGACGGCCGCTTTCACCGCCTGCCGGCCCCGCACGTCCCGGACGATCCACTGGGATTCACCCTGGGCAAGGTCTACCGCGAACAGCTCGCCGCCGCCCGCAAGGCGACCGGCGAGAACGACGCCATGGCGCTGGCGGTCGGCAAGATCGGCGGCATCGAGACCGTCGTCGCGGTCCAGGACTTCGCCTTCATGGGCGGGTCCCTGGGGATGGCGGTCGGGGAAGCCTTCATCGCCGCGGCCGAGGAGGCGGTGAGGCGTCAGGCCCCTCTGGTCGCCTTCATCGCCTCGGGCGGGGCGCGGATGCAGGAAGGGACGCTTTCCCTGATGCAGCTGCCGCGCACCACCCTGGCCGTCCAGCGGCTCCGCGCCGGACGCCTGCCCTACCTCGTGGTCCTCACCGACCCGACCTACGGCGGCGTCACCGCTTCTTACGCCATGCTCGGGGACATCCATCTCGCCGAACCGGGCGCGGCGGTCGGCTTTTCCGGCCGGCGGGTGATCGAGGACACCATCCGCGAGACCCTGCCCCCTGGCTTCCAGACCGCCGAGTTCCAGGTCGAGCACGGCATGGTCGACCATGTCGCGACCCGTTCGGAGATGCCGAGGGTCATCGGCTCGATCCTGCGCAATCTGATGGCCTCGCGCCAAAGGACGACTTCCGGGACGCTCGCCGCCTGAACGCCCACGCCGGCCACGACTACGACGCCATCCGCGCCTCGGACGGGGCGATCAGGCGCCTGCGCGCCCACCATCCGGTGCTGATCGACCTTTCCACCGGGCGCATCGAACGCCTTCTCGCGGCCCTCGACCACCCGGAGAGGCGCATGGGCCCGGTCGTCCACGTCGCCGGAACCAACGGCAAGGGCTCGACCTGCGCCTATCTTCGCTCCATCGCGGAGGCCGCCGGGCTCTCGGTCAACGTCCTCACCTCGCCCCATCTGGTGCGCTTTTGCGAGCGCATCCGTATCCATGGCGAGCTCATCGCCGATAACGTCCTCTCGAGCTTCATCGAGGCAGTCGAGGCTGCCAACGCCGGGGAGCCGATCAGCTTCTTCGAAATCACCACCGCCCTCGCCTTCCACGCCTTCGCCCAAAGGCCGGCCGATCTCAACGTCGTCGAGGTGGGCCTCGGCGGCCGCTTCGACGCCACCAATGTCTTTTCCGCGCCGGCCGCCTGCGTGATCACGCCGGTCGATCTCGACCACCTCGAGATGCTCGGGCCCACCCTCTCCAAGATCGCCTGGGAGAAGGCGGGCATCCTCAAGAAGGGCGCGCCGGCGATCCTCGCCCGCCAGAGGCCCGAGGCGGAGACGGTCATCCTCGCCGAGGCCGAAGAGGTCGGCGCGCCAGCAACCCTGATGGGCCGAGAATTCGATGCCTGCGAGGAGCTCGGCGGCCTCACCCTGCGCCTCGAGGACCGTCTCCTCCAGCTTCCCCGCCCTTCCCTTCCTGGCGCCCACCAGGCCGACAACGCCGGCCTCGCCGCCGCCGCCCTCCTCGCCTTGGGCGATGAAAGGATTACCGAAGCGGCCATCGGACGGGGGGTTTGCGGCGCGATCTGGCCGGCGAGGTTCCAGCGGCTCTCGGCCGGCCCTCTGGCCAGGATGGCTCAAGTGGCCGGCGCGGACCTCTGGCTCGACGGAGGCCACAACCCCCATGCCGCCGCGGCGCTCGCCCGAACGTGCGCGGAGATGAGCCGCCGCGATGGTCGGCCCTGGGCCCTCGTCGTGGGCATGCTCGCCCGAAAGGACCCCGCCGGGTTCCTTGCGCCCTTCGCGCCCCTGGCCCCCCGTCTCTACACCGCCGGCTTTTCCTCCCAGGGCGCCGCGCCGCCCGACGCGATCGCCGCCGCGGCCATGACGGTCGGGCTCGAAGCAGCCGTCTTTCCGGACGCGACGGCGGCCCTCGCCGAAGCACTCTCTCAGGGCGGGCCGGCGCCGCACGTCCTTATCTGCGGCTCGCTCCACCTCGCCGGCGACGTGCTCGCCCTCAGCCCCGAAACCTGGCCGCGCTGAACCGGATCAGGGCTCGTGCACTTCCCGGCGAAGCGGAATCGCTTCGCCCGGGGGGGAAATGCACCCGATTCAAGACCTTGAACGCATCCTTCTCGCAAAAGCGCTTCCCCCTTTTGCGGGATGCGCTCTAGGCGGCGGCCTTGACGCCGACCTCGCCGAGCCACTCGAGGATCTTCTGCTTGGTGGAATCGCCGACCTTGAAGTCGACCATCTTGCCGTCGTTGAAGAGCATCAGGGTGGGGATGCCGCGCACCCCATAGCGCGAGGGGACAAGGGGCGATTCGCCGGCGTCGAACTTGGCGATGGTGAGAGCTCCGTCGAGCTCGGCGGCGATCTGATCGAGCTTGGGCGAGAGGAGCTTGCAGGGACCGCACCATTCGGCCCAGAAATCGACCAGCACCGGGCCCGAGGCCTTCAGCACCGCCTCCTCGAAACTCTCGTCGTCGACTTCGAGTGTGCTCATTGCGATACGCGTCCCTCGTCAAAAGAATGCAACTCCCTGTCGCGTCCGATTTAGGCGCGCCGACTCGGAGTTCAACCGATCAAGGCCATCCCGTCCAGCGCCGCCTCGATCAGATTTTCTGGAACCGCCATGAGGCTCGGTCCGTCGGTCCACAGAAGGGCGGTCTCGACCCGGCGGCCGGGAAAAACCTCGCAGAGCACGCCGGCGTAGGCGGCGAGTTGTCGGATGTAGGCGGGATCGGCCTCCTCGATCCTCGCCGGCGCCGGCCGGTTGGTCTTGAAGTCGACGACCAGCACCCTTTCCTCCTCCACCACGAGGCGGTCCATGCGGCCGGCGACCCGAACGCCCGCGGGCAGGCGCGCCGAGCTTCCGGCGAGGGCGACCTCGGCCTTCGATCCGGGGCCGAAGACGGCGGCGAACTGGGGGTCCTCCAGAACGCCGAGGGCCGCCGCCGCCATCTCGGCGCGCTGTTCGGCCGAGAGGTCCGGTTCGGCGGCGAGGAACCGGCCCGCCGCATCGCGGCGCTGGCCCGGGGCGAGGTCGGGCAGGGCCTGAAGAAGCCGGTGGATGATCTCGCCGCGCCGCCACCGCCCGAGGCCCTCGGTGCGGTCGAGCGGCGAGAGGGCGGGCTCGCGGCCTCCGCCGACCATCCCTGAAGGGGCGAGCGATCGGGATGGCCAGGGCTCGTCCGGCGCGGGTTTCGCGCACCAGGCGGGAAGGGCGAGGCTCGGCCCCTCTGCGGCGGGCGCGGCGGCGCGGCTGGGGGCCGGACCGAAGCGACGGGCCTTGGTCCCACCCTCCAGTTCGAACTCGTCGGCGCCGAGCGTCTCGAAAGCTGCTTCGGCGAGCTGGCGCCAGCTTCCCTGGCGCTGCGAGTCCGCGCCTTCGATGCCGGCGATGATCAGCCGGTCCCGCGCCCGCGTGAGGGCCACGTAGAGGAGCCGCGAGGCCTCGTCCTGATCGGCCGCGGCCCGGGCGACGAGCGCGCGGCGGCTCGCCTCGCAGTCCTCCTTCGCCCGCGGCTTCCACAAAAGGCCTCCCTCACCGTCGTCGATGAGGCCGATCGCGTGGGGAGGCTTTCTGCCCGCAGTGTCGGGGAGGATCACGATCGGCGCCTCCAGACCCTTGGCGCCGTGCACCGTCATCACCCGGATTTCGCCCCCGGCCCTGGCGCTCGCCTGGTCGGCCTCGCGCCGGATCTCCGTCTCGCTCAAGAGGACGTCGCAGGCGAGGCACTCCAGGTCCCTCACCCCGCGCCTCTCGGCGGCGAGGGCCTCCTCCATGAAAGCGCCCAGGGCATCCTCTGCCTCGGCGCCCATGCGGGTGAGCAGCCTCTGGCGCATCGAGCGGCCCTTCTCGTCGAGCCTGGAAAGCAGAGCGCCATAGAAGTCGAAGGGCGGCCGGCCGGCCGCTTCGGAAAGCGCCCAGTCGAGCCGCTCGGCCGCCGAGGCCCATTCGGGTCGCTCGGCGGCGCGCCGCCGAAGGGCCTCCCACAGGGATGCGGGGCGATCACGCGCGAGAGCAAAAAGGGAGTCCTCATCCACCTCGCAGAGGGGCCCGCGCAGGACGGCGGCCAGGCTGAGATCGTCGGCCGGATGAAGAACGAACCAGGCGAGCGCCATGAGGTCGATGACAAGGCCGTGCTCGGCCAGGACCATCCGATCGGCCCCGCCCACCGGAGCGCCGGCGAGCTTCAGGGCGCGAATGATCTCCTCGTAGAGGGCGCCCCGACTGCGAACCAGGATGAGGAAGTCCCGCCATTCGCAGGGCCGCTCGATCTCCCCGCCATCGCCGTCCGCCTCGAACACCGCCTCCTGGCGCTTCACCCGTGCGATAATCTCGGCCGCGATGCGACGGGCGAGCTTGACGCGCTTGCCTGACGTGATCTCGACCTCGGTCCCCTCCCAGGGATCGAATTCGACCTTGGCGTCGTCCTTCTCCTCGGGCCAAAGCTCCACGGAGCCTGCCGTTCGCCGCACCGGCTTGTGGCGGATCTCCAGGCCGGCGAGGGTCTTGCCCTGCGGCCGAAGTCCCCGCGCCGCGACGGGATCGGCGAAGACCTCGTCCACGAACCTCAGGATCCCGGGCGCGGAGCGGTAGCTCGCCAGAAGCGGCACGCTGGTAAATCCTCTGCCGGCCGCGCTCGCCCGGGCCTCGAAGCCCGCCCGTTCGATGGCGAACCGCTCCGGCCGCGCCCCCTGGAAGGCGAAGATCGACTGTTTTTCATCGCCGACGGCGAAAATCGTCCGCTCGCGCGCGCCGGCTCCGGCGTCATCGAAGAAGCCGGCGGTGAGCGCCGTTATCACCTCCCATTGTTCGGGCGAGGTGTCCTGGGCCTCGTCAAGGAGCAGGTGGTCGATCCCACCGTCGAGCTTGTAGAGCACCCAGGCGGCGTCGGCCTTACGGGTCAGGAGATCGCGGGCTCGCTCGATGAGATCGTCGTAGTCGAGGGCGCGACGCTCGGCCTTGGCGCCTTCGTAGAGCTCGCTCCAGGCGGTGGCGATGACGAAGGCGTGCGAGGTCTCCTCGGCGCAACGCGCCGCCTTGATTCTTTCGACCGTTTCTCCGATCCGCGCCTGCTCGTCGGCGAGCCAGCCGCGTACCTGCGGCGCTGCCGATTGGGTGCCGAGGTGTTTCCGGATCTCGCCGCCACGAGTGAAGAAGACGGCCTTCAGCGCCTCGAAGGAACTCTCGGCCTCGACCGCTTTCATCGTCGCGGCGAGGTTCTGATCGGTGGATTTGTTGCTCGCCTCGAGGGCCTCGATCGCCCAGCGCCAGCGCCGCCAGCGCGTCCGCTGCACCGCCTCTTTCTCGAGCGCCTCCGGATCCACCGGGCTTTCGAAGCCGCACCGCTTCCAGGGCCCGAGCGTCCCTTCGCGTTCGAGGAGGTCCGCGATCTGTCGGCGGCGGCGGAAGGAGAGATCCTTGAGGAGGGTCTCGAACTCGTCGAAGGAGAGCGCCACGGCGAAATGGACGTAGGCCTTGGCGAGCGGATGATCCGGCCTCGCCATGGCGGCCTCTGCCATCAGGGCGCGGGCCCTGACGGCCATCGCCCGCGCCTCGCCTTCGTCCGTCACGGTGAATCCCGGAGCGACCCCCGCCTCCAGGGGAAAGCGGCTCAGCAGGCCTTGGCAGAAGGCGTGGATGGTCCCGATCTTGAGCCCGCCCGGGGTCTCCAGGGCGCGGGCGAAGAGGCGACGGGCCGAGGAGAGATCCCGCCCCTCCTCGCCGATGGCCGCAAGCTCGCCGGCCAGCGCGGCGTCATCCATCACCGCCCATGACCCGAGCTGGCGGAAAAGCCGTCTCTGCATCTCCGCCGCCGCCGCCCTGGTATAGGTGAGGCAGAGGATGCGCTGAGGTTCGCTGCCGGCCAGGAGCAGGCGCGCGACCCGGGCGACCAGGGTCGAGGTCTTGCCCGATCCGGCGTTGGCGCTCGCCCAGCTGGAGCGGCGAGGATCGGCCGCCGCGGCGTGAGGATCGATGGGCGCTCTCATGTGGCGTCCCCCTGCGCCTCGCCGAGCACGCGCCACTCCCAGACCCTCGCCAGATGGTCGTAATCGCCCGCGTAGCGCTGGCGCTCCGGCCAGGCCCAGGACCGGAACGGCGTGGCGGGCTCGGCGTAGCGGGCGAGGAAACGCCGCAGACGCTCCAGCGCCGCCAGGCCCATCTCGCCGCTCTCGGGGAAGGCGGCGCGCACCAGCGTCTCGCCGCCTTGGCGCGCCCCGTTCACCCGCACATAGCAGAGCTCGCCCGCCTCGAGCGGGCCGAGGTCGGCGAAGCCGCCGCCGGCCAGAATCGCCGCGGTCAGGGTAAGCTGGGGAGAAAAGCCCTTCTCCATCTGCGGCCTGGTGGGCGCCGAGCCGGTCTTGAAATCGAGGATGTCGACCCTTTCGCCTCGCGCCTCCAGGCGGTCGGCCCGGGCGGTGAGGGTGAAGGGGCCAAGGGGGGTCGTCAGCTCGAGGCTCCCGGCCTGCTCCACCAGGATGCGCGCCACCTCGCCCCGCCGCGCGGCTTCGAACTGGATCGCGAAGGCGGCGATCTTGGCGGCCCTCGCCCGCTCCCACGCCATCCGCTCGGTCGGGGTTCCGACCACGAGGAGTTCTTCCTCGATGAGCGCGGCGAAGAGCGCTTCGGCGTCGTTGGGGAGCGGGCCGTCATGGGCCCTGGCGAAGCGCTCGAAAGCCTTGTGGATGGCGGTCCCGCGCTCCCGCGCCGAGATCGGCTCGTCGGGCCGCTCGACGGGCCGAAGCTCAAGGATGTGGCGGGCATAAATGGCGTAGGGATCACGGATCCACCGCTCGATCTGGGTGACCGAGGCCCGCCGCGGGCGCAGGTCGAGCGGAGGCGTGGGCTTGGGGCAGAGGGCGGGGGCGAGCTCGCGGGGAGGAGGAAAGATCGGCGCATCGAGGCGGTGGGCCCAGGCCTCCAGGTCCGGCCGGCCGGGCAGCTCGACGCGCGCGCCCTGGGCGAGCGTCCGCAGCCGCCAGAGCCAGCGCGAAGCAACCGCCGGAGCGCCGTCGCGCCGCTCGCAATGGAGGAGGATCACGTCGGGGGCGCAGACGGCCTGGGCGAAGTCGTGCGCCTGCAGGCCGATGCGGCGCTCGGGGGGCGGCAGGCCCAGCTTCTGGCGCATCGGGCGCGAAAGGAAAGGATCGATTCCGGCCGCCCTGGGCCACACTCCCTCCTCGAGGCCGGCGAGGACGAAAAGGTCGGCATCGATCAGGCGCGCCTCCAGGACCCCCAGGATCTTCAGGCGTGGGGAGCCGCCCTCCCGCGCCGCCGCGGTCTGGCTGGCCAGCAGGCTCTCAACCAGCTCGGCGAAGCCGGCCCGGGTGACCGGCGGAAGGGCGGCGCTCTCCTCGATGAGGCCGGCGAGGAGGCCGGCGGCCGCCTCCCCGTCCGGGCCGGCCCACAAATCGCCAGAGCCGCCGAAGGGGCCTTCGGCCAGCGCCTCGAGGGCCTCGGCGAGGCCGCGGGCGGCGGCGCCGGCGGCAACCGGGCCGGCCTGGTGCGGGGCCTCGGCGAAGGCCAGGACTGAGGCGAGGCGATCCAGGAGTTCGCGGCTTGCCGCATCGCCTTCGAGCTTTCGCTCCAGATCCGGCCAGGTCGGCGCCCTCACGCCTCGAAGCGCCGCCTTTTCGAGCCTCGAACGCCTTCGCTCGAGATCGGCGGGCGCCCGTCCCAGGCGGGTCAGGGGATGCTTGAGGATGGCGAGGATCCTCGCCGGCGAGGTCGGATCGCAAATCCAGCTGGCGGTCAGTCCGACCAGCGTGCCCACCGGGGTGAGGGCGAGCGGCTCTCCGGCGGAGGAGTCGACCCGAAGGCCCCACCGCCCGAGCGCCGCTCCCACGCGCCGGGCCAGCGCTGCATCAGGGGTGATGAGGGCGCAGGTTCGCCGGGGCGTCTCGAGCGCCTCGCGCATGGCTAGGGCGGCCAGCCGCGCCGCCTCCTCTTCGTCGCGGGCCGAGACGACCGATAGGCCCTCAAATCCTTCGGCGATCGGATCAGCCGCCGGGTTCTCTGCGCGCAGGCGATCGATCGAGGCGAGCCAGTCGTCGGTGGCCTCGGCCGGTCGGAGCGCCTCGGCGAGAAGCCGCCGCCGCGCCCCTCCCTTTCCTTGGGCCGTACTTGGGGCGAACTCGACCGTGTCACCTCGGTCAAGGCCGGCGCGGCGCAGAAGGCGCTTGAGCCCGGCCTGGGGGTGCTGCTCGTCCTCGTCCACTTGCCGCCAGGCGCTCTCGTCGAGCGAAGCATCCAGTCCGGGCAGAACCACGCAGCCCAGCGGAAGAGCGGCGATCACCGTCAGGAGGTCGGCGGCGGCGGGAGCCGCGCCGGTCGAACCGGCCGCTACGATCGGCGCGGAAGGCGGCGCCTCGCGCCAGCGCTTGGCGAGCGCCCGGGTGAGCGCGACCCGGCGCTTGGCCGGATCCATCAAGCCCACCTCGGCGAGGCGTTTGGGCCACGCCGCAAGGACATGTTCGAGGAAGTCCGAGGAGAGCCGCCAGTGGCCGGCCATGTCGGCGTCGACCGCCTCGGCGATCGAGACGGCCTCATCGATTTCCTCGATCTGGCAGGCGTCCAGGAGCCGGGCGAGGGCGTCGGCGAGATCGAGGGTGTCGCCAGCGTTCAAGGTGCGGCCGAGGAGCGGCTCGGCCTCGGCGATGAGGCCCGCCAGCTCGAACCGCCGCCGCAGGCCCCCGATGGCGGGCGGAAGCTCCAGATCAAGATCGCCCGGTGCGAACGGCGGCTCGGCCGCATCGAGATCCCCCAGGGTCTGGATCCTCGGCAGGAGGAGGGCCCGGCCCGGCGCCGCATCGAGGAAGGCCGCCGCAAGAGCGCGCGCCGCCCGGCGCGTGGGGAGAAGAACGCCGGCCTCGGGCAGACCTTCGGTCCCGAGCTCGTCAAGGAGGCCGGCGGCGAGGTCCTTCAGAAAGGGCCGGCCTGGCGTGATCGTGAACCATCGTGCGCCGGGCGATCCGAAGAGCTCCACCTCAGGCCGCCCGTTCCATCTCGGCCTCGGCGGCGGCGAGCGCCGCTGGGTCGCCCACGTGCATCCAGCGGCCCCCCATCACCGCGCCGTAAAGTCGTCCTTGGCTGGCCATCTCCATCCAGTGGGGGAAAATGCTGTGACGGCTGGAAGGCCAGGCCTCGATCACCGCCGGCGAGAGGATCTGAACCCCGGCGTAGGCGTAGGGCGCGGCGTCGAGCGATCCCCGGTGGGTGAGACGGCCATCCCTGTCCAGGAAGAAGTCCCCTGGGCCGCTAAATCCCAGACTCCGACCAACGGGGCTCAGAAGCAGGAGCGCATCCATCCTCTCGCCGGCCCAGACTTTGGCCAGCCGATCGATCTCCCTCCCACCCGGCTCTTCGGTCCAGATCGAATCGATGTTGGCGACGACAAGCGGCGCATCGCCGAGCAGGATCCTCGCCTTGGCGAGCGCCCCCCCGGTGTCGAGCAGAGCCTCCCTTTCGTCACTGACCAGGATGTCCAGTCCCCGATCGCGCCAGGCGAGCAGGTGAGCCTCGAGCGCCTCGGCGAAGGCGTGGACATTGACCACCACCCGTTCGATCCCTGCCTCGGCCAATCGGGCGAGGACATGGTCGATCAGGGGCCGGCCGCCAAGCTCGACGAGCGCCTTGGGCCGGGTGAGGGTGAGCGGCCGCATTCGCGTGCCAAGGCCCGCGGCGAGCACCATGGCGACCTTCGGAACCGCCGAACTCACGAACGCGACTCCGCCGGAGCATACCGGGAGACCCAGTCCGCCAGCCCGGCGGGGGCGGGACCCGCGAGGCACTTATCAAGGTATCGCCACATCCGGGGGGTCAGGGCGGCGTAGCGCGGCTTGCCGTCGCGCACGACGAGGCGCGCGAAAATGCCGAGGATGCGGGCGATGTTGAGCGCCCCAAGGGCATGGTAATCGGCGATGAGGGCCTCGCGGTCGACCTGGGGCCGAAGGGAGAAGTAGCGCGCCAGGACCGCCTCTTCGCGTTCGGCCGAGACATCACGCCTAGCGTCATGAAGGAGCATGGAGAGGTCCCAGGCCGGGTGGGCCACGAGAGCATCCTGGAAATCGATCAGGCCGCAGCGCGCGGCGCCTCCGCGGGAGGGCAGCCAGAAGAGGTTCTCGGCATGGAAATCGCGATGGCAGAAGACGCTCGCCATCGCCTCCGCCCTCGCCCGCACCGGAGCGAAGATCGTCTCCCACTCCGCCACCGCCTGATCATCGAAAAAGATCTTCGGTGAGAGTCTCGGCGTCCACTCGAGGAAGAGGTCTCCGGCCGCCTTGAGGGCCACCGCATCGTAGGAAAGCAGAGGCCATTGCAGGCCGTGGGCCGCGAGGACGGCGGGCGGGGTGCGCTCATGGAGGCGAACCAGCACCTCGACGGCGACCTCGTAGAGAGGCGCCTCGGCTTGGCCATCGGCCATCAGGGCCGCGAAGAGTCCGTCTCCAAAGTCCTCGAGGACCGCCAATCCAGCTTGCGCATCGAGCGCGATCACCTCCGGCGCCGAGAGGCCCTGAGCCCGCAACCACTCCGCGCAGGCCGCGAAGGCTTCGATGCGGCCGGCCGCCAGGCGATAGAGCGCGTTGAACCCCAGCGCGGCGCGTTCCGCGGGGCTGGCGCCCGGCGGACAGGGCTCGGTCTCCAGGCGCGGCGGCTGGTCCATCAGGATGAGGCTGGGGGAGCCGTTGCGATGGAGCCGTTCATAGCTTCGCGTGGAGGCATCGCCCGCCAGAGGCTCGCGGCGCGCGCCAGCGAGCCCAGCGGCGGCCAGGAACGCGCGCCTCGCCTCTTCGCGCTCACAACTCAATGTGACGTCCCTCCCAGGCCCCAAAAGGAGTGAGCGCCGCGTTCCGGCCGGCGCCTTCCATGGTCATCACCACCTCGAGACGGTCGTCAGGAAGCGCTCCCCCCAGGCGATCCGCCCACTCGATGACCGCTGCGCCGTCGGCGAGCGCCTCATCCAGGCCCAGTTCGTAGGCCTCGCTCACCGACCCGATCCGGAAGAGATCGAAATGGGCGAGGCTGAACCGCCGGCCCGGATAGTGCTGGACGAGCGTGAATGTGGGGCTCGGCATCTCCTCGTCGACCTCAGAGTTGGCGCGCAGGATGGCGCGGGCGAGAACCGATTTTCCCGCCCCCAGCGGGCCGATCAGGCACACCGCTTCACCTCTCTCCACGGCGGCGCCGAGAGCCTGGCCCAGCCTCTCGGTGTCGGCCTCCAAGGGAAGTCGGACCCGCGCCGGCGTCCTCACGCGAAACCCCGATCCGGATCGCGCGGGAGAATTTCCTCCACGTACGCCTTCATGGCCGCGGCGGCCTCGACCGAATCGGCCGGAAGGCGGGAGGGCGCCACGGGCTCTCCGATGGTCAGCTTGAAAGTCGCCCGGCGCTTGTCGAAGAGCTCATGGAACATCGTGATGTCGCGCAACTCGCTCGAGAACCGATGGAAGAAGTGGAAGAGGCGGGAGGGCGGCCCCGCAAGATGGATCGGGAGAACCGGCGCGGCGAATTTCCGCGCGATCGTAAAGACACCGGGCACCCAGGGGGGATCGGAGAGCTTGCCGTCGCGCGAGCGCCGGGAGATCCGACCGGCCGGGAAGACCACGATGGGGCGTTCTTCCGCGAGCGCTTTTCGTGTCGCGGTGAGGGTGAGGCGGTTGCTTTCCAGGGTGCGCCTCTCGACGATCCATTCGACCGGAATGAGCACGTCGCGGAAGCGCGGCGCGATGCGGTGAGCGTCGGCATTGGCGAAGCCCATCACGTCGGGCCGCCGCGCCTTCACGGCGTCCCAGATCGCAATGGCGTCGCCGATCCCCGTCGGATGGTTGAGGACCAGAAGGATCCTGCCCTCGCGCGGCAGGCGCTCGAGACCGACGACTTCAATCCGAAGGTCGAGCAACCGCGAGACCAGCTCCAGGCAGTCGCGGCCGGAGCGCGGGGCGAGCGCATCGATCAGGCGACGCGCCTTGTCATAGTCGAGGAGCGCGAGCAGCGGCGGGCGCACGATCGGCCAGGACCAGTGCGCGACCAGATTGGGCGCCCGTTCCTCAAGCAGTTCGTCGAGGATGTGCGGCCGCCTTCGCCTGGTGGAGCGGGCGATCGGGGCGGCCGGGGACTCAGATACCATCGCCCCAAGGATGGCCGCGGCGGGAGGCGCCGGGCAAGAGCCGAGCGCGCCGCGAAGCGGAAAAGACGGGGAGGAGCGCCTCGCCGCCGCGCTGGCGAGGAGCGAAGAGGCTTGGCGCAGGCCGTCCCGCCGGCTAACCGGCGGCCCATGGCGATGCGCGAGGCTTGGCGGGCGCGACTTCAGACCGGCGATCTTACGCCGGACCCCGCCCAGGAGGCGGCGGTGGCCGCCCTGGCGCTCCTCGAAGCGGACCTGGCTTCGCACCGACGCGTCTTGCGGCCCCGCCGGGCGGCGCGCGGCGTCTATCTCTTCGGCCCGGTCGGGCGCGGCAAGTCGCTGCTCATGGACGCGTTCTTCGAGGTCGCGCCGGCCCGGCTCAAGCGGCGGGTGCACTTCAACGCCTTCATGAGCGAAATCCACGCCCTGGCCGACGTCTGGCGGCGGGGAGGGCATGAGCGGCGGGCGCACTTTGGCAGGACGCGCGGAGACGACCCGATTGCGCCGATTGCGGCCAGGATCGCGCACGAGGCGCGGCTCCTCTGCTTCGATGAATTCCAGGTCGCCGACATCGCCGACGCCATGATCCTGGGCCGGCTCTTCGAGGCCCTCTTCGGCCTGGGCGTCACCGTCGTGGCGACCTCCAATCGACCGCCCGACGAGCTTTACAAGGACGGCCTCAATCGTCAGCTCTTCCTCCCCTTCATCGCCCTCATCAAGGAGAGGATGGAGATCGTCGCCGTTCTCGGGGATTCGGATCACCGCCTGGGGCGCCTGCGCGCCGGCGGAGCGTGGTTCTCGCCCATCGACCCCGACAATGAGGCCGCCTTCGAGGCGCTGTGGAAAGAACAACTGGCCGGCGAGGTCGAGACCGGCGCGGAGATCAAGGTCCATGGCCGCAAGGTCTTCTGGCCGCGCGCGGCGGGCGAGCGCCTGCGGGCCGGGTTCGACGCGCTCTGCGAGCGCGCCCTGGGACCGGGGGACTATCTGGCGCTGGCCGAGCGCTTCGAGGTCGTCTTCATCGAAGCCATTCCGTTCCTTCCCCCCGAAAGGCGATCCGAGGCGAGGCGCCTGGGCCTTCTCATCGACGCCCTCTACGAGGCGCGCCGCCGCATCGCCGTCCTGGCCGCCGGCGAGCCCTTCGAGCTCTATCGGCTCGGTGATCAGGCCTTCGAGTTCCGCCGCGCCGCCTCCAGGCTCGAGGAGATGCGTTCCCTCGGCTGGCCGCCGCCGGCCCCAGAGCGGGCTTCGTTGACACCCCCCGCCCACGCCTTAAAAGAGCCCGCGCCTTGACTGGGAGAAGGGATGTTCCGGATGGCCGCCGGCGAGGATGACCGACGCCCGATTTCTCCTGGCCTTGGCGTCTGGCGATGGCATCTCACCATGGCGGCTTCGATCCTCAACCGGGCGACCGGGGCCGGCCTCTACCTCGCCTTCCTGGTGCTGGCCGGCTGGGCCGTCGCCCTGGCGCTGGGGCCGGGCCCGTTCGCGGCCTACGCCGGCGCCTTCGGTTCGGTTCCCGGCCGGATCGCTCTCATCCTCCTGACCCTGGCGGCGTTCTTCCATCTGGCCGCCGGAATCCGCCATCTCCTGTGGGATTTCGGCAAGGGATTCGCCCCCACCACGGCGACGGCGAGCGCCTGGGTCGCCTTCATCTTCGCGGGCCTGGCGACCGCCGGGGCGTGGGCCTGGGCGGCCTCGGCGGGCCTTCTCTGATGGCCGGCCTGCGCACGCCGCTTGGCCGCGCCCGCGGTTTGGGCTCGGCCAAGGAGGGGGTCGGCCGCTTCATCGCCGAGCGGATCACCTCCGCGGCTCTGGTTCCGCTGGGCGCCTGGGGCCTCTTCTCCGCCTTCGCCCTGACCGGAAGCGGTTTCGCCGGCGCCCGCGCCTGGCTCTCCTCGCCGGTCAACGCCGCCCTCCTGGCCCTGCTGGCGGTGATCGGATTCCACCACATGCAGATCGGCATGAGGGTCATTATCGAGGACTATTTCGCCAGACCCGCCACGCGGACCGCCCTTCTGGCGCTCAACGCCTTCGCGTGCTGGGCGGGGCTCGCCCTGACGGTGGTGAGCGTCCTCAAGGTCGCCTTTGGCGCAGGAGCCCTCTAGACGCCATGGCGGCCTACGAATTCATCGACCATCGGTTCGACGTGGTGGTCGTCGGGGCGGGAGGATCGGGCCTTCGCGCGGCGCTGGGCTGCGCCGAGGCCGGCCTCAAGACCGCCTGCGTCACCAAGGTCTTCCCGACTCGCTCCCACACCGTCGCCGCCCAGGGCGGGATCTCGGCGAGCCTGGGCAATATGGGAGCCGACGACTGGCGCTGGCACATGTACGACACGGTCAAGGGAGCCGATTGGCTGGGCGACCAGGACGCCATCGAATACATGGTCCGCGCCGCTCCCGAGGCGGTCTTTGAGCTCGAGCACTGGGGCGTTCCCTTCTCGCGCACCGCCGAGGGCAAGATATATCAGCGGGCCTTCGGCGGCATGACGCGCAACTTCGGCGAGGCGCCGATCCAGCGGACGTGCGCGGCGGCCGACCGCACCGGCCATGCCATGCTCCACGCCATGTACGGCCAGTCGCTGAGCCGCGATGTCGAGTTCTTCGTGGAGTACTTCGCCATCGACCTCATGATGGACGAGGGGACGTGCCGGGGGGTGGTCGCCTGGAGGCTCGACGACGGCACGCTGCATCGCTTCCAGGCCGCCAAGGTCATCCTGGCGACCGGAGGATACGGCCGGGCCTATTTCTCCTGCACCAGCGCCCACATCTGCACCGGCGATGGCAACGCCATGGTCCTGCGCGCCGGCCTACCGCTCCAGGACATGGAGTTCGTCCAGTTCCACCCGACCGGCATCTACGGGGCTGGCTGCCTGATCACCGAGGGCGCCCGCGGCGAGGGCGGCTACCTCACCAATTCCGAGGGTGAACGGTTCATGGAGCGCTACGCGCCCACGGTGAAGGACCTCGCCCCCCGGGACATGGTGAGCCGGGCGATGACCATCGAGATCAGGGAGGGCCGGGGCGTCGGCCCGCTCAAGGACCACATCTTCCTGCACCTGGATCACCTGGACCCCAAGGTCCTGCACCAGAGGCTGCCGGGGATCTCGGAGACGGCGCGGATCTTCGCGGGGGTGGACGTGACCCGTGACCCGATCCCGGTCCTGCCGACGGTCCACTACAACATGGGCGGCATCCCGACCAACCATCACGGCGAGGCTCTCACCCTGGCCGACGGTGATCCGGACGCGGTGGTTCCGGGCCTGATGTCGGTGGGCGAGGCGGCCTGCGTGAGCGTCCACGGGGCCAATCGGCTGGGGTCGAACTCGCTGATCGACCTGGTGGTGTTCGGCAAGGCCGCCGGACAGCGCTGCGGCGAGACCCTTTCGCCAGGCGAGGCCCAGCCGGAGATCCGGGCCGAGTGGAGCGAGCCGAGCGTGGCGCGGTTCGACAAGCTCCGTTGGGCCGATGGCGATGAGCCGACCGCCCGCCTGCGCTTCGACATGCAGCGCGCCACCCAGGAAGACGCCGCGGTCTTCCGCACCCATGACACGCTGAACTCGGGCGTTCGGCGGCTGGATGAGATCCATGCTCGCCGCGCCATGATCCGGGTGAGCGATCACGGGCTCATCTGGAACACCGATCTGATGGAGACCCTGGAATTCGAGAACCTCATCGGCGAGGCCATCGTCACGGTCGCCGGCGCGCTCAACCGCACCGAGAGCCGCGGGGCGCACGCCAGGGAGGATTTCACTGAGCGCGACGACGAAAACTGGATGAAGCACACCCTCACCTGGTTCGACGACGCGGCCGGGACGGTGGCGATCGACTACCGGCCGGTCCATTCGCGCCCGATGACCAACGAGGCGCCCGACATCCCGCCCAAAGCGCGGGTGTACTAGAGCTGGGACCGGATCGCATGACCGACTCCACGCCTCCTTTCTTCCGCCCCGCGCCTCCCAGTGCGATCCTGACAAACGAATGGGGGCTCAAGGCCTTCGTTGTCTGCGCGCTCGCCTTTCTGATGGCGATCCCGGGAATCTTGATCTTTGGCCTGGTCGCCGACCGCAGCCAGCGCGCCGAGCAGGCGGTCGCCCAGGTCTCCGCTCTTCGGGGCGGGGCGCAGACGGTTCTCGGTCCGGAAATGATCGCGCCCTACAGCCTGCCTGACAAGAAGGGCGCGTTCTCGCCGGCTGGCTGGTATGTCGTCGCGCCAGATCAAGGCGACGTGCAGGCTGTTGCGCACAACTCGGTTCTGCACCGCGGCATCTTCGATGTTCCCGTCTATCGGGTGGACCTCGCCCTTTCGGCTAGATTCGCCAGAGCACCGACTGCCCCGAACCTTCCCGAAGGCGCCCGCATCGACTGGTCTCACGCGCGATTCGCCCTTGGATTCTCGGACTTGAGAGGCTCGCAGTCCGACGTCGTCGCGAACTACGTCGGGAATGGCAAGTCGACCGCGCTCGACTTTACGCCCGCGCCTGACGTGCTGTTGGGTCAACCGGCCCAAAACGGGAATGGCTCTTCGACGCAATCGCCCTTCGGCATCGTAACCGCGCCCATCCTGACCGGCGCCGCGGGCGGCCTTGTGACCGCTCGCCTGGAATTCACGGGAGCCCAACGACTGAGTGTGCTGCCGTTCGCCAAGTCAACGAACGTCGAGATTTCCGGCGACTGGCCGTCCCCGTCATTCGATGGAGGATTTCTACCGACGACCCGCACGCTCGGGAAGAACTCGTTCCGAGCGAACTGGAACGTTCCGTTCATGGCGCGGGGACTCGCCGCTGACGGCCCGGACAGCGAAGTCACTTTGCCCGCCTTGGAGTCGAGGGACCTGGGGGTCTCCTTCGCTCCGGCCAATCACCCGTACCTGAACGTGATGCGTTCCTTAAAATACGGCGTGATGTTCGTGGGCTTGGTTTTTTTGACGTTCTTTGTCTTTGAAGCTCTGTCGGGCCGACGGGTGCACGCGGCGCAGTACGTGCTCATTGGATTGGCGCAGATGGTATTTTATCTGTTGCTGCTCAGCTTCGCGGAATACCTCGGGTTCGATTTGGCTTATCTGATCGCCGCCGGCGCTACGGTCGGCCTAATCGCGCTTTACGCAGGGTGGGTGTTCAAAGGCCGGGCGTTCGCGTTGAAGGCGCTCGTCGTTTTTTCCGCTGTGTACGCGCTCAGCTATGTGCTCATGCAACTACAGGATTTCGCCCTGCTCGTCGGTTCGACGGCGAGCTTCATCGCGTTGGCCGCCGCCATGTACCTCACTCGTAATCTCGACTGGTATGGCGGCCGGTTGGGTCCCAGCGCGGCGAGCGCGCCGGCTTCGGCCGATGAACCCTGATGCACGATAGCAGTGGTGATGGGCTTCGCGCGGCGCTCGGCGAGCGCAGCTCGGTTACGGTGAAATCCCTCAATGACGGATCTCGACTGTTGCCGAATCGTGATCGGGCAGGCGGCTGAGATCGAGGAACAGGCATGGTTCAACTGACGCTTCCCAAGAACTCCAAGGTCGTGAAAGGCCGGCGCTGGCCCGCCGCCGACGGCGCGAAGGTCAAGACGTTCCGCGTCTATCGGTACGATCCGGAGGCTGGCGGCAACCCCCGATGGGACGACTACGAGGTCGACATCTCCCAGTGCGGCCCGATGGTCCTGGACGTCCTCTTCCACATCAAGAACACCATTGATTCCACCCTCGCCTTCCGCCGCTCCTGCCGCGAGGGCGTGTGCGGCTCGTGCGCCATGAACATCGGGGGGCGCAACACGCTCGCCTGCACCCATGGCTGGGCCGAGGTTCCGGGCCGGGTGGTGCGGATCTCGCCCCTGCCGCAACTGCCGGTGGTCAAGGACCTGATCGGCGACCTGACCCTCTTTTACGCCCAGTACGCCTCCATCGAGCCTTGGCTGCACACCTCCACGCCTCCGCCCCAGAAGGAGTGGCGGCAATCGGAGGCCGACCGGGCCCGACTCGATGGACTCTACGAGTGCATCCTCTGCGCCTGCTGCACGACCGCCTGCCCGAGCTACTGGTGGAACGGCGACCGGTACCTCGGTCCGGCGGCGCTTCTCCAGGCCCGGCGCTGGCTGGTGGACAGCCGCGACGAGGCGACCGGAGAGCGGCTCGACGCGCTCGAAGATCCCTTCAAGCTCTATCGCTGCCACACGATCATGAACTGCGCCCAGGTCTGCCCCAAGGGCCTCAACCCGGCCGAAGCGATCGCCGGCATCAAGGCCATGCTGGTCGAGCGGGTGATCTGAGGCCGGCGGCGTCCCGCCGCTCTTGACCCCTGCTGGGTTTCTCTCCATCGCGGAGACATGAACGGCAAAGCCAGGGGCGTGGTGATCGTCGGCGCCGGCCACGCCGGGGGGACGGTCGCGGCGCTTCTTCGCCAGATGGGCTGGGACGAGCCGATCACCTTGATCGGCGAGGAGCCCTCTCCGCCCTACCAGAGGCCGCCGCTCTCCAAAGCCTGGCTGAAAGGCGACGCCGACTCCGAAAGCCTGATGCTCAAGCCGGCGAGCTTCTACGCTTCGGTCGGAATCGAGCTTCTTCTTGATACGCGGGTCGCCGATATCCGCCGTTCGCCCCGGGAGGTGGTCCTCGCCGACGGTGCGGTCATCCCCTATCGCGATCTCATCATCGCCACCGGGGCGAGGGCGAGGACCCTGCCCATTCCCGGCGCGGAGCTTTCCGGCATCCTGAGCCTGCGCTCCGCGGCGGACGCCGAGGCGCTGAAGTCCGCCCTCGGCCCGGGGCGACGCCTGGCGGTGATCGGCGGAGGGTATATCGGCCTGGAAGTCGCGGCCTCGGCGCGCAAGCTCGGCGCCGAGGTGGTGGTCATCGAGCGCGAGGCCAATATCCTCGCCAGGGTCTCCCGCGAGCCCCTGTGCGGATTCATCTCCCGCTACCACGCCGAACGCGGAGTCGTCTTCGAGGTGGCGGCGAGCGTCGAGGGCTTCGAGGGAAGCGGCGGAGAAGTCCGCGGCGTGCGGCTGGGCGATGGGCGGGTGATCGCCTGCGACGTCGTCCTCATCGGCGTGGGTCTGGCGCGCAATGACGAGCTCGCCCAGGAGGCCGGCCTGGAGTGCATCGGCGGCATCGTGGTGGACGAACAGGCCCACACCGCCGATCCTAACGTCTTCGCCATCGGCGATGTCACCCATCGGCCGGTCGCCCAGTATGATCGGATGTTCTGGCTGGAGAGCGTGGCCAACGCCCTCGAGCAGGCGAGGCAGGCCGCCAACGCCATCGTCGGTCGCCCGCCCCTGCCGGCAGAGGTCACCTGGAACTGGTCGGATCAGTATGACCTCAAGCTCCAGTTCGCCGGACTCCCCTTCGACGCCGACCGGGTCCTGGTGAGGGGCGAAGCCGAGACCGGCCGGTTCGCCCTCTTTCACCTCAAGGGCGATGTCATCCAGGCGCTTGAGGCGGTCAATGCGCCGGCCGAGTTCATGGGCGGCAAGCAGCTCATCGGTCAGAAACGGCCGATCGCGCCCTCCAGGCTTGCGGACCCGGCGATTTCCATGAAAGAGGTCGCCGCCTGATCCGTCGGGCCCGCCCAAGAGGCGTTCAACGAAGGAGCCTCATGGTCAAGATCACCTACGTCGAATTCGACGGGACCGAGCACGTCGTCGACGTCAAGCCGGGCCTCTCGGTGATGGAGGGGGCGGTGAAGAACAACATCCCCGGCATCGACGCCGACTGCGGCGGGGCCTGCGCCTGCGCGACCTGTCACGTCTATGTCGATCCGGCCTGGCGCGACAACACCGGGTCTCAATCGGCCATGGAGGAGTCGATGCTCGACTTCGCCGAGAACGTCGAGCCCAATTCGCGGCTCTCGTGCCAGATCAAGGTGAGCGAGGCCCTGGAGGGCCTGGTGGTGCGGATGCCCGAGAGCCAGCACTGAGGCCATTTTCCGGCGAAGCAGAATCGCTTCGCGGCCCACTCCGAACACCTCTCATTGTAAGGAGAAGAGGACGCCGCGGACTTCTCCTCCCCTGCGAGCGGAGCGATGTGGGGGAGGGGAAC
>JBOHLG010000023.1:0-49410 GCA_050729515.1 Caulobacteraceae bacterium
CAACGACATCGCCATCGACCTGGGGACGGCGAACACCCTCATCTACATGAAGGGCCGCGGGATCGTGCTCAACGAGCCCTCGGTGGTGGCGCTTCGCACCGCCGGCGGGCGCAAGATGGTCTATGCTGTCGGCTCGGAGGCCAAGATGATGCTCGGCCGCACGCCCGGGCACATGGAAGCCATCCGTCCGATGCGCGACGGGGTCATCGCCGACTTCGAAGTCGCCGAGGAGATGATCAAGTACTTCATCCGCAAGGTCCACAACCGCAAAGGCTTCGTGAACCCCAAGGTCATCGTGTGTGTGCCCTCGGGGGCGACAGCGGTTGAGCGTCGGGCGATCAATGATTCGTGCCTGAACGCGTCGGCCAGGCGCGTGGGCCTGATCGACGAGCCTATGGCCGCGGCGATCGGGGCCGGGTTGCCCATCCACGAACCCACCGGCTCGATGGTCGTCGACATCGGCGGGGGCACCACCGAAGTCGCCGTCCTCTCGCTCTCCGGAATCGTCTACTCGCGCAGCGTCAGGGTGGGCGGCGACAAGATGGACGAGGCGATCATCAGCTACATGCGCCGGCACCACAATCTCCTGATCGGAGAGACCACCGCCGAGCGAATCAAGAAGGAGATCGGCACCGCCCGCCCGCCCGAGGACGGCCAGGGAATGGCCATCGACGTCAAGGGCCGCGACCTGATGCAGGGGGTGCCTAGGGAAGTGCGGATCAGCGAAAAGCAGGCCGCCGACGCGGTCGCCGAGCCGGTCGCCCAGATTATGGAGGCGGTGAAGGTCGCGCTCGAGGCGACGCCGCCCGAACTCGCCGCCGATGTCGCCGACAAGGGAATCATGCTCACCGGCGGCGGCGCTCTCCTGCGCGGCCTCGACCTCGAGATCAGGGATCATACCGGCCTGCCGGTGACGGTCGCCGACGATCCGCTCTCCTGCGTGGCCCTCGGGTGCGGCAAGGTGCTCGAGCACCCCAAGTGGGTGAAGGGAATCCTGGAAACCGGATTGGCATAGGAGCTCGGGCCTCCCGGCGACGGCGCAGCGGAGGCCCTTGGGAGGCGACGGGTGTCCCTGCGAGACGGCCCCTTCGGCGATCTCAAGACGCCCTTGCGGTGGACGGCGGGCCTCGCCCTCATCGCCGCGGTGGGACTCACCATCTTCGTGGCTTCCGAATCGGCGAGGACCGGCTGGGCGGGCGTCGCCCAGGCCCGACGGGCCGCCGCATCGGCCGCCGGTTCGGCAGGCCAGGTCCTCTCCGCGCCGGTCCGGTGGGCCGGCGAGGCCAGCGGCGCCGTCCACGCCTATTTGATGGCCGGGTCGCAGAACCGCGCTTTGCGCGCCGAGCTTGTGCAGGCCGAAGCTTGGCGGGACAAGGCCGTCGAGCTGGCCGAGGTGAACGCCCGCTATCGCGCCTTGCTCGGAGTGAAGACCGACCCTCCGGTCCCGATGGTCTTCGCCCGCACCGTGCTCGATGCGCGCGGCCCATTCAACAACACGCGTTTGGCCGACATCGGATCGCTTCGCGGAGTGGAGGAAGGCAACCCCGTTCTTTCCGAGCATGGCCTGGTGGGCCGGGTCATGGCGGTCGCGCCCAGCGTCAGCCGAATCCTCCTGCTGAGCGATGTCGAGAGCAAGGTGCCGGTGCTCTCCCCCAGGACCAACGCCAGGGCGATCCTGACCGGCGATGGCGGGCCTAACCCGAGGCTGGATTATGTGCGCAGCCACAATTCGCTGCACAACGGGGACCTCGTCCTGACTTCCGGCGATGGCGGCGTCTTCCCTCGCGGTTTGCCGGTCGGGGTCGCCTTCCAAGGCTACGACGGGAGCTGGCGGGTGGCCCTGGACTCCGACGCCGCGCCCATCGATTTCGTCCAGATCCTGCTCTTCAAGAGCTTCGCCCAGCTGATCCCGCCCGCCGGACTGGGGCCAGGGCCTATGCCGTCCACGGCGACCGAGGCCCCAAGCCCTCCCGACGAGTTCGCCCCCGGCCTCCCCGGCGCGTCGCCTGGCGCCGCTGTCCCCAAGGCGCCGGCGGCCGCCCCCAATGCCAAGGCGGCGAAGCCGACGGGCGCCTCGCACAAGCAGGCGCTTCCGGCAAGGAGCGCGGGCAACAAGGCGGCCAAGCCGCCGACGAAGTCCAAGGCCGAATCGGCCAAAGCCGCAACGAAGGAGAAAACTCACCACGCGGCGACCTCGCCTAAGTCGGCGTCCATGGGCGGTCCCAAAACGGCGCTCAAGTCGGGGCCCAAGGCGGGGCCCAAGGCGGCGGACGAGGCCAAGCTTGAGGCTTTGATCGCTGGGGCCGATCCGGGGGAAGGGCGATGAGCGCCAATGTCTCGGCCAGACTGGACCCGCTTCGCTGGCTTGGGCTGCCGCTCCTGGCCTGCGCGGCGACGAGCCTCATTCTGGCCACGCCCATTCGGGTGTTCGGCCTGCAGCTTCCCGAGCCTGTTTTCGCCATGGTCCCGGCCTTTGCGTGGGCGATGATCAGGCCCTCGATCCTGCCGCCGTTCGCACTCTTCGCGCTGGGGCTGTTCCTCGACCTTCTGTGGGGCGCGCCGCTGGGTCTGTGGCCGCTCGTGCTGCTGGCGGCCTACGCCCCCACCCTGATCGGCCGGGCTTTCGTGGCCGGCCAGGAGTTCATCATCCAGTGGGCCTGGTACGGCGCCGTCTGCGCCGTGGGACTGGGGACCGGCTGGCTCTTCATGCTCGTCCACTCCGGTGAGGCTGCTTCGTTCGTCGGACTTTTTTGGCAATTTGTTGTGAGCGCCGCCCTCTTTCCCCTCGCCTGGAGGCTGATCGTGTCCTTCGAGGACGCCGACGTGCGCTTCCGATGATCCGGCCGACGATCTATTTCGACGAGGTCAACGAACGCCAAGGGACGTTTCATCGCCGCGCGTTCGTGCTGGGCGGAGCGAGCGCGGCCGGCCTGGCGGCCCTCACCGCCCGGCTCGCCCAGCTCCAGCTCGTCCAGTCCGGGCGCTTCAAGGTGCTGTCCGAACACAACGAATTCCAGTTCCGCCTTTCCACCGCGCCCCGGGGCATCATCACCGATCGCTATGGCGTGGTCCTGGCCACCAATCGGCCGGATTTCCGCCTCCTGGCCTCTCGGGACGAGCATACCGACATTGACGAGCTCCTCGATCGTCTCTCGGACTTGGTGCCGATCGACGATGCCCGCCGCGCGCGCCTTGCCGCCGACCTCGCCGCTTCGCCCAGGCGCGCTCCAGTGACGGTGATGGAGGATATCAGCTGGACCGAATTCTGCCGGATCAACGTCAGGGCGCCGGAGCTGCCTGGCGTCACCGCCGACATGGGCGAGCTGCGGGTCTATCCGCTCAATGCCTTCGCCCATGTGGTGGGCTACGTCGCCAAGGTCACCGCCAAGGACATCGCCAAGAGTGGCCCCAACGCCGATCCGATCATGCTCAACCCGGGATTTCGCATCGGCAAGGAGGGGATCGAGCAGGCCTACGATCAGGTCCTGCGCGGCAAACCCGGCGCGGAGAAGGTCGAGGTGGACGTCAAGGGCCGTGTCGTCCGCCGAGATCCCTCCGGCGACCTTCCCGCCACGCCTGGCGAGCCGATCCGGCTCACGCTCGACGCAGATATCCAGAACCAGGCGCTCGAGGCGTTCGGCGAGGACAGCGGCGCGGCGGTGATGATCGACTGCCGCTCCGGCGACATCCTCTGCCTCTTCTCAGCCCCCAGCTTCGACGCCAACCAGTTCGTCAAAGGCATTTCGCCGGCCGAGTACAAGGCGCTTTCCGAGTACCAGCGCAAGCCGCTCTTCGATAAGGCGCTCAGCGCCACCTACCCGCCCGGCTCGACGTTCAAGACCATGGTCGCCATGGCCGCTCTGAAGGCTGGGGTCAGTCCGGCTAAGACTTACTTCTGCGCCGGCGTCTGGTTCTGGGGCGGGAGGGCCTGGCACTGCGACAAGGCCCACGGCGTCGTCAACATGCACGACGCGATCGTCAATTCCTGCGACATCTTCTTCTATCAGACCGCGCTCGGCGTCGGCCCCGATCCGATCGCGGTCATGGCCAGGGAGTTCGGTCTCGGAAAGGTCTTCGATATCGGCATCGAGGGGCAGCGGCCGGGCGTCATTCCCGACACCGCCTACAAGCGAAAATACTTTCCCAAGGACCCGGTCTGGCATCCCGGCGAAACCCCCAGCATGGGGATCGGCCAGGGCTATGTGAACGTCAATCCGCTTCAGCTCTGTGTGATGTGCTCGCGCCTGGCCAACGCGCGCTTCGCAATCCAGCCGCGGCTGGTCGACGAGGTCGGGGGGCGGCTCCAGCCTCGCGGGGACGCGCCCCATCTCCAGGTCGATGACCAGCACCTCGATTTCGTGCGCTCGGCCATGGCCGATGTGGTGAAGAGCGGCACCGCGGCCGGCTCCCAGCTGGGCCTGGGCCCGATCATGATGGCTGGCAAGACGGGTACCGCCCAGGTCCATTCCTACAAGGGCGGCCACGGCGCACACGGCGCGGTGGGCGAGTGGGCCCTGCGCGACGACGCCTGGTTCATCGCCTTCGCCCCGTTTGACGACCCGCGCTACGCGGTGAGCGTCCTGGTCGAACACGGCGGCTTTGGCGCCGAGGCGGCGGCGCCCAAGGCCGCCCAGCTCATGCGCGTGGCCCTGCTCAAGGATCCGCAGGTCCAGGCGAGGATCGTTTCGCCTCTGCCGACGGTCCCCAATCCCTCGCCTGACGCGGGAGGCCGCGCCGTGGGCGCCGAGCCGCCTCCGCCCACGCCGATTTCCCCGACCGCCGTCTCCGGCGCCAAGGCGACATGACCGCCCTCACCTCTCCGGGCGAGCGCGAGCGGTTCACCGTCAAGCTGAAGTCCGTGGACTGGAGCTTCTGCCTGTGCCTGGCCGGCCTGGCCGGGGCCGGCGGGGCGATGCTCTATTCGATGGACGGCTCGAAATGGACGCCGTGGGCGCTTCCGCACCTCGCCGTCTTCGCCTTGTGCTTCTTGGCCATGGTGGGGCTCGCCTGCCTCGACCTTCGGGTGTGGTTCAGCCTCGCCTATCCGATCTATGGCGTTGGTTTGCTGCTGCTTCTGGCGGTCGCCGCGCACGGCCACGCCACGCTGGGCGCTAAGCGCTGGCTCGACATCGGGCCGATTCGCCTGCAGCCTTCTGAGATCATTAAGGTCGGACTGGTTCTGGCCCTGGCGCGCTTCTACCACACCTGCCCGGCGGACAAGGCGAGGCTCTCCAAGCGGCTCCTCTTCCCGGCCTTTCTGATCCTCCTTCCAACCGCCCTGGTCGCCCACCAGCCGGATCTGGGAACCGCCGTCCTCATCTTCGTCACCGGCGGAACGGTGATGATCCTGGCGGGCCTGAGCCTGCGTCTGGTCGGGATCGGGGTCCTGGGCCTCGCCGCGGCGGTCCCAGCCGCCTTCCTCTTCGTCCTCAAGGGCTACCAGAAGGCGCGGCTGCTCACCTTCCTGCACCCTCAGTCCGACCGGTCGGGATCGGGATGGCACATCATCCAATCGGAGATCGCGCTTGGGTCGGGGGGGCTTCTCGGCAAAGGCTTCGGCCTGGGCACCCAGAGCGCCCTCAATTTCCTTCCCGAAAAGCAGACCGACTTCATCTTCGCCTCGCTCGCCGAGGAGTTCGGCTTTCTGGGCTGCTCGGTGATCCTCCTGCTCTACGCCGCGGTGATCTTCATCGCCCTTCGCATCGCCGCCACCTCCCACAGCCATTTCGGCCGCCTCGCCGCCGCCGGCGTGACGGTGACCTTCGGCCTCTGCGTTCTCATCAACGGCGCCATGACCATGGGCCTCGCCCCGGTGGTGGGCGTGCCCATGCCCCTGCTTTCCTACGGCGGATCGGTGATGATCTCTATGATGGCCGGCATGGGCCTCATCCTGGCCGTGCGGGTGCACCGCTATTCGGAGGTGACGAGCGGCCGGGCAGGAATGATCTAGGCTTTCGCCGCTTTGCTCCTCATCCCAGCGCCAGGTCGGTGGCGCGCACCAGGGCGTCGACGATGCCCGGCTCGGTCGAGGCGTGGCCGGCGTCCCAGATGACCTCGAAGCGAGCCTCGGGCCACGCCTTCTTGAGGGCCCAGGCGGCGGCCATCGGGGTGACCACGTCGAATCTGCCCTGGACGATCCAGCCAGGGATGCCGCGCACCTTGGCGATGTTGTTCAAGATCCAGTCGTCCTGCGGAAAAAACCCGCGGTTGGCGAAGAAGTGGCACTCGATCCTGGCGAAGGCGACGGCGAAGTCGACCTCGTTGAACTTGGCCGGCCGCGCCTCGGGGCCGCGCAGGGAGATGGTGTCGCCCTCCCACTGGCTCCAGGCGGCGGCGGCGGCGGCCTGGACCTTCGGATCGGGATCGGTGAGGCGGCGGTGGAAGGCGCCAAGCATGTCGGCGCGTTCCTCGCGCGGGATCGGCTTTTCGAATCGCTCCCAGGCGTCGGGGAAGAGCATCGAGGCGCCATCCTGATAGAACCAAGCCAGCTCCTTTTCGGTGAGAAGGAAGATGCCCCGCAAGATCAGGGCCTCGACCCTCTGGGGATAGGTGATGGCGTAGGCGAGCGCCAGGGTAGATCCCCACGAGCCCCCGAACACCGTCCAGCGCTCCAGGCCCAGGCGGCGGCGAAGGCGCTCGATATCCTCGATCAGGGTCCAGGTCGTGTTGTCCTTCAGCGAGGCGTTGGGGCGGCTGCGGCCGCACCCGCGCTGGTCGAAGAGGGCGATGCGCCAGCGCGAAGGGTCGAAGAACCGCCTCATGGTGGGATTGATCGCCCCACCGGGACCGCCATGGAGGACGACGGCCGGCTTGCCGGCCTTGCTCCCGCACTCCTCGTAATAGACCTCGTGTTCGCCCTCGGTGGCGAACCAGCCGCTGGCGAAGGGCTCGGTTTCCGGGAAGAGGCCCCGGCGGCCCGATGTCGACATCGGCGCGGCCGTGGCGGAGGAACGATCCATCGGCGCCTTCTACTGCGGAAAACGGCGATCCATCCAGGAGAGGATGGCGGCGCTGACTTCCTTGGGCCTCTCCTGCTGGGTCCAGTGGCCGCAATCGGTGATCAGGACCTTCTCGAGGTTGGGGACGAACGCCTCCATGCCATCGGCCGCCGACGGCGGGAGCACCTGATCCTTCTCGGCCATGATCATCAGGCCGGGCGCCTCGACCCGTTCTTGAACGCCCTGCGACTGCGCCCAATTGCGCGAGAAGTTTCGATACCAGTTGATGCCGCCGGTGAAGCCGGTGCGCTCGAAAGTGGAGACGAAGAAGGCGGTTTCGGCCGGGGTCAGGAAGGCCTCGCGGGCATCGGCGGCGGGATCATAGACCTCCAGAATCTTAAGGAGGGCGAAGTTGGAGACGGGGTCGGCAGGCGCGCCGCCATCCCTCGCCCCTCCGGAAAGCCCGCCTCCTACCTTCGTCCCCGCCGGCGGACGCTTGAGGAAGAAGTTCATCGAGCGAGCGACGTCCCTGGCCAACGCCGCGTCCGCCTCACCGGGCTTCTGGAAGTGGACGATGTACATGTCCTCGCCGAAGCGCGCGCGCATGAGCGCGATCGGATCGTCGCTCGCGCGCGGCATGAAAGGGGTGTTGACCCCGATCACTCCGGCCGTCCGGTCGGGATGACGTAGCGGCATCTGCCAGGCGACAATTCCGCCCCAGTCGTGGCCGCAGAAGACCGCCTTTTCGATTCCGAGGTGATCGAGGAGGGCCGCCATGTCGTCGGTCAGGTGGACGATGTCGTAGGCCTCCACCGCTTCGGGCCTCGAGGAGCGGCCGTAGCCGCGCTGATCCGGAGCGATGGCGCGCCGTCCCGCCGCTTCCAGGGCGGCGAGCTGGTGGCGCCAGGAAAAGGCGAGTTCGGGAAAGCCGTGGCAGAAGACGATCGGAATTCCGCTCTTCGGGCCGGCCTCCCAATAGGCCAGGGAAATGCCGTTGCACTTCGCGATCTTCGGATCGGTCCAGGCGTCGATCATCTCCAGTCTCCCTCCTCGCGAGGCGCGTGACCTTGGCCGCTCGCTAGTGTCCCGATTCCGACGCTCGATGCGCAGAGGGCGAACGCCGGCCGAACGTCGGAATCGAGAAAGACACTAGTCAGCTGATGATTCTAGCGTCGTTGACGAGTTTGACGTTCGTCATTGAGCCTTCCCCCAAGTGGAAACGAACGTCAAATTCGCGACGCTGGAGCCAAGGCAAGCGCGGCGCTCATCTCCTACGCTCGCCCCTTGGTTCCGGATCGAAAGATCGCCGACCAGCCGACGATCACCCAGCCGGCGATGAAGAGAAGGCCTCCGATCGGGGTGAAGGCGGCAGTCCAGATCGGTGCTCCGAGCGCCAGGGCGTAGAGCGAGCCGCTGAAAAGGACGGCGCCGGCCAGGAAGACCGGCCCCGCGGCCCTCGCCGCTGTGAGTCCCAGGTGGCCCAGGATCACGGCGAGGAGGCAGGCCAGGACATGGACGGCCTGCCATTGCGCGCCGGTGCGGAAAAGCTCGACCGCGCGCGGATCGGAAAGGGCGTGGGCGGCGAAGGCGCCGGCCAGCACGGCGATCGCGCCCAGGGCCGCCGCCAGGCCGATCCACAAGCGCTCGAGCGTGCCCATGGTCTTCCTCCATTCCTGGTGATCGGCGAACTTCGAATCCCGCTGTGCGAGGCTTGCCAGCGATTTCTCACCCGCTCTATGGCTTGTTTGGGCGAGGAGACGAAGCCATGGCGTTGACCCGGGGCGACGACTTCCCCATCCATCAGACCAGCGAGCCGATCGCCTACAGCGGAAGCGACCGCAACTTCTACGATCGATATTTTTTCAACGCCTATCCTTCCGATGGCCAAGGCTACGTCGCCGCCGCCTTCGGAATCTATCCCCATCTCAATATCGCCGACGCCCATTTCTGCGTAGTGCGCGAAGGCGTCCAGACCTCGCTCCACGCCTCCCGCTGGCTCGGTCTCGAGCGCATGGACCTCGTCGTGGGTCCCATCGCCATCACGGTGGTCGAGCCTCTGCGCCAGCTTCGGGTGAGCGTCGACGCCCCCGCGCACCGCCTCAAGGCCGAGGTGGACTTCACCGGCCGCGCGTTTCCGATCGAGGAGCCGCGCTTCACCCGTCGCACCGGAACGCGCCTTGTCATGGACTATACGCGCCTCACCCAGAACGCCCGCTGCGCCGGCTGGGTTGAGCTCGACGGCGTGCGTCAGAGCCTCGAGGGGTGGATCGGCGGGCGGGACCGGTCCTGGGGCATCAGGCCGGTGGGGGCGCGCGACGCCCAGGCCATCGTCCCGCCCCAGCGGCCGCAGTTCTTCTGGATCTGGGGGCCGGCCAACATGCCGGGCGGAAGCTTCTTCTTCCACACCAACGACGAAGCCTCGGGCGCGCCCTGGAACCGGCGCGCCGTGTGGGCCCCCGACGGCGCCGATCCCGGCCAATTCCACGAGTTCGGCGGCGCCGACTTTTCGGCCCAGTGGAGGAAAGGGACGCGCCGGGTCGCCCGGGCGACGGTGAAGCTCGCCGATCCGAACGCCGCCCGCGAGGTCGTCTATGAGCCCCTCTGGGAGTTCCAGATGATTGGCCTCGGCTACGGCCATCCTTCCTGGGGCCACGGCCTCGCCCACGGCGAGCTCGAGGTCGAGCGCGAGGACTGCGATCTTTCCGCGCTCGATCCCAACCGGCCCGAGCACCTCCATGTCCAGGCGATCTCAAAGGTGATCGACAGGCCGGCCAGCGGCGCCGAAGAAGTCGGCGTGGGGATCCTCGAGCAACTGGTCATCGGCCCCCACGGGCCTTCGGGATTTTCCTCTACCTTCGACCTCGCCTCGTGAGGCGGCGCCCGTGAGCCTCGCGGACCAGATCGCCGCCTATCTTGGCCGGGTCGAGGGTAAGCCCTGCGCGGTGGAGAACCTGGCGCGCATCTCCGGCGGGGCCAGCCGGGAGACCTGGCGGTTCGATCAGGTGCGCGAAGCAAAGCCCGATGGCGGGCGACGGGGCCTCATCCTGCGCCGCGATCCGAAGGGAAGCCTCATCGAGACCGATCGCCGAAGCGAGTTCCTGGCCATCCGCTCCTTCGCCGGCAAGGGCGTCGCCGCTCCCGAGGCGCTCTTCATCCAAGAGGAGGGCGCCGAACTCGAGCGCCCCTTCTTCATCATGGGAAGGGTCGATGGCGGCGCTGCCGGAGCGATCTTCTCGCCCGATCCTTACGGCGAGCACGCCCACGCCATCGGGGAGCGGTTCTTCACCATCCTTGGGCGGATCGCCGGCGAGCCGACCGCCGGCCTTCCCCTCGCCGATGCGCTCGAGGCCCCGACGCCCGATGCTTGTTGGAAGCGGGAGCTCGACTACTGGGCCGGAGTGATCGAGGCCGACGAGGCCCATCCCCAGCCCATCGTCCGAGCCGCCATCCGCCGCCTCTACCGCTCGCCCCCGCCTCCGCCGGCGCGGATCTCGGTGGTCCACGGCGACTATCGCTCGGGAAACTTCCTCCACGATGGCGCGGGGCGCATTCTCGCCGTGCTCGACTGGGAGATGGCCCACTTCGGCGACGCCCTGGAGGATCTGGCCTGGGCCGCCGATCCCCTGTGGTCGGCGCCGGGAGATCCGCGCGTCTCCGGCATGATCGGCCTGGAGGAGGGCCAGGCGATCTGGCGGTGCGAGAGCGGCCTTTCGGTGGATCCGATGGCCCTCGGCTGGTGGAGGCTCTTCGCCTCGGTCAAGGCCCAGGCGATCTGGATCTCCTCGGCCAAGGCGTGGCGGGATGGCGGCATGGCCGAGCCGATCCTGGCCTTCTCGGGCTGGTACACCGCCAGGCGCCAGGACGAGATCCTCGCCGACGCGCTTTCGAGGTGGCCCCTTCGATGACGCCTAGGCTCACCGAGATCCTCCTGGGGTGCATTGCGGCGATCTCCGCGCCGCCCCCTCCCGAGACCGGCCCGGAGTTCGCGGCTTCGCGCCACCAGATGACCGCCCTCCTTCTGGCCATGGCCGCCGGAGAGGCCGAGCGCGCCGCCGCCGCCGCGGCCTGGGAGAACGCGGCCATCCGCGACCTCTTCGCCGCGAGCGCGCGCCTCTACGACGGCGAGTTCGAAGGGGCGCTGGGGACCCTCGCCGCCGGCGTCGACGCCGACTTCTCGCTCAGCGCCCTGGAGGCCTCCAACGCGGCTTTGCGTCGACGCCTCACCACTCTGCACGCGGCGGCCGAGCGCCAGGGCGACGAGCCGCTCGATCGGCGGATCATCTCTCTTTACGGCGAGATGGCGGCCGCCCATCGTCTCGATTTTCCGAGGGGGTAGAGGCTCATGCGCGCCCTCCAGCTCATCGACGGCGTCGGACTGGACCATCTCCAGCTGGTCGACCTGCCCGAGCCGAGACCCGGGCCTGGCGAGGTCCAGATCCGCCTGCGCGCCGCCTCGCTCAACTATCGCGACCTCCTGATGGTCGAGGGCGCCTATGGGGGCGAGACGCCCCTGCCACTGACCCCTCTCTCCGATGGCTGCGGGATCGTCGAGGAGGTCGGGGAGGGGGTCGCGGGTCTCGTTCCCGGCGATCGCGTCGCCCCCTTGTTCTTCCAGAGGTGGCTCTCCGGACCGGCGACGCCCGCGACCCAGCAGAGCGCGCTCGGCCTTCCCATCCCAGGCGTCGCGCGCGAGTTGGCGGTCTATCGTGAAGAGGGTCTCAGCAAGGTTCCCGAGCACCTCTCCGACGAGGCCGTCGCGACGCTCCCCTGCGCCGCCCTCACCGCCTGGAGGGCGCTTTTCGAGGACGCCCGGCTCGCCCCCGGCGCGAGCGCGCTCCTGCAGGGAACCGGCGGGGTCTCGATCTTCGGACTGCAGTTCGCCCGCGCCGCCGGCCTTCGGACGATCATCACCTCCTCCTCGGACGCCAAGCTCGAGCGGGCCAGGGAACTGGGCGCTGACCATCTCATCAACTACCGGGCGACGAGCGAATGGGGCCGCGAGGCCCGAAGGCTCACGGCGGGCCGCGGCGTCGATTTCATCATGGAGGTCGGCGGGGCCGGAACCCTGACCCAGAGCCTGCGCGCGATCGCCCTTGGCGGCCACATCGCCATCATCGGGGTGCTGGGCGGCGCCTCGGAGCCCCTGCAGATTGGCCAGATGATCGCGACCTCGGCGAGGCTCCAGGGCGTGCAGGTCGGCTCGCGGGCCATGTTCGAGGCGATGGGCGCGGCCATCGCCCATTGGCGGCTCGAACCGGTGGTCGACAAGGTCTTTCCTCTAGCCGAAGCGCGCGCCGCGTTCGAGGCGATGCGATCTGGCCAGCACTTCGGCAAGATCGTCCTCAGGTTCGACTGAACTCAAAGCAACGACCTCAGGGAAGCCGCCGCCGCGACCTGGACGGAGAGTTCCCCAAGGACGATGCTGGCCCAAAGGAGGGATGTCCATGTCCGCAGCGTTCAGCCTCGACCGGGACGCCGATGTGGTCGAAGCCAGCCTCAACTATTCGGTCCCGACCGGCGAGAAGCCGGTGAGCGAGACCGGCGGCCCCGACGGTCTACTCCGCCGCCACCTCGGCCGTTTCGAGGCCCATGCCGTCAGGATCAGGAACGCCCGGCCCTTGGGAGGGGCGCTGTCGCTCGAGAAAAGCGGCTTCGAACTCGTGGGCCAGCCGACCGCCGTCGTCGACTTCTTCGATCCCGAGGAGTTGCGCGGGGTCTTCTACAAGGAGATGGAGCGGCTGATCGCCCAGGTGAGCGGCGCAGCGCGCGTGCATGTCTTCGACCACACCCTTCGTTCGGGAGACGAGGAGACCCGCTCGGCCCGCAAGGTCCGCGAGCCGGTCCGGGCCGTGCACAACGATTACACCGAGTGGTCAGGGCCCCAACGGGTGCGCGACCTCATGGGGAAAGAGGCCGAGGCGCTCATCGCCAGGCGCTTTTCCATCGTGCAGGTTTGGCGCTCGATCGGCGCGCCCGTCGAGCGCGATCCCCTGGCCATCGCCGATGCGCGCAGCCTCGATCCGGCCGACTTCATCGCCGCCGAGCGCCGCTTCCCCGACCGCGTCGGGGAGATCTACATGATCGCCTACAACCCATCGCACCGCTGGTTCTGGTTCCCCCGCATGAGCCGCGACGAAGCGCTCGTCTTCAAGGTCTACGACTCGGCGATGGACGGACAGGCGCGATGGAGCGCGCATGCTTCATTCGAGCTTCCCGCCGCGCCGGCGGGGGCGCGGCCCCGCGAAAGCCTGGAGATCCGCGCCTTCGCCTTCTTCTGATCGAGGGCGACTTTGGCCCAGCCGCTTGGGAGAGCCTAGCCGTCCGTTGCGTCGAGCCGTGCGACGATCCGGTCGGCGGCCTCGGCCGGATCGAGGCTCTCGGTCCTGATATGGATTTCCGGCGCCTCGGGCGCCTCGTAGGGGGAATCTATGCCGGTGAAGTTGGCGAGCTCCCCGGCCCGGGCCTTGGCGTAGAGGCCCTTGACGTCCCGGCGCTCCGCCGTCTCCAGCGGCGTGTCGACGAAGACCTCGAAGAATTCGCCCGGCTTCATCAGCTCCCTGGCCATCTTTCGCTCGGAGCGGAACGGGCTGATGAAGGAGACCAGGACGATGAGCCCGGCGTCGGCCATGAGCCTCGCCACCTCCGCCACGCGGCGGATGTTCTCCACGCGGTCGGCGTCGGTGAAGCCGAGGTCGCGGTTGAGCCCGTGGCGGACATTGTCGCCGTCGAGCAGATAGGTATGGCGGCCCTGGCTGTGGAGCCGGCGTTCGACCAGATTGGCGATCGTCGATTTTCCGGCCCCCGAGAGGCCGGTGAACCACAGCACCGCCGCCTTCTGGCCCATGGTCTGGGCCCGGCTCTCCGACGTCACGTCGAGCGCCTGCCAGTGGATGTTCTGCGAACGCCGAAGGGCGAAGGCGATCATGCCGGCGGCCACGGTGGCGTTGGAGACCTTGTCGATGAGGATGAACCCGCCCATGTCGCTCGATTGTTCATAAGGGTCGAAAACCGCCGGCCGGTCGAGGGCGAGGTTGGCGACGCCGATCTCGTTCAGCTCCAGTCGGCGGGTGGCCAGATGATCCAAGGTGTTGACGTTGATCTTGTATTTCGGCTCGTGGACCCTGGCGGAGAGGTTCTGGGCGCCCATCTTGAAACCGTAGTCGCGGCCGGGAAGGAGGGGCTCGTCCCCCATCCACACGAGCGTCGCCTCGAACTGGTCGGCGATCTGGGCCGGATTGGACGGGGAGCACACCACGTCGCCTCGCGAGCAATCGATCTCCTCGGCGAAGGTGAGGGTGACCGACTGGCCGGCCAAGGCCGACTGCCGATCCAGATCGGGGGCGAGGATGCGCGCGATGGTCGTCTCGCGGCCGGAAGGAAGGACCCGGACCTTCTCTCCCACCCGCGCGGCGCCCGAAACGATCATTCCGGAAAAGCCGCGGAAGCCCGGATCGGGCCGGTTCACCCATTGCACCGGCAGGCGGAGCGGCTGGCCGACGAGGCGATCCTCCTCGATCTGCACCCCTTCCAGGTGCTCCAGGAGCGAGGGGCCCTCGCGCCAGGCCATCCTGGGGCTTCGATGGATGACGTTGTCCCCGGCAAGCGCGGAGATCGGGATCGCCTCGATCGCGGAATGGCCCAGACTTTGGGCGAAGGCGCGGAATTCCCCTTCGATGGTCTCGAACACCCCTTGGTTGAAGCCCACCAGGTCCATCTTGTTCACTGCCAGGACCACGTGGCGCACGCCAAGAAGTCTGGCCAGGAAGGTGTGGCGGCGGGTCTGGGTGAGGACGCCCTTGCGCGCATCAAGGAGGATCACCGCCAGGTCGGCGGTCGAGGCGCCGGTCACCATGTTGCGGGTGTATTGCTCGTGGCCCGGCGCGTCGGCGACGATGAACTTGCGCTTCTCGGTCGAGAAAAACCGATAGGCGACGTCGATGGTGATGCCCTGCTCGCGTTCGGCGGCGAGGCCGTCGACCAGCAGCGCGAAGTCGAGGTCTCCGCCCTGCGTCCCGATGCGGCGGGAGTCGGCCTCGAGCTGGGCGAGCTGGTCGGCGTAGATCAGCTTGGAATCGTAGAGAAGCCGGCCGATCAGGGTGGACTTGCCATCGTCCACCGATCCGCAGGTGATGAACCGCAGCAGGGATTTTTGTTGCTGCGCCTCGAGCCAGCGCGCGACCTCCCCGGGGGATTTCGCGGAGGATTTCACCTCGGCATTGAGGGCGGGCTGAAGGGCGGCCTCCGACATTCTCAGAAATACCCCTCGCGCTTCTTCTTCTCCATCGAGGCGGACTGATCGCGATCGATGGTGCGTCCGGCGCGCTCCGAAGTGGTGGCGAGGAGCATTTCGCCGATGATCTCCTCGAGCGACTCGGCCTCGCTCTCCACCGCTCCGGTCAGGGGATAGCAGCCGAGGGTCCGAAAGCGCACCTTGCGCAGGGCGGCCTTTTCGCCCTTGGCCAGCGGCATGCGTTCGTCATCGACCATGATCAGCATTCCGTCCCGTTCGACCACCGGCCTTGGGGCCGCGAAGTAGAGCGGGACGATGGGGATCTTTTCGGCGCGGATGTATTGCCAGATGTCGAGCTCGGTCCAATTGGAGAGCGGGAAGACCCTGATCTCCTGCCCCTTGCGCAGACGCGCATTGTAGAGCCGCCAGAGCTCCGGCCTCTGGTTCTTCGGATCCCAGGCGTGGGTCTCGGTACGAATCGAGAAGATCCGCTCCTTGGCCCTGGAGGCCTCTTCGTCTCGCCTGGCGCCGCCGAACGCCGCATCGAAGCCGCCGAGCTCCAGGGCCTGCTTGAGGCCCTGGGTCTTCCACATGTCGGTATGGACGCTCGAGCCGTGGGTGAAGGGATTGATCCCGGCCGCCAGGGCTTCGGGATTGCGATGGATGATGAGCTTGAAGCCGAGTTCGCGCGCCATGCGTTCGCGCATCTCGTACATCGCCTTGAACTTCCAGGTGGTGTCGACATGGAGAAGCGGGAAGGGCGGGGGAGAAGGATGGAAGGCCTTCTTCGCCAGATGCGCCATCACCGAAGAGTCCTTGCCGATCGAATAGAGCATCACCGGCCTTTGGCATTCGGCCACGACCTCGCGCAGAATGTGGATGCTTTCGGCCTCCAGGCGCTCGAGGTGGCCCGGGCGCGCAGGCGGCGGGGCCGAATTGACGATCGCCGAGCTTTTCTTGGGGAGACTCAAGGTCGGGGTCCGGGCGAAAATTCCGTGATGGGAAGCCGCTTCGGGACGGCCTCGAAAGTGGCCCTGACTGCGGCCAATTAGGCAAGGCCGGCCCTGGGCGCAAGTGATCCGGCGCAAATCGTCTTTTCCCCTACGCCAATCGTGGTTAGGGTCAGTAGAGGTTGAATGAGGCCGTCTCGGGCCGGGACGCGCCAAGGGCGGCCTCGGCGAATGTTCCGGGACCGTGGAGGGTCCAATGCCGACCAACAGGCGCCAGCCGCTGGTGTTCGCAGCCCCATCGGGGAGTGAAGCCGTCCAACAGGCCGAGCAAGACGATGCGCCAGCCGCAATCGTGTCCGAAACGCTCGAATTTCCGGCCAGGCGGCTCAAGCTATCGGCCCCGACCGTGAAGTTCTCCAGCCAGCCGTGGGGAATCCCGCTCGCCGTCAGTCTCGTCTGGAGCGCCGGCGTGGCGGGCGTCGCCATCGCCGCCCCCGACCTGCTCGCTCCGCTCGGCGCCCATCGCCTGGCGGCGGGCGCCGTCATCGTCCTTCTCGCCTGCCCCCTCGTCTTCGTGTGGGCGGCGGCGTTCCTGATCGCCGAGAGCCGCGCCCTGTCGTTCGAGAACCGCCGCGCGCGCGAAGCGGCCGAGGAAATGGCCGGCCCAGCCCTGCGCTCCGCCGCCAAGATCGGAAGCGTCATCGCCGCAGTCGAGGCCCAGCTCGCCGAAGCGATGAGCGCCGCCGAAAAGGCCGCCGAACGTCTCGCCGCCCTCGATGCCGGCCTCTCGGACCAGACCGAGCATCTGATCGCCGCCGCCGCCGACGCCGAGGCGCGAAGCGGGAAGATGGTCGCCAATCTCGCCGGAGAGCGGGCGGAGATGGGCGCGGCGGCCGCCATGCTCGAAGCCCGGGCGGCGGCGGTGACCGAGGCCATGCACCGGCAGGCGGCCGTGGTCGGCGAGGCGTCCGATCTCGCCGAGGCCCAGCTCGCCGAGGCCCAGGCATCCCTCGCGGCGCGCTCGGCCGACCTGGCGCTGGCGGCGGCCCGGGCGAGCGAGGCATCGCGCACCGCCGCCGACGATCTCGGCCGCCAGACCTCCCGGCTCGAGATCGCCCAGGTCGGGGTCGGCGACCAGCTCCGGGCCCTGGAGGAAGGCCTCACCGACCAGAGGGCGGCGCTCGTCACGCTCTCCTACGGCCTGCGCGCCGATCAGGAGGAGTTCGCCTCCCTGGCCGAGACCCGCGCCGCCCAGCTTTCGGCACTCATCTCCTCCACCGCCAAGGAAGCCGAGGGCTTGAACGCCTCGGCCGTCCACGCCTCCAAGATGGTCGGACAGATCGTCGACAAGGCGGCGGAGCGGTTCGAGGGGCTTTCGCGCGCCATAGAGACCAAAAAGTGGGACGTGGAGTCCCTCTCGGCCGAAGCGACCCGCGCCTTCGAGGCGGCGGCGGGCGACATCGAGCGGGCGTTCGAGGCCGCGGCGGCCAATCGCCGCCAGGCGCTCTCCGAAGAAATCGCCAGGTCTGGGGAAGCGCTCAACGCCGCCATAGAAGCGGCCGCCACGGCCGCGCAGGCCCACGCCAAGGAGACTGAGGGGCGCATCGCCGCCTTGCGAAAGGCGGCGCGGGAGTCGGAAGGCGTCGCCGATCAGGCGCTGGACGCCCGGCTCGCCCAGGCCCGCGCGGTCATCGGCGAGTCGGCGAGACTCGTCTCCGAGGCGGGTGAGGGCACGGCCAACCGGCTCGACGAGGCCTTCGGAGGCGTCGGCCAGGCCCTCGCCGATCTGAAGGCCCTGGCCGAGGAGGCTCTCGCCGCGGCCGCCCGGATGCCCGCCGAGGCCGAGGAGAAGGGAAGGCTCGCCGCCGCCGGGCTGGAAGCGGCGATGGAGCAGCTGCTGGCCTCGGCCCGCAAGACCGCCGAGGAGACGACGGCCATCGACGAGGCCTTCCAGGCGAGGGTCAAGCGCAACTATGAAATGCTGAGCGAGGCGGTGCAGCTCATGGGGGTGGTGGCCCAGGCCGGCCAGGAACGCCCCACGCTGAAGAGGTCTCGTCCATCCCCGGCCCCGGTCATCGTGGAGGAGGCCGAGGCGGGCCTGCGTCCGAAGCTCAAGCTCATCGCCCCGCCGGCCGAGGCCGCGCATGGCGATCACGAGGCGAACGGCCGCGACGAGGCGCCGCCCAAGGCGGCGGGCGGCTGGAAGGCGGCGCGCGCCCATTCCGAAAACGGCGTGGAGACGCCGCCGGCGGGCGAGGCCGGCTCGCCTTTCAATGAGATCGCCTCCATGGGCATCGACCCGGCCGCGCTTCTCACCCGCGGGCGTATCGAGGAGATCGCCGCCGCCGTTCAGCGCGGCGATGGGGCCGGAGTGCGCGAGACGGTGCGCACCTTCGCCCCGGCCGCGACGCGGCGCCTTTCCAGGCGGATGGTCAGCGATGCCGAGTTCGGGGCCAAGACCCAGGCCTTCGTCGTCCGCTACTCCGGAGCGATCGAAGCCGCCGTCAAGGCCGATCCCGACGGCTATCAGGCCGCCTCGCTTCTCGCCAGCGACCAGGGCCGGGCCTTCCTGCTGCTCGACGCCTCACGCCTTGGCGAGATCTGATGATCTCCGATCTCTTTTCGCTTTCCGGCAAGACGGCGCTCGTCACCGGTGGATCGCGCGGTATCGGCCGGATGATCGCCGAGGGCTTCCTGATGCAGGGCGCCAAGGTCTACATCGCCGCGCGCCGGGCCGAGGAGTGTGACGCGGCGGCCGCCGAGCTCTCAAAGGGAGGAAGGACCTGCGTTTCCCTGCCTCAGGACCTTTCCACCGTCGAGGGCTGCCGCGCCCTCGCCGATCGGCTGAAGGGCTTGGAGCCGAAGCTCGACATCCTGGTCAACAACGCCGGAGCGGCGTGGGGCGCGGCCTTCGACGACTTTCCCGAAATCGGCTGGGACAAGGTCGTCGATCTCAACCTGAAGTCGCCCTTCTTCCTCACCCAGGCGCTCCGCGGCGCCCTCGCCTCCGCCGCCTCGTCCGAGAGGCCGGCCAAGGTGATCAACATCGCCTCGATCGACGGCATCCGGCTCAATCCCCAGGACACCTATTCCTACCATGCCTCGAAGGCCGGCCTCATCTACCTGACCCGGCGCATGGCCAAGGAGCTCATCAAGGACTGGATCGTGGTGAGCTGCATCGCCCCCGGCGCCTTCGCCTCGCGGATGAACCGCGATGCCCGCGACCGGCCCGACGAGGTGGCCCGACGCATTCCCATGCGGCGCATTGGAACTGACGAGGACATGGCCGCGGCGGCGATCTACCTCGCCTCGCGCGGCGGCGACTATGTGGTCGGCGCGACCCTGGTGGTCGATGGCGGCGTGGCGCTGGCGGATTAGCGGCTGCCGGACGGCCGCGGCTGTCCCGTCTTAAGATTTCTGAGTGAGGGCTTTGCTAAGCTCGGGAGTTCCCGCGGCGTTTTCCGCCGCTCCCGACGTTTGCCGTGGACTCATCAGGCATGAAGGGAAGTCTCGAGGAACCGCGCAATGTGCTCAGCGGCTGCGGCCTTCGCTCCGTTTGGGCTTTGTTGGCCGTGCTCATTCCGGTCGCGCTGATCCCCGCGGCTGGTTTGAGCGCAACTAGGACGACTCCGATGACGTCCGGCGATCATTTCGCCGGCCTCAGGCTTCCAGGTCACGGCGACACCACATCAATATTCAGCTTATACAGGCGTAGCAACGGCGATCTCGTTGTGGATTATTTATATAAGTCCCATGGGAAGTACTTCGTCGACTTTTATGATATTCATCGCCGCAGGAACCTGGCGCCTCAAATGGAGGCGAAAATGGCTGCCAGCAACGAGGCCGTGCGCAAGGTCGCGCAGGCGAATGCCTTGCACCTTATCCAGAGCGAACCAATAAGGCTCGACTTGGGCGGTGGATTATCTGTTACGGTCGAAGACTCAGACGGGACTATGTGTCTATGGCCCTATGATACTTCGATGCAGATGGTTTCCAATGGACGGCCAGTTTCAAGCATAATGATCCTTGTTAGACGGCAAGTACCAAAGGTTGAATCATTCGAGCGGGACTGCGACAACGAAGCCGGGACGTTTCGTCTAAGGACAAAATACGCAGTCCAAGGAGAAATGCTGTCTCCAGACGGCGGCGGCGGCTTCTACGTCACGTTTCCTCTCTCGCCCTACCTCATTCACTTTGACCATCATGGCCATTCGGCGTTCTTCCGCGGCCGGGCTGATATAGTCGAAGTGTCCGCCGACGCCGTAAACGCGATACGTGGGAAAGCAGACGAAACCGACCGGTCTCAGCAGCACTTTGTAACCGAGACGGATAGGTTGATTGCTCGAGCCGCCGAACATCAGCGTGGCCTGAAATGAGCGACCTTCGTAGTCAGGTTCAGAGAGCAGTTTAATCGGCGGCGATCATGAAATTTGTTGCCGGGTGGTCAATTTTAATCTGTTCTGGGCTTTGGACCTGTTGCCTGTGATCGCTTTATATTGGTTCAGAGAGGGATAATTGTGGGCGCCGGGCATTGCGGTACCTGATGTGATGGGACTGGCATTGTTGGGCGGTTGGAACGTCAACCTATTCAATAATTTTCAGGGGCGGCCTCGATGCTGTGCGTCACAGGAGAAACCCTTCGGAAGGCTAGGTAAGACTCCCTGGCGGGTGGTTGCGCTCATCGGGTTATTTGCGATTTCTACGTGCGGGTGCTCTAGCCCAAAAGTCCAATCGCAGAATTTTCCCTTCAAAGTCAAAGAAGAATTCGAGGTTTCCACCCCCGGCGCTGCGGTGGCGGTCAACTGGTCGCCCGATGGGTCCAGACTCGCTGCTGCGAGTGACTATGGCGGCGTTCTGACCGTCTGGGATGCTTCGGGTCATCGCGTGAGCCAGATGCAGAAGATCGGAGGGGGGCCGAACCTGTGGGGTTCCCTCTCATTCGTTCGTGGGAATTCTGAGCTGCTGTTTCAGCCGCCGGGAGATGCGGACGCCGATGCGGCCTTCAGCATCTGGGATGTGGCGACTGGCAAGTTGATCGACACCGTGGAAGGACCGGATTCAGGCGGAGGGCGCCCCAATCTGGCCGCTTGGTTTGCCATTTCTTCCGATCAATCGCTCCTTGCCGTCGCAAACAATTACCGTGGGAGAAACCTGTTTCTCTACGACACGCGTACTTGGCGCTTTCTGCGCGGCTACAGGCTCGAACAGGGCGCAGACTCATTGGCCATCTTTGGCAGCGACCGATCTGTCGCCATCGGCTCGCTCCGGAGCGAGCTCGCCGTCCTGGACACCTCCAAAGCCGCGCCGCCGCGCCAATACCAAGTCTACCCTTTGTCCAGATACGGTGACTTTCCGGTGGAAGCAGTGGCGGGCAGTCCGGACGGCAAGCTCATCCTGGGAGGGGTTGGGCTCATCGTGTTCTTCGAAGCAAACCTAACGGCTCCGCCCGTCGTCGCATGGCGACATTCCTTCGATCCGGTCTGGGTTTTACGAAGATCGGATGGGGCGCGAATTGCCTCGTTTAAGCTGGCGAGCCCGCCTATCCGCGCGGCGGCATGGGATCCAAAGGGGCGCTATGTCGCAATTCTCGACCAACTGGGCCGACTTTTCGTCTGGCGGCCATTAGCTCCTGTCTTGAGCTACAGCGAAATCGATGCGGGTGGGGAGCTCTCTCTCGCCATATCGCCCGATGGAAGGCGAATCGCCGTCACCACGAGCAACGGCGTCACTGTTTACACGATTGGATAGTTGAACGGAGTCCGGATCATGCCTTCTTCTACACCAACACAGAGCGAATATGACGCAGTCGTGGCGGCTTCGTACGAGGCCCAAAACCCAGGCGGCCCGCCGACGCCGTAAATGCGATACGTGACAAAGCAGACGCGACCGACCGGCCTCAGCAGTACTTCGTGACCGAGACGGATAGGCTGATTGCCCGAGTCGCCGAACGTCAGCGAGGCTTGAAATGAGCGACCTTCGCAGTCAGGTTCAGAGCGCAGTTTAATCGGCGGCGATCATGAAGCTTGTTGCCGGATGGTCAATTTTGATCTGCTCTGGTCTGTTGGACGCGTTGCCTATAATCGCTTTATATTGGTTTAGAGAAGGAAAATTGTGGGCGCCGGGTAGCAACCCACGTGGAGGATATGTTGTACTGAGGAAGAATAATCTGGTGGCGTACTGGGCGAATTTTATTTCATTCTTCCTTGTGTTGATACGGATCAGTTGCGCTGGAATTATTCTCGGAATGAGGGTGTTGTCTGCCCCCTAAGTGAGTGGGTAGGAAGTTCGCGCAAAAATAAGCAATCAAGGAAATACCTAAGGGGAATCTTGCACCAGCCGCCGAACGTCGGCGGAGGTTGAAATGAACACGATCGAAACGCGTGAGCGCTGAAGGGTTCAGGGTGAAGACAAGGCCGCGCAAGTGTGCGCCCGCAGGACCGTCTTGATGATCGCCAGCCTGTCGCCTGAGAAGTCGCGCCATCCCATGATCGCCAGGGTGTTGTCGCGATTGGTGTGAAAGGGCGTCAGCGCCCCCAGGATGACGCTGGCGCGCAGTCGCGTCTCGGCGCCCTCAGGCTCGGTTCCCAGAGCCTGAGCCACCAGTCTCGAACAGATGGCGTGGACCGGACGGGTGATGCGATCGCGAATGAGCGGGAAGGCCGGCCCGGCGCTGTCGGACTGGCCGCGGCCCAGGAAACGGCTGCGGATCTCGGCGTCGGGCGATGTGGCGATGAATTCCGCCACCGCCTCCAGGAGCGCGCAGAGCGCCTCCCTGGCCGCCTGCGGCGAGCCGCCGGCGAGGGTTGCTTCGGCCCTGGCCGTGGGTTCGGCGAGAGCGGGGTTAATGGTTTCGATGATGAATTCCGCGCAGGCGCGGTGGAGGCCCTCCTTGCCCTCGAAGTAGTACTGCAGCGCCGGCGGCGGGACCCCCGCCTCGGCGGCGATGGCCCGCGTCGAGCCGCGGTCGAACCCTTCGGCGGCAAACACTTTCAAGGCCGCGGCGATGATCCGCGAGCGGGTTTCCTCGCCGCGAGGATAGCCTCCGGCGGGGGACCGTCGGCGCGGCGCGGCGCCTTGCCGGGAGCGCGGAGGAGCGTGCATCTTGGTCTTGACAGACATTGTCCAGGCGGAAGATATCTTCCAAGTGGAATACTTTCAACGTCGATCGAGACGCCGGGGGAAGGACCTTCTCCCACGTGGGCGGCGTTTACCGGCGCGCCGGGTGAGGAGCCCCACTCCACGGAGCTGCACTGAATGAGCGTCGCTCACGGCCGGGCCGAGAAGGAAGGCGGCCTCGGCTTGGCGGCCCAATCCGAGCCGGGGCCGCCGCGCCCGGGCCTCTTTCAGAGGCTGCGCCTGCCGCTGATGATCATCGTCCCCCTCCTCATTGTGGCGTTCGCGACTTGGTACGCGCTGACTTCCGGTCGCTTCGAATCCACCGACGACGCCTATGTGCAGCGCGACAAGGCCCCGGTGAGCGCGGCGATCGCCGGACGGGTGATCGAGATCGACGTGACCGAAAACCAGCATGTCGCGGCCGGCCAGGTCCTCTTCAAGCTCGATCCCGCCGACGAGGTCGCCGAGGCCAGCCGGGCCCAGGCGGCCCTGGCTTCGGCGAAGCTGCAGGTCGCCGCTCTCCAGGCCGCGCTCGACCAGGCCAAGGTGACGCTGGCCTCGGACCAGGAGACGCAGAGCTACGCGACCCGCGAAGCGGCGCGGCAGCGCGCCTTGAGTTCCGCCGGCGTCTCCTCGCGCCAGCAGCTCGACGCGGCGGCGCATGCCGCGTCCCTCGCCAGGTCCCAGGTCTCTCTGGCCCGCCAGGGCGTGGCGACCGCTCTCGCCAACCTCGGCGCGGCGGCCCAGAACCCGGCCCTCTATCCGGGCGTCCTTCAGGCCGGCGCCCAGCAGCAGACCAGCCTCATCAATCTTTCCCGCACCGTGGTGCGCGCGCCCGTTTCGGGATTCGTGGCGCAGGTGAGTCAGCTCCAGGTCGGCGCCTACGTCCAACCCGCTCAGACGGTCTTCTATCTCCTCTCCGGAGAACCGTGGGTCGAGGCCAATTTCAAGGAGAACCAGCTCAAGAAGATGCGCGTCGGCCAGCCCGCGACGATCGCCATCGACGCCTGGGGCGGCGGCAAGCTCGACGGCTATGTGCAGAGCTTCAGCCCCGGCTCGGGGGCCAGTTTCTCGCCCCTTCCGGCCCAGAACGCCACCGGCAACTGGGTGAAGGTGGTCCAGCGCCTGCCTGTCCGCATCGCCTTCAAGAGGACGCCGCCCGCCGCCGCCTCCCGCGACGGCCTTTCGGCCAATGTCACGGTCGACGTGCGCCGACCCTGAGCTTTTCGATCCGTGGCCAATTCGAGCGACATCGCCAATCGGACGCCGATCATCATCTCGCTGATGCTGGCGACGCTGATGACGACGCTGGATTCGACCATCGCCAACGTCGCCCTGCCGCACATCGAAGGCAGCGTCGGAGCGGCGCCGGATCAGATCACCTGGGTCCTCACCTCCTACATCATCGCCACGGCGATCATGATCCCGCTTTCGGGTTGGCTCTCGGTCAAGGTTGGCCGCAAGCTGCTCTTCATCATTTCGATCGCCGGCTTCACCGGCGCCTCGATGTTGGTCGGGATCTCGACCAGCGTTTCCCAGATCGTGGTCTTCCGCTTCTTGCAGGGCCTCTTCGGCGCGGCGCTCATGCCGCTTTCCCAGGCCGTGATGCTCGATCTCTATCCGCCCAACCGGTACGGCCAGGTCATGGCCGTGTGGGGGGCGGCGGTGATCCTAGGGCCAATCTTCGGTCCGATCCTCGGCGGCTGGATCACCGACAACTTCACCTGGCGGTGGTGCTTCTACATCAATGTCCCGATCGGGATCCTGGCCACGGCGGGGATCCTCCTCTTCATGTCCGGCAAACGGTCGCGGCAGGCGCGGCCATTCGATTTCCTCGGTTTTGGCGCCTTGACCGGTTTCGTCGGGAGCTTCCAGCTCATCGTCGACCGCGGGCCGAGCCAGGACTGGTTCTCTTCGACCGAGATCCGGATCTATGGGGTGATCGCCGCGATCAGCTTCTGGATTTTCCTCGTCCAGACCATCACCGCCAAGCACCCCTTCTTCGATCGAGCGCTGGCCAAGGACCGCAATTTCATCACCTCGACGGTGTTCGGGTTCGCCATCGGGATCGTGCTCTTCGCCACCATGGCCCTGCTGCCGCCGATGACCCAGCAGCTCATGGGCTATTCCGCCTTTGAAAGCGGGGTGGTCCTCATGCCCAGGGGCATCGGCTCGTTCATTTCGATGTTCATCGTCGGGCGCCTGATCGGCAAGATCGACACCCGCCTGATCCTCCTTTCCGGCCTCGCCCTGTGTACGGTCGCCATGTGGCAGATGAGCCATTTCTCGCTTCTCATGGGCAATATGCCGATCATCATTTCGGGCCTGATCCAGGGTCTCGGAATCGGTCTCATCTTCGTGCCACTCTCCACCATCGCCTACGCGACCCTCGCCGCGCGGCTGCGACCGGACGGGACGGCGATCTACACCCTGGTGCGCAATCTGGGCTCTTCCATCGGCATCTCGATTATGCAGGCGCTGTGGACCTCCAACACCGCCGTCGCCCACGCCACGCTGGCCAGCAAGCTCAGCCTCGCCAATCCGGTCGACCGCGCCACGCTCGGGCCGATGCTGCATCCGGGAACCGCAATGGATGTCCTCAACGGCGAGGTGACCCGGCAGGCGGCCATGGTCGCCTACGTCGATGATTTCCGCCTGATGATGATCGGGTTCCTGGTCATGCTGCCCCTGCTGGCGATCATGCAGACGCCCAAGCTTTCCAGCGGAGTGGTCGATGCGGTCGCCGAGTAAGTGGGGGGCCGTTTGGCTGGCAGGGGCGCTTGGCGCCTGCACCACCGTAGGGCCGAACTTCCATTCACCTGCGGCGCCGGCGGAGAGCGGTTACGCCATGGTCGGGGATGCGACGACGCCGCTCGCCGCCCCGGGAGAGGCCTCGCGCGACTGGTGGCGCTCGCTGGGGTCGTCGGGCCTGGATCGCCTGATGGCCGAGGCTCTCGCCGGCAATCAGACCCTTGCCCGGGCCGACGCCAATCTCAAGGCCGCGCGCTTCGCCGAGCGCGCGGTCGCCGGGGGGCTCGAGCCCCAGGTCGACGCCAACGCCTCGCTCGCCCGCGAGCGGATCAACACTCAGGCCTTCGGCATCACCGGCTTTCCGAGCCCCACCCTCAGCCTCTACACGGTGGGCGGCTCGGTCAGTTACGATCTCGATCTCTTCGGCGGCGGCCGTCGCCGGCTCGAGGAGGCGAGGGCCCAGCTGGAGGCGAGCTCCGAGCGCGCCGGCGCGGCCTGGATCGCCCTCACCGGCCAGACCGCCTTGGCCGCGGTCCAGATCGCCACCATCGAGAACCGCCTCGCCGCCGTTTCGCAGATCATCGCCGATGACAAGACCAACCTCGACCTGATCGCCCGCGCCCAAAAGGCCGGGGCCGAGGCGCCGAGCGCGAGCAATGTCGGGCAGGCCCAGCTCGCCGCCGACGAAGCCATGCTCCCGCCCCTCGACCAGGCCCTCGCCAAGCAGAGGCACGCCCTCGCCTTGTTGGTGGGCCGCCCTCCCGGCGGCTGGACCGCGCCCCAATTCACCCTCGCCGACTTCACGATCCCGGGAAGGATCCCGGTGAGCGTACCCTCCGAGCTCGTCGAGAACCGGCCGGACATCCGCGCCGCCGAGGCCGAGGTCCACGCCGCCACCGCCGCGGTCGGCGTCGCGGAGGCCGCCCGCTACCCGGACATCCGCCTCACCGCCTCGATCGCCCAGGAGGCGTTGAGCCCGGCCAAGCTGTTCTCCTTCGCCTCCACCGCCTACAGCCTTGGCCCCTCGCTCACCGCCCCGATCTTCCATGGCGGAGCGCTCAAGGCGGATCAGCGCCAAGCCCAAGCGGCTGCCCGCGCCGCCGTCGACGACTGGCGCCAGACCGTCCTTTCGGCCTTCGTCCAAGTCGCCGACGTGCTCTCCTCGCTCGGCGAAGACCAGGCCCAGTTAAAGGCCCTGGAAAGCGCCGAGGCGGTCGGCGCTTCGGCTCTGAAGGATGCCCGCACCGCCTATCGGCTGGGCGGCGGGACGCTCCTCGACGTCGTCACCCAGGAGCGGCGGCTCGCGCAGACGCGCCTGCAGCTCGCCGACGCCGAAGGCGCCAGACTGGGCGATGTCGTCCAGCTCTACGCCGCAACCGCCGCCCGCTGGCGTCCTTGAGGCGGCGCCTCGGCGGCGCTCTCGCGCTGGGCCTTTTCGCCGCGCTCCCCGCCGCGGCTCGTCCCGCCGTGCGAACGGTGGTGGTTGATCTTTCGACCTCTCCCCTGGCGCGCGTCTCGCCCGAGGTGGCGCTCGGAGCCGGGATCGACGGCTCGCAGGCTGGCGAGACCGCCGCGCTCTTCACCCCTTCCAATATCGCGCGGATGAAGCAGGCGGGCCTGGGCGCGGTCACCCTGCGCCTGCGCACCGAGCTTGGCATCGAGGCCTGGCATTTCACCGATCGAGGCTCGTGGAGCGATCCTTCCCATCGCCAGGGCTATTGGACGCCCGACATCGGACCGGAGGCGCGAAGCCTCATCACCTTCGGCTACAGGCTCCCCAGGCGCGGCGACACCATCGATCAGGCGAACAACGCCGGCTATTCGCGCCTCGACGACGGCGATCGGTCGACATTCTGGAAGTCCGATCCCTACCTCGATCCCCGCTACACCGGCGAGGCGGACCATCCCCAGTGGGTGGTGATCGAATTCGCCCGGCCCGAGCCGATCGACGAGGCGGTGATCGACTGGGCTTACCCCTTCGCCCGCGCCTTTGAGGCGCAGTACTGGATCGGGGCCGACGAATACGATGACGAGGGCCGCTGGACCAACTTCCCTGGCGGCCGCGTCGCTCAAGGCGATGGCGGGCGCGAGCGGCTCCGCCTCGCCGGGCGGCCGATCCGCGCCAGGTTCGTCCGCATCCTCCTGGAGCGTTCGTCGAGGAGCGCGCCGCCAGTCTCGCGCGATCCGCGCGACGCCCTAGGCTACGCCATCGCCGAGGTTGGGCTGGGCCTCATCGGCAAGGACGGCCGCTTCCACGACGAGATCCGCCATGGCGTGAGCCGCTTCTCCCAGACCCTCATGCACGTCTCCTCCACTGACCCCTGGCATCGGGCGGTCGATCGCGATCCAAACCTCGAGGAGCCAGGCTTCGATCTCCTCTTCGGCAGCGGGATCACCCGCGGCCTTAACGTCACGATCCCGGTCGCCGCCCTCTACGGCTCGCCCGCCAATGCCGCCCGGGAAGTCCGCTACCTGAAGAACCGGAGCTATCCTGTCGCCCGCTTCGAGATCGGCGAGGAGCCCGACGGCCAATATCTGGCCGCCGAGGACTTCGCCCTCCTCTACATCGAGGCGGCGCGCGCCGTCCGCTCGGCCGATCCAGGGGCGAGGATCGGCGGCCCCAGTCTGGAATCGGCGATCGCCGACGTGTGGCTCGATCCCAATCCCGACCGGTCGTGGACCAGCGGCTTCATCAAGGCGCTGAAACAAAGAGGCGCGCTTTCCGATCTCCAGTTCTTCAGCTTCGAGCATTACCCGTTCGACGATCTATGCGGGCCCATCGAGCCCAAGCTCGAAGCCGAGACGAGGATGCTTTCGGCCGACTTCGCGCGCCTGGATCGCGACGGCGTCCCCGCCGGGGTCCCAAAGATCGTCAGCGAATATGGCTTCTCGGCTTTCGGAGGCCGGCCCGAAGTGGAGATCTCCGGCGCCCTCATCGACGCCGACATCGCCGCCCATTCGCTCGCTCTGGGCGCGAAGGCGGCGTTCCTCTTCGGCTATGGCCCAGGACGGCCCTATCAGGGGGCCAGGCCGTGCGCCGGCTTCGGCGACCTCATGCTCTTCGAAGCAGAACGGCAGGGACGCGCGGGCCCGCCCCTGCCGGGCTTCTATGAGAGCCGGATGCTGACGCTCGATTGGGCGGGAAGCGGGGAGGGGGGCGAGGACCGCCTCTTCCCGACGCGCGCGCGGGGCGCCGGCGCGATCGTCGCCTACGCCCTCCAAAGGTCCGATCGCGGGTTGGCGATCCTCCTCATCAATCGCGACCTCGAGCGGTCGATGTCGGTTCGGCTGGAGGCGAGGCGGAGCCGCAGCGGCCGTCCCGAACCGCTCGCCGGGCCGTTCCGGGTCGTGCAGTACGGAAAGGCGCAATACGCCTGGCGCGCCGCCGGGCCGGACGGGGCGCCGGTCAGGGATGAGCCGCCGGTGCGGTTCGCCGTTTCCAGAGGCGCCATCGATCTTCCCCCGGCTTCGCTGTCGGTGGTCCAGGTCCGCTTGCCTGGAAGGTGAATGGGCTTTCCCGGTTGTGCGGCCGAGACGGCTGTTGGGCCTTTGTTAAGCGAAGCTGGCGTTTTCCAAGGTGGGGCGCGGCTCTACTGGCGCGGCGCCCTCGATCGGCCTAAAAGCCCGGCCAGATTTGTGAATTCGCCGGCTTCGGAAAGAACGGAGCCGCATCAAGGAGAGAGGCGGTTCAGCCTTGGAGCCGACCAACGTCGCGGCGCCGGAGTACTTCCACAAGGTCGTCGATTGCCAGTGGGCCTGCCCAGCCCACACCCCGGTGCCGGAATACATCCGTCTGATCGCCGAGGGCCGCTACGCCGACGCCTTCATGGTGAACTGGAAGTCCAATGTCTTCCCCGGCATCCTTGGGCGCACCTGCGATCGGCCCTGCGAGCCGGCCTGCCGGCGCCTTCGCGTTGAGGCCGAGCCGGTGGCCATCTGCCGCCTCAAGAGGGTGGCCGCCGACCACAAGGGCGACATCGTCGACCGTCTCCCCCCACCCGCCGCGAGGCGCAACGGCCGGAGGATCGCCTGCGTGGGCGCGGGGCCGGCCTCCCTCACCGTGGCGCGCGACCTCGCTCCCATGGGCTATGAAATGGTCCTCTTCGACGCCGACCCGACCTCCGGCGGCATGATCCGAAGCCAGATCCCACGCTTCCGCCTTCCAGAGACGATCATCGACGAGGAGATCGGCTATATCACTGGCCTCGGCATCGAGCTGCGCCTGGGCCAGCCGATCGACAGCCTCGGAGCCCTCATCGCGCAAGGGTGGGACGCCGTCTTCGTCGGCTGCGGCGCCCCGCGTGGGCGCAACCTCGATATTCCCGGTCGCAGCGAGGCGGCGGCCAACATCCATATCGGCATCGACTGGCTCTCGAGCGTCTCCTTCGGCCATGTGGACCGGATCGGTAGGCGGGTGGTGGTGCTGGGCGGCGGCAACACCGCCATGGACTGCTGCCGCACCTCCAGGCGTCTCGGCGGCGAGGACGTGAAGGTGATCGTCCGCTCCGGCTTCGAGGAGATGAAGGCGTCTCCCTGGGAGAAGGAGGACGCCATGCACGAGGACATCCCCATCCTCAACTTCCTCAATCCCAAGGCCTTCACTCACGAGGGGGGCCGGCTCACCGGCGTCACTTTCGAGAAGGTCGAGGCGAGGTATGACGAAGCCGGACGCCGGCGCCTCGTTCCCACCGGCGAGCCCGACGAGTGGCACGGCTGCGACGACGTGCTCATCGCCGTTGGCCAGGAGAACGCCTTTCCATGGATCGAGCGCGACATCGGGATCGAGTTCGACAAATGGGACATGCCGGTCATCGATGAGCGGACCATGGCCTCGACCCTCCCCCGGGTCTTCTTCGGCGGGGATTCGGCCTTCGGTCCCAAGAACATCATCTGGGCCGTCGCCCACGGCCACGAGGCGGCGATCTCCATTCACAAGCTCTGCGACGGCGAGGATGTGTCGTCCCGGCCCCCGCCCGGCGTCACCCTGGCCAGCCAGAAGATGGGCATCCACGAGTGGAGCTACGACAACGACATCTCGAACGACCCCCGCTACCGGGTGCCGCTGCGCGACAAGAAAGAGGCGCTCGGCAACGTCAGGCTGGAGGTCGAGCTCGGCTTTCCCGAGAAGGTCGGCTTCGCCGAGGCCCAAAGGTGCCTCAACTGCGATGTCCAGACGGTCTTCTCCACGCCGCTCTGCATCGAATGCGACGCCTGCGTCGACATCTGCCCGATGGACTGCATCACCTTCACCGAGAACGGCGAGGAGAGCGAGCTTCGGCCCCGCCTGCAGGCGCCGGCCGACAATCTCACCCAGGATCTCTATGTCTCCACTGACCTTCCGACCGGCCGGGTGATGGTGAAGGATGAGGACGTCTGCCTCCACTGCGGGCTATGCGCCGAGCGGTGCCCCACCGGGGCCTGGGACATGCAGAAGTTCCTCCTCGACATGACCCTCGCCCCCGAACTCGATCCAGGGGCCAGCCGCGAGCTCGTCCCGGCATGATCGAGGAGCGCCCATCCCCCTCCAGGCTCGAGCCGATCTCGGCGGTGAACGACTTCGTGGTCAAGTTCGCCAACGTCAACGGATCGGGCTCGGCGAGCGCCAACGGTCTTTTCGCCAAGGCGATCCTGCGCATGGGCGTGCCGGTGGCGGCGCGCAACATCTTCCCCTCCAACATCCAGGGCCTGCCCACCTGGTACGAGGTGAGGGTCTGCGCCGAGGGCTGGCTCGGCCGCCGCGGCGGGGTCGACCTGATGGTCTCGATGAACCCCCAGACCTTCGCCAAGGACATGGCCGAGGTCGAACCGGGCGGCTATCTCTTCTACGATTCCACCAAGCCCCTGCCGCCGGGCCGGCGCGAGGACCTCACCTTCATCGGCGCGCCTCTCACCGCCATCTGCAACGCCGCCTACACTGACCCCAGGCAGCGCCAGCTCTTCAAGAACATCATCTATCTAGGTCTGCTCACCTCGCTGCTCGGCATCGAGGAGAAGGTCGTGGACGACCTCATCGCCGAGGAATTCGCCGCCAAGCCCAAGCTTGTGCCGCCCAATCTCGAGGCGCTCGCCATGGGGCGGCGGGCGGCGCGCGAGATCGAGGGGCCGATGAGGCTCCAGGCGCGGCGTCTCGACAAGGTTGGGGACCGCATCTTCGTTCAGGGCAACGACGCTGCGGCGTTGGGCGCGGTCTTCGGCGGGGCGACGGTCTGCGCCTGGTATCCGATCACCCCCTCGACCTCCCTAGCCGAGGCCTTCATGGCCCACTGCAAGGCCCTGCGCACCGAGCCGGAGACGGGAAAAGCGCGCTACGCCATCCTCCAGGCCGAAGACGAGATCGCCTCGATCGGAGTGGTGCTGGGGGCCGGCTGGAACGGGGCGCGCGCCTTCACCTGCACGTCCGGGCCAGGCATCTCGCTGATGCAGGAGTTTGTCGGGCTCTCCTACTACGCCGAGATTCCGGCGGTGATCTTCGATGTCCAAAGGGGCGGGCCCTCGACCGGAATGCCCACCCGCACCCAGCAGGCCGACCTCATCCTGGCGGCCTACGCCTCTCATGGCGACACCAAGCACCCGCTCCTCTTCCCGGCCGATCCTCACGAGGCGTTCGAATTCTCCGCCCTCGCCTTCGACCTCGCCGAGCGCCTCCAGACCACCATCTTCGTCATGCTGGATCTCGACATCGGGATGAATGAGTGGCTCTGCGCCCCCTTCGTATGGGACGAGAGTCGCCGGCTCGACCGCGGCAAGGTCCTCTCCTTCGCCGATCTCGAGGCCGGCCGCACCCTCGGCCGCTATCGCGACGTTGATGGCGACGGGATCCCCTGGCGGACGATCCCGGGCGTCCATCCCTCGGCCGGCTCGTACTTCACCCGCGGCAGTTCCCACGACGCGGACGCCCGCTACAGCGAGGAAGGCGGCGTCTACGTCGCCAACATGGAGCGGCTGCTGGCCAAGTTCGCCACCGCCTCCCGTCTCGTGCCGGCCCCCGTCGAGCGCAAGGCGAAGCGTTCGAGCCCCTACGGGACGATCTATTTCGGCTCGACCGCCGCGCCCATGGACGAGGCCCTGGCCAGCCTCGAGGCCGGGGGCGTCCACCTCGACGCCCTGCGCGTGCGCGGCTTCCCGTTCAGTGAGGCGGTGGCGCGCTTCATCGCCGAGCGCGAGACGCTTTTCGTGGTCGAACAGAACCGCGACGCCCAGCTTCGCACCCTGCTGGTCAACGAGCTGGGCGTTGATCCGGCTAAGCTCGTTCCGATCCTCAACTACGATGGGTCGCCGATCACCGCCCGCTTCATCACCGAGGCCATCGCCGAGAAGGTCCTCACCCGATGACCTACATCACCAAGCCGCGCCTTCATCATCCGCTCCTCAAGCCCAACGCCATCGGCTTCACCAGGCGCGACTACGAGGGCAAGGTTTCGACCCTTTGCGCCGGCTGCGGCCACGACTCGATCTCCGCGGCGATCATCCAGGCCTGCTTCGAGATCGACCTTCCACCCCATCGGCTGGCCAAGCTCTCCGGCATCGGCTGCTCTTCGAAGACGCCGGACTATTTCCTCTCCGCCTCCCATGGCTTCAACGCCGTCCACGGCCGCATGCCCTCGGTCCTGACCGGGGCCAATCTCGCCAACCGCGACCTCATCTACCTCGGAGTCTCCGGCGACGGCGACAGCGCCTCCATCGGCCTTGGGCAGTTCGCCCACGCTATCCGGCGCGGGGTCAACATGACCTACATTGTTGAGAACAACGGAGTCTACGGCCTCACCAAGGGACAGTTCTCGGCCACCTCCGACAAGGGCTCGACCTCCAAGCGCGGGGCCACCAACCACGACCAGCCGGTGGAGATGGTCGGCCTCGCCCTCCAGCTCGGGGTCGGCTTCGTGGCGCGCAGCTTCTCAGGGGACAAGGCCCAGCTCGTTCCTCTCATCAAGGCCGCCCTCCTGCACCGGGGCGCCGCCTTCATCGATGTCATCTCCCCGTGCGTTCAGTTCAACAACCACGCCGGCTCGACCAAGAGCTTCGACTATGTGCGCGAGCACAACCAGGCGGTGAACCGGCTGGACGTGATCGAGGAGCGCGAGGAGATCGTCATCGACTATGAACCAGGTGCGATCGAACTCGTCACCCAGCACGACGGTTCGGTCCTCAAGCTGCGCAAGCTCGCCGCCGACTACGATCCCACCGACAAGGTCGGCGCGGTCTCCCATCTGATGACCCACGAGGCCCGGGGCGAGATCGTCACCGGCCTCATCTTTATCGATCCGGAGGCCGAGGAGCTGCACGACTACCTGGGCACGGTCGCAATCCCTCTCAATCAGCTCTCCGAAACCGAGCTCACCCCCGACCCGGCGAACCTGGCGCGGATCAACCAATCGTTGCGGTGAAGGTCCCCATCCCGTAAAGCTTCCTCGGGTCCGGTTCTTGCAAGAGCGGAACAACCGCCAGGGAACCGGATGCGGCGAAGTTTCTTCCGCTCGGGTAGAGAGAGCGGGGAGTTCGCGAGGCGAGGGTGATGCCCAAAGGCGTAGCGTCGAAGGCCAGGACGATGATTCCGGGGCTCCAGACGCCCCCCACCCATCACAAGGGCTTGATCGAATGGGTCGGCCGCATCGCCGCCCTCACCGGGCCCGATCGGGTCCGGTGGTGCGACGGATCGGACGAGGAATGGCGGGCCCTCACCGATCAGATGGTCGCCGCCGGGACCCTCCGGCGCCTCAATCCTGACCTGCGGCCCAACTCCTTCTACGCCGCCTCCGATCCGGCCGACGTCGCCCGGGTCGAGAGCCGGACCTTCATCTGTTCGCGCACGCGGGAGGAGGCCGGTCCGACCAACAACTGGATCGAACCGGCGAAGATGCGCGAGGAGCTCGCCCGTCTCTTCGCGGGGTCCATGACCGGACGCACGATGTACGTCGTCCCCTTCTGCATGGGGCCTTTAGGCTCGCCGATGAGCGCGCTTGGGGTGGAAATCACCGACAGTCCCTATGTGGCGATCTCGATGCGGATCATGACCCGGATGGGCCGCCAGGCGCTCGAGGCGCTGGGGGACGACGGCTTCTTCGTCCCGGCTGTCCATTCGGTCGGAAAGCCGCTGAAGGCGGGCGAGAAGGACGTCGCCTGGCCTTGCAATCCGGAAAAGTGGATCGTCCACTTCCCCGAGGACCGGGAGATCTGGTCCTACGGCTCGGGCTACGGCGGCAACGCCCTGCTCGGCAAGAAGTGCTACGCCCTGCGCATCGCCTCGGTCATGGCCAGGGACGAGGGCTGGCTCGCCGAGCACATGCTGATCTTGAAGCTCACCTCGCCCGTTCGGGAGGTCCGCTACATCGCCGCGGCCTTCCCCAGCGCCTGCGGCAAGACCAACCTCGCCATGATGCAGCCCACCCTTCCGGGCTGGAAGGTCGAGACGGTGGGAGACGACATCTGCTGGATGCGGCCGGGCAAGGATGGCCGGCTCTACGCCGTCAATCCCGAGGCCGGCTTCTTTGGGGTCGCGCCGGGCACCAGCCGCAAGACCAACGCCAACGCCATGGCCGCCATGGCCAAAAACGCCATCTTCACCAATGTTGCCCTAACCCCGGATGGCGATGTCTGGTGGGAGGGGATCGGCTCGCCCCCGCCCGCCGGCCTCATCGACTGGAAGGGTCAGGTCTGGTCGCCCAAGGCCGGAACGACCGCCTCCCATCCCAACGCCCGGTTCACCGCCCCGGCCGGCCAATGCCCCTCGATCGCTCCGGAATGGGAGGATCCCAAAGGCGTCCCGATCTCCGCCATCCTTTTCGGCGGTCGGCGGAGCGACACCGTCCCGCTGGTCGTGGAGGCGTTCGACTGGCGCCATGGCGTCTTTCTGGCCTCCAACATCTCCTCGGAGGGCACCGCGGCGGCCGAGAACAAGGTGGGCGCGATCAGGCGCGATCCTTTCGCCATGCTGCCCTTCTGCGGCTACAACATGGGCGATTACTTCGCCCACTGGCTCGAAGTGGGCGCGGGGCTCGATCCCAAGCGACGGCCGCGGATCTACTACGTCAACTGGTTCCTGAAGGACGGCGAGGGCCGCCTGCTTTGGCCGGGCTTCGGCGAGAACGCCCGCGTGCTGGAGTGGATCTTCGAGCGCCTCGCCGGCCGCGTCGCCGCCATCGAGACGGCGATCGGCGCCCTGCCTGCTCCCGCCTGCCTCGACGTCGAAGGCCTCGATCTCAGCGCCGAGGAGATCGCCTCCCTCCTCGAGGTCGACCCTAGCGCCTGGCTGGACGAGGCCCGCCGGATCGCCGAGGGCTATCAGAAGTTCGGCGAGCGGCTTCCCGCCGCTCTCCGGGAGGAGCTCGACGGCCTTCTCGAGCGTCTGGCGGCGGAGGATTCGCCCAGGTTCGCGCAGGGCTCGGCGCCACGCCTTGCCGCCGGCGGGGCCGGCTGACGCGCGAAGGAACGTGGCGGAAATGGCGCAAGCGAGCCTCGAGGACGTCCTCGAGCCCGACCTGCCGATCGTCGATCCGCACCATCACCTGTGGGACCGGCCCCGCGGTCGGCCCGCTGAGACGACGCCGGTCCGTCACGGCTTCGAGAACGTCGGGCGGCTCGCCCCCAGGTACCTGCTCGATGAGCTGATGGCCGACATCGGCGGCGGCCACAACGTCCGCGCCACCGTCTTTGTCGAATGCCGCGCCTTCTACCGTCAGGACGGGCCTGAAGAGCTCCGCTGCGTGGGCGAGACCGAGTTCGTCAATGGTGTGGCCGCCATGGGTGCAAGCGGGGTCTATGGCGAGGCTCGCCCGTGCGCCGGGATCGTCGGCCACGCCGACCTCGATCGAGGCGCGGCGGCCCAGGAGCCTCTCGAGGCGCTCCTCGCCGCCGGCGGCGGCCGGTTCCGGGGCGTGCGCCACGCCGCTTCGTGGGATGCCGATCCGGCCGTGCTCGGCCCTCTGAGCCGCGGCCGCCCGGGCCTCTACGGCGATCCGAAATTCCGCGAAGGCTTCGCGCGGCTTGCGCCGCTGGGCCTTTCCTTCGACGCCTGGCTGCTCGAACCCCAACTCGAGGATCTCATCGATCTCGCCCGCACTTTCGAGGAGACCTCCATCGTCCTCGACCACGTCGGGACCCCGCTGGGGATCGGAGCCTATCAGGGGAAACGCGAGGAGCGCTTTTCGGCTTGGCGCGCATCGATGAAGGAACTCGCCGGCTCGCCTAACGTCTTCGTCAAGCTGGGCGGCCTCGCGATGCCCTTCGCCGGCTTTTCGTCCTTCATGGCCTCGCCCCCCGCCTCCTCGGAAACCCTGGCCTCCGAGTGGAAGCCCTACGTCGAAGCCTCGATCGAAGCTTTCGGAACCAGGCGCTGCATGTTCGAGAGCAACTTCCCGGTCGATCTCTGCTCGGCGAGCTACCGAACCTTGTGGAACGCCTTCAAACGCCTTGCCCAAGGCGCCTCGGCGGAGGAGAAGGTCGACCTCTTCTGCCGCACCGCCAGCCGCTTCTACCGCCTTCCCGCCTGAACCCAGGATCGCCATGCATTACAAGGAGCTGAAGACGGCCTGGGGCGAGCTCACCGCGCCCGGCGCGCCCTTCGAGATTAAGACCATCGAGGTCCGCGGCGCGCCCATGCGGACCTATAAGAACGCCCCGGCCAGCGTCCGGGACCTCTGGCGTTCGAGCGCCGCCTTTGCCGAGCGCGACTATCTGGTCTTCGAGGTCGAGCGTTTGAGCTTTCGCGAGGCCCATGAGCGCGTCGCCTCCCTCGCCGCCTGGTTGGCGGGCGCCGGCGTCGGCAAGGGCGACAGGGTCGCCATCGCCATGCGCAACTTCCCCGAATGGCTCCTCGTCTACTGGGCGGCGATCGAGATCGGTGCGGCGGCGGTCGGCATGAACGCCTGGTGGACGGCCGAGGAGATGGCCTACGTCCTTTCCGACTGCGCGCCCAAGGTCCTCTTCGCCGACGCCGAGCGCCTCGCGCGCCTCGCCGAGCGGCCGGCCATGGCCGAGGGCATGCGCCTGGTCGCGGTCCGCGCCGATCCGTCCCCAGGGGCGCACAGGGGCGCGCTCGCCTTCGCCGAGGCCACCGCCGAGCCTGGACTCCCGAACGCCGATCCGATCGATCCGCCCATCGATCCAGACGACGACGCCTGCATCTTCTACACCTCCGGGACGACTGGTTTTCCCAAGGGCGCCAGGCTCACCCATCGGGGCTGCGTCTCCAATCTGATGAGCATGATGTTCTCTGGCCAGGTCCAGGCCCTGGCGACCTCCCGCGCGACCGGGGTCCCGATCGATCCGGCCGCGGCGCCGGTCCCCGCCGGGCTCATCACCACCCCCCTCTTTCACGTGACGGCCAACAACTGCGCCGCCTATGCGCTCACCGCCGCCGGCGGCAAGATGGTCCTGATGCGCAAGTGGGATCCTGGAGAAGCCCTTCGGCTCATCGCCGCCGAGCGGATAACGGCCATGAGCGGAGTGCCGGTCATGGCCCGCGAGATCCTCCAGCATCCCGATTTTTCGAAGAGCGACACCTCGAGCCTCGCCACCCTCGGCGGCGGCGGCGCCCAGCTCCCACCCGATCTCGTCGGCCGCATCGACGAGGAGGTCGCCACCGCTCGGCCGAACACCGGCTATGGCATGACCGAGACCTGCGGGATCATCACCGCCGTCGCCGCCGACTTCTTCGTCGACAAGCCCGAGAGCGTCGGGCCGGCCATGCCGTGCTACGAGGTCAAGTGCGTCGACGACGAGGGCCAGGAAGTTGCTCCCGGCGAGCTGGGCGAGCTCTGGGTCCGCGGCGCCCAGGTGATCAAGGGCTATCTCAATCGCCCCGAAGCGACGGCCGAGGCGATCAGCGAGGGGTGGCTGGCGACCGGCGATGTCGCGCGCATCGACGAGGACGGCTTCATCTTCATCGTCGACCGCAAGAAGGACATGGTCCTGCGCGGGGGCGAGAACATCTACTGCGCCGAGGTCGAGGCCGCCCTCTACCGCCAGGACGCGGTGGCCGAATGCTGCGTCTTCGGCGTCGCCGACGAAAGGCTCGGCGAAGAGGTCGCCGCGGTCGTCGTTCCGCGCCCTGGTGAGACGCTCACTGCGGAAGGCCTGCGGGCGCACCTTTCGCCGATCCTCGCCCGCCACAAGATCCCGCGCTACATCTGGATCGAGACCGAGCTTCTGCCGCGCAACGCCAGCGGCAAGTTCTTGAAGCGCGAGCTGCGCGATCGGCTCAGCCTCGACGCCGCGGCTTAGGACGGATCTACGTACTTCGCCTCAACCACTCGACGAGGTGGGCGAAGGCGAAACTGTGAGTTTCGTAGAGAGAGATGATGAAGTCGTACGTCTCCTCCGGCGAGGCGCGCAGGACGACGCCGTTGATGGCGAGGAAGGTGTACATCGAGGCGAAGCCGGTCCGCTTGTTGCCATCCACGAATGGATGGTTCTGCGAAAGGCTCTCCCACAGCGCCGCCGCCTCTTCGATGAGGTCGGCGTAATAGCCGGTCTGCGGTCGGAAGAGCGCCGATTCCAGCAGTCCCGCGTCGCGCAAGCCTGGCGCTCCGCCGTAGCGTTCGAGCTGGTCGGAGTGGATCGCGATGACCTCGATCGCCGTCAGATAGTCCGTCACTTCGCGAGCTTGGCGTAGAGATCGGCGTAGAGGTCATGGCTCCGCTGATAGGCCGCCATCACGTGGCTCCGCGGCCGGCTCTGACGGCGCTTTTCGACGAGATCGGCGAGCGCTTCCTCGACGAGCGACTGGAGCTGGCGCCCTTCCGTCTGGGCGAGGCTGCGCACCTCCGCCAGGACCTCGGAGTCGACCTGGGTGGCGAATTTCTCCCGAACGCTCATGACCTGCTTCCTATCAAGCAGCAGATTGATAGATCATGACGCAACGAATGTCACTAGGTCAGGGAGAGGTGTTTGGCGCCGGCTTCGCCGGCCCCAGCCTAGCTCCTTGCCGCTTCCGCCTGCGCCAACACTTCCTCGGTGTCGGCGCCGAGCGGCGGGGGATCGCGGCGGATCGCCGCCGGCGACTTCGAAAAGCGCAAGGCCGGGCGCATGGCCCGGTAGCGCCCCTCGCCGGCGAGATCGCGTTCCTCGAAGAGAGTCTCCACGAGCTGGGGATCGCAAAGGATCTCCGCCGGCGCGTTGGCCCGCATGGCCGGGATCGAGTGTTTTTCGCAGAGCGCCAGCCAGTCGGCGGTGGTGCGGCTCGCCGCCGCCTCGGCGAGCATGGCGTTGTATTCGGCGACCCGTCCCTCCGACCCTTCGTGCCTCGTGAAGCGCTCGGCCTCGTAGGCGTTTTCGATGCCGCCCAAGGCCAGGAACCTCGCCGACTGGGCCCGGTCGGCGGGGGCGACGGCGATGTGGCCGTCCTTGGTCGACAGCGGTCGGCGGTAGGGCGTGGTCGCCATGGTCGAACCGAAGTGGCCGTTGGCCGGCACGAAGGTCTCCCCGGCCAGATGCTCGGCCATCAGGAATCCGGTGAACGCCTCCAGCATCGGCACGCAGACGTACTGGCCCTCCCCGGTCCGCTCCTTGTGCCGAAGCGCGGCCAGGCAGGCGATGGCGGCGAAGAGGCCGCAGGTCTTGTCGGCCACATAGGAGGGGATCGGGCGGAACGGGGCCGAAGGATCGCCGATCTGGGCGAGGCCGCAGGCGCCGCTGGCGGCCTGGATGAGGTCGTCGAACGCCTGGCGTCCGGCGTAGGGCCCCTCTGGCGCATAGCCCATGGCCTCGACATAGATGATGTCGGGCTTGATCTTCGCGACCTCGTCGTAGGCGAAACCCAGCCGGGCGATCGCCTCGGGGCGCATGTTGTGGATGAAGATGTCGCCGGTGAGGATCAGGCCCCGCAGGGCCGCGCGTCCCTCCTCGGCCGCAAGGTCGAGGACCGCCGAACGTTTGTTGCGGTTGAGCGAGACGAACGCCGGCCCCATGGTCCTCGATTTCGGCGACTTTCCGCCGCGCCTCTGCCGGTCGCCCTCCGGGGCCTCGATCTTGATCACCTCGGCCCCAAGATCGCCCAGGGTCTGGGTCGCGTAGGGTCCCAGGATGAACTGGGTGAGGTCGATCACCCGCACCCCGGCGAGGGGGCCTGGGGCGTCGGGAGTGGGTCGGGTCATGCCTCATCGATGGCAAACGTCCCGGCCCTTGGCAAGGCTTTGACACGCCGCCGCGTCAAGGGTCCATATGGGCGAAAGACGAGGAGGAGCGCGCGATGAGCGGACACCTGTTGGAGAGGATCGAGGGCGGGATCGCCACCCTCACGATGAACCGGCCCGAGGCGCGCAACGCCCTTTCCGGCGAGATGCAATCGGGACTTTCCGAAGCCTTGCCGCGCCTGGCGGCCGATCCGGCGGTGCGCTGCGTGGTCCTCACCGGGGCCGGCGGGGCGTTCTGCGCCGGGGGCGACGTCAAGGGGTTCGCCTCGCGCTCGGCCGGAGGAGGAGGCGACGGCGGGGTCCCTTCACCCTTCAATTTCGAGGGCGCCGTCCACGGCTTGCGCCGCGGCATGGACGTCGTGAGCGTCCTCCACGACATGCCCAAGCCGACGCTGGCGGTCATGCCGGGCGCGGCGGCCGGGGCGGGGCTCTCGCTCGCCCTCGCCTGCGACCTTCGCATCGCCGCCGAGAACGCCAAGCTCACCACCGCCTTTTCCAAGGTCGGCCTCTCGGGTGACTACGGCGGCTCCTTCTTCCTCTCGCGCCTCGTCGGGCAGGCCAAGGCGCGCGAGCTCTATTTCACCGCCGACGTGATCCTGGGAGCCGAGGCCGCGCGCCTGGGGATCGTCAACGCCGCCTATCCCGCCGCCGAACTCGAGGAGGCCGCCGCGGCCTGGGCGTTGCGCCTCGCCTCCCTTCCCACCCTGGCGGTCGGCTACATGAAGAAGAACCTCGCCGCCGCCGAGACGCGCAGCCTTGCCGAGGTGCTCGACCTGGAGGCCGTGCACATGGTCCGCACCATGATGACCGAGGATCACAGGGCGGCCTCCCGAGCCTTCGTGGAAAAGGCTCAGCCGGTCTTCGCGGGACGCTAGGGCGATGGAGTACAGAACCCTTCTCTGGGACGAGCCGAGGTCGGCGGTCGCCCGCATCACGCTCAACCGTCCGGCGACCATGAACGCCTACACCTTCGCCATGTGCGGCGAGCTCCTCGCCGCGATCGCCCGCTATCGCGACGAGGACGCCCTGCGGGCGCTGATCGTCACCGGGGCCGGAGGGCGGGCCTTCTGCACCGGCGGCGATCTTTCCGGCGGCGGAGGCGGCGAACACGCTCGCAAGGTGGCGTCTTCGCCCATGGGCCACGGCCGGGAGATGCGCGAGGGTATGCAGGCGGTGACCCTCGCCCTGCGTCGCCTCGACAAGCCCTCGATCGCCGCCATCGAGGGCTACGCCGTCGCCGGCGGCCTGGCGCTGGCCATGGCCTGCGACATACGCCTCGCCGCAGCCTCGGCGCGCCTGGGCGACACCTCCGGCAAGGCGGGCCTCCTCCCCGACGAAGGCGGGGCCTGGCTCTTTCCGCGCGCCATGGGCCTGGACCGGGCGCTCAAGATGACCTGGCTCGCCGAGATCTACGACGCTCCCCGCGCCTTCGAGCTCGGGCTGGTCACCGAGGTGGTCGCCGAGGGCGAGCTGGAGAGCCGCAGCCTGGCGCTTGCCGAGGCCCTCGCCGCCCGCGCCCCGCTCGCCGTGCGCCTGGTCAAGATGATGATGTCCGGGGCCATGGAGAAGGATCTCGACGCCTCCCTCGCCGACGCCCAGATGGCGGTGATGATCGCCAATCCCTCCGCCGATGTCCGCGAAGGCATCGCCGCCTTCCGCGAAAAGCGCGCCCCCAAGTTCGAGGGGCGGTAGGACGCCCGGACGTGAAACGCTCCGAGCTTCTCTCGCGATTGGCGGCTCTCAAACCGTGGCTCGCCGCCGAGGGCCTGGTTCGGCCGCGTCTCTTCGGTTCCCATGCCCGCGACGAGGGGAAGTCAGGCAGCGACGTCGATCTCATGGTCGACTTCGCCCGGCCACTCGGCTTGCGATTCTTCCAGATCGAGGAGGAGGCGAGCGCGCGGCTTGGAATGAAGGTCGATCTCGTCACCGAGGACGCGCTGGCGCCCGACATCCGCCTCGCGGCCTTGAGAGACGCCATCGATGTCTGAGGAGGAGCGCCTTCGCCTAAAGCTCATCCTCGAGCGCCTCAATCAGATCAGCGCCTGGACGGCCAATCTGGACCAGAACCAGTTCCTCGCCGACTCCATGGTGCGGGACGCGGTCGCCATGTCTCTGCTCGTGGTTGGGGAGACGGCCCGGCGTCTCGAGGAGGAGACCAGGCGGCGCGCGCCCGAAGTGCCCTGGAACGCGATCACCTCGCTGCGCAACAGGATCGCCCATGGATACGAAACGGTTGATCACCGCCTCGTCTGGCAGATCGTTCGGCACGACCTCCCCGGTCTGTCATCAGAGATCAATCGACTGATGTCGCCCCCTTGAGGAGGTCTGGTCTGATCAGATCAGATCCTCGCCGCCCGCGCCCCGCTCGCCGTGCGCCTGGTCAAGATGATGATGTCCGGGGCCATGGAGAAGGATCTCGACGCCTCCCTCGCCGACGCCCAGATGGCGGTGATGATCGCCAATCCCTCCGCCGACGTGCGCGAAGGGATCGCCGCCTTCCGCGAAAAGCGCGCCCCCAAGTTCGAGGGGCGGTAGCGTCAGCGCGGCCCCACGCCCACCACGCGACCATCGTGGTCAGTCACAAACGCGCCTTTGGACTGGTCGAGCATCACCAAGGTGTTCCCGAAGGGATCGCACACAATGGCGCAACGGCCGACCGGGATTTCGAACGGCGGAGCGACCGCTTGGCCGCCCGCGTCAAGGAAGCGCGCGAATGCGTCATCGACGCTGTCCACCAGCAGGTCGGTTTCCGGGCCCTCGGAGACGCGAAGGACGATCTCGACCTCGCCCGCCCCCATCTTGAGTCCTACCGCGTCTTGGGTGCGCCAGATCACCTGATGACCAAGCGCGTCGGCGTAGAATCGCACCGCCGCCTCGAGGTCGGGAGTCTTCAACAGGACGCAATCCACTGAACGAAAGAACGGCTCCGCCATCGGCCCTACGACCCCCGGTCTTCGATCTCGATCGAGCCTGGCCGCCCACCGTCAGATCAAATCTCCGCCGGCCGCCGCCGCGGTGGTGCCGTCCTTCTGATAGGCCTTGACGACGTTTCGTCCCACGGTCCAGCGGTGCACTTCGTCGGGACCGTCCACCAGGCGTTGGGAGCGAATGGACGTGTACCAGGCCGCCAGCGGCGTATCGCGGCTGTAGCCCAGAGCCCCATGGAGCTGGATCGCGGTGTCGACCACCTTGTGGATCATGTTGGCCAGATAGACCTTGGCGATCGAGTTCTCCTGGCGCAGGTCCATGCCCTTCTCGGCCTTGTAGGCGATGTGGAGGAGCATGAGCCGGCTGATGTAGAGCTCGGTGGCGCACTCGGCGAGCATGAACTGCACCGCCTGGCGCTCGGCCAGCAGCTTGCCGAACGTCGAGCGCTCGGTCACGCGCTTGGCCGCCATGTCGAGCGCCCTCTGGGCGGTGGCGATGTTGTGCATGCCGTGGCGCAACCGCCCGTAGGCGAGGCGGTGCTGGCCCATGTCGAAGCCCCGCCCTTCGCCGCCCAGGAGGTTCTCGGCCGGGACCTCGAGGTCCTTGATCTCGATCTCGGCGTGGCCGCCGCCCATGATGTGGCTGAGCGGCCCCTCGACCGCCATGGTCGGGATGTCGCGCTTGATCCGGTAGCCGGGGTTGGGAAGCTCCACGAGGAAGGTCGAATAGCGCTGGTGACGCGGCGCCTCGGGGTCGGTCATGGCCATGACAAGCGCGAGGTCGGCGGCGCTGGCGGCCGAGGAGAACCACTTCTCCCCGTTCAGCACATAGGAGTCGTTACCCTTCTTGACCGCCCTTGTCTGCATGCCGGTGGCGTCTGCCCCCGACGCCTTTTCGGTCATCGAGTAGCAGACCCGCTTTTCCCCCTCGAGCAGGGGCCTCAGGAACTTCTCCTTCTGAATGTCGGTGCCGTGGGCCAGCAGGGTCAGCATGGTGGCGTCGTCGGGCCCTTGGCTATTCATCGAAAGAGCGCCCAGGTGGCTCGCCCCCAGCTCCATCTGGACCAGCGCGTTGGCGAGGGGCCCCAGGCCCATCCCGCCCCATTCGGTGGGGATGAAGGGGCACCACAGGCCCTTCGAGCGCGCCTTGGTGCGCAGCTCGCTAAGGACGGCCTTGTAGCTCGCCTTGTCGGTGATCTTGGCCTCGGCCGGGATGCACTCTTCCTGGACCCAGGCGCGCACTTTCTCGCGCATGGCCTTGGCTTCGGCGGGGATCTCGAAATCGATGGCCATGGAGTCTCTCCTTTGGGGCGGGCCCTTGGGGCGGGGCGGGATTGGCTTTCCAGGGCCGCCCGGGGCGGCTATGGAGAAATTTCAAACAGCAGTTTGCCGCCATCCAGTCAGAAAGAGAAACCCCTATGCGCGAAGCGGTCGTCGTCTCCTATGCCCGCACGGGCCTCGCCAAGTCCGCCCGGGGCGGGTTCAACATCACCCCCACCATCTCCATGGCCGCTCATGCGGTGAAGCATGCGGTGGAGAAGGCGGGCGTGGAGAAGGAGGCGGTGGAGGACTGTTTCATGGGCAACGTCGCCCACGGAGCCGGCAATCTCGCCCGCGGCGCGGGGCTCTTGGCCGGCCTTCCGGTCACCACCGGCGGGGTCACCATCAACCGCTTCTGCTCCTCGGGCCTGCAGGCGATCGCCATGGCCGCCCGGTACGTGAAGGAGGACGGGGCTGATGTGGTGGTCGCCGGCGGGGTGGAGTCGATCAGCTTCCCGGGAAACCCCGGCGCGCGCGAGAACAATGATCCGAGGCTCGTCCAGATGTATCCCGACATCCACATGCCGATGATCGACACCGCCGATGTGGTCGCCAAGCGCTACAACGTCTCTCGCGAATACCAGGACGAATACTCTCTCGAGAGCCAGCGCCGCATGGCCAGCGCCCAGCAGGCCGGCAAGTTCGCCGACGAGATCGTCCCCATGAAGACCAAGATGAAGGTGGTGAACAAGGAGACCAAGGAGGAGTCGATCGTCGACTATGTGGTGACGCGCGATGAGTGCAACCGCCCCGAGACCACCATGGAGGGCCTCACCAGGCTCGAGCCGGTCAGGGGCCCGGGGAACTTCATCACCGCCGGCAACGCCTCCCAGCTCTCCGACGGCGCCGCCGCGGTGGTCCTCATGGAGGCCAAGGAGGCCGAGCGGCGCGGCCTCAAGCCGATGGGCGTTTTCAAGGGCTGGGCGGTCGCCGGCTGCAAGCCCGACGAGATGGGGATCGGCCCGGTCTTCGCGGTCCCCCGCCTTCTCGAGCGTCATGGCCTCAAGGTCGAGGACATCGACCTTTGGGAGCTCAACGAGGCCTTCGCCAGCCAGTGCCTCTATTGTCGCGACACCCTGGGCATCGATCCGGAGATCTACAACGTCAACGGCGGCTCGATCGCCATCGGCCATCCCTTCGGCATGACCGGGGCGCGCCTCACCGGCCACATCCTCCAGGAGGGCCGGCGGCGCGGCAAGGTCAAGCATGCGGTCGTCACCATGTGCATCGGCGGCGGCCAGGGCGGCGCGGGCCTCTTCGAAGTGTTCAACTAGCCGGAAGCGGGGGGCCGCCGCGCCGCCGAACCCCCATTCTTTCCATCATCGCCGGGCGGCAGGCCCGGCGACCCATGAACGCGGAACGAGGTGGGCCGCGCCTGCGCGGTTTGAATCGATCCGGCGGGAGAACGGAAATGGCCGAGATGGTGATCGGGGTCTATCGGCCCAAAGCCGGCTGCGAGGCCCAGCTCCTCGAATTGACCCGCGAGCACGTCCCGTTCCTTCGCCGCCTGGGCCTCGCCTCGGGCCGCCCGGCCCTCGCCATGCGGGCCAAGGACGGGACCATCCTCGAGGTCTTCGAGTGGAAAGAGGGCGGCGTCGAAAAGGCCCACGCTCACCCCGAGGTCCAGGCGCTGTGGGAGAAGTACGCGGCGGTCTGCGACTACGGCAAGCTCGCCGACCTCGCCGAGGCCCAGAGCCAGTTCCCCTCCTTCACCCCTCTGGATCTCTGAAGTCCTTCTCCTCCCCTGCGCTTCAGCGCGGGGGAGGGGGACCACGAAGTGGTGGAGGGGGCGAGGGAAGGGGCGCTACATTCCTCTAAAGGGCGCCGCTCGACATCGGCCGCGTCGCGCGCGAGGAGCAGATGAGCGAGATCGAAATCCGCGCTCTGGAGGCCGCCGACATGGAGGCGGTCACCGAAATCTTCGCCCAGCCCAGGGCGATCTGGGGGACGCTCCAGGTCCCATACCTGAGCATCGAGGCGCGCCGCGCCCGACATCTCGCCCTTCCGGCCAGCCACACCGTCATCGCCGCCGTCGTCGAGGCCAAACTCGTGGGGATCGGCGGGCTCCATCCCCTCGAGAACCCCCGCCGCGCCCACGCCGCCAGCCTCGGAATGGTCGTCCACGACGACCATGCGGGCCGCGGGGTCGGCCGGGCCATCCTCGGCGCCCTCATCGACAAGGCCGATCGCTGGCTCGGGATCCGCCGCCTGGAGCTCACCGTCTGGGCCGACAACCGCCGGGCGATCGATCTTTACGAGCGCGCCGGTTTCGTGCGCGAGGGCGTCCATGTCGCCTACGCCTTCAGGGACGGCGCCTTCGTCGACGCCCTCGCCATGGCCCGGTTGCGGCTGTAGGGCGAAGGACGAGAGTCCATTGCGGACTCACTTCCCTCGCCCCTTGCGGGAGAGGGTCGCCCCGAAGGGGCGGGGTGAGGGGTTGAAGGCTCTCTGTGAAGACCAACCGGGCGGGGCCGGGGCGACCCCTCATCCGGCGCTTCGCGCCACCTTCTCCCGCAAGGGGAGAAGGGAACGCCATCCTGCGCCGTCAGGCCAGCCGCGCCCGCACCGCCGCCTCGAACTCCGCATAGTCGGCAAAGCCGGTCGTGGGCGTCACGCCCTCCGCCCACACCCCATCGAGCTCGGCGGAAAGTTCGGCCGGAAGCTCCTCGCGGTGGCTCCCCACTGCGCCCCGCCGCACCTTGGCCGAGTCGCTTCCCGGCGGCAGGCCGCAGAGCCGCTCGGAGGCCTCGCGCATCAGCCTGTCGTCGAACTTGGCCTTGTTGGCGCGCATGAACGAAAAGCTGCTGCGCTCCAGCGTCAGGGCGAGGAGGTCCTCATCGAGCCCGATCCCGCAGAATCGGGCGACGGCGCGGACCGCGCCGGCCGGATCGGCGCTCATCCCTTCGTAGGAGAGGAGCAGGGTCTCCCGGTCGTCCCGCTCGGCCCACCAGGAGAGAAGATGGCTCCAATAATCGCGCCCCTCGCCGCGCCGGTCGATGAATCCCCTCGCAAACTCGCTCACCGAGACCGCGCCTGCCTCGAGGAACCAGCCCTCCATGAAGCGATGCAGCGAAACGAGCGCGTCCTTGGGATCGCGGAAGGCGACGATCGCCTTCGAACCCCTGGGAAGGCGGCTGCGGCCAAGGTGGCTCTTGAAGCCGCGCGGCGAGGCCTTCTGCGGCGCCTCGAGATCGATCGAGAGCCCCTGCGAGGTTTCGATCCACGGAACCACCGCCGAGATGTCGTCGAAGTCGAGATCGCCCCCCGAGCGTCCGGTGCGCAAAGTATGGAACATCTGCTGCAGCCAGGTGGTGCCGCACTTCGAATAGGGGCTGATCACCACGTCGTCGCTCCTGGGCCTCCAGGCCGCGATCGAGCGGTCGGTGAGATCGGCCGCCCACATCTTTGAATGGAGCTTGGCCATCTCGGCCATGGTGCGCGCCCGGCCCACGACGGCGCCGGCGTCAGGGCCAGAATCGGAGTCCCCGCGGGTTTCGACCGCCGCCATTCTAACCTTCTCCTGCTTGAGCGCCTTTTGGCGCTTGAGCGAGGAGAGGCGCAAGCCCGAGAAGCTTAGAACCTCAGGGGCTCGGAGGGCGACGGGGCGGCCCCAGGGCTCGCGGGCGGGGGAGGGACGGCCTCGCGGGCGGCCAGGCGGTCGGCCCAGGGATGGCGCCCGGCCCCGTAGCGGCCGCCGAGCAGCGCCCCGACGAGGCCCAGAAGGAGCGCGATGAAGGCCCAGAGCGGGGCGGTGACGCCGGCTCCGCCCCCTGGCGCGGCTGCCTGAGCGGCGCCCGTTGCGGCCGGCGCGGTCGCCGCCGCGGCGTTGGTCGCCGAGGCGTTGGCGGCGGGGGCGCCCGAGGGAGTAGCTACGCCCTGGCCGTCGCTCGCCGGCGGCGGGGCCGGCGGAGTCTCGTGGCCGATCACCGTCCCGCTCGCCGTCGTCACCGTGCCGTCGGGCTGCAGATAGGTCCCGTCCGACTGCAGGAGGGCCCCTGGCGCATTGGCCCCCACGCCTGGGGGCGCGGCGGCCGCCGCGCTCGTCTGGAC
>JBOHLG010000024.1:0-48997 GCA_050729515.1 Caulobacteraceae bacterium
CATCCGGATCGAAAGCGGTGATGCCGCCATTGAGGATGGTCGCCACGCACACCTTGCCGCCAGCCTCTACCGCCAGACTGTCCAGGTATTGAACGCCTTGGAGATTGCACACCGAGCGGCCGGGGGCGAAGCCCGGAGGCGGCTCGAGCTCGCCAGGTCTGGCGACATCGAATGCCCAGAGCCGGGCGAGGTAGGTGTCGGCGACATAGACCGTCTTCTCGTCGGGCGAGAGACCGACGCCGTTGGGCGAGATCAGATGATCACGCGCGCGGCGGATCGTCTTGCCGTCGGCCGTGGCGTAGAGGAGCGCCCCGAAACGCCGGCCGTCCTCGTCGCCCAGGCCATGATCGGTGAACCAGAAGCCGCCCTCAGAGTCGAAAACGAGGTCGTTAGGCCCCAGTAGCGGCCGGCCATCGCAGGCGTCATAGATCATCTCGACCTTGCCCGACGCGATCTCCACCCGCTGGATCGAGCCGCCGCGGTGCTCCGGCGGGGTGGGTCCTGGAATGGTGAGACCCTGCTGTTCGATCCAGCGGAACGAGCCGCCATTGTTGGCGACCCAGATCGCCCCATCCGGCCCGATCCCCGCTCCGTTCGGACCGCCGCCGGTCTCGGCCACCACGCTCTTGGTCCCGTCACGAGCCACGCGGGTCAGTCTTCCTGCCTTGATCTCGGTCAGGATGACGGACCCGTCGGCCATGGCGATCGGTCCCTCGGGAAACTCGAGCCCCTCGGCGAGAAGTTGAAGCTCCATCGCAGCGCCTCCCGCGCCCGCGCGGACACCCCGGCCCGCGCCGCCCCTTCCTAGCCGCTCGATGCGGCGGAAACCAAGCCGGGGAAGCCGCCTTCAGGCGGCCGCGGCGACGCGCTTGCGCTCGCGCAAGAAGGCGAAGAACTCCACCCCCTCGCGCAGCCGCCGGCGCATCATCTCGGGGCTCTTCACCATCTCCGCGACGATCTCGCCGATCTTGCCGGGCCGCAGATAGAAGCGGCGATAGAAGGTTTCCACGGCGGCGAAGATCTCGGCGTGTGAGAGGTGGGGATAATGCAACGGAGCGATCTGGATGCCGTGCTCGTCGACCAACTCGGCGTTCTTCTCGTCGAGCCAGCCGTTCTTGAGCGCCTGGTCGAAGAGGAAGGTCCCCGGATAGGGCGCGGCGAGCGAGACCTGGATGGTGTGGGGGTTGATCCGGGCCGCCCATTCGGCGGTTTTCCTGAGGGTCTCGGTCGTCTCGCCGGGAAGGCCGACGATGAAGGTGCCGTGGATGGCGATTCCGAGGTCGTGGCAGTCGCGGGTGAACTTTTCGGCCACCTCGATCCGCATGCCCTTCTTGATGTTGTGCAGGATCTGCTGGTCGCCGCTCTCATAGCCGACCAGGAGCAGACGTAGACCGCCGTCCTTCATCGCCTTCAAGGTTTCGTACGGCACGTTGGCCTTGGCGTTGCAGCTCCAGGTGACGCCCAGCTTGCCCAATTCCTTGGCGATCGCCTCGGCCCGCGGACGATCGTCGGTGAAGGTGTCGTCGTCGAAGAAGAATTCCTTGACCTCGGGAAAGGCCTTCTTCGCCCAGGCGATCTCCTCGATGACATGGCCGACGCTGCGGGTGCGGTAGCGATGGCCGCCGACCGTCTGCGGCCATAGGCAGAAGGTGCAGCGCGATTTGCAGCCGCGGCCGGTGTAGATCGAGATGTACGGATGCTTGAGATAGCCGATAAAATAATTCTGAATACTGAGGTCGCGCTTGTAGATCGGGGTCACGAAAGGAAGCGCGTCCATGTTCTCGAGGATCGGCCGGTCCTCGTTGTGGACGAGGGCGCCGGCGCGGTTCCTCCAGGAAAGTCCGGCGATCTTGTCCCAGGGCGCCTCGTCGGCGACGTCCTTGATGGTGAAGTCGAATTCGTTCCTGGCCACGAAGTCGACCGCCGGCGCCGCCTCGAGGCTTCCCGCGGCGTCCACCGCCACCTTGGCGCCGATGAGGCCGGCCTTGAGATCCGGATTGACCGCCTTGAGGGCTTCGATCGTCTTCACGTCCGAGGCGAAGGAGGGGGTGGAGGTATGAAGGACGGCGAGGTCGAAGTCGGCCGCCAGCGGGGCGATCTCGCCAAGCGAGAGCCGGTGCGGCGGGGCGTCGATGAGCCGGCTCGTCTCGATGAGGGCGGCGGGCTGGGCGAGCCAGGTGGGATACCAGAAGGATTTGATCTCGCGCCGGGCCTGGTAGCGCGAGCCCGCTCCGCCGTCGAAACCGTCGAAGGAAGGCGCCTGGAGGAAAAGCGTGCGCAGCATCTTTGGCTATATGGGGTCTTTTTGAGCTGACGTCGAAGCGTCGGACTTTGGAGCCGAGAGCCGTCCCTCGGGGTCTACGGAAAGGCACCTTCCTCGCCAAGCCACCTGGCCGCCCGCGAAGCTGGCGATGAAGACGATCAAGGATAGCACGTCGCCAAGGGGCAGAAGCCAAGCCGGGCCGTCGGCGATCCCGGCGATTCGCTCCATTCGCCATTTTGCCATCCAGCGAAGCAAAAGCGCCACAGCCAGGAGGACGAGGCTCCAGGGCGAAAAGCCGGCGAAGAAGGCGGCGAGGAGGGCGAGCGCGAAGGGGTGGGTGATGAGGCTTCCGGCATGTCCGGCCGGATCGATCCGGCGGATGGTCTTGGCCCAGCGCAGCTCATGGGCGAAGACGTCGCGGAGACTCGTTTCGACGCAGAGATGGCCAAGCAGCCGCGGCGGCCAGGCAAGCCTGAAACCTTGCCTGCGGACCGCGGCGCCGAGCTCGAAATCGTCGGCGAGAATGCCCGCGAAGGCTTCGAAGCCGCCGATCGCGGCAAGAGTTTCGCGGCGGAGTGCGATCGCCGAGCCCATGCAGGGCTGGGCGATCCTAGAGACGGCGGAGAAGACCGCGTTTGGCAGGAACCGGGTGGTGATCTCCAGCGCGGCGAGCCTCGCTGCGATCCCGCCGCCGGTCTCCACCCGCGGCGCCCCGAAGTAGAAGCCGCTCGCCGCACCGACATCGGGGCCCTCGAGTTCGGCGACGAGCGCGGCGAGGTAACCCGGAGGAGCGAAGATGTCGGCGTCGCTGACGACGAGGATCTCGCCCTTGGCGTGAGGCGCCATGGCGAGGAGATTGGCGATCTTGGGATTTTCGATCCGGGGGCTTTCGTCCGGGCGGCGAGGAGCAAGGATGATGGCGAGGTCCTGATTGGGGCGCATGCGCTTCAGCCCCTCGGCGACCGAAAGGGCGGGGTCGGTCTCGTCCTGGATCCCGAAGAGCACCTGCAGAGGCCCGCCCCAGGCCTGGTCGCAGAAGCTCGCCAGAGCTTCTTCGAGGCCGGCGGGCGCGCCGCAGAGAGGCTTCAGGACGCTGATCGAGGGCGCGCCTGTGGGAACCTTGGCGGGCCGGGCGAAGAACCTCTCCGCGGCGAAAAGGGCGATGATCTGGAAGCCGCAGCCGGTGATCGCCAGGGCCGCCAGGGCGAGAGCGACGATGGAATGGATCAGCGCCATACCTCCAAAAGGGCTTTCATGCCGGCCGTCGGCCGGCCTTGGCCGCCTTGGCCATCTTGGGATCGGCGCCGAGGCGGGTCGCGTCGGCGGCGTGGCGCTCGGCCTGGACGGGACGGCCGGTGAGGGCGCAGACGCGGGAGAGCTGCAGATGGACCGCGGGACGGCCCGGATCGAGGGCGAGGGCACGGTGCGCCGCGGCCTCAGCTTCGACGAGATCGCGCCGCGAAAGCGCGATCATGGAAAGGCCGATTTCGGCCGAGGCGCTCTGTGGATCGATCTCGAGCATGCGCCGGAAGATTCGCTCGGCCCCCTCGGCGCGGTCGATGGCGATCCAGAGCGTGGCCGTGGCGAGAAGAGAGGCAAGGTCTTCGGCGGCTTCGGCGCGGCGAAGCAACGGCGCGGCGAGGCCCTTCTTGCCGGAAAGGATGTGGTAGGCAGCAACGCTCAGGGCCGCGGCGTGGGAGGCGCCGTGGAGGCGATCAAGGACTTCGGCGATCGGCTTCAGCGGCTCGGCCTCGCCGAGCAGAAAATGCGCCCGCGCCTTGACCGTGAGGGCGAGAAGGCTTTCTGGATGGAAGTCGAGGGCGCGGGCGGCAATGTCGCGGGCCGCGCCAGGGTTTCGGTCAATAACGACGAGGGCGAGCTCGGCGAGCGCCTGGGCATGCCAAGCGGCGTTTGGAGGGACGGGAAGGGCGTAGCCCTCGGCCACGATGGCCTTGGCGAGGGCCGGGTTGGGTGAGGCAGGCGGTCTCGGCGACGGCGGGGGACGGGCGAGGCCAAGCGGCCGGGAATCCGCGAAGAGCCGGCGTCCTGGCAGATCCGAGGCGGCGAGGCCAAGGAGGCCAAGGATGGTGGGCGCGAGATCGAGCGCCTCGCATCCGGGAGGCGGCGTCTCGCCGATGGGTCCTTCGGGCGCGATTCCTGGTCCAGCGGCGAGGAGGACCCCGGGCGCGAGATCCCAGCCCGGCGAGACCACCAGGATGCGGGTCCGTTTGCCGGCGACCTCGACGAGCCGCGCAACGAGCGCGTCGAGGAATTTCCAGGCGGCCGGGACGATCCGATCCCAGGGAGCGACGGCGCGCGGGCCGAAATGCGCTCGGACCTCGCCGAGCCAGGGCTGATGGAGGAAGACCGCGTCCAATCCGCTTTGGCCCAGGAGCCACACCGCCGCCGCCTGGAGGCTCGAGGCGCGGGCCAGGGCCACCGCCAGCCGCGGAAGAGCGGCGTCACGGCTCTGGTCGATCGTGGCGAGCTCCGGCGCCAGCGGCGCCAGCATCTTGGCCGTGATCTGGGTCGGATGAACGCGGAGCGGGCGCAGGGTCTCGCGCGCCCCGACCGGTGCGCAATCGAGCGGCATCGCCCAGTCCTCGGCGCTCCTTCCGGTGGGCGCGGCGTAATCCTCGTCGATGTGTCGCCCTCGCCAGGCGGCGCCAGGCCGCGCGCCCGGCCAGCCGGCCGAGCCGGTTGCAACCCCGGCCGCCTCGAGCCGCGCCCAGAGAGGAGACGCCCGCCAGGACGCCCGGGTCACCGGACGCGTCCCGCCACTCCACGCCTCGGTTTCGCGCGCCAGGCCGTGGACCTCGGGCCAGACTCCGGTTGCGAGGCTCGTCCAGGCCGCGACATTGGCGGGCGAAAAGACGCCCCGTCCGGGCGGCGCCCCGGCCAGCCAGCGCGCCTCGCCGACCTCGGCGAGGGAGGAAAGCGAGGGCAGGGCGCGGGCCCTCCGCATGGTCTGGAAGGAGGCCCAGTCGAGCCCCGCCGCCCCGATCACCATCAGCCTCGTCATGGCGCTCTTAGACCTGCTATTCGAACGCTGTGGAAGCGGTCGAGGTGAAGCGAGCGGACGAAAGCGAGGCCGCGGCGTGCCTGGCCCTTATTCCCGAGGCGCAGGGTCTGCCCGCGATTCTCGCCATCGCCCGCCGCGGGGGCGAATTGGCCGGAGCTGCCGCGCTCTGTTGGCGAAGCTGGCAGGAGCCTTCCGGTTTCCCGGCCTCGATCCATGTCCTGCCGAGCCACCGGCGGCGCCGCGTTGGGCGGGCGCTCTTTACCTGGTGCACCGATCGGATCCGCGGCGAAGCAGGAGGTCTCTGGACTTTCGCCCCGGTGCCGCTCACCGGACCGCGGGCAGGATTTTGCGACGCTCTCGGCCTTCGGCCGGAAAAGACCGTCCGGCATTTCACGGGTGGAATCGCAGCGCTGCTCGCCAATCTCGCCCCGGTCGCCGAACGGCGGAGATCCCGCGGCCACGCCGGCTCGGCTTTCGCCTTTGCGCCGCTTGGAGAGCAGAACGCCGAAGATGTCGGATGGCTCGTCTCGGCGGAGTTCGGCGGCGGGCCGATCTCGGCCCTCCACCGACTGCGCCGCCGCGCCGCGAACGGCCCTCCCGCTGGGCCCGATCGTTCCTTCGTCGCCATGGCCGACGGCCGGATCGCCGGGGTGGTGATGTGGCGGATCGAAGAGGGCGCTGCGGTCATCGACGCCCAGGTGGTCGCCCGCCGCTGGCGACGCAGCGCGCTCAACCTGCTGATGATGGAGGAGGGCCTGAAGCGCGGCCTCGCCGAAAACCTCTCGGAAATCCGCTTCTTCTGCGAAGCGGGAAATTCCGACACCCTGGGCCTCGCCCGCCGCTGCGGCGCGGCCGAGGCGCCGCCGACGGCGCTCTGGTTCTACGCCGCCTGAAGCCGGGCGCGGCGGCGGCGCAGACCGGAGCCGGCGAGACCGACTCCGGCGACGAGGAGGGCCCAGGCGGCCGGTTCGGGAGCCGGTTCGGGTACCGGCGCGGCTTCGAATTCGATGGTATCCAGCTCGGTGTTGTAGCCCGTATTGGGGTCTGGCCCGAGTGTGGCTGTGCCGAGATAGAGCGTCCCGCCGCTCGTGAACGCGAGATGCACGTAGGGCTCGCTCGCCAGGTTGTCGTTCAGAGCCAGGCTTTTCCCCGCCGCTGCAATGATGAACAGGCTTTGGGAGTCGAAGATCTCGGAGCGCGAAGGCAGACCCGGAGTGGCGGTTTCTTCACCGATCGCCGCCGTCGGACCGACGGCCGAAAAATAAGCGCCAATATTGCCTCCCTTGACCACGTTGGCCGGCAACCCGAAGCTGAACTGGTCGTTGAGCGGATCACTTGTCGCCAGAGGCTCGGCGAACTGAATCGCGGACACGTCGAAAGTGTCGGTATAGACCGTCGCCGCGCCCGCCGCCGAGCCGGCCGCCGCCGCGCCTCCCGCGGCCAGCATGGCCAGGGCGTACCGGATCGCACTCATGATCCTGAAAACCTCCTCCCATTGGTCGAGCAGGGGTTAGCGGTCCGCCTCACCGCGCGCAAGGCTGCTCAACCCCAAGATGTGTGCTCGCGGACGCCCGCTCCGTGACGGGGAGACCCGAGTGCTGCTATGAAGCGTTTCCTGCATGCAGCGAACGGAATCATGAGCGTCATCCAAACCTCAGCGAAGAGCCGCGCCCCCACGCGCCCGGCGGGAAGTCAGCCGCCGCTGCAGGTGATTCTCGCCCAGCCGCGCGGCTTCTGCGCCGGGGTGGTGCGGGCGATCGACATCGTCGAGCGGGCGCTCGAGAAGTATGGCTCGCCGATCTATGTCCGCCACGAGATCGTGCACAATCGTCGGGTGGTGGAGAGCCTCAAGTCCAAAGGGGCGATCTTCGTGGAGGACCTCTCCGAGGTTCCCGACGGCGCCCACACCGTGTTTTCCGCCCACGGCGTCGCCAAGAGCGTCAAGCTGGCCGCCGAGGCGCGCGCACTGCCGGTGCTCGACGCCACCTGCCCTCTGGTCTCCAAGGTCCACGCCCAGGCCCGCCGCTACGTCCGCCAGGGACGCGCGATCATCCTCATCGGCCACGCCGGCCACCCCGAGGTGGAAGGGACGATCGGCCAGATCGAGGCGCCGGTCCACCTGGTCTCGACCGAAGCCGACGTCGCCGCTCTCACGCTGCCGTCCGATGCGCCGCTCGCCTACGTCACCCAGACCACCCTTTCGGTCGACGATACCCGCGGGGTCATCGCCTTTTTGAAGGAGCGCTTCTCCGACATCGTGGGACCGGACACCTCTGACATCTGCTACGCGACTCAGCATCGCCAGACCGCCGTGCGCGAGATGTGCAGGATGGTCGAGGCCATCCTGGTGGTGGGCGCGCGCAACAGCTCCAATTCCAACCGCCTGGTCGAAATTGGCCTGGAGGAAGGAATTCCGAGCTATCTCATTGACGACGCCCGGGCTCTGGATCCAGCCTGGCTGGAGGGCCGGGCGGCGGTCGGCCTCACCGCCGGGGCCTCGGCCCCCGAGGAACTGATCGAAGAGGTGATCGAGGCGTTGAAAAGGCTGCGGCCCGTTGAGGTCGTCTCGATGGACGGGGTGGAGGAGGCGATCGAGTTCCGCCTGCCCGCCGAGCTTCGGGCCTGAAGAAGGAGTTGAGGTAAGTTGGGTCTTCCCCTCGAGGCGGTCGCGCGCATCGGCGCCTACATCGCCGGCAAGCATCTTTCCCGGCAGCGCCGGTATCCGCTCGTGCTGATGCTCGAGCCCCTCTTCCGCTGCAATCTCGCCTGCGCCGGCTGCGGCAAGATCGACTATCCCGGCGAGATCCTGAACCAGAGGCTCTCGTACGAGGAGTGCATGGAGGCGATCGAGGAGTGCGGCGCTCCGGTAGTGTCGATCGCCGGCGGCGAGCCGCTGCTCCACCGCGACATGCCACGCATCGTGCGCGGATTCCTGGAGCGCAAGAAGTTCGTCATCCTGTGCACCAACGCCCTGCTGCTTTCCAAGAAGATCGACCAGTACCAGCCCGATCCGATGTTCACCTGGTCGATTCACCTCGACGGCGACAAGGCCATGCATGACGCCTCGGTCTGCCTGGAGGGGGTCTATGACACCGCCGTGAAGGCCATTCGCCTCGCCAAGTCGAAGGGCTTCAGGGTCTCGATCAACTGCACGCTCTTCGAAGGCGCGATCCCCGAGCGGGTGGCGGCGTTCCTCGACGAGATGAAATCCGTTGGCCTGGACGGGACCACCATCTCGCCCGGCTACGCCTACGAGAGGGCGCCGGATCAGGACCACTTCCTGAACCGCACGAAGACCAAGCAGCTCTTCCGCGACATCTTCGCGCGCGGCCGCGGCGGCAGGGCGTGGAGCTTCACCCAGTCGACGATGTTCCTGGATTTCCTGGCCGGCAATCAGGCCTACCGCTGCACGCCCTGGGGCAATCCCACCCGCAACGTCTTTGGCTGGCAGCGGCCGTGCTACCTCCTCGGCGAGGGCTACGCCAAGAGTTTCACGGAGTTGATGGAGGAGACCGACTGGGATTCCTACGGCGTGGGCAACTACGAGAAATGCGCCGATTGCATGGTCCACTCCGGGTTCGAGGCGAGCGCGGTCGCCGACATCATCGCCCACCCTCTCAAGGCGTTGGGCGTGAGCCTGCGCGGGGTGAAGACCGATGGGCCGATGGCCCGCGACATCCCGATCGATGATCAGCGGCCGGCCGAATTCGTCTTCTCCGGCCATGTCGAGGAGCGGCTCGCCGAGCTGAGGGCCGCCGGGCCCAAGAGCCGGCCGCCGCGGCCAACCATCCAATAGCGCTCAATCGGCGCCAAGGGCGCGCCGAAGCGCCGGAATAGCCGCCCGCAGAGCGGCGAAGGCGCTCTCCGCCTCGAAGGCCGTGCGAACGAGCGCGGGCAATTCCCACGGACGCCGGGCAATCGCGACGGCGACTCTCGAGAGTCGCAACCTTCCCTGGACGTCGAGGCCGACGAGCGCGGCTCTGGGGAGGCGACGCGCAGCGCTGTCGGAGACCGCCCGCACCGCCGTAAAAGGAACCCCGCGCCTCGCCGCTTCGGTCGCGGCAAAGTGGGACTCGGCGTCGACCGCCGCCGCGCCGGTCGCCGACGCCAGACTCTGCTTCTCGGTCGGATCGGCGAGGAATGTGTCGCTGCCGGCGATGGCGGCCAGTTTCGAGCTCGGAAAGGCGGCGCCGAGGCGCTCCGCCAGGGCCGGATCGGCGGCCATGCGGCGGCCGGCGGGATCGACGATCTCGCTGGCGATGACGAGATCGCCGACCTCCAGGGTCGGATCGAGCCCGCCGCAAAGGCCGAAGCTGATGATCGCTCCGAAGGTTTCTGAGCCCCTCGCCGCCAGGCCGGTCGCGCCCACCGCGGTTGGGCCAAGCGGCGAGACCATCCGCGCCTCACGGCCCATGCCCACGACGAAAAGGACCGTTCCGTCAGCTGGAAGTCGCGGCGAAGCGGCGGAAGGCGGTAAGGGCGACGTCACATGCCCCAAACGGGTAGGGCGACGCCGCCGCTCTTGAGGGCGCGGTACCGGGCCAGGGCCCAGAGCGGGAAGATCTTCGAATAGCCGTGGTATCGAAGGTAGAAGACCCGCGGGAAGCCGCCGCCGGTATAGCCTTCCTCGTCCCAGGCGCCGTCGGCTCTCTGATTCTTCACCAGCCAGGCGATCCCGCGCTCCACCGCCGGGTGGTCGACGCGGCCGGCGGCCATCAGACCAAGGAGCGCCCAGGCGGTCTGGGAGGGGGCCGGGGGGGCCGGTTCGTAGCCCTTGTAGTCGAGGCGGTAGCTCTCGCATCCCTCCCCCCAGCCGCCTTCGAGGTCCTGGACTTCGACCAGCCAGTCGGCGGCGCGGCTGACGGTTGAATGATCGGACGGGTATCCGGCCGCGGCCAGGGCGCAGAGAGCCGACCACGTCCCATAGACGTAGTTGACGCCCCAGCGGCCAAACCAGCTTCCATCCCGCTCCTGCTCGCGTTCGAAAAAGCCGAGGGCGGCCCTCAGGCGCCTCGCAGTCGGCGGCTCGCCAAGCTGGGCGAGCATGGAGACGCAGCGCGCCGTGACATCGCTGGTCGGCGGATCGAGCAAGGCGCCGTGATCGGCGAAGGGGATGTTGTTGAGATAATGGTAGGCGTTGTCGGCATCGAAGGCGCCCCAGCCGCCGCCGCGGCTCTGCAGCCCCTCGACCCACTCGCGACCCCTCGCGATCGCTTCGGAGAACCGGCCCGCCGCGGGCCCGAGGTGACGCAAGCGGTCCATCGCCATCACCACCACCGCGGTGTCGTCGAGGTCGGGATAGTGAGGATTGGCGTACTGGAACGCCCAGCCTCCTGGCCGAACGTTCGGACGCGCCGTGGACCAGTCGCCGGCGAGGTCCAGCACCTGGAGAGGCTCGAGCCAGTCCAGGGCGCGGCCGGCGCCTCGCGCGGCTGGCGCGGCGTCATCGGCCCCCGCGGTCTCGAGGAGCGCGTGGGCGGCCAGTGCCGTGTCCCACACCGGCGACAGACACGGCTGGCAATAGGCCTCGTCCTCTCCGATCACGAGCAGCTTGTCGATCGAGGCGCGGGCGGTCGCCCGCCCGGGGTGGTTCTCGCCAAGTCCCAGGGCGGCGTACATCATCACCGAATTGGCCATGGCCGGGAAGATCGCCCCCAGTCCGTCCTCGCCGTTGAGGCGCTGATCGACGAATGCCTTGGCGGCCGCGATCGCCCGGCCGCGACGAGCCTTTGAAAACCGCGGCTCGACGAGGCGCAGTACCCCGTCCACGGCGAGAAAGAGGCTCGCCCAGGGCTCCTTGCGATGTGCCCCGCGCGGCAGTCCCTTCAGTTTCGCCGGAGGCGAGACGAAGAGCTCGTCGATCTTCACGCCCTTCGGATTCTGCGCCCTGGGCTCGAGCGCGCGCAGCACCAGAAGCGGCACGATCACCGTCCGGGCCCAATAGGAGATCTTCGAGAGATGGACCGGGAACCACCGGGGCAGCAGGATCACCTCGACCGGGATCCGCGGGGTCGCCCTCCATGGAATGATCCCAAAGAGGGCCAGGAGGATTCGGGTGAAGACGTTGCATTCCGCGGCCCCGCCGCGGGCGAGGAGGACCGCCCTGGCCCTCTGCATGTGTGGGGCATCGATCGGATCGCCGATCATCTTCAACGCGAAGTAGGCCTTCACCGTGGCGCTCACGTCGATCGCCCCGCCGTGGAAGAGAGGCCAGCCGCCATGAACGCCCTGGCGCCGGCGCAGATAGACCCCGATCTTGCGCTCGAGTTCGGGGTCGACCTGTTCGCCCAGGTAATGACGCAGCAGGACGTATTCGGCCGGAATGGTGGCGTCGGCCTCGAGTTCGAAGACGAAGTGACCGTCCTTTTTCTGGCGGGCGAGCAGGGCGCCGGCGGCCCGGGCGACGGCGAGCTCGACCCCGTCCAGGGCGGCGGGGGCGGCGAAAGATCCCGTCTGGGCGAGGGCGCTCATCTTGGGCGACTCATTCAAGAGCGAGACTCGCGGCCGTTTCGCCCGAGCGGATCGCCCCTTCGATAGTGGCGGGCAATCCAGTCGCCGTCCAGTCGCCGGCCAGGAAGAGGTTGGGAAGAGCGGTCCTCGGCCCCGGACGGCGGGCGTTCTGATCGGGGGTTGCGGCGAACGTAGCCCGCCGTTCCTTGACGATCTGCCAGTTCGGCATGTCGCATTGCAAATCGAGCGCCTTGGAGATGTCGCTCCAGAAGAGCCTGGCCAGCTCGCCTCGGTCGACGTCGACGATCTCCTCGGCACCGCTCACGGTCACGCTCAGACGGTCGGGGAAGGCGAAGACCCATTCCGCCGTCCCGCCGATGAGCCCCAGGACGGCCGGCGCGCCCGGAGGCGGGGCGCAGGCGAAATGGCCGTTGACGATGGCGTTGAAGGCGTCGGGCGCCTCAAGACCGGGGAGGAGACTGGCCGCGATCCACGGCGGGACGGCGAGAACGACGGCGCACTCCGAACAGTCGTGATCGCCGGCGCTCGTCGCGAGGGTTGCGGCCCGGCCGCCTTCGAAGCCGATGGCGCGAACCCGCTCTCCCAGGCGAACCTTCGCCCCGCGCGCGCCAAGAAAGGCCAGCGCCGGATCGATGAAGGCGGCCGACAAGGTGGGCGAGGCGATGCGCGGGGCGCAGGCCGCCGCGCCCTTGGCCAGGCTCTCGCGGATGACCGCGCCGGCGAGCGCCGCCGATCCCAGTTCGGGCTTGGTGTTGAGGGCGGCCAGGAGAAACGGCCGGATCAGCCGCTCCCACAGCATACCGCGAGAGGCCACGGTCTGGCCGACCGTCCGCTCGCCTTGGGCGAGGGCCAGTTGGACGAAGGCGATGTGCTCGATCAGCGAGGCGCCGGGGGTGCGGCGGCGCGGGTCGAGGAGCCAGAAGGGCAGGGGACCGCGGCTTGGAAGGATCGTCCATCCAAGCGCGTCGCGAAGGTCGAAGAACGGAATCGCCGCTTGGGCGGGGCCGGTCACGCGATCGCCCGCTCCAATCCGCGCAAGATAGGCCATGGCGGCGCGATTGCCGGAAAGAAGAAGGTGATTGCCGTTGTCGATCACCCGCTCCAGGACTGGATCGAACCACGACCGGCAACGGCCGCCCGCCTGATGGGCGGCCTCGATGATCTCGATCTCGGCGCCTTCCTGGGCGAGGGCGGTCGCGGCGGAGAGGCCGGCGAGGCCGGCGCCGATGATGATCGCGCTCCGGAAACCCCCTCCCGAGCGGCGCGTGGACGCCATCAACCGATGAGGCCGCGGCTGACGATGAGCCAGGCGAGCCGCGTGCGGCCGATCTTCACCCGCTGGCGGGGCGCCGACCAGCCCGCGATCTCCATCCGCCTCAGGATCTCGGCGTAGACCGCGCTCATCAGCCTGGGCGTGCGAAGCGCGCCTAGTCCTCCGATGGCCATGATCCGATCGGCGGCCTGATAGTGGCCGTGGGCCTTTCGGGCCAGGAAGCGGCAAGCGGGGTCGAGTCCGGGATGGGCGAGAACGGCGAGCGGATCGTCGGTCTCCACCTCGCCGATCTTCAACGCCTCGGCGGGTACATAGAGCCGGCCCATGGCTGCATCCTCGTCGAGGTCGCGCAGGATGTTGGTGAGCTGCAGGGCCCGACCAAGATGGTGGGCGAGCTCGACGCCTCGGCCCCGTTCCATGCCAAAGACATTCACCGACAGACGTCCGACGGCGCTCGCCACGCGATCGCAGTAAAGGTCGAGTTCGTCGTAGGCGGGAGCGCGAATGTCCCGATCGACATCCATCGCCATTCCATCGATCACCGCCTGGAAGTCGGCTTCCTGAAGTTCGAAGCGCACCGCCGGCTCGGCCAGGGGCGCGGTCGGCGTGCGCACTTGGCCGGCGAAGAGCGCGGAGATGTGCTCGCGCCAGATCTCGAGCGCAGAGCGCCGCTCCTCGCGAGTGGGCCCCTCGTCATCGGCGATGTCGTCGACCTGCCGGCAGAAGCCATAGATCGCGAACATCGCCTCGCGCCTCGCCCGCGGCATTAGACGCATGGCGGCGTAAAACGAGCTTCCCGACGCGCGCGCCGCTTCGCTCGCGCCTAAGACGTTCGCCGGCTCGGAGGCCGTCTCGAGGGTCGCAGTCATGAATTCCCCCTTGGAGCGAGGCTCGACCGCCTCGCCCGCGCGGCAAGCGTCGAGCCGGCGCCCACGAGCGCGATGAGGGCGAACTCGGCCCGGCGATGATGGACGCGCTGGCTCAATGGATCGCGTCGCGCGAGCCGCCGCGCAAGGCTTCGCGCCAGCGCCTGGATGATTCCGACCTCCAGCGAAAGCCGGACGTCCCGAATCTGACCGGCGAGCGGGTCCGCCTCGTCGAGCAGGTCCCAGACCCGCTCGCAGACGTCGTGGATCGCGCGTCTCAGCCTCTCCCCGCCGGTCGCGGCGGACAGGGCCTCCGCCAACGGCTTCAGCGGTGGATCGCCGATGCCGGCGGCGCAGAGAAAGTCGGCCGGCAGATAGACCCGGTCGAGCTGACGAAAGTCCTTGGCGCAGTCCTGAAGGTGATTGATCACCTGGAGAGCGGAACAGAGGGTGTCGGAGGCGGGCCAGGTTGAGCGGTCTTCGCCATGGACGTCCAGAACGAAGCGGCCCACCGGCGCGGCCGAATAGCGGCAGTAGTCCATCAACTCGCTCCAGTCGGCGTAGCGAGACTTCGCCACATCAAGGCGGAAGGCCTTCAGGAGGTCGAGCATGTGCATCGCCTCCAGGCCGCGCGCCGAAAGCTCGCGCCTCAGCATCGCGGCGGCGACGACGCCATCGTCCTTTCCTTGGAGGCACGCCTCGATCTCCGCCAGCCGCGCGAGCTTTTCCTCTGGTGCGGCCGTCGGATGGTCGGCGATGTCATCGGCCATCCTGGCGACGTCATAGAAGGCGATGACCACCCGGCGATGGGCCGGCGCGATCAGACGCGAGGCGACGGGGAAGTTTTCCTCGCCTCTGCCCTTGCCGCTGGAAAGTTCGGCGAGGGCGCTCACGATGGGCTTGCCCGCGAAGCGGCCTGGGCCTGGAGGCGTCCCTTCCAGGCGCCGCCCCTACCGCGCCAGGCGTCGAACGCCGACTTGAGGGTGAAGGCGGCGTAGGCCGCGCCGATCAGCGGCAGGGCCGCCCCCCACAGCGGCGAGCGGCGGTAAAAACGCAGCATGGGCTGGAAGGCGATGGCCATGGCGGCCCAACTCGCCGCTCCGAGCCAGCGCGCGGCGCCCCAGGCGAAGACGGTCAGGATGGGAGGGGCGACAAAGAGGAGGGCCAGGCCGGCGAGGGTCGCGGCCAGGCGCCAGGGCGATGAGCGGAGCTGGGCGTAGGCGGAGCGCGAGACCATGGCGGCGATTTCGCCCACCCCGCCATAGGGGCGCAAGGACCACGCCCGGTCGGTGAGGCCGAGCCAGGTGGGTCCGATCGCCTTGAGGCGGCGAGCGAGAGCGCAATCATCGATGATCTCTCCGGCGATGGCCTCGATTCCGCCCGCCTCTGCGAGGGCCGCGCGACGGACGAGCATGCAGCCGCCCGCCGCCGCTGCGGTTCGCCGATCCGGGTGGTTCGCCCAGGCGAAGGGATAGACCATCGAGAAAAAGAGGACGAACGCCGGGATCAGCGCCTTTTCCACCAGGCTCTGGTTCGCCAGCCGGACCATGACGGAGGTAAGGACGAGGCGTCCGATCTCGGCCCGGCGGACCAGTCGCGCCAGATTGTCCGGCGCGTGGGCGATGTCGGCGTCGGTGAAGAGGATGTATTCCGTTGGCTCGGCCAGGGCGGCCTCGACCCCTTGGCGCATGGCCCAGGGCTTGCCGGCCCAGCCTGTCGGCCTCGGCGAGCCGGCGATGATCCGAACCCTGGCGTCGTCCAGGGCGCTGGCGGCGGCAGCGGTGCCGTCGGCGCTCTCGTCATTGACGAGGAAAATCCGGAAGGCGCCAGGATAGTCCTGGCCCAGAAGGCTCAAGAGCGCGCGGACGATCACATCGGCCTCGTTCCGGGCTGGAACCACCACGGCGACGGCCGGCCAGGTTCGCGGCTCCGGAAGGCTCTCTTCGTCTCGCTCTGCGGCGAGCCAGAACCTTCCGCGCGCGAAGATGAGATAGAGCCAGCCGGCCAGGGCCGCTGCGCCGAGCCCCAAGGCGACCGCCACCGCTAGCGTCCCGATTCCGACGTTCGATTCGCCTCGGTCGCATGCCGGCCGAACGTCGGAATCGAGAAGGACGCTAGCCAATCTAACATTCGAGCGTCGTTGACGAATTTGACGTTCGTCACTGAGCTTTCCCCCACCAGGAAACGAACGTCAAATTCACGACGCTAGAGTCGCCGATCGGCGCGGAACCAGGCGATGGCGTCGCCCAGCGCCTCGCGCCAGTACCTTGTCCGATAGCCGAGTTCGCGCTCGGCCTTGCGCGAGGAAAAGTACATGTGGTGAGCGGACATCCTGAGGCCGTCGCGGGTGAGCAACGGCTCCTTGCCGGTGAGCCATGCGGCCGCTTCGGCCGCGTAGGCCAGCGGGAGGAGTGGGGCTCGAGGCAATGAAATCGTCGGGGCTCGCCGCCGACAGATCTCGGCGATGGCGGCGAGCATGGCCTTTAAAGTGACGTTCTCGCCTCCCAGGATATAACGCTCGCCGATCCGACCGGCGCCGAGCGCGCGCAGATGGCCCTCGGCGACGTCGTCGACATGGACCAGGTTGAGGCCCGTGTCGACGAAGGCGGGCATGCGACCCCTGGCCGCTTCTAGGACGATCCGGCCGGTTGGGGTGGGACGATGATCGCCCGGTCCGATGGGCGTCGAGGGGTTGACGATCACCGCCGGCAGGCCGCGCTCGGCGACCATCTGGAGGACGAGCTTCTCGGCGGCGATCTTGCTCTTCTTGTAGGCCCCGACAGCTTCGGCTTCGTCGGCGGGCGAGGTCTCGTCAACGATGTCATCCGACCCGCCGGGGCGAAGGGTTGCAACGCTGCTTGTGTGGACGATGCGCCGCACCCCGGCCGCCAGGGCGGCGTCCATCAGCGTCGCGGTCCCTTCGAGGTTGACCGAGCGGATCTCGCCCGGGTGGCGGGCCCAGAGGCGATAGTCGGCGGCGAGATGGATGACGGCCGCGGCGCCTTTTACGGCCGACTCCACCGAGGCTCGATCGCGCACGTCGCCGAGGACGATCTCGCATCCCGTGGCCTCGAGCTTCGCGAGCGCGCGAGAGGGCCTCGCCAGAGCCCGCACCTTCAGGCCCTGGCCCCTCGCGGCGCGCGCCACCGCCGAGCCGATGAAGCCGGTTGCGCCGGTGACGAGGATCGGTCCGTCGTCCTTCACATCTCTCCTCGAACCGGGGCCTGCGACTTCTCGTCTGGGCCGAGCCGGCCTTTGTCGTTGCCCAAAGCCGCCCTTTGGATGGAAGGTGGCGCGAGGCGAGCCGTCAAGGGGCCCGTCCCTGGCCTATGAAGAGGAAGCTTGGAGATGACCAGCCCCGCCCTGGCGCCCGAGACGACCCTCTCGTTCCGCACCAAGACCGCCTATGGCCTTGGATCGGTCGCCAACGGCATCGCCGTCGCCGGGCTCTCGGCCGCCACCCTGCTGATCTACCTCAACCAGGTCCTGGGCGTGAACGCCTCCCTGGCCGGGAGCCTGATCATGCTCTCGATGATGGTCGATGCGGTGATCGATCCCCTGATCGGACGGTGGTCCGACACCCTGAAGACTCCCTGGGGGCGACGGCATCCCTTCATGTACGCTGCGGCTCTGCCGGCCGGGCTGTGCATGTGGCTCTTGTGGAATGCGCCCCACAGCCTTTCGGGCGGCAGGCTCGTCGTTTTCGTGGTGGCGCTGATGATCCTGGTCAGGATCTCGGTGAGCCTCTTCGAGATTCCCAGCAACGCCCTCACTCCCGAACTCAGCTCCGACTACGACGAACGCACCAAACTGCAGAGCTACCGCTGGTTTTTCGGAATCGTCGGCGGCGCTGCGCTGACTTTGGTCCTGACCGAAGGCTTCCTCGCCAAGACCAAGGCCAATCCTCTCGGCATCCTCAATCGCGCCGGGTACGGAAAATGGGCGGCGATCGCCGCGCTGGTGATCTTCGTCTGTGTGCTCGTCTCGGCGCTCGGGACGCACGACCGAATTCCCACCCTGCCGCAGTCGAAGAGGACGCGGCAGAGCCTGAAGGCCAACCTCAAGGAGATCGCCCTCACCCTCGCCAATCGCTCGCTCGCGGCTCTCCTTCTGGGGAGCGTCATCGGCGGGATCGGCTTTGGCCTGCGCAGCGGTCTCTCGGTCTACCTCTACACCCACTTCTGGGGGCTCGAACCGCAGCAGTTCGGACTCCTGCTGCCTCTGGGGTCGCTGGGTTCGATCCTCGCCGTCTTCCTCGCCCCCGTCCTTGGCAGGATGTTCGGCAAGAAGCCGGCCATGATCGCCCTCTTCCTGATCTCGGTTTTTCTCTTCGCCGCGCCCTTCGTCCTGCGCCTTCTGGGCTGGTTTCCGGTGAACGGCTCGCCCTGGCTGATGCCGCTCCTGGCCCTCGACGCCATGGTCACCGCGACCGTGGGAGTTGTGGGATTCATCCTTTACTACTCGATGATCGCCGACGTGGTCGAAGACGCCGCGGTGCGGACCGGAGCCCGTTCCGAAGGCCTGCTCTATTCGGCCGGCATCCTCCTCAACAAGTTCACCGCCGGCATCGGCGTGCTGGTCACCGGCGTGCTTCTCAACATCGTCCATTTCCCGGTCCACGCGCTCAAGGGAACGGTGGGCGCGGCGACCATGAACCACCTCGTCATTCTCTATGTGCCGATCAACGCCGCCTTCAGCTTCGCGTCCATTTTCGTTCTGCTGCTCTACCGGATCGACCGCCCCACCCACGAGCGCAACCTCGCCACTCTCGCCCAGTCCGCCGCCCTGGCCGAGGGGACGCTCGCCGCGGGCGAGGACGCGTCCGTGCCCCCGGCCCCCGTGATCGGCGGACCACAGTTGGTGAGGCCGCCGGCCGGTGGATCATAGGAAACCGATGCCTCTCAATCCTTTGGGGGTCGTGCTGGCGGGGTCGCTTGGGGTGTGCCGCTAAGGGCGCCTGAAGACCCTTTCAAAGCGCTCCAGCACCCAGTCGACCTCCTCGTCGGTGATGACGAGAGGAGGAGCGATCCGCAGGGTGTCTTCGTGCGTCTCCTTGCACAGGATTCCCAGGCTCTTGAGGGCCTGGCAGTACGGCCGCGCCCCCCCGGCGTCGGGCTTCAGCTCCACGGCGATCATCAGGCCGCGCCCGCGGGCCTCCTTGACGGCTGGAGAGGAGATCGAGCGCAGGCCCTCGAGGAGACGCGCGCCCTGGCGTTCGGCGTTTTCCACCATGCCTTCCTCGACGAGGACCTTCACCGCCGCGCGGGCGACGGCGCAGGCGAGCGGATTTCCGCCGAAGGTGCTGCCGTGCTCGCCGGGCTCGAGCACGCCCAGGACCTCCCGATTGGAGAGCACGGCCGAGACCGGATAGAAGCCGCCGGAGAGCGCCTTGCCGATCAGGGTGAGATCGGCTTCGACCCCCTCGTGTTCTTCGGCGAGCAGTCTGCCGGTGCGGCCAAGACCGGTCTGCACCTCGTCCAAAATGAGGATCACGTCGCGCCGCGTGCAGATTTCGCGGACCCTGGGAAAGTAGCCGCGCGGCGGAAGGATCACGCCGGCCTCGCCCTGGATCGGTTCGACCAGGAAGGCGACCGTTCTCGGCGTCACCGCTGCTTCCAGCGCCTCGGCGTCACCGAACGGAATGATCTTGAACCCGGGCGCAAACGGGCCAAAGCCGTTGCGGGCCACCGGATCGGTTGAAAACCCGATCACCGACAGCGTCCGGCCATGGAAGTTGCCGGAGCACACGATGATCTCCGCCTCATCGACGGGGACGCCCTTGACCTCGTAGCCCCATTTGCGGGCGACCTTGAGGGCGCTTTCCACCGCCTCGACCCCGGTGTTCATCGGAAGCATGGAGTGGGACCGGGTGAGGGTGCAGAGCTCCTCGTAGAAGAGGCCGAGCTGGTCGTTGCGAAAGGCGCGCGAGGTGAGGGTGAGCCGCTCGGCCTGGCTCTTCAGCGCGGCGAGGATCTTGGGATGGCAGTGGCCCTGGTTAACCGCCGAATAGGCCGAGAGACAATCGAGGTACCGCTCGCCGTCGACGTCCCAGACCCACACGCCGCGTCCGCGGGTGAGGACGACATCGAGCGGCTTGTAGTTGCGCGCGCCGTATTCGGCTTCGAGCGCCAGGTAGTCGATCCGGGGCTCGACGGCGGCACTGATGGTGGTCATGGAGAAATCTCCTTCAGGCGGTCGCGAGGCTCTCCTCGCGCGCCGGTTGCGATGATGCGGCGCTTTGAAGGTCGAGCCTCAGGGTCAGGCAGAAAGCGGCGCCCCCCGAAAGGATGAACGGGTCCAGGTCGATCGGCCGAACCCGGTAGCCCAGGTCGGCGAGGCGATCGGCGAGCCGCGGAAGGGGCCGAGCCATGATGAGTTCTCGGCCCAGACTCACGGCGTTGACGCAGAAGCGTTCCGCATCCTCGGGCGAAGCCGCGATCAGATCCTGGCGGCTGGTCCGCTCGGCGAGATTGGCGCGCGCCTCCTGCGAGAGGGCGTCGGGGAAATAGAGGATCCGACCATCGGCGAGCGGACAGAAGCAGGTGTCCAGGTGATAGAAGCGCTCGGACGCCAGCGGCAGGGCGACGGTCTCCACGCCGAAATGTTCGGCGATGATCTTCTGCGCCTCTGGGCTCGAGCGCGGTCCGCTGCCGACCCAGAAGAGTCGGCGCGTCCGGTCCCACACGCAGTCCCCGGCGCCTTCCTGGAAGCAGCCCTCGATCGGCTCGACCGAAGTCAGCAGGCCCTTGCGCGCCAGGCGGGCGAAGGCGGCTTCGAAGCGCGGCTCCTCGCCCTGGCGCTCGGCGAAGCGGAATCGGGCGAGGAGGGCCTTGCCGTCGAGGACCACCGCCGCGTTGGCCGGGAACACCATGTCGGGAAGGTCGGCATCGCCGGTGATGACCTCGACCTGGGCGCCGGCCGCCTCGAGCGCCGCCTTGAGAGCATTCCAGCCTTTCCGCGCGGCGATGAGGTTGGCCCCCGGATCGGCGCTCCACAATCCGGGCCGCATCCACGGATTGATCTTGTAGGAGACCTGGTAGGAGGCCGGGTCGGTCATCAGGAAGGTGGGATTCTCAAGGGCCATGTCGCAGATATGGCGCACGGCTCAGCTAACGAAAAGCTGGCTGAATGCCACAAATTGCGCCATAATCTGTCTCATTGTCCATAACTGCTGGCGAATTGTCGAAAATGGATGAAGTCGACCGCAAGCTCCTCGCGCTTCTTCGGGCCGACGCCCGCGCGCCGATCGCGGTTCTCGCCCGTCGCCTGAAGGTCTCGCGCGGGACGGTTCAGAACCGTATCGCCCGCATGCTCTCGCGCGGCGAGATCGCCGGGTTCAGCGTCAAGACCGCCGGCGAGGCCGATCAGGGAAGGGTGCGGGCGATCATGGCCATCGCTGTGGAGGGCGAAAGATCAGGGGCGGTGCTCCGCGCCCTTCGCGGCGTACCGGAGGTGGAAGCGGTCCACATGACCAACGGGCGCTGGGATATGATCGCCGAACTCTCCACCCCCGACCTCGCCGCGTTCAGCGCTGTGCTGGACGCCATCCGCCTCATCGATGGCATTTCGGCGAGCGAGACCAGCTTGCTGCTCGCCACTCATCGCATGTGACCCTCTCAGCGCGCGAGGCTGGGGAGATCCAGATCGTGTTCGCGGGCGCAGGCGATCGCTTCGGCGTAGCCGGCATCGGCGTGGCGCATGACCCCGCTCGCTGGATCGTTCCACAACACGCGGGAGAGGCGGCGCGCCGCCGCCTCGGAGCCATCGCAGACGATCACCATGCCGGCATGCTGGGAGTAGCCCATGCCGACGCCGCCCCCATGATGGATCGAGACCCAGGTCGCGCCGCTGGCGCAATTGAGAAGGGCATTGAGAAACGGCCAGTCCGACACCGCGTCCGAGCCATCAGCCATGGCCTCGGTCTCGCGGTTCGGCGAGGCCACCGAACCTGCATCGAGATGATCGCGTCCGATGACGATGGGCGCGGAGACCTCGCCGGAGGAGACCATTTCGTTGAAGGCCAGGCCCAGGCGATGGCGATCGCCAAGGCCCACCCAGCAGATGCGCGCCGGAAGGCCCTGGAAGCGGATTTTCTCCCGGGCCATGTCGAGCCAGTGGTGCAGGTGGGCGTCGTCGGGCATCATCGCCTTGACCTTCTCGTCGGTCTTGAAGATGTCCTCGGGCTCGCCCGAGAGCGCCGCCCAGCGGAACGGCCCTACGCCACGGCAGAAGAGCGGGCGGATGTAGGCGGGCACGAAGCCGGGGAACGCGAAGGCGTCTTCGACCCCCCCGTCGCGCGCCATCTGGCGAAGATTGTTGCCGTAGTCGAAGGTGGGGACGCCGCGCCTCTGGAATTCCAGCATCGTCCGCACGTGAGAGGCCATGGAGGCTCGGGCGGCGGCCGCGGTCCCGCCCGGATCGGCCTCGCGCCGCGCCACCCAGTCGTCCACGGACCAGCCGAGCGGAAGATAGCCGTTCAGCGGGTCGTGCGCGGAAGTCTGATCGGTCAGGGCGTCGGGGAGGATCCCCTTCTCGAGAATTCGGGGGAGGACCTCGGCCGCGTTTCCGACCAGGCCGACCGAGACCGGCTTCCGTTCGGCGCAGCCGCGCTGGACGATCCTCAACGCCTCGTCGAGATCGAGGCTCATCTGGTCGAGGTAGCCGGTCTTCAGGCGCATCTCGATCCGCGAGGGCTGGGCCTCGATGGTCAGGCAGGAGGCGCCGGCCATCACCGCCGCCAAGGGTTGGGCGCCCCCCATGCCGCCCAGCCCTGCAGTAAGAATCCACCGTCTGGAAAGATCACCACCGTAGTGCTGACGTCCCATCTCGGCGAAGGTTTCGTAGGTTCCCTGCACGATCCCCTGCGCGCCGATGTAGATCCATGAGCCGGCGGTCATCTGGCCGAACATCATCAAGCCCTTGCGGTCGAGTTCGTCGAAATTTTCCCAGTCCGCCCATCGGGGGACGAGATTGGAGTTGGCGATCAGCACCCTGGGGGCGTCGGCGTGGGTGCGGAAGACCCCGACCGGCTTTCCCGACTGCACAAGCAGGGTCTCTTCCTCACCCAGGCGTTTGAGGGTCGCGACGATCCGGTCGAAGCTTTCCCAGTCCCGCGCCGCCCGGCCCGTCCCGCCATAGACGATGAGCTCCTCGGGCCGCTCGGCGACCTCGGGGTCCAGGTTGTTCATCAGCATGCGCAGCGGCGCCTCGGTGAGCCAGCTCCGGGCCGAGATTTCGCTCCCGCGCGGACTCCTGATCTTCCGGGCGTTGTCGAGACGGGTCATCGGGCGGGCTGGGTTCGCGCCTCGGCGAAGGCGAGCGAGGCCCTCAAGATCGCGGTGAGATGGCGCTGCATGGGGGCGGCTCGCACCGGATCGTAAGGCGAAGGCCAATTGTTCTCGTCCGGGATCGAGGGTTCGACCATGTAGCCGCGGCAGGCCAGCTCGAGCTGGATGGCGTGAACGCTGCTGGCCGGATCGCCATAGCGCCTAGTGGTCCAGCCGCCCTTGAAACGGCCGTCTGTCACGTGCCGGAAGCCGCTTTCGGCGCAGACCTCCTCCACCGCCGAGCTCAGAGCTGGCGCGCAACTCGCGCCCGAGTTGGTCCCGATGTTGAACTGCGGCAGGGTCCCCTCGAAGAGGCGCGGGATTTCCGATCGTATCGAATGCGCCTCAAAGAGGACCAGTGGTCGGCGCCCACCGCCCAGCCTTTCGATCTCGCCTTGGAGCGCGGCGTGATAGGGGTCGAACCAGGCGGCGCGCCTGCCTTCGATTTCTTGAGGCGAGGGGGCGGCGCCTTCGCGCCAGAGGGGCTCGCCGTCGAAGGTCATGGTCGGACAGAGCTCGGTGCTCGTCTGGCCTGGGTAGAGCGAGGCGCCGGACGGATCCCGGTTGAGGTCGATCACGGTTCGGCCGATCTCGGTCCGGATCAGGGTCGCGCCGAACTCGGAGGCGAAGGCGTAGAGCTTGTCGATCCACCAATCCGCGTCCTTGCGCGCCAGCCAGGGGGAAGCGAGGCCCGCCTCGATCGCCTCGGGAATCTGCGTTCCCGCATGTGGAATGCTGATGATCAGCGGCGCTTCGCCGCGTTCGAGGCGCAGCCAGTCCTGCGCGCTCATGACGCCCCCCAGACGCTTGGAAGGGAGACAGGCGAAATCGCCTCGCTGAGGAGCCCGCTGCGGGCGAGGCGGGAGGCCTCGGCGATGTCGCCATGGAGCATGCGGTCTTCGTCGAGCGGGGCGATCCGCTCGCGGAGCGCCGCGCGCGCCTTCTCCAGGGCGGAGCTGGAGCGCAGCGGGGCATGGAAATCGCAGCCATGAGCGGCGGCGAGAAGCTCGATGCCGATGATCGCGAAGGCGTTTTGGGCCATTGCGGCGAGCCGACGGGCGGCGTGCGCCGCCATTGAGACGTGGTCTTCCTGGTTGGCGCTGGTGGGGATCGAATCGATGCTCGCCGGATGGGCGGAGAGGCGGTTCTCGGCGACCAGGGCCGCGGCGCTCACTTGGGCGATCATGAAGCCCGAGTCGAGACCCGGCGAGCGGGCGAGAAAGGCGGGCAGACCCGAAAGCGCCGGATCCATGAGAAGCGCGATGCGCCGTTCGGCGAGCGCGCCGATCTCGCAGATTGACATCGCCATGAAATCGGCGGCGAAGGCGACCCCCTCTGCATGGAAATTGCCTCCGGAGAGAGCCTCGCCGGTCTCGTCGAGGATGATGGGATTGTCGGTCACGGCGTTGGCCTCGATGGCGAGGGTGGCGGAGGCGGCGCGCAGGAGATCGAGGACCGCGCCCATCACCTGGGGCTGGCAACGCAGGGAATAGGGGTCCTGGACGCGGGGATCGCCCAGGCGATGGGAAGCTCTGATCGCCGAGCCGGCCATCAGGTCCCGCAAGGCCCGCGCCGCCTCGATCTGGCCTGGCTGACCCCTCAGGGCGTGGATTCGCGCATCGAAAGGGGCATCGGACCCTTTGGCCGCCTCGGTGGCGAGCGCGCCGGAAATAAGGGCGGAGCCGAAGAGCGCCTCCGCCTCGAAGAGCGCGGAAAGCGCCCAGGCTGTGGAGAACTGGGTGCCGTTGAGAAGGGCGAGGCCTTCCTTGGGGGCCAGGGCGAGAGGCTCCAGGCCGGCGCCGGCGAGCGCCGCGGCGGCCGCTTTGCGCTTTCCGCTGGTCTCCACCTCGCCCTCTCCGATGAGGGCGCAGGCCAGGTGGGCGAGGGGAGCGAGATCCCCTGAAGCGCCGACCGAGCCCTGGACGGGGATCACGGGCAGGAGGTCGCCATCGAGCATCGCCGCCAGCCGCTCGACGAGGCGCGCGCGTACGCCCGAGGCGCCCCTTGCGAGACTGGCGAGCTTGAGAGCCATGGTTAGCCGAACGATCGGTCCCGGCGCGGCCTCGCCTACGCCGGCGGCGTGGGAAAGGACGATGTTGCGTTGCAGGTGAGCGAGTTCGCCCGCCTCGATGCGGACGCTGGCCAATCGGCCAACGCCGGTGTTGACGCCGTAAACAGGCGCCTCGCCGCGGAGAATCCGCTCGACCGTCGCGGCCGACTCTTCGATCCGCGCCCAGGCGTCCTGGGCGAGGCGGACCGGGGCGCCCTTCCAGATCGCCCGCCAGTCTTCGAGCCTCGTCTGGCCTGGAGCAAGGACGATCGGTTTCATCGGCCTTTCCACACGCGCCGCCACAGGGGATTGAAGCCCAGGCGATAGACGAGATCGGCGGGCCGTTCGATTTCCCAGATGGCGAGGTCGCACGACTTTCCTTCCTCCAACGTCCCAACCTCGGACTGGAGCCCCAGAGCGGCGGCGGCGTTGCGGGTGAAGCCCGCCAGGCACTCCTCGATGGTAAGTCCGAAGAGCACCGCCCCCATGTTCATGGCGAGAAGGGGAGAGGTCAGCGGGGAGGTGCCGGGATTGCAGTCGGTGGCCAGCGCCATGGGGACGCCGAGCGAGCGAAGCAAGGCGACGGGCGGCCGCTGCGCCTCGCCGGAGAAGTAGAAGGCGCCGGGGAGCAGGACGGCGATCGTGCCGGCCCGGGCGAGGGCCCGCGCCCCGGACTCGTCGAGATGCTCGAGATGATCCGCCGAGAGGGCCCCAAACTTGGCCGCCATCTCCGCCCCGCGGCTGTTGGAGAGTTGCTCGGCGTGCAGCTTGACGTGAAGGCCGCAGGTCCGCGCCGCCTCGAAGACGCGGCGGACTTCGTCTGGTGAAAAGCCGATGCCTTCACAGAAGGCGTCCACGCTCGTCGCCAGATGAGCCTTCGCGGCGCGCGGGATGATCTCGTCGCAGACAAGATCGAGGTAGCGCTCGCGCTCGCCGGCGTACTCCGGCGGCAGGGCGTGGGCGGCGAGAAGGGTCGGCACAACGCGCGCCACCCTCCGGCCGGCGAGATCGGCGATTGCCCGAAGCTGCCGCAGTTCCGCCTCCAGGCTGAGGCCATAGCCGGACTTGATCTCCACGGTCGTGATCCCCTCGGCCACAAGTGCGTCGAGGCGCGGCAGCGCCTCTGCGATGAGATCTTCAAGACTCGCGCGGCGGGTTGCGGCCACGGTCGAGAGGATCCCGCCTCCGGAGCGCGCGATCTCCTCATAGCTCTCGCCAGCGAGGCGGCGCTCGAACTCCGCGCTCCTGGAGCCGGCGTAGAGGAGATGGGTGTGACAGTCGATGAGGCCCGGCGTGATCCAGCGGCCCTCGCAATCGATTGTCTCTCCAGCCTCGAAGCCGGGCCCCTCCTCCTCGCGGCCGACAAAGGCGATGCGCCCGTCCCAGGATGCGATGCAGCCAAACTCGATCTCTCCCAGCGCGGGTTGGCCGGCTCGCAAGGTGGCCAGCGACGCATTGCGCCAGAGACGATCGCAGCGCATGCCTCATCCGCCTCTTTCGACCCGAACGGCAGGTTGGCATGGATCGACTGTGGTTCGAAACCGCCCTTCTTCCGGAGGGTTGGGCGCGCGGGGTCCGGATCGGAATCCAGGACGGACTGATCGCGACGATCGATCCTGAGGTCGAGGCGAGCCGCGAAGATGATTGCGGCGCGATCGCCATTCCAGGCCTTTGCAACGTCCACAGCCACGCCTTCCAGAGGGGGCTCGCCGGTCTCACAGAAAGGCGGGGCGCCGGCGAAGACGACTTCTGGACCTGGCGCGAGGCGATGTATGGCTTCCTCGAGCGCCTGAGCCCTGAGGACGTCGAGGCGATCTCGACCCTCGCCTATTGCGAGATGGTCGAGTCCGGCTTCACCCGCGTCGGCGAATTCCACTATCTGCACCATGATGCGGCCGGGCGGCCCTATGCCGACCCAGCCGAGATGACTGGACGCATCGTCTCGGCGGCCGAGGCGAGCGGCATCGGCCTTTCCCTGCTCCCCGTTTTCTACGCCCATGGTGGGTTTGGCGGCGCACCGCCCACGCCTGGCCAGAGGCGCTTCCTTTCGACTCCGGAGAGCTATGCCGGGCTTCTCGAGGCGAGCCGCCGCTCGCTCGCCTTCCTTCCCGACGCGACGCTCGGCGTCGCTCCCCACAGCCTGCGCGCCGTCACGTCGGAGGAGTTGGCCCTTCTCGCCCCGCTCGCCGGGGCGGCTGGAATCCACATCCACGCCGCCGAACAGCAGGCGGAAGTCGAAGCCTGTCTGGCCTGGAGCGGAGAGCGCCCGGTCGGCTGGCTGCTCGACCACGGCGGCGCCGACGAGGCGTGGCGCATCATCCACGCCACTCACATGATTTCCTCCGAGGTCGACCGGCTCGCCGCCAGCGGAGCGGTCGCCGGCCTCTGCCCCATCACCGAAGCCGATCTCGGCGACGGGATCTTTCCGTCTCCGGAATATCTCGGGCGAGGAGGGCGGATGGGCGTCGGCTCCGATTCCAACGTCCGCATCTCCGCGGCTGGAGAGCTGCGCGCTCTGGAATACGCCCAGCGCCTCGCAAGGCGCAGGCGCAATCTCCTCGCCGGCGAGGACCGCCCCTCGGTGGGCGGCTTCCTTTTCCGCGCCGCGCTCACCGGCGGCGGTCAGGCGCTCGGGGTGCGATCCGGACTTTACGTCGGCGCGCCGCTCGACCTTGTCGAACTGGACGGGCGCGATCCGACCTACGCGGCCGCCAGGGACGATGCTCTCCTCGACGCCTGGATCTTCGCCGGGGGCCGGATCGACCGGGTCTGGCGGCGGGGCCATCTCCTCGTCCTGGCGGGGCGCCACCTCCAAAGAAGCGCGGCCGAACGGCGGTTCCGCGCCGCCCTTGAACGCATGTTTTCCTGAAGAGAGACGCGAACGCGCGCCCGCGACTGCTCTGGTCGAGAACAGCCTTCATCGTCGTTTTGCGGACGGGCGCCGCGATGGTGTAAGCGGGCGCCCTCATGAGCCTTTCCTCGGCAGGGGCGAGAGTGCGGCGCCCCAACGACGCCCTCGACTACATTGGCGAGCTCGACCGCAAGGTCCACTGGCTTTCCGCCTGGATCATCCATCACGCCAACCACATCCGCGAAAATCGCGACGGTCTGAAAGTCGGCGGCCACCAAGCCTCGTGCGCCTCGATGGCGACGATCATGTCGGCACTCTATTTCTCGGTGCTCGGCCGGCGCGACAAGGTGGCCGTGAAGCCCCACGCCAGCCCGGTCTACCACGCCATCCAATATCTCTTCGGACGCCAGAGCCTGGACCAGCTCAAGCGGTTCCGAGCGTTCGGCGGAGCGCAGTCCTATCCCTCGCGCACCAAGGACAAGGACGGCGTCGACTTCTCCACCGGATCGGTGGGTCTGGGCGCGGCGATGACCTGCTTTTCCGCCATCGCCCAGGACTATCTCATCGCCCACGGCCTGATGGCCGAAGAGAAGGCCGGGCGGATGATCGCGCTGGTGGGCGACGCCGAGCTCGACGAGGGCAACATCTACGAATGCATCATCGAAGGCGCCAAGCACGAACTGCGCAACTGCTGGTGGATCATCGACTACAATCGCCAGAGCCTAGACGCCACCACGCCCGAGCGGATGTTCTCGCGCTATGCGGAGATCTTCGAGGCGGTGGGTTGGGAGGTCGTCACTCTCAAGTACGGCCGCGCCCTCGAGAGGGCCTTCGCCTCGCCAGGCGGCAAGGGCCTCAGAGCCTGGATCGACTCCTGCCCGAACGATCTTTATTCGGCGCTCTCCTTCCAGGGCGGGGCGGCGTGGCGGGAGCGGATCGCGGCCGATGTCGGGTCGGAGATCGCCCCCTTGTTATCGGGGTTCGAGGACGAGGCCCTCGCCGGCCTGATGACCAACCTCGCTGGCCATGACGCCGGCCTCCTTCTCGACGCGTTCGGGCGCGTCGCCGACGAACGGCCGAGGTTCTTTCTCGTCTACACCATCAAGGGCTTCGGCCTTCCCTTCCAGGGCCACAAGGACAATCACGCCGGCCTGATGACCGAGACCCAGATGGCGGCCTATCGGGCGAAGTCAGGGGTTCCAGAGGGCGAGGAGTGGGCGCCGTTCAGCGGCCTCCCAAGGCCCGCGGAAGCCTATCGCGCTTTCCTCGCCTCCACTCCCATCGCGTCAAAGACGCCGGCCGATGCGGCTTCGCCGGTCCCGGTCCCCGGCCTCGCCGATTTCCCTTCGCCGAGCGGCCGCTCTTCGACTCAGGCCGCCTTCGGGCGCATCCTCAATGATCTGGCCAGGAGCGGTGCGCCGCTCGCCGACCGGCTGGTCACCGCCTCGCCGGACGTGACCGTCTCCACCAACCTCGGGGCGTTCGTCAATCAGCGCGGCCTCTTTTCCCGCGTTCCGCGCGCCGACCGCTTCCGAGACGCCCAGATCGCCTCGCCCCAGCGCTGGACGATGTCGCCCAAGGGCCAGCACATCGAGCTCGGCATCGCGGAGAACAACCTCTTCCTTCTGCTCGCTTCCCTGGGCCTCACAGCCGATCTCTTCGGCGCGCGGCTCATCCCGATCGGAACGCTCTATGATCCTTTCATCAACCGGGGCCTCGATGCGCTCAACTACGCCTGTTACCAGGACGCCCGGTTCCTGCTCGTCGCCACGCCGTCGGGCCTGACCCTCGCCCCCGAGGGGGGCGCCCACCAGTCGATCCACACCCCGCTCATCGGCATGGCCCAGACAGGTCTTTCCTATTTCGAGCCGGCGTTCGTCGATGAGCTCTCGGAGATCCTGCGCTGGAGCTTTTCCCATCTCCAGGCGGAGGACGGCGGCAGCGTCTATCTGCGCCTCTCGACCCGGGTGCTGGACCAGCCACGACGAGAGGCCGGGGAGGCTTGGAGAGCCGATGTCATCGAAGGCGCCTATTGGCAGGTCGAGCCCGGGGAGGGCGCGCCCCTGGCCGTTGTGTTCACCGGCGCCGTGGCCCCAGAGGCGCTCGCCGCCTACGAGGCGATGCGGGAGGACTTTCCCGGCGCCGGGCTCCTCGCCGTCCCCAGTCCGGACCGGCTGCACCGGGCCTGGTCCATTTCGTCGGGCGCGAATCCTTGCCATGCCGAGCGCCTGCTCGCGCCTCTCTCGCCCAAGGCCTCGCTGATCACGGTGCTCGATGGTCCGCCGGCGACCCTCTCCTGGCTCGGCGGCGTCGCCGGGCACAAGGTCCGCGCGCTCGGCGTAGAGGCGTTCGGCCAGTCAGGCGAAGTCGCCGACCTCTACGCCCATTACCGTCTCGACGCCGAGGCCATCCTCGACGCCGCCGCCGAGGCGCTGCTGGAGCGGTGATCCGGAACGGGGACGTCGTCGGGGGGCCGTGGCTACTAGGGAGCACCCCATGACGAGGTCGCCGGCCGAGTCTCGCACCATCACCGCCCAGCTCGCGCTGGCGCCTCCGCAGCGGCCGTTGGCGACGCCTCGTCCGGCGGGGCGCGGCCGCGGACGATGTGGGGCGTGACCACCACATAGAGGTCGGTCTTGGCCCGCGTGGAGTGTTCGGTGTCGAAGATCTGGCTCAGGATCGGCACGTCGCCCAGGATCGGCAGCTTGCTGCGGTTCTTGAGGTCGGTTTCCTGGGCGAGGCCACCGATCACGAAACTCTCGCCGTCACGCACCGTGGCCGTGGTGGAGGCCTCGCGCTGGCTGATGGTCGGATATCCCTGCGAGTAGCCGGTGACCGAGGAGACCACGGCGAAGACGTGGGAGGTGACGAATCCGTCGTCGGTGACGCGAGGCGCGATCTGCAGGGTCACCCCGACGTTGACATACTGCACCTGCTGCTGGACGGCGTTGACCCCGGAAAGGGCGATGGAGGTGAGGATCGGCAAGGCGTCGCCGGTGACGATCTTGGCCTGACCGCCGCTCTGGGCGGCGATCCGGGGCTTGGAGACGATCCGACCCTGGCCCTTAGCGATCTGGGCATAGAGCGCCGCCTGCAGATTGACGCTGACCCCGCCGCCGCGCGGGGTGTCCGCTTGGCCAGGAAACCCTTTTGAGAAGACCCAGGCGGCGCTGGCGACCTGGCCATTGGGGTTGTTGAAGTCCAGTCCGAGGTTGCGCGCCGCGGTCTCGGTGAGCTCCACGAACACCGTCTCCAGCACGACGCTGGTCACCGGCTGGTCGAGGCTGGCGATCGCCCGCTTGATCGCCGCGACCCGCTCGGGAGTGCCCTTGACGATAACCGCGTTGAGGCGCCGGTCTATTCCGATGGCGCCATCGACGTCGCGGCCCACCGGATCGGTGGAAGGGCCAGCTTGGTTGAACGCCGCCGAGACCGGCGGGGTCGGCAGGCTTCCGCCATAAAAGGTCTGCCCGCCGGCCGAGCCGAAATTGGGCTCCTCCGGCGTGAAAGCGTCGTTGGGCTTGAGACTCTGGTCGGCGGTGAGCAGGCCGACGATCTCGCTGACGTCCGCATAGCGCAACGGCACAACCGCAAGGACCTCGCCGGGCCCCGGGATCAGGCCCTGGGGAGCGAGCGATGGCGTCATCTCGACGCCGGGCGCGGGCGCCGGCGGCGCTCGGCGCGCCGAGGGCGGGAGCCAACTCTGGGCCACCGAGATCGGGGCGGCGCCGATCGGCGCGGTGGGAAGGGTGATCTGCGCGGACGCAGGCCAGGGCGACGCCGACAAAAGGCTCAGCGCCGCAAGCATAAGCAGGATGCGTCCTTGCCGCATGGCCTCTTAGGTCCCTGATTCCCAGAAGCGGGGCCCCGGGGGCGCTGAGCCCCCGGGGGAGCGGCCTAGTACGGCAGGACGCGTTTGCCAGTGATCGTCCCGGGAATGTGAGCCTCCAGGGTCGTCCCGGTTGCGTTGTAGACATCCTCGGTGAATGTTCCGGCGAAAGTGTTGCCGGTCCGATCGACGGCGACGTCCTCGGTCAGGATGATCCTGTTCGTGAAGGCGCCCGTCGTCGGGTCATAGGCGAGCGGATAGTGCTTCAGGTGGTAGCGGTTTGGGCCGGTCTGCCGCCACACGCCCAGGCAGAAGTTTCCGGAAGCAGGAGTGTGGCCGCCGCTGTTCAGGATCTCGGTGCCGTCCGAGTGCCACTCGGAGTACCCCCAGTCGATCTGGGCGCCGCCGGACATGAACGAGACGGACCACAGGCCGACAATGTTATTGCCGTCTTGGTCCACCAGCTGGATCTGGGCATCGCCGGATCCCGGCTGGTAGGTCGCGGGCTGGAACGACGCACTTCCGCAACCGGCCCAGGCGGCCTGGGCCGCAAGAGCGAGCGCGCCGGCGCCAAGGCCGACGAGCGTAGCTTTGAACGCGTGACGCATCGATAAATCTCCTTGAATGTCCGACGCATGGGCCTCCCCAGCGCCTCGCGCCAGTATGGCCGCCCCGCCGTTGGATCGGCTTCGATTTCTCCCCGATCAGAGCCCGATCTTCGCCCGATCTATTGCAGTTTGCCGGCCCGCCGACGTTAGAATCGCCGGTTTCGCCGCCTCAGCCCCGCCGTGCTATATTTCGCGGGACGGGGTTTGCGACACCGCTGGGGTCCAATGGACAAGCTCGCCCAAGAGCTCCCCTCCCTGGGGAGGATCGATCTTGCCCGAGAGCCGGACTTCGCCCTTGGGGCCCTCGCCGTTCGTCCATCGCGCTGCGAAATAATCCGCCAAGGCGAAAGGCGCGTGCTTCAGCGGCGGGTGATGCAGGTGCTCGTCGCGCTCGCCTGCTCACCCAACGAGGTCGTCTCCCAGCAGGAGCTGATCATCCGCTGCTGGAATGGGCTCAGCGTCAGTGAGGACGCAATCGGCCGTTGCATCGGGCAGCTTCGCCGTCTGGCCGCGAGTTGGAGCGAGCCGCCATTCGTCATCGAGACGGTTGCGGGCGTCGGATACCGGATCGATCGCCGTGGCGCGAGGGTCGAGCCGGAGGTTCGCGCCGCCGCCGCTCGGCGCCATCAGCCTCGCAGGCCGCTGGCGGGCGTCGCCGCCGTCTGCGGATTGGCCGCGATCGGTCTGGCGACATGGTGGTTCCTCGGCCGGACCGCCCCCGGCTCGCGAGCCATTCCTTTCCCCAGGATCGAGATGACGGCCTTCCAGCCGTCGGATAACGGTCCGGCCGCACGGGCCTTTGCGGCGGCGCTGGACGGCGAAGTCTCCGATGCGGCAAGCCAGTATGACCTGGTGGTGATCAGACCCGCGCTCGACATTCATGCTGCGGGGGCGGCCTCCGTAGCCGACGCGGATTTCCTGGTCGGCGGCCGCGTCGTGCGCAAGGGCCCTGGCCAGGTCATCACCAGCGAGCTCGTCGACGCCCGCCGCGGGGTCGTGGTCTATTCCTTCGACACGCCGGCTCCGGCGGCTTCTGGGACCATCGCCGCGGCCGAGATCGCCGGACGCATCGCCCACGCGCTCGATCCCAGCAAACTCACCAATGACCTTGGAGGCAAGCTCTCGCCCTCGGATTACACCCTGGTGGCGCGCGCCAACGAGGCGATCGACCGGTGGGATACGGTGGACGCGCTGGGCCTCACCCAGGCCCTGGCCAAGCGCCATCCTGACGACGCCGATCTCAAGGCGTCCACGGCGCTGGCGGCCGTCTTCGCCGCCCAGGAGGCGCAACCCGCCGATCGCCCGGCGCTCATCAGCCTCGCCCGTCGCTCCGTCGCCCAGGCGGCGAGACTGAGCGCTTCGTCGGCCCTGCTGCACGTCGCCCGTCAGGCGCTTCTCGCCGGCCCGCTGACCTGGGCGGCGCAGGAGAAGGAACTTCGCCAGGCGGTGTCGCTGGACCCCAGCCTGCATGTCAGCTTCAACGGCCTGGGCGAGGTGATGCTTTCGGTCGGCCGCACGAAGGAAGGCGTGGGCCTCATCACCCGATCCATCCAGCTCGACCCGATGTCGGAGGTCGTGATTGGAGGCGGACTGCACGATTTCGTCGAAGCCGGCGCGAGCGACGAAGCCAATGACGCTCTTCAACGGCTGGAGACCCTCTGGCCCGATCAGCCCGATGCGGCGAGGACCCTTCGACGCTTGATCGCCCTTTATCTGGGTGAGCCCAAAGATGTTCTGGCCAACGCCAACCGCCAGCCCGGCGCCTATGCCTCGCTCGGCGTCCCACCGGCGCAACGCCGGGCGATGGACGCGGTGCTCGTGTCGAATGAACCCTCAAAGGTGAGGCGGATGGTCGCCGAGTGCTTCGCCAACTACGGCCGCAGCGACGACCAGTTCGCCGATCGCGAATGCCTCCTGGAGATGGTCGAGCGTGGCGCGCTCGACGATGCCTTCCGCTTCGCGGAGATCGCCTATCCCGACGATCGCCGGCTTTATCCGCCCGGCGCCGACGGCTGGCTGATCCATCCGCCGCTCGGCCTGGATCCGGGCTGGCTGTTCACACCACGCATGAAGCCGTTCCGGGACGATCCCCGCTTCTGGGACGTGGCCGTCCGCACCGGCCTCGCCGCCTACTGGCACTCGACCGGATCCTGGCCAGACGATTGCCAGCATCAGCTCGCGCTCTGCCAGAGCCGCGCGGCCGCCGCGCTGGCCAGGGATCGTGCGGCGCCGCCCCGGCGGATGGCGAGAAACTCCTGAGGCGCGCGGTCGGGGGATGACCTGTCGCCGCGCCGACTCCCGCATCGGTCGACTGCGGGGTCACTGAGCAGGACCGTGGCGAACGTGGCGCCACAGCTTCACCAGGAGCGCAGGTTTGCGCCCCGGCCGTGTTCCGTGGATTCTGCTAAGCTCGAAGTCGATGAGATCAACCGTGAGCATGACAAACACGCCGAAGAACATCATGCCAGCGGCGATCCACAGGGAGAAGGGAGGAAAGCGAAGATCCGCGCCGCTGCTAATCTCGACAATATCCGCAATAGCAAACGCAGCGGCGACCGCTAGCCAGAGAAATCCAATCGCCATCGTTCCCCAAAAGCAGAACGCACTGACGTAGTCGACCCAGCCCCACTCGGATCGCCGGCCTGGCACGCTCACCCCCCGCAGAAAAACTGATGAGAGGCGGCGGCGCCGCCAAACGATGGTCCAACGCCGACGTAAGCGCCCCCCGCTGGGCCGAACCGCCCCGCAGGCCCGGCGATCGAGCTCGACGATCCAGATGTCGACGCGTTGCTCGAAACTGTCGCACCGAAGGGAAAGATCCCAGCGCCGCCCTCGAAGTGGCCTTGAACGGATCCGCTCAAGCCGGGACGAAGCGGCCCACTCGAGTTGCCTACTGTCGGTCCTCCGCCCGCTCCAGCGAAGACTCCAACGCCAGCCATCGGATCAAATTCACCTGAGACGAATACCTGGGCACCCGCGAGACCGCCCGGCGTGGGCAAGGAGATCCCGACGTTGATGTTCAACGAAATTCCGAGCACGCCAAGAAAGCCGGTGGACCCTCCAGCAAGGCCGTATTGTCGCGTCGGCCCTGATGGGCACGCTCGCGGCGGTCGCGGGGTGCTTGACGGTTTCGGGTTCGGACTCCGGGAGGCGGCCCCTCCCGTCGGCTCGCCGGCGCCGCCTCTGGACTCGCCGAACGTACCGAGCCGACCCGCGAAGCCGCCGGCGAATCCGCCGATCCAGTACGAGGGGGCAACGGCGTAGAATCCCGGTGACGTGCAGTCAGCGCCGGAGCACGACCACTCGCCGAACTCGCCCCCGCTAAGTGGCACCCCGTTCCACGGAACCTGAGGCGATTCTGTAATTTCAACGCTCATCCCGCTGGGATCGGTTGGTTGATCGGGTCGTTGCCGGCGTAGGCGTAGAGGTTGAGGTCGCTGGCGTAGCCGGCCGGATCGGTCTGCAGGAACCGGCCCAAGCCCGGCGCATAGGCCCGGGCCTTGTAGTCGTAGAGCCCGGCCTCGGGGATGGCGATCTGGCCAGTGTAGCCGCATCTCGGCGCGACGTTGCTGCCAGTGGTGGAGGACCGGCCGTACTCGCCCCAGGCGTAGGAGGCCAGGACGTCGCCCGCCTGGGTCGAATAGGCGATCACAGATCCCAGAGCATCGGTCGCAAGCCAGGCAGGGTTGGCCGTGCCCGACTGATAGTACCAGAGGAGCGCCTCGTCAGGATCTGGCCCAGGGATGTAGCGCCCGACGATGGCGCCGGACTGGTATTCCCCGACCAACATCGAGCCCGAGTAGAGGAAGGTGCTCTCTGCGCCGTTCGTTGGCGTATGCGCGTAAACACCAGTTCGTTTCTGATTTGGGCTACTGATGAAGTATCTGCCGCGTAGTAGGCGGCATCGGAGATGTTTGGCGGGGCTTCATAGCTAGCGTTGGGGGGCTTTGCCGGGTACCCGGTCACGGACACGCAGCCGCCCAACGCCAGGGCAATAATTGAAACGTGAATCGAGACCGTACGGAGCTCCACGCGCCTCCCTCCGAGATGTCATTCAGCTCGCCGCGTTCACACTCAACACTACGTCACGGAACGCCGGTTGTCGAACACGAAATAGGGCGACGGCTGCATCAGAGCTTAAGCCCAAAGCGACTTGCTGCTCGGGCTCGCGAGCCGTGCCAAGAAATGAGGAGCCGGAGGCTGCAGCCGAGGTACGTTCGCTAGGAGCCCTCGTGGGTGGCGTGTCGAGGTAGGCTCCTACGATCCTCCGATCATACGAGCCAGCCCGAGAGAAGGTCCTGCCCGCTCCAGGTTCTCGCGGAGTACCAAGGCATCGCCGTCGGAAGGCGCGAGGTTCGCCTGCTTCAGCTTTATGCGCGGCGTGTCGAGGGACGACTCCGCCTTCATACCACAGGCGCCTGCGCTCGCTAGCTGGTCGCGCAATGCCACGCTAACCGGCGGCCACGATGGACCCGGCGATGATGCTCGCACGGAAGTCGGGTGATGGCAGGTCTACAACTCTAAGTGCCGAGCGGAAGGCCGGAGCCGGGTAGGCCGCCGTTCATGTAAGTCTCGCGGCTCCCAAGCGTGGTGCGCGCCCGCGCAGGCCATCAACAACTCACGACGCTGCGGCCGAAGTTGAGCCGAACGCCTGCAAAGAGGCGACTCTGCCGTGTTAGCGAAGTCCAAATACCGGCTGTCCAATGTAGCCCCCCATCAACGCTTCCGATTGCCCCGAGGTCATCACGCTAACCGATAAGGCGGCTCGGCAGCTTCGAGTGCTCGATCAGTAGGGGGCCAGCGAATTGGGGTGACGACCGATGCGCTACTTACGCATTCATCTACTCCGCCTTTGGTGCGGTAGCGATTTGGTAGCGCGCCAATTTCTCTTGATTAAGAGTCTATGGCTAATAAATTGAAAACACTGGTGGACGCGGCTGGGATCGAACCAGCGACCCCCTCGGTGTGAACGAGGTGCTCTCCCGCTGAGCTACGCGTCCGCTGGGTCGTCAAAGCGGCCGGCTATACCGGCTGGGAAACAGCGTCACAAGCAAGCAGGCGCTCCAGGATGGCGGGGAGTTCGGCGAAGGATCCGAGCACCGCGTCAGCGCCAAGATCGGCGACCGGCGTCTGGCTGTAGCCGAACTCGGTGAGGACCAGGCGCATGCCGGCGGACCGCGCGGCGTGGGCGTCGGCGACCGAATCCCCGATCATCACCGCGCGCGCGACGCTGCGGCCCCCGGATCGTTCGATCGCGGCGAGGAGATGGCGCGGATCGGGCTTCTGAGCAGGGGCGAACTCCGGTCCGACGACGGCGCGGAACGGCCAGGTGAGATCGAGTTGGGTCAGAAGTTCGAGGGCGAGCGCGGTCGGCTTGTTGGTCGCCACCGCCATCCTGGCGCCGGCCGCCTCGAGTTCGGCGAGCGTCTCGCGCACGCCCTCGAACGGCCGACTCTCCTGGGCGATCCTCGGCTGGTAGAGCGCGATGTAGCGGGAAAACAGCGCTTCGATCCGGCCCGTCTCTTCGATCGGCGCGCCGGCGGCGGCGAAGGCGCGCTGGATCAGTCGCCTGGCGCCCGCGCCGATCATCGGGCGCGCCTCGGCGAAGGGCGGAGCCTCGAGCCCCTCTTCGGCCATGAGCGCGCCGAGCGCGCCGATGAGGTCGGGGGCGGTATCGACGAGGGTGCCGTCGAGGTCGAAAAGCAGGCTCGCGCCGGCGAGCAGGCGCGGCTTTGATCCCATCGCCGACTCCGAACATGAAACGGCTCATCTTTTGGTCTAGAGGCGGAGCCCATGGCAAGGCGCATGAAGAGGGCGGCGGTGATCCTCGCCGCCGGCAAGGGCGAACGGATGGCCTCGCCCACGCCCAAAGTGCTGCACCGGATCGGCGAACGCGCCATGCTCGATTGCGCCATCGATCTCGCCGAGGCGCTTGGCGCATCCCCGATCGTGGTGGTGGCGGGGCGCGACGCGGCGGCCGTCAAGGCCGCTGCAGAGGCTCGGCTCACCCGCGGCAAGGGGAAGGTCGCGATCCAATCCGAGCCGCTGGGCACCGGCCTCGCGGTCCTTTCCGCCGCCGATGCCCTGCGCGGGTTCGAGGGCGACGTCCTGGTGACCTACGCCGACGTTCCGCTCCTGGAGGCGGGGGACCTCGAACCCCTCTTCGAGGCGCGCTCCGCCGGGGCCGATCTCGCCGTCCTCGGCTTCGAAGCCGCCGAGCCGGGCGCCTATGGGCGCCTGGTCATGGGCGATGACGGAGCGCTCGACGCCATCGTCGAGGCCAGAGACGCCAGCGCCGAGATCCTCGCTCTGAACGCCTGCAACTCCGGCGTGCTGGTCGCCGACAGGGACCTTCTCTTCGACCTGCTCGCCAAGGTCGCGCCGAACAACGCCAAGGGCGAATATTACCTGACCGATGTCGTGACCCTGGGGGTGAAGGCCGGCCGTCGGGCCGCCGTCGCCTTCGTCCCCGAGGTCGCCGCCCGCGGGGTCAATTCCCAGGCCGAGCTGGCCGCCGCCGAGGCCGCCTTCCAGGCCCGCGCCTGCGCTCGCCTGATGGCGTCGGGAGTCACCCTGATCGACCCGCGGACCGTGCATCTCGCCTGGGACACCAAGCTCGCGCCGGGCGCGGTGATCGAGCCCTTCGTCGTCTTCGGCCCCGGCGTCGCCGTCTCGACCGGAGCGCGCATCCGGGCCTTCTCGCACCTGGAGGGGGCGAGCGTCGCCTCCGGGGCCCTCGTTGGACCCTTCGCCCGCCTGCGGCCGGGCGCGGCGATTGGCGAGGACGCTCACATCGGCAATTTCGTCGAGGTCAAGAAGGTGAAGGTCGGCAAGGGCGCCAAGGCCAATCACCTCGCCTATCTGGGCGACGGCTCGGTCGGCCCTGGGGCGAACATCGGCGCAGGGACGATCTTTTGCAACTACGACGGCTTCGACAAATACGACACCCATGTCGAAGAGAACGCCTTCATCGGCTCCAATTCGGCCCTGGTGGCCCCCGTGAGGATCGGCAAGGGCGCCTACACCGGCTCCGGATCAGTGATCACCAGGGATGTCCCCGCCGACGCGCTGGCCCTCGGCAGGGGGACACAAGCCGAGAAGCCGGGCTGGGCGGCCGCCTTCCGGACCCGCAAGATGCGGGAGAAGGGCCGCAAGGCTTGAGCGGGGTCGACGCGCAAAGCGAGAAGCGCGCCGCCGCCGAGGCCGCCGCCGATCTGGTGGAAGCGGGCATGGTCGTGGGCCTGGGCACCGGATCCACCGCCGCCTTTTTCGTGAAGGCCCTCTCCTCGCGCAAGCTGGCGGTGCGCTGCGTGGCGACTTCCAAGGCGACGCGCGCGCTCGCCGAGGAGCTTGGCCTCACCGTCGCCGACCTCGACGAGGTTCGCACGCTTGAGCTCACGGTCGACGGGGCAGACGAAATCGCCCCCGATCTTTCGCTCATCAAGGGCGGGGGAGGGGCGCTCCTTGCCGAAAAGCTGACCTGGATCGCCTCGCGCCGATGCGTGGTGATCGCCGATGCCAGCAAGCGCGTGAAAACTCTCGGCGCAGTCCCGCTTCCGATCGAGGTGACGCCTTTCGCCCATGGTTTGACCGCGCGGCGCCTCGTCGCGCTCTTCGGGAGCCTGGGCCTTGCCCCCCGCCTCGAGATCCGGGGCGGAGAAGGCGAGCCCTTCCGCACCGATTCCGGCAACTACATCTATGACGCGCGCCTAGGCGAGATAGCCCAGCCGGAACGCCTCGCCGCGGAGCTTGACCACGTGGTTGGGGTGGTCGAGCACGGACTCTTCCTGGGCCTCGCCGAAAGGGCCTTGATCGCCTCCGGCGAGGAGATCGAGGTCCTCGAGCGGAAAGGCGGGCGGCGAGCGTGAGCGACTACGATCTCTTCGTCATCGGGGCCGGTTCTGGAGGCGTGAGGGCGGCGCGCCTAGCGGCTCTTTCCGGCGCCAAGGTCGCGGTCGCCGAGTCCCACCGGGTCGGGGGCACCTGCGTCATCCGCGGCTGCATCCCCAAGAAGTTCATGGTCTATGCGAGCGAGTTCTCGCAGCACTTCAAGGCGTCCGAGTCTTATGGATGGGCCCACGGGGAGACCAGATTCGACTGGGCGAGGTTCATCGCCGCCAAGGATATCGAGATCGCCCGCCTCTCCGGCGTGTACGTCGCCAATCTCGAAAACGCCGGAGCCGATCTTCTCCACGGCCGCGCGAGCCTTGTCGACGCCCACACCGTAGGGATCGAAAGCGGCAAGGAGGAGGGTCGTCGATTCACGGTCGAGAAAATCCTCATCGCCACCGGCGCGTGGCCGACGCTTCCGAAGGATCTGCCCGGCATCGAGCATGCGATCACCTCCAACGAGGCCTTCCATCTCCCACGCCTGCCCCCGCGCATCCTCATCGTCGGCGGCGGCTATATCGCGGTGGAGTTCGCCGGCATCTTCAATGGCCTGGGCGTCGAGACCACGCTCCTCTACCGCGGCGCCAACATCCTGCGCGGGTTCGATGACGATGTCCGTTCCCACCTGGCCGCCGAAATGGAGCGAAGGGGCGTCAAGATCATCCTGGGCTGCCATCATCTGGCGCTGGAGAAGACTTCCGGCGGGATCGCGAGCCGCCTTTCATCCGGCCACGAGATCGAGACCGACGAGGTTCTCTTCGCGACCGGCCGCGCCCCGGCGACCTCCGGGCTGGGCCTCGCCGAAGCTGGCGTCGGGCTTGCCCAGAATGGCGCGGTGAAGGTCGACGACGCCTCCCGCTCGAGCGTTCCTCACATCTGGGCGGTGGGCGATGTCACCGACCGTCTCAACCTGACGCCGGTGGCGATCCGGGAGGGCGCCGCCTTCGCCGAGACCGAGTTCCGGTCCAATCCCCTGGTCTTCGATCACCGCTGCGTGGCGACCGCGGTCTTTTCCCAGCCGCCGGTCGGAGCTGTCGGCCTCAGCGAGGCGGCTGCGCGCCATGGCGGGCGGGCGATCGACGTCTACCGTTCGATCTTCCGGCCGATGAAGACCACCTTCTATGGCGGCGAGGAGCGAATGCTGGTCAAGCTCGTGGTGGAGGCTGAGAGCGGCAAGGTGCTCGGCTGTCACCTCGTCGGGCCCGATGCGCCGGAGATCATCCAGATGGCCGCGATCGCGATCCGAATGGGCGTCACCAAGGCGCAGTGGGACGAGACCTGCGCTGTCCATCCGACCGCCGCCGAAGAGCTGGTGACCCTGCGCGAGCCATACCGGGATCCCAATCTCTCCATGGCCTGAGGCCGGTGCGGTCTAACCGGGTCCTTTTGCCATCACTCGCCATTCGGGCTAAGCCGCGCGCCTTTCCTCATCCCAGGTCAGGCCGATGAGCGAGCGGTGGACGCCGGCGTCCTGGCGGGGACGGCCGGCGAGGCACATTCCCGCCGACTATCCCGATCCGGCCGCGCTGACCCGCGTCGAGGCCGAGCTTCGGCGCATGCCCCCCCTCGTCTTCGCCGGCGAGGCGCGCCGCCTTTCCGCCCTGCTCTCCGAAGTGGCGGCCGGACGCGCCTTCCTCCTCCAGGGCGGCGATTGCGCCGAGAGCTTCGAGGAGTTCAGCGCCGACAACATCCGCGACACCTTCCGGCTGATCCTGCAGATGGCCGTGGTGCTGACCTTCGCCGGCGGCAAGCCGGTGGTGAAGGTGGGCCGCATGGCCGGTCAGTTCGCCAAGCCGCGCTCGGAGGCGAGCGAGACCAAGGACGGAGTGAAGCTTCCCGCCTATCGCGGCGACATCATCAACGGCATGGCCTTCGACAGGGCGGCCCGCACCCCCGACCCGGAGCGCCTCCTGAAGGCCTACGGCCAAGCCGCCTCGACGCTCAATCTGCTGCGCGCCTTCGCCGGCGGCGGCTACGCCGATCTCCACAACATCCATCGCTGGACTCTGGGCTTCGTCGACGGAAGTCCCCAGGGCGAGCGCTATCGCGAGCTTTCCGACAAGATCAGCGAGTCCCTCGATTTCATGGCGGCCATCGGCGTGACCCCGGAGAGCCATCCGGGTCTCCACCGGGTGGAGTTCTTCACCTGCCACGAGGCTCTGCTTCTGGGTTTCGAGGAGGCGCTGACCCGGATCGATTCGACCACCGGCGATTGGTACGACGTCTCCGCCCATCTGCTCTGGGTGGGCGAGCGCACCCGCCAGCTCGACGGCGCCCACGTCGAGTTCCTGCGCGGGATCAACAATCCGGTCGGCCTGAAGGTTGGTCCGACGTTGGAAGCCGATGAGCTCCTGCGGCTGGCTGCGGCTCTCAACCCCGGGAACGAACCCGGCCGCCTCACCCTCTACGGCCGCTTCGGAGCCGAGAAGATCGGCCGGCGCCTCCCCGCGCTGATGGCCGCGACCAGGAGCGAAGGGGCCAAGGTGGTCTGGGCGATCGATCCGATGCACGGCAACACCATGGTCGCCAACACCGGCTACAAGACCCGTCGCTTCGACAAGATCCTCTCCGAGGTCAAAAGCTTCATCGAGATCGCCGAGGCTGAGAGAGTGCATCCGGGCGGCGTCCATCTGGAGATGACCGGCCGCGATGTCACCGAGTGCGTGGGAGGCGCGCGCGCCCTCGCGGAAGGCGAACTCGCCGACCGCTACCACACCCACTGCGATCCGCGCCTCAATGGCGAGCAGGCGCTCGAACTGGCGTTCCTGGTCGCCGAGCGGCTCAAGGTCCGGCGGGGGGGCCGCGAGGTCGCGGCCGCGGAATAGCGTTAGACCCGCTTCGGGGCGATCAGGACCTCCGTCTCGATGGTCTCGACGAACCGCCCGGTGGGGGCCAGACGGCCGAGTTCGGCAAGAAGTTCGCGCGCGAAGGCGGCGTCTGCGACCAGCGAGGCATTGAAGGAGAGCGAAAGGACGCAGCCGAGGACGGACGGCGCGTCACGCTCGATTTGCGAGGAAAACTCGCGGACGGTGAACTCGGCGAAGCAGGGCGAGCGCAAGAGCGCCGGTTCGTTGTGAGGCTCCCGCTCATTGGGATGGGCCGGCCGCTCGCCGCGATGGCGGCGGGCGATCGCTTCGGCGAGAGGCTCCCAGCTCTCCTGCGGCCGACGACGTCCTGGGCCGACGAGCGCGATGCCGCCGCCGTCCTCGATCAGGCCGCCGAGGCGCTCCAGGACGCGATCGCGGTCCATCCAGTGGAAGGACTGGCCCATGACCGCGAGACGATAGACGCCCATTTCCGGGGGAAGGGCTTCCGCGGCGGACTCGATCCAGCGGATATTGTCCTGCCCCGCCTCTCGAGCGCGGGCGCGCCCGGCGTCCAACATCGCCGGCTCGGAATCGATCGCCGTCACTTCGCCGACGAGGCGAGCGAGGGGAAGGGCGAGCGTTCCCGGCCCGCACCCTAGATCCAGAACGCGCGTCTTGCGGTCCAGTCCGAAGCGCTCGGCGAGGAGCGCGAGAGCCTGCGGCGAATAGGGCGCGCGCCCCTGGTATTTGGCGGCCGCTGCGGCGAACGGCCTAGGCGCCAAGAGTCCAGCCTTCCTCGCGCTCGGCGTCGAGAACCGCGTCGGCGGCGATCGTCTTGGCTGGCGCGAAAAGGGCGCCGAGCTTGCCCTGCTCGTCGAGCTTGGCCAGATGCTCGGCGATGGCGCGAAGCTGGGCCGCCTCCTTGGCCTCGCCGGCCATGGGTTGGGCCGGCGCGAGCGAAGGGGAGATTTCGGCCGCCACCGCTTCGATCCCTTCGAGATCGGCATCGCCCAAGGTCTTGAATCCGGTCTCGAAGGGCCAGATCGGCATCGAGGTTCCGGCCGCCGTCTTGAGGCGCCGCACCATCGGAATGCCGAGGATCGCCTGGGGGCCGACCGCCGCGTTGTAGTAGAGCTTCCAGACCGGGCTCGCGGCGTCGCCCGCGACTTCGGTGTGGCGGAACTCGGGAATGTCTCCTGCGCCATGCTCGCGCCCGCGACGGGGCTGCAAGGTGGTGAGCGCGTCCCGGGGAGGGCATCCCCAGAACGGAAACGGTCCTCCGGTCAGGCGGCGATTGATCTCCGAGCCGACGCCGAAGCGGTTGTTCACATTGTCGGGCCGGTCCTTCACCATCCGGGCGAGCTGGTCCCAGACCGCACGCCACGGCGCCTCTCCGGGCAGCTTCAGGCCCTGCGCCAGCCCGCGAGGAAATCCGAGCGGAAAATCGAAGCCTACGAAGGCCCGCTCGCGTCGCTTGGAGCGGTCGGCGAGGAGCGAGGCGAGGAGCGCCTCGCCCTTGGCCCGGGTCTCCGGATTGTGCGCCTCGAAGGCGAGGCGGAAACGCACGTCGCGCTTCAGCGCCCCGATCCACACCGAGTCCGGACCGGTGGTCGGCCGCGAACTGGCGCCCCAGTGGACGATCACGTAGGCGTTGAACAGGCGGGCCACTTGGCGCAGCTTTCCAAGGCGAGTAAGAGGCCGCGCTCTTTAGCCCCTGGCGCGACGGCAGCACAACGCGCGATGGGCCGGGCGCATCGGACCGGGACTCGGGCCTGAGGATGGGCCTCAGAATCAGGTCATGAAAGGGAAGGTGCTGTTGCTCCCCGCCAAGATGAGGCCGCGATCGTGCGCCGCGTCATGACCGCCCGCCACGAGACTTCACCGACGCCCGCCGCCTCAACCCAAACCAAGCCCGAAGCTCCAGGTGCGCTCGCCGAAGGGGTCGTCCGGCGGCGTAGGCAGAGCACGATGGGCCTGGCGATCGGCTCGGTGGGAGTCGTCTTCGGGGATATCGGAACGAGCCCGCTCTACGCGTTCCAGGCGGCCATGGGCCAGGCCGCCAGGGAGGCGGTGAGCGACCAGACAGTAATCGGCGTTGTCTCCCTGGCGCTGTGGGCGATCTTCCTGGTCGTGACGGTGAAGTATATCATCTTCGTGATGCGCGCCGACAACAAGGGCGAGGGGGGAATCCTCTCCCTGATGGCGCTCGCCCAGAGGGCGCTGGGCCGGCGGACCCCGGCCCTGTTCGTCCTGGGCCTGGCGGGAGCGGCCCTCTTCTATGGCGACGCCCTGATCACCCCGGCGATCAGCGTGCTGGGCGCCTTCCAGGGCCTTCATGACATTCCGCAGCTCCGTCATGTGGCGAGCACCCACCTGATCACTCTGGTTTCGGCGATCCTGCTCCTGGGACTCTTCCTCTTTCAGTCGCGCGGGACCGCCGCTCTCGCCCGCTGGTTCAGCCCGGTGATGATCATCTGGTTCCTCTCGATCGCTGCGCTCGGCGCCTACCATGTCATCGACGAGCCGCGGATCCTCTGGGCGTTCTCGCCCCACCACGCGGTGATCTTCATGATCCACCACGGCCTGATCGGATTCTTCGTGCTGGGCTCGGTCTTCCTCACCGTCACCGGTGCGGAGGCGCTCTATGCCGACATGGGGCACTTCGGCCGCACCCCGATCCGCGCCGCCTGGCTCTTCCTCGCCCTTCCTTGCCTCACCCTCAACTACCTCGGCCAGGGCGCTTTCGCCCTCAAGGCGATCGCCTGGTCCCTGCGCCACCATCACGCCTTCGTTGATCTCGACTGGTTCTTCGTCATGGCCCCGCCCGCGTTGCGCTGGCCGGTGGTGATCCTCTCGGTCCTGGCCTCGGTGATCGCCAGCCAGGCGGTGATCAGCGGGGCCTATTCCCTGACCCAGCAGGCGATGCAGCTCGGCCTCGTCCCGCGTCTGGACATCCGCCGAACGAGCGAGACCCAGTCCGGACAGATCTACATGCCCCAGGTGAATACGTTTCTGATGGTGGGGGTTCTGATCCTGGTCCTGGTCTTCGAGAGCGCCAACAACCTGACCGACGCCTACGGCCTGGCGGTGACCGGCACCATGCTGGCGACCACCATCATGGCCTACATCGTCGCCCGCCGGCTGTGGAAGTGGCGGTTCGTCTCCACGCTCCTGCTGGTCGTTCCCCTCATCAGCCTGGACACCGTCTTCCTCGCGGCCAACGGCCTCAAGGTGATCAGCGGCGGCTGGGTGCCGCTCACCATCGGGACCGGCCTTCTCATCATCATGATCACCTGGGTGAGGGGCGGGGAGATCCTGACCGAGAAGACGAGACGCGATTCCATCCCGATCGGCGATCTGATCGAGATGCTGCGCGCCCGCCCGCCGGCGCGGGCGGCCGGCAACGCCATCTTCCTCACCGCCGATCCGGAGATGGCCCCCGTGGCCCTGATGCACAATCTCAAGCACAACAAGGTGCTTCACGCCCACAACGCCATCCTCAACGTCCGCACCACCGAGACGCCCAGGGTGCGCGATGCAGACCGCATCGAGATCGAAAACGTCAACGCCGACTTCGACAAGGTGAGGATCTCCTATGGCTTCATGGAGAGCCCCAACCTTCCTCACGCCCTTCAGCTCTGCCGCAAGAAGGGGCTCAAGTTCGACATCATGTCGACGAGCTTCTTCCTGGGACGCCGCTCGATCGTGCCGGCGAACCGCTCTCGCATGCCGCTGTGGCAGGACAAGCTCTACATCTTCCTGATGAAGAACGCGACCAATCCTACGGATTTCTTTAAGATTCCTCCGGGCCGGGTGGTCGAACTCGGGACCCAGGTCACTCTCTAGATCCGGCCGCCTTCGGGGCGAAGCTCTTCCCAACGAGCCGTATTGATCCCCCGGGCCAGGAACCACACCGCCAGCGCCAGCATCGCCGCGAGAAGCGGGACCAGTTCCCAGAATCTCGCCAGAGGCGGCGCGGCCACTGTGGCGAAGGCGTTTGCGACCATCCCGAGCCCACCGACCACCCAAAGGGCGCCCAGAACCTTCGGCAGAAACCCCGAACGCCAGATCAGCCAGCCGATCACGATCGCCCCCGCGCCATAGAACACCATATTGCTCGAACCGGAGGCGTAGACCTCGAACGAGAAGTGCATGAGCGCGCGGAGCTGGTCCTGAGGGATCGTCTTCAGAGAGGCGGGGCCGCCCGAGGCGAGCACGGCCGTGAGATAGAAGAATTCGGAGGCGCCGAAGACCGCCGTGGCTTCCAGCCGGAAGAAGGCCGCCAGCAGAGCCATGTTGCGGCTGACCGGCCGAAAGAGGACGAAGAAGATCAAGGTCAGGCTGACATCGCAGAGCGCCTCGAGGAGGTAGGCTGCGGCGCCGGCTCTGAGCAGGGCCGAGTGTCGGCCGAGGGCGCCTGCGTCCACTCCCAAAGTCGCGTTCGGCACGTAGACCTCGCCGAAGAGCCCGGCGAGCAACGAGACGAGGATCAGAACCCCCGCGACCCTTGCATACCGTTGGGCCGAGCGCGCGGGGATTTCGTCCCTCCGAGCCCCTCGCGCCGCAGCCTCCCCTCTCTCAATCGTCGCCATCGGACCGCGCCCCTTTCCGTTCTGTTCAGCTCGGGCCCCCGCCCTTGGCCCTGCCGCTCCGCTCCATTTCGATCTCCACCCTCAGGCTCTCCTCGTCGCGGAAGAGGCTCGCGTAGGCGGCGATCCGGCCGCCCGATCGGAAACGGCAGCCATAGTCGTGCGCCTCGGGATCGCCGCTCTCTTCGAGGCCGTCCCAGCCTTCGGCATGACCGACGTAATTGATCGAAAGGTCATAATGCTGGCTCCAGAAGAAGGGCGGCGCAGAGTGGCGCCTTTCCTCGCCCAGCATGTTGAAGGCCGCCGTCTGGCCCTGCCGCTCGGCGACGACCCAGTGCTCGACACGGATGGCGGCCTTGCTTCCCGCATCCGGCCAGCGGGCGATATCCCCGGCGGCGAAGACGTCCGCGGCGCTGGTTCGAAGCGCGCCGTCGACAAGGACGCCGCGGTCGAGCGCGAGGCCGGCGCTTTGGGCCAGCTCTAGGCGCGGGCGCACCCCGATCCCGACCACGACGAGGTCCGCCTCGACGAAGCTTCGATCATCCAGCCTGGCGCGGCCCTCTTCGATCTCGGACACCGTGCGGCCGAGATGGAAATGGACCCCGTGTTCCTCGTGCAGGCGGGCGATGAAGCGGCCGAGCCTTGGCCCCAGGACCCGCTCCATGGGGACCTCTTCAGGCGCGGCGACGTGGACCTCAAGGCCGCGCTTGAGAAGCGAGGCGGCGACCTCCAGGCCGATGAAGCTCGCCCCCACCACCAGGGCCTTCGCGCCCGGCCTTGCGCGCTCGATGAGCGCGCGGCAGTCGGAAAGCGAGCGCAGGGTGCGGACGTGGCGAAGATCGCTTCCCGGAACGGCGAGCCGGATCGGCTCGGCGCCGGTCGCCAGGAGGAGCTTGTCGTAGGGAACGATCTCGCCGTTGGCGAGGGTCAGCCGGCGGCTCTCGACATCGAGGGAGGTCGCGCGCAGGCCCAGGCGCAGGGCGATGCCGTTCTCTTCGTAGAAGGCCGGCTCGCGCAGGGGAATCCACTCCTCGGGCGCGGTTCCGGCGAGATAGTCCTTGGAGAGATTGGGTCGATCGCACGGCGGATCGGCGTCATCGCTCACCATGCAAAGGGACCCCTCGAAGCCGCGCCGGCGCAACATCTCGGCGG
>JBOHLG010000025.1:0-48761 GCA_050729515.1 Caulobacteraceae bacterium
CGGCGCCGCCGCGGCGGCGCTCCTCATGGCGGGCGCTGCGTCCGCGCAAGATTCCGGTTGGTATGGGGCGATCGACCTGGGCGCCCATCACACGGAGGGCGTTGCACTGTTCTCCGATAACCCCGCCGCGATCGGGGTCCCCTCGGGCGGGTTCAACCTGCGCAATCAGGAAGTCGACTGGGCCGCCTTCGGCAGAATCGGATACCGGATCACGCCACACATCCGGATCGAACTCGAAGAAGGCTATCGGCGCGGCGCGCCCCATTCGGTCCATGATCTCGCCGGGCCGATGGCGACTGACGTCGATCTCTGCAACGACGGAGCCCCCGGCATCAACCAGTGCGGTGTCCCGGCAAGCCGCACCCGCTCGCTCACTAGCATGGCGAACGTGCTCTTCGACCTGCTCGGACCGGCTTCGCCCTACAACGCCTTTGTGGGCGGCGGGGTCGGGGTGAATTGGGTCAATCTGCACGAGAAAGGCACGGTGCTCGGCCCGGGCCTCGCGGGGCTGCCGCCCCAGGTCCTGGTGATCGACGACAGCTCCAGCAAGTTCGCCTACCAGGGGATCGCCGGAGTCAGCTACCGGGTGAGCGAGCACATGAACGTGGACCTCACCTATCGCTACCTCGACGGTTCCGATCTGTGGTTCAAGGTGATCAACACCAGCCAGGCGAACTTCCCCAGCCATCTGAGGGGTTCGTATCGGGATAGTTCCCTCACGCTGGGCGTGCGGTACAGCTTCGCCGGCGCGGCGCCTCCGCCTCCGCCGCCTCCGCCTCCGCCTCCGCCGCCTCCCCCGCCTCCACCTCCTCCGCCTCCGCCGCCTCCGCCTCCGGCCTATGAGACGCGGGACTATGTGATCTACTTCCCGTTCGACCAGTACGTGATCACGCCGGAGGCCCAGACGGTCCTGCAGGACGCCTCGCGCTATGCGGTGGACGGCCACGCGCAGAGCGAGACGGTGGTCGGCCACACCGACACTTCAGGGAGCGTGGCCTACAACCTGAGGCTCTCCGAACGCCGCGCCAAGGCGACGGCCGACGCCATGGTGGCGCTGGGCGTGCCTTCCTCCAGCATCATGGTGAGCTGGACCGGCAAGTCCGACCTGGCGGTGCAGACCGGCGACCAGGTCAAGGAGCCGCTCAACCGGCGCTCGACGATCCACATTCAGTTCTGATCTGGATCGACCGACCAGGAAGAGGGCCCGGCCCAAAGCCGGGCCCTTTTTCATGCGCCGTAGCGGGCCGGCCAGGCCATCCTCGACCGCGGCGGCATGTCGCAGATGTTCAAGCCCTTGCCCGACCCCATCAAAGGTTTGAAAGAGGCGCTCTTTCGTCAGCCATCTGGGCCGTCATATAAAATATTTCGAGCCGGAAGGGCGGCGAGCCGTTGACGCTCCGTTCACCATGTGACCCCATATGCTGGGGTAGGTGGGCAAGTAGCCCCCTACATTTAGCGTGCCGAGAATCGGGCGGCAGCATCCAGTAGGGTTGTGGGATCATGAGCGCGAGCGAAGCCAAGAGGACGGACGTCAGCGGCGAGATCGGCCCGATTCGCCGCCTCGAAACTGGGGCGCCGAGGCCGCGCCCGCGTCTTTCTCTGGTCCCCAGGGTCGAGATCGATCGCTCAAGGGACGAGCTCCTCACCGATTTCGGCAAGACCACGCTCGAGGATCGCTATCTGCTCCCCGGCGAAGGCTATCAGGACATGTTCGCCCGCGTCGCCATCGCGTTCGCCGACGACGCCGACCACGCTCAACGGATCTACGACTATATCTCCAAGCTTTGGTTCATGCCTTCGACGCCGATCCTCTCCAACGGCGGGGCGAACCGTGGGCTTCCCATCTCCTGCTTCCTCAACGCGGTGGGCGACTCGCTAGAAAGCATCGTCGGCACCTGGAACCAGAACGTCTGGCTCGCCGCCAACGGCGGCGGCATCGGCACCTACTGGGGCGGGGTCCGATCCATTGGCGAGAAGGTCAAGGGCTCGGGACAGACGAGCGGCATCATCCCCTTCATCCGGGTGATGGACAGCCTGACCCTGGCGATCAGCCAGGGCTCGCTGAGGCGTGGGTCGGCGGCGGTCTACGTCGATATCCACCATCCCGAAATCGAGGAGTTCCTCGAGATCCGCAAACCCTCCGGCGACTTCAACCGCAAGAGCCTGAACCTACATCACGGCGTCGCCATCACCGACGCCTTCATGGAGGCGGTCCGCTCCGGTGCGCGCTTCGCCCTCCGCTCGCCCAAGACCGACGAGCCGGTGAGAGAAGTCGATGCGCGGGCGCTCTGGCAGAAGGTGCTCGAGCTTCGCCTGCAGACCGGCGAGCCCTATCTCATCTTCACCGACACGGTGAACCGAGCCATGCCCGCCCACCAGAGGGAGCTTGGGCTCAAGGTGCGCCAGTCCAACCTCTGTTCGGAGATCACACTTCACTCAGGACCCGACCACCTCGGCAATGAGCGGACGGCGGTCTGCTGCCTGACCTCGGTGAACGCCGAGAAGTTCCTCGAGTGGCGGGACCATCCAAGCTTCATCGAAGATCTGATGCGGTTCTTGGACAACGTCCTTCAGGACTTCATCGATCGCGCACCCCCGGAGATGGCTCCGGCCGTCTACGCCGCCCAGCGCGAGCGCTCAGTGGGCCTGGGCGTGATGGGATTCCACTCTTTCCTGCAGAGCCAGAACACGCCCTTCGAGAGCGCTCTCGCAAAGAGCTGGAACATGCGCATGTTCAAGCACCTGCGCCGGCAGTGCGACGCCGCGAGCGCGACGCTGGCGGCAGAGCGCGGACCCTGCCTCGACGCTCTGGAGCGCGGCGTCATGGAACGCTTTTCCCATAAGCTCGCGGTCGCCCCCACCGCCTCGATTTCGATCATCTGCGGAGGCGCCAGCGCCGGGATCGAGCCGATTCCGGCCAACATCTACACCCACAAGACGCTGTCGGGCTCCTTCGCGGTCAAGAACCGCCATCTCGAGATGCTCCTGGAGGCCAAAGGCCGTAACGAAGAGGCGGTATGGGATCAGATCCTCGCCGACGAGGGCTCGGTGAAGCGGCTCGAGTTTCTGTCAGATGACGAGAAGGCGATCTTCAAGACCGCCTTCGAGATCGACCAGCGATGGGTGATCGACCTCGCCGCCGATCGCACCTCGCAAATCTGCCAGTCGCAGTCGGTCAACCTCTTCCTACCAGGCGACGTCGACAAATGGGACCTCCACATGCTCCACTGGTCGGCGTGGGAACGCGGCGTGAAGAGCCTCTATTATCTGCGCTCCAAAAGCGTCGCCCGCGCCGCCTTCGCCGGAGCCGAGACGCTCGCGCCCGGCACGGCCGATCCCGCGATTGTTGGGGACGAGCCGGCCGTCCACACCGATTACGACGAGTGCCTCGCCTGCCAGTGAAGCTGGCTCAGGGACAAGCGCGCTCCGGAAAGAGTGAGACGATCCCCTCCTCGCTCGCCGCACATCGGCCCCGCTCGGTGATGAAACCGCTGATCAGCCTCGCCGGAGTCACATCGAAGGCGAAATTGGCGGCTCTCGCGCCCGGCGCGGCGAGCCGCACGGTCCTGAACTTTCCGTTGGCCGCGCCGGTGATCTCGACCACTTCCTTGGGGTCGCGCTCCTCGATGGGAATCGAGGCGAGGCCGTTGGAAAGACGCCAGTCGATGGTTGAAGAGGGCGCGGCGACATGGAAAGGAACCCCTGTGTCGTCCGCGGCCAGGGCCTTCAGGTAGGTGCCGATCTTGTTGGCGGCGTCGCCGGTTCTGGTGATCCGATCGGCTCCCACTAGGCAGAGGTCGACCATCCCGCGCTGCATCAGATGGCCGCCGGCATTGTCGACGATCACCGTGCAGGGGATCTCCTCTTCGGCGAGCTCAAAGGCGGTGAGCGAAGCTCCCTGATTGCGCGGCCGGGTCTCGTCCACCCAGACGTGGACGGCGACGCCTCTCGACCGGGCGGCGTAGATAGGCGCCAGGGCGGTTCCGACATCGACGGTCGCCAGCCAGCCGGCATTACAGTGGGTGAGGACGTTCACGGCACTTCCCGGCCGCTTCCGCGCCACGGCCTCGATGAGGTCGGCGCCGTGCTCGCCGATGGCTCGGCAATTGGCGACATCCTCTTCGGCCATGATCGCGGCTTCGCGCCAGGCCGCTTCTGCTCTGAGGCGGTGAGGCAAAGCGGCGATCTTCTTCGCCGCCCGCTCGAGCGCCCAGGCGAGATTGACCGCCGTGGGCCTGGCCGAAGCGAGACTTTCGCGCGCGGCGGCCAGCGCCTCGTCGGAGGGGTCCCGATCCATGGCCAGGGCGAGGCCATAGGCGGCGGCGATCCCGATGAGCGGGGCGCCACGAACCTGCATGGAGGCGATGGCGGTCCGCGCCTCCTCGCAGGTCCGCAGTCTCACCAAGACGAGATGGTGCGGAAGCAGGGTCTGGTCGATGATCTCGACCGAGCCGTCTCCCGCCGGGGCGATGGTCCGCATCGGGCTTCCCCCGATCCGCATCAGCGTTCCCCTGGACGAAAGGGGTGCCGGTCGAGCCATAACTGCTCGAGCCTCGGATCGGCATCAACCAGGCGAACCACTGCAGCCAGCTTCGGGGCGGCGGCGAAGAATGCCGGTCGGCCGGGTGACCAGCGCGAGACAGTGGCGACATACAGGTCGAGCACGCTCAGCGCGCCGCCCGCGAGATATGGCGTCGGTTCGATCTGGCGGTCCATGATCGTCCAACACTGGCTGATCCGCTCGTGGAGTTGTGCCTTGAGTTCAGCTTGCGCCGCCTCACCCTCCACCACGCGAGAGGGTTCATCGCGCACCCAATAGAGGGCGTAGATGGCTGCGGAGACGAAGGCCAGCCAGCGCAGGAAGGCGGCGCGGGCAGGCGCTTCGGGCGTAGGCGCCAAGCCCGCCTTCGGATGAGCATCGGCGAGCCAGAGGAGGATCGCCGCACTCTCGGTCATCAGTTCGCCGGATGGAAGGACGAGCGCGGGGACCTGCCGCATGGGGTTGATCGCTGAAAGGCGACGATCGAGCTCCCGCGGATCGAGATCCTGTTCGATCAGACGATAGGGCAAGCCGATGAGACGCAGGGCTGCCTCGACCGGGACCGATCCCGCCCCTCTCGCGCCATAGAGGATGAATTCGCCAGCCACCTCTTGCACCTATATCTTGACTAATTCCCGCTCTCAGGCACTACATATTGGAGGTGGCGCGGGCTTCCCTTGTCCCTCGCCCTTTGAAGAGGCTCCTTGAAAAATGTCGCCTTCTCCCTTTCGCTCGCGCACTGGCCTCCTTGTCGCCTCCACCGCCTATAAGCCCTTTCGCTACCCCTGGGCCTACGATTTCTGGAAGCGCCAACAGCAGGTCCACTGGATGCCCGAGGAGGTCCCGCTCGGCGAGGATTGCAAGGATTGGGCGGCCAAGCTCAACGACCGCGAGCGGAACCTCCTCACCCAGATCTTCCGCTTCTTCACCCAGTCGGACGTGGAGGTGAACGACAATTACCTCGATCGCTATGCGGCGGTCTTCAGGCCGACTGAGGTTCGCATGATGCTGGCGGCGTTTTCGAACATGGAGACCATCCACATCGCCGCCTACGCTCTCCTGCTCGAGACCATCGGCATGCCCGAGACGGAGTTTTCCGCCTTCATGGATCTCGAGGCGCTCAAGGCCAAGCACGACTACATGCAGCGCTTCGGAGTGGACTCCGATGCCGACATCGCCCGCACCCTGGCCATGTTCGGCGGGTTCACCGAGGGCCTTCAGCTCTTCGCCAGCTTCGCCATGCTGATGAATTTCCCGCGTTTCAACAAGATGAAGGGTATGGGCCAGATCATCTCCTGGTCGGTGCGCGACGAGAGCCTGCACTGCGAAGGGATCATCAAGCTCTTCCACGCCTTCAACGCCGAGACCAAGGCGGTGACCAAGTCAGTCGCCGACGACATTGTCGAATGCTGTCGCACCGTGGTCGGCCTCGAGGACCGGTTCATCGATCTCGCCTTCGAAGCGGGCGAGGTCCAGGGCATGACCGCCGAGGACATCAAGGGCTACATCCGCTTCATCGCCGATTGGCGGCTGAGGCAACTCAATCTGCCTGTCCTTTATGGCGCCAGGGAGAATCCGCTCCCCTGGTTGCAGAGCCTCCTCTCCGGCGTCGAGCACGCCAACTTCTTCGAGGCTCGGGCCACCGAATATTCCAAGGCGGCGAGCCGCGGCGCCTGGCACGGCGAAGCAGGTGTGTGGAGCGAGTTCGATCGCCTCATTGATCGCCGTGGCGCGCCCGCCCTGCAATGAACCGAGCGCCAAAGGAAGAGGCGAGCTTCGCCCCGACCTTCGAGGGCATCTCCAACTTCCGCGACTTCGGCGGGGCGGCGACGGCGCGAGGCCCGATCCGCTCCGGAGTCCTCTTCCGCTCGGGCGACCACTCCTCCGCGACCGACCTCGACCTTGCCCGGCTCTCCGAGCTGAAAGTGACGACGATCATCGACCTGCGCCGGCCGGACGAGCGGCGAAGAGTGCCCTGCCGGCGCTGCGAGGGCGTCCAGTTGATTGAAAACGACGAGGAAGCCGAGGACGACTGGCGCGCCCACATCGCCAGGGGCGATCTCAGCGAGGCCGGATTTTCGGCTTACCTTGTCGCCTATTACGCAAAGGCCCCGTTCCAGCCGCGGCTGATCGACCTCTACAGCCGCTACTTCCAAGCGCTCGGAGAGCGCGAGGGTGCGATCCTCATTCATTGCGCGGCCGGCAAGGACCGGACCGGCATTCTCGCCGCCCTCACGCTTCATCTTCTTGGGGCGCACGAGGATGATGTCCTCGCCGACTATCTTCTTTCCAATGATCCGGCGCGGTTCGCTCTCCACCTGCCGCGCCTAGCGAGGACGGTCGAGGAGATCTCAGGAAGGAAGGCTGAGGAGGCCGCCATCATCGCCGCCATGGGGGTGAGGGCCGAATATCTCGCCGCGGCGCTTTCCGCGATCCAAGAGGATGGCGGGCTCGAGACCTATCTCGCGGTGAGAATGGGAATCGACGCCCCACTAAGAATGGCGATCGAAGGCCGCCTGCTCGGCGCATGAAGAAGCGCCCGCCCCGCGCGCCTGGGGGAGAAGGCGGGCGAAGGCGGGCGAGAAGGGACTTCAGGACCAGTTGCGTTCCGCGGGGTACATTGCGGCCGTCCGGGCTCCAGGCCGAATCACCATGACGTGAGCCGGCGCTGAATCTGCCTTCAATAGGGGAATCGCGGCGTCGGGATGGTGCGCGGATCGATTCCGGGGCCGGGCGGAAGGCGCCATTCGCCTCGATAGGTGAAGGCGAGGCTTCGGCACAGTTTGGCCGGCTTGTCGGGCGAACGGGCGATCACCAGGACGTGCAGGTCGCGGTTGGCCCTCAGCCGTTCGAAGGCGAGCCACGCCGACTTTGCGCCTGGGCATAGGGCCTGGATCATCGCCTCGCCCTGATCCGCGGGCTCGACTTCATAGAGATCGTGTTCGGAGGGATCCTGGCCGACCGCAGCGGTCACGCCGCCGGGGCCGAGAGTGGAGGCGGCGACGCTCCGGAGATCCGCGGTCGCTTCGCCTTCCGTCGCCCTGACCCTCAGGACGTGGGTTGAGAAGAGGTGCTGGTCGAACTCGAAGGTGAGGCCGCCGGTGGCCGTCCGGGTCGCCTCATCGGCGGGATCATAGGAGAAGATCCGCCGTTCGGCGGCGCTCGCCGTTATCGAACCCATTGCCGCCAGGGCCATGACGGCCGAGAGAGCCAAGACTCTGCGGGCGCGGGACATCGCGGCCCATTGGCAGGAGAGGGCGGCGAAGAAAAGGCGGTGAACCGCACGCCGCTTGACCACTGAGCCGACGGCGCCCTAGCCTTGCTGCACCGGAAACGGCTGAAAGGAGGGTCCGCAAGATGACTGTCCTTCCTCACCTCGCCCTTCGAGGCGTCGCCGGCTAGTCTCGTCCCCTGGGAGGTCGGCGCCGCGCCGCGCCATGACTTCTCAAGGAACCCCGACATTGCTTGAACTCTATGGCTGGAGCGGAACGCTCCAGCGCGATTTCGCACCCCATCGCGACGCGAACCTGAACCCTGGACGGGTGATCGCCCGGCATCGCGGACTTTGGATGCTCGCCACCGAAGCCGGCGAGATCTCCGCCGAGATCACCGGCCGGCTCGGACGCGACGCCCTGGCCGCTGACTTGCCGGCGGTAGGCGACTGGACGGCGGTCAAGATCCTCGCCCCCCCGGCCCGATCCGTCATCTCAGCGGTGCTGCCTCGCCACAGCACCCTCACCCGGCGCGCCGCCGGCCCGGCGGGAGGCGAGCAGGTGATCGCCGCCAACATCGACCTGGCCCTCCTCGCCTCGTCGCTGAACGCCGACTTCAATCCTCGCCGGCTCGAGCGTTGGCTGACGCTCGCCTGGTCGAGCGGCGCAGCGCCCATCGTGCTCCTCACCAAGGCCGACCTCGTTGGCGATATCGGGCCCTTCGTGGAAGCGGCGCGGCGCCTCGCCGGTGGGGCTTCGGTGCTGACGGTGAGCGCAATAAGCGGGGAGGGGGTTGAGGCGGTGCGCGAGCAGCTCGCGCCGGGGCTCACCGGTTGCCTCATCGGCAGCTCCGGGGTCGGCAAATCGACCCTGGTGAACGCACTCATTGGCGAAGAGCACATGGCCGTGCGGGAAATACGAGCCGATGGCGCGCACGGACGCCACACGACTACCCACCGCGAACTGGTTCCCCTTCCCGGCGGCGGCCTCCTCATCGACACGCCGGGGATGCGCGAGGCGGGTCTTCTCGACAGCGAGGAGGGGATCGAATCGGCGTTCTCGGATATCGAGACACTCGCCCGTCGCTGCCGCTTCCGCGACTGCGCTCATCGCGCTGAGCCCGGATGCACGGTGCGTCAGGCGTTGCGTGAGGGCGAGCTTGACGAGGGACGCTGGCGCTCTTTCCTGAAGCTCGAAAAGGAGGCGGCTTTCGAGGCGGCCAAGGAGGACGCGCAAATGCGGCTCGAGCGGCGGCGCCAGTGGATCGGGATCGCCAAGGCCAATCGCCGCCGAGGGCGTCTCGAGCGCGGCGAGGACCTGTAGAGATGGCTTAGAGAGTCCGTTTCACCTCCTCGAGGGTGAAGCACTCGATGAGGTCGCCGGCCTTGATGTCCTGGAAGCCCTGGAAGGCCATGCCGCATTCCTGGCCGGCCTGGACCTCGCTGACCTCATCCTTGATGCGCTTGAGCGTCTGCAGGGTGCCAAGCTCGAGGACCACGATGTTCTCGCGCACGATCCTCACCCTCGCTCCGCGGCGGACCACGCCCTCGGTGACCCGGCAGCCGGCGACCTTGCCGACCTTGGAGATGTCGAAGACCTGAAGAACTTCGGCGTTTCCGAGGAAAGTTTCGCGCTGGATGGGCGCGAGGAGGCCCGACATCACCCCTTTGATCTCATCAATGAGATCGTAGATCACCGCGTAATAGCGGATTTCCACGCCTTCCCGCTCGGCCAGCTCCCGCGCCTGCTTCGAAGCCCTGACGTTGAAGCCCAGGATCGGGGCCGAGACGCCCTTGGCCAGCATCACGTCGCTCTCGTTGATGCCGCCAGCTCCGGAAAGGATGATGCGGGCCTTGACCTCGTCGGTCCCGAGCTTGTCGATCGAGCCGACAATGGCTTCGGCCGAGCCCTGGACGTCGGCTTTGACGAGGAGCGGCAGCTCGGCCGTCTTCTTGCCCGCGACCTTGGCCATCATGTCGGCGAGCGATCCGCCGCCCACTGGAGCGAGGGCCCGATCGCGCTTGAGGCGCGTGCGGTACTCGGTCAGCTCCCGCGCCCGGGCCTCGCTCTCCACCACCGCGAAAGCCTCGCCCGGGTCGGGTGCTTCATTGAGGCCGAGAATCTCCACCGGCTGTGAGGGCGACGCCTCTGAGACCGGCTCACCCCGTTCGTCAAGGAGGGCGCGCACTCGCCCGAACGTGTCGCCAGCGACGACGATGTCGCCGCGTTTCAAGGTCCCGCGCTTGACAAGAACGGTCGCGACCGCTCCGCGCCCGCGGTCCACTTTGGCCTCGACCACCACGCCCTCGCCGGTGCGGTCGGGATTGGCCCTCAGATCCAGGACCTGCGCCTGCAGGAGGATGGCTTCCAGGAGATCGTCGAGCCCGAGCTTCTGGGTCGCCGACACCTCGATCGCCTGGGCATCCCCGCCGAGCTTCTCGACCACGATTTCATGCTGCAGGAGCTCATTGATCACGCGGGAGGGATTAGCGTCCGGCCGGTCGATCTTGTTGATCGCGACGATGATCGGCGCCCCGGCCGCCCTGGCATGGGCGATCGCTTCCACCGTCTGGGGCATGACGCCGTCGTCCGCCGCCACCACCAGGATCACGATATCGGTCACATTCGCCCCGCGCGCCCGCATGGCGCTGAAGGCGGCGTGGCCAGGCGTGTCGAGGAACGTCACCTTTTCGCCGCTCTCCAATCGGACCTGGTAGGCGCCGATGTGCTGGGTGATGCCTCCGTGCTCGCGCGCGGCGACGTCTGTGGACCGCAGCGCGTCGAGGAGACTGGTCTTTCCGTGGTCGACGTGGCCCATGACGGTGACCACCGGCGGCCGCTCGGCGAGGCCCTCTTCATCCTCGTCCGCGCCGGCCAGGAATCCGGTCTCGACATCGCTCTCGGAGACGCGCCTGACGGCGTGGCCGAATTCGGCGGCGACCAGTTCGGCGGTATCCGAATCGATCACGTCGCCGAGCTTGAGCATCAGGCCCTGGCGAGCCAGGAACTTGATCACCTCGACGCCGCGGGTCGCCATGCGGCCGGCGAGTTCCTGGACGGTGATGACGTCCGGGATCACCACCTCTCGGACGGCGCGGGCCTCGCCCTGGCCGCCGCCCTTGCGCTTCTCGCGTTCGCGCTCGCGGGCGCGGCGCACTGAGGCCAGCGAGCGCATGCGCTCCACCGCGCCCTCGTCGTCGCCGGCGACGGTCTGGATAGTCAGGCGACCCTCCCGGCGACGAGGTTCGCCCCTGGTCCGCGATACGGCCTTGCCCGGCGCACCCTTTCCTTTTCGGGCGGCGTCCTCTTCATCGAAGTCGGGCTTACGATCCAGCTCGAGGCTGCCCGGGCGCGGCGTCTGGCGGGCGGCGCGCTGGATCTCCGGCCCGGCCGGGACCGGCGGCGGCCGGCCTCCCCCGGTGGGCCGTCCACCCGGCCGTGCGCCCTCCCTGGGAGCGCGGGTGGTGAAAGGCGAATAGCGCACGGTCTCGCCAGGTCTTGCGGAGCGTTCGCCTCTGGTTCCGGCCGAGGCTTGTGGGCCGCGCAAACCTTCGCGTTGCGGGCGAGCAACGCGCTGGTTGAAAGCGATCTCGCCTCCCGGGCGCTCGGGCCGATAGGTGGTGGTGCTGATGCGGTCGTCGCGTCGCTCGCGCCCGGGCTCATAGGTGCGCGTCTGGACGAAGCCCTGCCTTTGAGGTTCGGGCGGCCCGGACGGTTCGGGCGCGCTTCTCGCCGTTGGCGTGGTCTTCGGGGCCACCGCGGAGGAGGAGGGCGATTCGGCCGTCGCGGCGGCTATTTGAGCGGATTCCTCGTTCTCGCGCTGCCGCGCAGCCTCGGCGGCCCTGGCCCGCTCCTCGCGATCGGCTTCGGCCTGCTGAGCCCTCGCCGCTTCGATCACCTTTTGCCTGGCGCGCCGCTCGTCTTCGGAAAGACCTCCGGTCGGCGAGGCGCTCGGAGGAGATCCAGGGGAGGCGGGCCGGCTCGGCGCGGATGGCCCGCGGACATCGAATTGGGTTCGCTTCTCGGCCGCCGAGGGGCCGCCCAGCCCCGGAGCAGCGGAGAACCCCGCCCCGCCGTCGGGCCGGCGGCGTTTGGTCTCGACCACCACGGTCTTGGAGCGGCCATGGCTGAAGCTCTGCTTGACCACACCGGCGCTCACCGCCCCGCTGGACCTCGGCTTCAAGCTGAGCGGCGCCCGCGGGGCGCCGGCCGAAGGAGACCGGCCGTTGTCGTTGTCTTCGCTCATCGCCTCGCTTGACTGATCCGCCTCGCGCCGTCGAGCGCGCCGCGGCCGTGAAAAAGGTTCAACACATCCGCCTCACCGGAGCGGCTCGTCCCCGGATGCAAGCTCCTCGCGCCAGCTCTCAGGAATGAGGGGGCGGAAGCCGGCGAGCCGATCGACACCCTGGGTCCAACGGTCCGCGCCACGCCCGGCAAGGAAGGCGGTGTGTATCACATTGTCGCCGCCCAAGGCCAAACCCAATTCGCTTGAAGCGAAGAGGCCGACGAGGCGAGGCGGGCGGGAAACGCGGCGCGCCGCCGCCAGCAGTTTGCGACGGCCCTCCGCCGACCCATCCGAAGCCTCTATGAGGTGCGCCGCCGCGCCGGTCTGGATGGCGGCCAGCACATTGGCAAAACCCAAGGTAAGCGTCCCGGCCTTGCGTGCAAGGCCAAGGGCCGAAAGCAATCGGGCGCGGATGAGGTCCGAGGTGCGGTCCGCGAGGTCGCCTGGGACGCGCAGAGCCGATCTGGCGGCGCGACTGAAGAGGTTCTTGCGCGCCGCCGTGTCCACCGAGATGCGATCGGCGGCGACCCAAAGGCCGCGGCCGGGCAAGTTGCGCCCAAGGTCCGGAACGATCGCGCCGGCTGGATCGGCGACGAAGCGGATGAGGCGCGCCTCGTCCATGACCTCACCCGAGACGAGGTCTCGCCGATACCGGGAGACGCTGTCTCCACCGCCCGGCCGGGGCTCATAGGGTGGCGAACCGACACTCAAACAGTTCAGCTCTGGAGGCCCTCCTGGGCCAGGAGCGCTCCATCCTCCTCTTCGAGGCCGCCCTCAATTTCGGCGTCCGGCTCCGACTCCGGTTCCGGTTCGATCCAGCCCGCCGCCACCCGGGCGCGCAGCACCAGCGCCTCGGCCTCCTCGGGGCGCAGGGCGAAGGCCTCCAGGACGCCTGGCTCGCGCACCCGATCGCCGTCCTTGGACTCGTACCAGCCGCGAATGTCGTCGGGGACGAGGCCGGCGAGATCCTCGAGCGTCTTGATCCCGCCCTCGCCGAGCGCGACGGCCATGGCCAGAGAAACGCCCTCGACCTCGAGCACCTGGTCTTCAACCCCCAACTCGCGGCGACGGGCGTCATATTCGGCCGCCTCCTTGTCGAGCCAGTCGCGGGCGCGGGCCTGGATCTCGAGAGCGGTGTCCTCATCGAACCCCTCGATGGCCGCGATCTCGGAGGCTTCGGCATAGGCGATGTCTTCCACCGAGGCGAAGCCTTCCGTGACCAGGAGCTGGGCGATCACTTCGTCGACGTCCAGCGCTTCCTGGAAGAGCTGGGTGCGTTCGGCGAACTCACGCTGGCGCCGTTCGCTTTCCTGGCTCTCGGTCATGATGTCGATCTGCCAACCGGTGAGCTGGCTGGCGAGGCGCACGTTCTGTCCTCGACGGCCGATGGCGAGCGAGAGTTGCTCGTCGGGCACCACGACCTCGACCCGTTCCTCCTCCTCGTCCATGACCACCTTGGTGACCTCGGCCGGGGCGAGGGCGTTCACCAGGAAGGTGGCCTCGTCGGGATTCCACTGGATGATATCGATCTTCTCGCCCTGTAGCTCGGCCACCACCGCCTGGACGCGAGAGCCGCGCATGCCCACGCACGCGCCCACCGGGTCGATCGAGGAATCGTTGGAGATGACGGCCATCTTGGCCCGGCTTCCGGGGTCGCGGGCGACGGCTCGGATCTCGATCACGCCGTCGTAGACCTCAGGGACCTCCTGGGCGAAGAGCTTGGCCATGAAGCCGCCATGGGCGCGCGAAAGCATGATCTGCGGGCCCTTGGTTTCGCGCCGGACGTCGTAGATATAGGCCCTCACCCGATCGCCCACCTGGAAAGCCTCGCGCGGAATGGACTGGTCGCGGCGCATGATTCCCTCGCCGCGGCCGAGGTCGACGATGACGTTGCCATATTCCACCCTCTTGGCGACGCCGTTGACGATCTCGCCGACCCGGTCCTTGAATTCCTCGTACTGGCGTTCGCGCTCGGCCTCGCGCACCTTTCCGGTCACCACCTGGCGGGCCATCTGGGTCTGGACGCGGCCGAACTCGAACGGCGGAAGGACCTCCTCGTAGGTTGTGCCGACGACGGCGAGCTTGTCCTCCTTCAGAGCATCGGCGAGGCGCCTCTGGGCGTATTCGTTGACTTCCTCGGCCTCGTCTTCGACCACGGTGACCACGCGAGTGATGGTGGTCTCGCCGCTCTTGGGATCGATGTGGACGCGGATGTCGTGTTCGGCCCCGTATCGAGTCTTGGCGCCCTTCTGGATCGCCTCCTCGATGGCTTCGATGACGATCTCGCGCTCGATCGCCTTCTCGCGCGCCACCGCATCGGCGATCTGGAGAAGCTCCAGGCGGTTGGCGGAAATGCCGGTGACGCTCATCGGGGTTACCTCCGTTCCGAAAAAGTTGAGGTCTTTTCATCGGCCAGGCGCGCCAGGCGTTCGGCCGCGCCCCTGGCGAGAAGGGATTGGTTGAGGACGAGCTTGGCCTCGGCGATCTGATCGAAGGGGAGGCGATGGACGCCGTCCTCGCCGCGAAGGATGGCCTCGCCGGACTCGAGTCCCTCGATGACGCCCTTGAAGCGCTTGCGGCCCTCGATGGGCTTTTCAAGCTCTACACGCGCCTCGAGGCCGGCGAAGTTCGCAAAGTCGCTCTGGCGGGTGAGTGGACGGTCGATGCCGGGACTGGAGACTTCGAGGAGGTATCCGCTGCGGATGGGATCGGCGGCATCGAGTGCGCGCGAGACCAGCCGCGAGAGTCTTGCGCAGTCTTCAACGCCGAGGCGCCCCGCCGCGTCCTCGGCGAGGACCTGCAGCCGGCGGAGGTGATCGCCTCCGGTGAGACGCAGGCGCACGATGGCGAACCCCGCTTCGGCCGCGATGGGATCGAGCAGGGAAAGAAGGGCGAAATCCTCGGGGGTCTTGCCGCGCAACCGGGCCGCTCCAGGGGCCAAAGAAAAAGCGGCCAGCCCCTCTCGGGACCGCCGCTCGAAAGCATCATCCGATGCGTTTCAAACGATGTGGAGGGCAATATAGGCCGATGGGGCGCGTCTGTTAAGGCCCCTCGCCCAGAAGCGAGAACCGCGTCGGATCGTCCCGCCTTCTAGCTCGGCCGCCCGTCAGGATCGCCTGCTTCCACCGCCACGAACATCCGGTCCTTGCGCCCGGCGAGGAAGCGCACCTTGCCCGAAGCGCGGGCGAAGAGGGTGTGGTCCTTGCCTACCCCGACATTCTCACCCGGAAAGAAGCGGGTTCCGCGCTGGCGCACCAGGATGTTGCCGGCGGCGACGATCTCCCCGCCGTAACGTTTGACGCCCAGGCGCCGGCCAGCGCTGTCCCGGCCGTTACGCGAGGAGCCTCCGGATTTTTTGTGGGCCATTTACTTCTCCTTGGGTCCCCGGGAGGCTTTGGCGGCGGACGTCTTCTTGGCCGCAGGCTTCTTCGCCGCGGGCGTCTCGGCGGCCTTTGGCTTCTTTGCGGCGGGCTTGGCGGAAGCCTTGGCGGCCGGCCCTTTGGGCGAGGCTTTTGCGGCCGGGGCTTTCGGCTCCGCCGCGGGGGTCGGCTTGGCGAGGGACTCTGCAGCCGGACCGCCGGCTTCGATCTCGCGGGCGCCTGCCGGCTCGGCCGACTCCTTCATCGTCGTCTTTACTGGAGCCTTCCGGGCACCAGCCTTCCCGGCGGTGGCCTTCCGGGTGGGCGCTTTCTCGGCCTCAGCGGGCGACGCTTCCCGTTGCTGAGCGAGCCTGGCGCGTCGGGCTTCCAGGTTCCTGGCGAGATTGCGGGCGCGCTCGTGGAGCACCGAAAGCGGAGTGAGGTCGACTTCTCCCTCCCACGCCTCGCTCTTTTTCCCGTCGCTGAGCGCGGTCACCCGAAGCACCGACTCCCATTGCCGATGGCCGCGGGTCCGACGGTAGCCCTGGCGACGGATCTTCTTGAAGACCTTGATCTTGGCGCCTCTGCGGGTCTCCACCAGAGTGGCGCTTACCTTGGCGCCCGCAACGAGCGGGGCGCCCACCGCCACGGCGGCGCCCTCGCCGATCATCAGGACCTTGTCGAAGCCGATTTCATCGCCGACCTCGCCGCTGAGACGGTCGACCACGATGAGGTCCCCGGGGCGAACCCGGTACTGCTTGCCGCCGGTCTGAATCACCGCGTACATCGCAAGGAGCCTTCGAAGGGAAGCGGGCCAAGTCCGCCGCAAAATCAATGCGCCCGCGAGCAGGCCCGCGGGCGAGGGAGGCGGGAATACCCAAGCCCCTCGGGCAAGTCAATGTGAGCGGGGACACCCCGTCGAGCCGCCTAAGCTGACCGCGCCGCGATGACGAGGACGGTCGGGAGCTCGGCGAAAATTCCGACGCCGCTTGGATCTCCACCGGCGAGGATCTCCTCCATCCGCTCGATGGCGAATCCAGCTTCGATGAGATTATTGACGTACGTTGAGATCATGCGGTGATGGGAGCCCATATGGCCGCGGACGCCATCGCCCCCCGAGTTCCAGTAACCCTCCGATGCGTAGCGCCGCACGGCGAGGGCCACGGCTCGATCCTCCTCCTGCAAAACGAAAGGCGGGCAGTCCGATACGTGGATCGGACCCTGGAAACAGGGGTGCAGAAGGGAAAAGACGAAGGGCCCACCCGCAGCAAGAACGCGGCGCACCGCCAAGAACAGACGGCGATCGTCGGCGACATCCATCATCGCCATCTGTGAAATCACGACGTCGAAGGTCCCGTCTGGCATTGACCTGAGCGTCTGGGCATCATCCACGCAGTAAGCGAGGCCGGGCGCATCGGCCCGCCGCCTGGCTTCGGAGATGAGCTTCGGTGAGAGATCGACGCCCACCACTTCCCGGGCGCCCTGCCGGATGAGGAACCGTCCCAAATAGCCTTCCCCGCAGCAGAGGTCGCAGACGCGCGCGCCGCTCAGCCTCTCGCCCAGGCAGCGGCTTAGACTCGAGGCGACGAGCTGGGTGTAGCCGTTCTTGGCGGCGAGCCCGCGATCGACGAAGTCGAGGTAGAACTGAGCGTGTTCGTCATAGGGATGCGTGGTCACAGTCACACCATTCACCGACTGGGCTGGGCAGGGTCGGCGGTGACGGGCGGCGAAAGGTTGATCCCGTCTCCCTAGACGCCTGTCCCGAGGTTTTCGGTGATCAGACCGATCTTGTAGTAGCCGTCGATCTGGAGCTGGTTGATGACATTCATGAACAGGCCGTACTTCACGTGCTTGTCGGCCCGGATGAAGACCCGCTGGCTGGTCGGGTTGGGAACGCCGAGCGAGGCTGCGAGGTCAGCCCCCAGGCGGTCCATTGACGAGGGCCGGATCTGGCTCTTCCCGAACGAAACGTAGAGCTGCCCGTCGTCCTGGATCGAAATGAAGGTCGGCGGCTTTTCATTCGCGTTCGGCGGCGGCGCCTTGGCGGGAGGGAGGTCGAGGCGGATCGAGACGGTCGCGAGCGGCGCTACGACCATGAAGATGATGAGAAGCACAAGCATCACGTCCACGAACGGGGTGACGTTCATGTCGCTGTTCTGGCCGAGGTCGAATTTATTGCCTCTGCCGGTGGCGAGCTTGGCGCCCATGAAAGACTCCTCGCGGGGACGGTCTCGCGAAGCCGTCGGCCGAATGCGGCGCCTCCCATTGCGCGGATGGGCGCGGTTGTAAAGGGTGGGCGCCGGCGGCGCCGCCTTCGGCCGCACGAAGCTTCAGTCGAAGCCCTTCATCTCACACCAGAGGTCGAAATCATCACGCCTGGTGCGCCAGGTGTTGATCGGGTGGTCCGGATCGCGCCAACCGAGCGCCATGCCCGAAAAGACCATGTAGTCGTCAGGAAGGCCGACGAACGCCGCCACGGCCCTGGGATAGCGAGCCCAGAATTCCTGCGGGCAGGTGTCGAGTCCGCGCTCGACAGCGAGCAGCATCACGGTTTGCATGTACATGCCCAAGTCCGCCCATTGCGGCGGCCCGAGCTTGCGGTCGATGGAGAAAAAGACGCCGACCGGGGCACCGAAGAAGCCGGCGTTCTTGGCGAGTTGGGCCAGGCGCGCGGGACGATCCTCGCGGGGGATGCCGATCGCCGCGTAGAGATCCTCGCCGCAAACGAAGCGCCTGGTGCGGAACGGCTCCCAAAGCTGCGGGGGATAGACCTCGTACTCTGAGCTCTCCAGGGGCGAGGAGGAGATCACTCTCTTGAAGGCGGCCAGCGACTCCCCGGACAGCGCATGGACGCGCCAGGGCTGCAAATTGCCGCCGGAAGGGGCGCGCGCCGCCCGCTCGAGAATGTCCCGCACCAGGGCGCCTGGCACACCTCGATCCAGGAAGGCGCGGGTGGAGAACCGCGCCGCCACCGCCTCGCTGACCGACATCGCCTGCGTTACGGCCATTGATCGCCTCCTCGGCACTTCGCTAGCGCGAGGCGGATCAGAGGGCCAGGGTCCTGTTCGGACCGGGCCCTGTTCCCCGCTTCGCCCGCTTGAGCATGAGGGGGAGAATTGGCTGGTCTCCCGATCTGGCTTGGAGCAAGCCAATGGCGATGGCGGCGCGAATCGGAAGGATGGGGGCCCGGCCCAAGGCGAGGCCGGCGAAGACATCGAGGCCCGTGAGGCGCCGCCCGCTCGTGTTCCTGGGGCGCTTGGCCCGCCGCTTGGTGATCGTTGCGGCGATCCTGGCCTTCGTCGTCGCTCCGAGCCTCGTCGCGCTCTATCGCCTGGTCCCGCCGCCAATCACCATCCTGATGGTCGAGCGGCTCTTCGAGGGCCACGGTCTGCACCGGCGATGGGAGCCGATTTCGAAGATCTCGCCGGTGATGGTGCGCTCGGTGATCGCTTCGGAAGATTCAGGCTTCTGCTCCCATCACGGCTTCGACCTGCGGGCTATCGAAAAGGCGGCGCGGCACGATGCGAGGATCGGGACGAGCGGGCGGGGCTTGCTTCGGGGCGGTTCGACAATCAGCCAGCAGACCGCCAAGAATGTCTTCCTGTGGCCGCAGCGCTCCTTCGTCCGCAAGGGGATCGAAGCGTGGTTCACCGTCCTCATCGAGGCGATCTGGGGCAAGCGCCGGATCATGGAAGTCTATCTCAACACCGTGGAGATGGGTCCGGGCCTCTATGGGGTAGAGGCCGCCTCAGAGCGGTATTTCGGCCATTCCGCCCGCGCTCTGACGCCCGCCGAGGCGGCGAGGCTCGCAGCTATTCTCCCCGATCCCCTTAAATGGCGGGCGGTTCGGCCGGGACCCTACGTGCGCCGCCGCGCCGGCACGATCGACATACGCGCCATTACCGTCGGGCGTGAAGACTTGGCCGCCTGCGTGCTTTCCTCCGAACGTTGAATCCCGGTCCGCTTCGGGACTAAGGAGCGAGCCCCGCGGCGAGGCCGCCTTCCCCTTCAGGAACCCTCGGATGGACAAGGTTCGAAAGGACGCCGGAGAGGCTCTGGAAGGCCTACTTTTCGACGGCATGACGATCATGGCCGGCGGGTTTGGCCTCTGCGGGATCCCGGAGAATCTGATCGCCGCCATCTGCGAGGCCGGGACGCGGGACCTGACGGTGATCTCCAACAACTGCGGGATCGACGACTTCGGCCTGGGCGTGCTCCTCGCCGGCGGCCAGATCAGGAAAATGGTGAGCTCCTATGTGGGCGAGAACCGCCTCTTCGAGCAGCTCTATCTGGAGGGCAAGCTTGAACTCGAGTTCAATCCCCAGGGCACCCTCGCCGAGCGAATCCGGGCCGGCGGAGCCGGAATTCCCGCCTTCTACACCGCCACCGGCGTCGGCACCGTCGTCGCAGAGGGAAAAGAGACGCGAGAGTTCGACGGCCGGCTCTACGTCATGGAGCAGGCCCTCAGAGCCGATCTTGCGATCGTCAAGGCGTGGACAGGAGACGAGGAGGGAAATCTCGTCTTCCGCAAGACAGCTCGCAACTTCAACCCCGTGATGGCGACGGCCGCCGCGGCGACGATCGCCGAGGTCGAGGTCCTGGCGAAGGCCGGAGAGCTCGACAAGGATGGCATCCACACCCCCGGAATCTTCATCGATCGCATCTTCCAAGGCGCGCATTTCGAAAAGCGCATCGAGCGGGTGACGACGCGTGAGAAGTCGGAGGCCGCCTGATGGCCTGGACGCGCGAGGAGATGGCGGCCAGAGCCGCGGTCGAACTGAAGGACGGCTACTACGTCAATCTTGGCATCGGCATCCCGACGCTGGTCGCCAACCACATTCCGCGTGGGGTCCACGTCACCCTTCAGAGCGAGAACGGGATGCTTGGCATGGGCCCCTTCCCCTATCCCGACGAGGCAGATCCCGATCTTATCAATGCCGGCAAGCAGACGATCACCGAGCTTGCTTCGACTGCCTACTTCTCCTCCGCCGACAGCTTCGCGATGATCCGCGGCGGCCACATCGACCTTTCGATCCTGGGCGGCATGCAGGTGAACGAGACGGGGGACCTCGCCAACTGGATGGTTCCAGGAAAGATGATCAAGGGAATGGGTGGGGCGATGGATCTGGTGGCCGGCGTCAAGAGGGTCGTGGTGGTTATGGACCACGTCGAGAAGTCCGGCGCGCCGAAGTTCAAAGCGGCCTGCACGTTGCCGCTGACCGGGGCGGGGGTGGTCGACCTCCTGATCACCGATCTGGCCGTCTTTGCGATCGAACGCGGCGGAGGTCCGGTTCGCCTCCTCGAGCTGGCGCCGGGCGTCGAGGCGGCGGAGGTGGCCGCCAAGACCGAAGCCGCCTTCGTTTCCGAACTCAGGTGAGCCGCTGCGTTCCGGCCGAGTGGTCGTCCCACAAGGCGGTCTTCGTCGGCTTTCCGAGTCATGCGGAATTGTGGGGAGCGGACCTTGCGGCCGCGCGTATCGAGACCGCAGGGTTCGTTCGCGCGCTCTGCGAAGAGGGCGGAGAGAAGGTGAGGCTCCTCGCCCGCGGGGCCGAAGCGCTCGGCGAGGCGGCCCGGCTCCTCGCCGGCTGCGAAGCCGAGATCGAGGAAGCCGCGTTCGGCGACATCTGGGTTCGCGACACCGGTCCGATCTTCTCCGGGCCTGGCGAGGCCCACGCCTTCGCCTTCAACGGCTGGGGCGGCAAGTGGCGGCTTGCAGGCGACGAGGATATGGCCAAGTGGATCGCCGAAGCCGCCGGCGCCCGGCTTGAAAGACATGACTTCGTGCTCGAAGGCGGGGCGCTGGACCACGACGGGGCCGGAACCTGCCTCGCCACTCGCCAGTGCCTTCTCAACCCCAACCGGAACCGAGGCTGGAGCGAAGCCGACGCCGAGGACGCGCTCGGCGAGGCGCTCAACGTCAAGAGGCTCGTCTGGCTCGGCGAGGGGATCATCAACGACCACACCGATGGGCACGTCGACAATCTCGCCAGGTTCCTCGCCCCCGGCCTCGCCTGCTGCCAGATGGCTTTCGGATCTGATGACCCCAACTTCCGCATCCATGGCGAAGCCGCCCAGGCTCTCGCCGCAGCCCAAGACGCTGAAGGCCGCCCGCTGCGCGTGATCCGGATTCCCTCTCCGGGCCGCATCCTCGACGCCGAACGACGAACCCTTCCCGCCTCCCATCTCAACTTCTTCGTCGCCAACCGGGCGGTGATCGTGCCGGTTTACGAAGAGATCGCCTCCTCGCTCGCGATCCAAGCCCTGCAATCGTTCATCGAGGATCGCGTGGTCATTGGACTTCCGGCGAGAGCGCTTCTTTCCGGCGGGGGGGCGTTCCATTGCATCTCACAACAGCAGCCCGCGTGATGGACAAGACTCTCTGCCTCGCGGTCCTTCAGGCCGCCTTCGGCGAAGACGAAGAGACCAACATCGCCAAGGTCGCCGCTCTTGCGCGCGAAGCGGCCGCCCAAGGCGCCGAGGTGATCCTGCCGCCGGAACTCTTCCAAGGGCCTTATTTCTGTGTCGCTCAGGATGAGCGCTGGTTCGAAAGGGCACGGCCCTGGAAGGAGCATCCGGCGGTGAACGTCCTCGCCCCCCTCGCCGGAGAGCTCGGCGTGGTCCTGCCGATCTCGATCTTCGAGCGCGACGGCCCGCACTACTACAACAGCGTGGTCCTCGCCGACGCCGATGGCGGCATCCTTGGAATCTATCGCAAGAGCCACATCCCGGACGGTCCCGGCTATCAGGAAAAGTATTATTTCCGACCGGGCGACACCGGGTTCCGCGTCTGGCCGACCCGCCATGCTCGCCTGGGGGTGGGGATTTGCTGGGACCAGTGGTTTCCGGAGGCAGCCCGGGCCATGGTGCTGATGGACGCCGAGGTCCTGCTCTATCCCACGGCGATCGGATCGGAGCCCCATGATCCGGCCCTGGATACGCGGGCGCGCTGGCGACGGGCCATGCAGGGCCACGCCGTCTCCAACGTCGTCGGCATCGCCGGCGCCAACCGCACTGGCTTCGAGCCTGGGGCTGGGGGTGGCCAGCGGTTCTATGGTTCGAGTTTCATCTGCGACGAAGCCGGCGAGATCCTCGCCTCGCTCGGCCGCGACGAGGAGGGGTTCGCCCTCGCCAAGCTGGAGCTCGCCGGGCTGGCGGCCAAGCGCGCCGCCTGGGGCTTCTTCCGCGACCGCCGGCCTGATCTCTATGAACCCCTCGTGCGTGATCGCCGGGAAACCTGATGGGGAAGATTGTGGAGATTGGAACCCCACGCCTTCGGCTCCGCGCCTGGCGTGAGGCCGACCGGCCGGCGTGGCTTGCGATGATGGACGATCCGGAGGTCTCACGCTGGCTCGGCGGCCCCTTCGTCAGGGCCGAGAACGAGGCCTCATTCGATCGCTTCAAGACTGCTCTGGAAGGCCGAGGCTGGGATCTGTGGGCGTGCGAGCGAAAGGGCGATGGCGCAGTGATCGGCGCCGTCGGCGTGAGGCCGGTCTTTCCCGACCATCCCCTGGCTGGATCAATCGAAGTGGGCTGGCGCCTGCGGAGGCCATTCTGGGGGGCCGGCTATGCGAGCGAAGGCGCGGCGGCGGCGATTTCCTGGGCCTTCGACCATCTGGAGGTCGATGAGGTCGTCGCCTTCACCTCTCAGGCGAACCTGCGCTCACAAGGCGTCATGGAGCGGATCGGCATGGTCCGCGATCCCCGCCGCGACTTTCTCCATCCCAACCTCGCGGAGGGTAACCCGCTGCGGGCCCATGTCGTCTATGCCGCCCGGCGCGGAGAGGCCGATCAGAGCTCGTAGGGTTCCTCCTCCCACGCCTTCATCGGATCCTTGCCCATGAGGGCGAGCCTCACGGGGGCCCAGCTCATCCGATGGATGGCGCAGGGGCCCATCTCCAGGAGAGCGCGGGCGTGGACCGGGGCGCGATAGCCCTTGTGAGCGGAAAAGCCATAGCCGGGGTAGAGAGCGTCCATCTCGCGCATCAGCCGGTCGCGGGCCGTTTTGGCGAGGATCGAGGCGGCGGCGATCGAGGCGCTGATCCCGTCGCCGCCCACCACCGTCTTCACCGGGCAGGGGAGGTCGAAGGCGTAGTTCCCATCGACGAGCGCGAAGGCAGGGGCCACCGGCAGCGCCTCGAGCGCCCGGCGCATGGCCAGACCGGTGGCGTGAAGGATGTTGAGGCGGGCGATCTCCTCCACCGAGGCGAAGCCGATCCCGAAGGCGAGGGCGCGACTCTTTATCTCGATTTCCAGCCGCTCGCGCCGCGCGGCCGAAAGCCTCTTGGAATCATCGACGCCTTCGATCGGCAGTTCCGCCGCAAGGATCACCGCCGCCGCCGCGACCGGTCCCGCCCACGGGCCGCGCCCGGCCTCGTCGATCCCCGCCACAGGCTGGGGCGCCGCGGCTTCGATCAACATGTCGGGGAGTGAACCCGAGTCCCTCATGAGGCCAGCTCTCTCACTTGGCCATGGCGGAAGCATCCGACGAGATGATCGTTGACCATGCCGGTCGCCTGCATGAAGGCATAGACGATCACCGGGCCGCAGAACTTGAAGCCCCTCTGCTTCAGGCCCCGAGCCATGGCTTCAGCAGCCGGGCTGGAAGGCGGGACCTGGTCAATCCGCTCCCAGGCGTTCTGGACCGGACGGCCTCCGACAAAGTCCCAGAGGAACCCCGAAAAGTCCTCCCCGGCTTCGCGCATGGAAAGAAAGATCCGGGCCCCGGCGATCGTCGCGTCGATCTTGGCGGCCGAGCGGATGATGGAAGGATCGGCGAGAAGACGGGCGCGGTCTGTCTCGCCGAACCGCGCCACCTTGTCCGGATCAAGGCCGGCGAAGGCGCCAAGGATGGCCTCGCGCTTGCGAAGGATGGTGATCCAGGAGAGGCCGGCCTGGAAGCCATCGAGAACGAGCTTGGCCCAAAGCGCTTTGGCGTCGCGTTCGGGAACGCCCCACTCCTCATCGTGATAGGCGACATAGAGCGGATCGTCGGGCTTCGCCCAGGCGCACCGGCCCTCCCCTCTCTCCGCCATACGCCGATCCGCCTTGCGCGCCCCAAGCCGACCACTGCCGCGAGTCCCCCCTTACGGCAACGGGCGCCGGTCATTCCACCCGTTCGAAGGCGAGATCGCGGGTGCGCACGGTATTGAGGCGAAAGCCGCTCATGCGCCGTCCCAGCTTCTCGAAGCTGAGGGCCGCATAGTGCACCGAGAAGGGCGAGGCGGGGGAAGTGGCGGCGAGCGCTTCTCCCATGGGGACGAGTTTGGCGCCCACTTGGCCGAAAGGGTCCGCGAAGCGGATTGAAAGGCCCTCGTCCTCACCCGAAATGGTCGCGGTGCAGTCGCCGTCCTCGCTTCGATAGCGGCCCTGCGCCGCCTTTGCGAAGGCCTTGGCGAGCGTCCCCTTGGACCCGAGAGGCGAGACCTTGCGGTAGCGGGCCTTCTCGCTGCCGAAGACGGTCTCCAGGCGGTCCTCGCAATCAAGGGTGATCTCGATCTCTCCGATCCCCCCTGCCGGAACGGCCAGGTGTTTTTCGCCCCGCCTCTCCAGCGGGAGACCCTGGGGCATGCCGGCGAAGCCTAGCTTCAGGGCGCCGCCTTCATCAAGGAAGTTGAGGATCATTCCGGTTTTCTCCGAGGCCCATGCGCCCAAGAGCTTCTTGTGGTCCTTGGCGGCGATGGGCGCGCTCACCTCGGCGAGTCCATCCTCGAGGACGACGTCGACCACCTGTTCGGCGAGGCGCACGACATTGGCGGCCGGCGCGCCGTTGGCCATGATGATGACGTCGAGGCCATAACCAGGGACCATCAGCATCTGGCTGGTGCCGCCGAAGACACCGCCGGCATGGTGCAACATCTCCACACCACGGTAGGTCTGGTGCATCAGGCCCAGAGCGTAGGATCCTTTTGCCCCGTCGGCGTAGACGGGGCGTTCGACGAGCTCGGCCCAGGTCTTCTTCGAGCCGAAGAGGTCTCTGCGCTTCAAATGAGCCATCCAGCGCAGCATGTCGTCGATGGTGGAGATGATCGCGCCCTCGCCACGCACCTCGTCGGAGGGAAAGAGGCCGCGGTACCAGGCGCCTCCGGGGCCAGGCACGTGGAAGGTGGCCACGCCCGGGGTGATCAATCGGTCCGAGGGGACCGAGGCAGTGTCGGGCATGCCGACTTTGTCGAAGAGCCGCGCCTTCAGCTGGTCTTCAAAAGGTGCGCCTCCAACCCGCTCCAGAGCAATGGACAGGAGGTGGTATCCGCCATTGTTGTAGATCATCGCCTCGCCGGGGGCGAAGTTGCGGCCCTTCTGGCGGATCTGCGCCCGCAAGGCGTCGCCACGGGGTGGGCTCGCCAAGCCCCGGCAGGTCATGGCGAGATCGAGATAGCAGCGCGATCCACCGCGATGTTGGAGGAGTAGCCGGGAACTTGGATCGCCGCCCGGACCGGTGAGCTCGGGAAGATAATCTCGGATCGGCTGGTCGAGGTCGAACTTGCCGTCCTCGGCGAGAAGGAGGCCGAGCAGGGCGGTGAAATGCTTGCTCGTCGAGCCGATCCGCATGCGGGTGCGGGGCGAATTGGCGAGGTTCGTCTCCAGGCTCGCCATGCCGAAGCCCCGTCGGTAGAGAAGCGCGCCTTCTTTCGCCACGCCGACCACCAGACCCGGCGCGTCGGTTCGGTTCCACGGCGAAAAGAGCTCGTCGAAGCGTTGCTTGACGGTCTTGGCTTCCAACCCGCCCGACTTTGCGGATTTCCTGCCAGCTGACTTCCCTGTCGTGGGCTTCCTGGCCATTCTTTATCCTTGTGAGTTTTCGATCAGGCCGCCGCCGCAGATCTCGCCTCGGCCGCCATCCAGGGCGGGATCTCGGCCCGGCAGGCCCGCCCGTCGGCGAGGGTCAGAGCCGCCCCATCCAGCCGATCCAGGCGGAGGAGCGCCATGGCGCGGCCGGCGATTCCCGAAAGGGCGATCCCGGCCCGAAGCTGGCCGGCCAGGATCTCGCTCTCCGCAGGCGGCGGCGCGCCCTCGAAACATATCGGCGCCATGCGGCTCTTGATCTTTCCGCGCCGCTTCATGCGCGAGGTGGTTTCCTGGCCGAGGAAGCAGCCCTTCTTGAAATCGATCCCATTGAGCAGATCGAAATCCGCCTCGATTGGAAAGACACGATCGATCCCGTAGTCGGCCTCGCCCGGAACCCCCAATTCAAGGCGCCTCGCCTGATAGTCGGCCTCTTCGCCGCGCCTCGCGCCATTGGGCGCGGGAGCGCCGAGACCGCGATGGCCCAAAGCTGGGAGGCGCGGATCGGGACGCCAGCCTGCGGGCGGCGGAGAGGGCCAATCCAGAAGGGCGAGGACTTCGAGGTCCGTCGGCTCGATCTCGACCCGGGCGCGCAGACGATGGAGCGAGAGCTTGGCGATGAGCGCCTCCCGGCGCGGCGCGGCGCAGTCGAGGAGGCAACCCTCGGCGACTCCAAAGAGGAAGAGATCGAAGATCAGCCGCCCCTGGGGCGTCAGGAGAGCGGAAAATCGCAGGTCGCCTTCGGCGAGGTCAGCCACGTCCTGGGTGAGAAGGCCCTGGAGAAAGCCTCGCCAGTCGGGCCCGGCGATGCGTACGAGGGCCCGAGAGGCGAGGGGAACCAACAGCAGATCGGCCATGCCGGCCATAGTGGCCGCGGCGCTGCTGGAGCGCTAGTGGGGCGGGCCCTATAAGGGATTACGATGGCGGCCAAACGATTCCCGGTCCTTTACATCACCTCGAGCCGAATCGGCGATGCGGTGCTCTCCTCGGGTCTGTTGAAGACCCTGGTCGACGAGGTGCCGGCCGCCCGCTTCACCATCGTCGCGTCGGCCCTTACCGCCCCCCTCTTCGCCGCCACGCCCAGGCTCGAGGAACTCATCGTGATAGAGAAGAAGCCGGGGGCCGGCCACTGGATCGGCCTGTGGCGACGGGTGCGGGCGAGGCGCTGGGGCCTGGTGGTGGATCTTCGCGGCTCGGCCATGGCGCGGATGCTGCGTTCCTGGCGGCGGGCTGTGAAGGCCAAGACCGCGACGCCCGATCATAAGGTCGTCGAGGCGGCCCGCCTGTTGAAGCTCGAGGACCGCCCCCCCTCACCCTACCTGTTCACCAGCGAGGCGATCGAGGCCAAGGCGCTGGCACTGACCCGCGGCGAAGGCCCGATCCTGGCCGTTGCGCCGTTCGCCAACTGGGTGGGCAAGACCTGGCCGGCCGAACGTTTCGCCCTTGTCGCTCGCCAGCTCCTCTCGCGCGACGGCGCCCTGGCCGGAGGACGGTTGATGGTGCTTGGCGGACCGGAGGATCAACTGGTCGCCGAGCCGGTGCGCGCCTCGGTTCCGCGCTCGCGCTTGATCGATCTCGTCGGCCGCGAGGGTCTGCTCACCTGCTACGCCGCGCTTAAGCACGCCCGGCTCTTCATCGGCAACGACTCGGGGCTGATGCACCTGGCCGCCGCCGCCGGCGCGCCGACGCTCGGGCTCTTCGGCCCCTCTAATGAGGCGCTCTACGCTCCCTGGGGCCCACTCAGCCGCGTCGTCCGCGGCCCTCGGAGCGTCGAGGAGCTTCGGGAGGCCGATCCCCTGTTCAACCAGGAGATCTGCCACATGATGGACCTCCCCGCCTCAAGCGTGCTCGCACGCGCCGAGGTCCTTATCGAAGACTCCGCAGCTGCGTTTGTGTGCCGGACGTGAAGTTCGCCACGCACACGGGCGAGGGATCGCGTCGAAATTCGAAATCGGAGACGCTTTCGACATGACTGAGGCCTTCGACCTGATCGTCAGGGGCGGAGAGGTGGTCAATCATGCCGGACGCGGATCAGCCGACGTCGGCGTCAGGGCGGGCCGGATCGCCGCCATCGGCGATCTTCGCGCCTCCTTCGCGGGCGAAGTCATCGAGGCGAGGGGCCTCGCCGTCCTTCCCGGCGTCATCGATACCCAGGTCCACTTCCGTGAACCCGGAATGGAATGGAAGGAAGATCTCCAGAGCGGTTCGGCGGCGGCAGTGCTGGGCGGTGTGACGGCGGTTTTCGAGATGCCCAACACCCAGCCCCCGACGACAAGCGCCGAAGCCCTCACCGACAAGCTCGAGAGGGCGAGGGGCCGGATGCACTGCGACCACGCCTTCTTCGTGGGAGCCAGTCACGAGAACGCCGATGAGCTAGGAGAGCTGGAGCGCCTGCCGGGATGCTGCGGGGTCAAGGTCTTCATGGGCTCGTCCACCGGCTCGCTGCTGGTCGAGGACGACGCCGGCCTGGAGAGGGTGCTCAAGGCCATCCGTCGGCGCGCCGCTTTCCACTCGGAAGACCAGCCGCGGCTCCAGGCCCGGCGATCCCTGGCCCGCAAGGGCGATCCGGCCAGCCATCCTGAAGTGCGCGACGCCGAAACCGCGATCAGGGCCACGGGCCGCCTCGTGGGCCTTGCCCGCCGCCTGGGAAGGCGCGTCCACGTGCTCCACACCACCACTGCGGAGGAGATCGACTTCCTCCGCGAGCATAAGGACATCGCCTCCGTCGAGGTCACTCCCCAGCATCTCACCTTCGCCGGACCCGAAGCCTATGAGCGCCTCGGCGCCCGGGTCCAGATGAACCCGCCGATCCGAGACGAGCGTCATCAAAGCGGCTTGTGGCGAGGCATCGCCGGGGGCGTCGTTGACGTGATCGGCTCCGATCACGCCCCCCACACGCTCGAGGAGAAGGCCAAGCCCTATCCGGATTCTCCTTCCGGCATGCCCGGCGTTCAGACCCTCCTGCCGATCCTCCTGACCCATGTCGCGGCCGGACGCCTCACCCTGGAGCGGCTCGTCGATCTCACCAGCGCCGGTGCTCAGAGGCTGTTCGGCATCGCGGGCAAGGGCCGGTTGGCCGAGGGTTACGACGCCGACCTCACGCTTGTCGACCTCGCCCGCAAAAAGACCTTGCGCGACGAAGAGATGGCCACACGTTCAGCCTGGACGCCCTTTGCGGGAATGGAAGCGACGGGTTGGCCGATGGCGACCATCGTCCGCGGGCGCGTCGTCATGCGCGAAGGAGAGATCCTCGCCCCAGGCGAGGGGCGGCCGATCCGGTTTCTCGAGACGCTGGCGAACTGAGGCAAGGCAGAGGAATGAACGGCGCCGATCACCTCATCGAAACCCTTCTCGCGGGCGGCGTCGAGGTCTGCTTCGCCAACCCCGGCACCAGCGAAATGCAGTTTGTCAGCGCCCTCGACCGGCATCCGGCGATGCGGGCGGTTCTCTGCCTTTTCGAGGGTGTGGCCACCGGCGCGGCCGACGGCTATGCGCGCATGGCCGGCGGGCCGGCCTCGACCCTGCTCCACCTCGGGCCCGGGCTTGGCAATGGACTCGCCAACCTTCACAACGCCCGGCGCGCCTTTTCGCCGATGGTGAACATCATCGGCGATCACGCAACCTATCACCGCCGCTTCGACGCACCGCTTTCCAGCGATATCGCGGCGATCGCCGCCTCCAACTCGATTTGGGTGAAATCGGCCGAGGCGCCCGGCGAGATCGCCGACCTCGCCTGCGAAGCGATCGCCGCCAGCCGCAGTCCGCCGGGCGGCCCGGCGAGCCTGATCCTGCCGGCGGACTGCGCGTGGAGCGAGGTTTGGCCCCCCGCCCGAAGGCCAGTCAGTGTTGCCCTTCGGCCCAAGCGAGAGGGGTCGCCCGAACAGATGCGCGTCGTCGCCGAGCGCATGGCGCGAGCCGTCAGGCCCGTCCTGCTCATCGGCTCGGGAGCGTGTCGGGAAGGCGCGCTCGCTGCGGCGGGAAAGATCGCGGCGACCGGGGTCCGCGTCCTCACCGACACTTTCATCGCTCGCTTGCCGCGCGGGGCCGGCAGGTTCCTTCCCGACCGGATGATGTATTTCGGCGAAATGGCGCTCGCCGATTTGGCCGCCGTCGACCTCATGGTTCTGGTCGAGACGGTCCCGCCGGTCGCCTTCTTCGCCTATCCGGGAAAGCCGAGCCTGCTGGTTCCTGAGGGTTGCGAGACCCTGACCCTCGCCGGTCGGGACGAGGATGGCGGCGCGGCTCTCGAGGCGCTCGCCGATCACCTCGCCGCGGGCCTCCCTCCACGGCTGGAGCCGAGCGAGATTCCCGAGCGGCCGACCGGCCCCCTCACCGCGACGGCGGTCGGCGCGACGATCGCCCGCAACTTGCCGGAAGGGGCGATCGTCAGTGATGACTCGGTCACCTCGGGTCAGCCGATCCTCAATCTCACCAGAGGCGCGCCGCCGCACGACTGGCTCGGGCTCACCGGCGGCGCCATCGGCCTAGGCATGCCCCTGGCGGTCGGGGCCGCTGTCGCCGCTCCTGGCAGGAAGGTGATCTCGCTCAATGGCGATGGGGCGGGCGCCTACACGCTCCAGGCCCTGTGGACCCTCGCCCGCGAGGGCCTCGATGCGACCGTGGTGCTCTTCGCCAATCGCAGCTATCGCATTCTCTCAATCGAGCTTGGCCGCACCGGAGCGGGCAATCCCGGACCGGCCGCCTCCAGCCTTCTCAACCTCGCGCCGCCGCCCCTCGATTGGAAGCGCCTGGCCGAAGGCTTCGGGGTGGAGGCCCACTCCTGCGGCGACGCGGAGAGCTTCGAAGTTGCGTTCGCCGAGGCCATGAGAAGACCCGGGCCGCGCCTCATCGAGGCGGTCCTGGCCTGAAGTCGCGTTTACCTTATCCAAAAAGATATCGGCCAAGTTCTGTCAGCTGGGTCGGCGGGCCCGACCGGCGATAGGGAATCATGGCCAGGACAAAGGCGCGCCGGCGACCGATCGCGGACGTTGAAGGCTGGACCCACCTTTCGGAGGAGGTGGCGGGCCTGGGCTATTGGAGACTCGATCCCAAGACGCGAAAAATCTCCTGGACCAAGGGTCTCTTCCGCATGTACGGCGTTAAGGGCGCCGAGCCGCCCGACCTCGAAGCGGCCCTGGGCGCCATCCACCCGGACGACGCCGCCGCCGCCAACGCCATGCTCGAGGCGGCGATTGCCGCCGGACAGGGGTTTTCGGCGCAGGCGCGCGTGCGTCGCCCCGACGGATCATGGCGGACCCTGCTCAATCGCACCACCTGCCGGCGCGACGCCGCGGGAAAGGTGACCTCGGTCATCGGCGTGGTGATGGACGTGACCGAGGCGACCGCTACCGATGAGGCGCTGAGGCGAAGCGAGGCGCGCTACCGCCTCCTGGCCGACAACGCCACCGATCTCATCGTCCGCACGGACCGCAAGGGGGCCATCCTCTACATGTCGCCCGCCTGCCAGAGCATGGGCTGGGAGCCGGAGGAGCTCATCGGGCGAAACTGCGCCGAGCAGGTCCATCCGGACGACCTTCCCAAGCTCATCGAAAGCGGCGAGCGGCTGTGGGCGGGCCAGAATGTCGTGGATCCCGAGCTCAACGAGCTGCGCTATCGGACGCGCGACGGCGAGTGGCGCTGGCTCCAGGGCGCGCCCAAGGTGATCTTCGACGAGGATGGCCGCCCCAGCGAAGTGGTGAACGTGCTGCGCGACGTGACCGAGCGGCGACGGACGGCCGCCGCGCTCGCCGAAGCGCGACGACTGGCCGAGGCGGCGGCCGAAGCCAAGGCGCAGTTCCTGGCCAACATGAGCCATGAGATCCGGACGCCGCTCACCGCGATCCTGGGTTTCTCCGGGCTGCTGGAGAGCCTGGAGGGCCTCCCAGAAACGGCCGAGCTGTTCGTGCGGCGGATCCGGACCGCCGGAGCTCAGCTCCTGAGCTTGGTCAACGACGTGCTCGATTTCTCCCGTTTGGAGGCCGGCCAGGTCGAATTGGATCCACAGCCTCTCGATCTGGTCGAGTTCTGCGCCGAGACGGTGGACCTGATGGGCGCCCAGGCGACCGCCAAGGGGCTCCGCCTCGAGCTGACTTGCGGGACCGATATTCCCAGCTTAGTCCTCGCCGACGCCTTGAGGCTGCGACAGGTCCTGGTGAACCTCATCGGGAACGCGATCAAATTCACCGACCGGGGCAGCGTGAGAGTCCGCCTGGAGCGCAAGGCCGAGGCGATATTCAAGGTGAGCGTCCTCGACACCGGCCGCGGCATTCCGCGCCGCCAGCGTTCGCGGCTCTTCGAGCGCTTCAGCCAGCTCGACTCCCGGACCAGCCGCGGCCACGGCGGCTCGGGCCTGGGCCTGGCGATCTGCAAGGCGCTGACCGGGCTCATGGGAGGCGCCATTGGCGTGGAGACGCCCCGGGCCGGCGGCTCGCGATTCTGGTTCACTTTCCAAGCCGCCGAGGCCGCCGCCGAGCGACGGCTGCAGGCGCCGGCCCTTGCACCGCTCGCCGGAGAAGCGGCCCACATCCTCATCGTCGACGATGTCGAGATCAACCGCGTCCTGGTGCGGGCCATGCTGGAGCCCTTCGGCCACACCTTCGAGGAGGCCCGGAGTGGGGTGGAGGCCGTGGCGGCTGCAACCAGCCGCCCCTTCGATCTCGTTCTCATGGACCTCCAGATGCCGGGGATGGACGGACTTGAGGCGGCCCGACGAATCCGCCGCAAGATGCGGTGCGCCGATCTTCCCATCGTCGCTCTTTCGGCCAACGTTATGGACGAGGAGATCGCCGCCGCCAGCGCAGCCGGCATGGACGACCATCTCGCCAAGCCGATCGTCCCGGCCGATCTCATGATCGTCATCGCCAAATGGACCGCGCGGCCGGCGCCGTCCCACCGCCGCGAGGTCGCCTGAGACGATCTATCTCTTGACGTCACCGGGCAGGTTGCAGCCCCCGCCGATTTCCGAGGCCTCGCTGCAGGCGATGGCCTTGACCGGGTGGAGGGGCTGAAGCGTGTACTGGATCATGTAGCCGGGCATGCCGTCCGCGCAGGCGGTCTCGACATAGCCCTGGTTCCCGGCGAGCCCTACAGCCCGCGTATTGGAGACCTGGCAGGTAACTTTGCCAAGCGAGCGGAGGGTGGCGGTAAGCTTGGGATAATCGGCTGAAGGTGGGGTGAAGCTGCACCTAAAGCCCCTCAATTCGGCGACCGCGCAGTTGAGGACCTCCGATGAGCCGGCGCCGGCGACCGGGAAGATGCCGATGCCGCCGTCGGGGCGATTGGAACAGGCCAACTCCACCACCTCCTTGCCCGGAACATTGGCCGGCAGGTCCGCGTATTTCGAGACGTTGCAATCGAAGCCGGCCTTGTGGGCGAGATCGGTGTAGATGCCGGCCTGGGCGGTTTCGGCCTCCCGGGCATTTGTGAGGGTGCAGCCGCCGCCGATCGCCGCCGCCTGGGCGCAGCCGATCATGTCCTTGAAGCTTCCGTTCGAAGCGGTCTGGACCATGTAGCCTTTGCCGCCCTGGCAGGCGACCTCATAGTAGACGTCTCCGGTGGGGGCGGCGCCGACGTAGCGCTGGCTGGTGATGGTGCACGGGGTCTTGGCTTGGGCGACGAGGCCCTGCAGGAAGGCGGTCTCTTCCGCCTTGCTGGTCAAGGTGCACTGGATGCTGTCGCTGGTCGGAATCGCCATGCACGGCTCCATCACCACTGGCTTGGAGCGATTGGGCGGGGCGGAGGTCTGCAGGATATAGCCGCGGCCGCCCTGGCAGGCGACTTCGAAGGCCGAGACGGTGGCGTTGTGTCCGAGCGCGCGCAGCTTTTCGGGCGTGCAGGCGATGCCCGCCTTGGCGATGTAGGGCGCAAGCCCAGCCTTGGGATCAAGATTGCCGGGAAGAATGCAAGCAAGCGTGCTCGGCTTGCCATTGGCCTGGGGTTGATCGGTTTCAGCGCAGGTGAAGGCCGCCGCCGGACCCGTCGCAGGCTTTTGGATGATGAGCCCCTCGTTGCCATTGCAGACCACTTCGTAAAGCGCCGCCTTGGGGTGGTCCTTGGAGGGAACGCTCTCGCCGATGAAGCGGGCGTCGGCGACCTGGCAGTCGTAACCCGCCTCCGAAACGATGCCCGGCGCGGCGGCCATGCCTTTCTTGCGGCTGTCCTTGGAGACGCTGGGGGCGTCGTTTTTCGATAGGGCCACGCCAGGGGCCAGGACGACCGTCGGCGCGGCGATGGCGATGGCGAGCGCGGCGAGCGCCAGCCCGATGGAGCGCGTGAAACTCAAGATTTCCTCCCGGTGAGACTCCCTTCGCCATCAAAGGCGCGGCGGCGGGGCGAGGTCAAGACTGCGAGAGCCGCGCAAAGGCTTGGCGCGAGGCGCCGAAGGCCTCAAAGACGTTCCATGCCTCTCCAGATCCGCACGGCGCGACCCGGCGATGCCGCTCTCGTTGTCCAATTCATCCGCGATCTCGCCGACTATGAGCGTCTGAAGGTGAAGATCAGCGAGAGCGATGTCGAGGCCCTGCTCTTCTCCAAACACCCTCGGGCATTCTGCGAATTCGCCTTCCTCGACGGCGAGCCGTCCGGTTTTGCTCTTTGGTTCTACATCGTCTCGACCTTCGAGGGGCGGGGCGCGATCCACCTCGAGGACATCTTCGTGCGCCCGGCGGCGCGGGGCCGCGGCGTCGGACGGGCGCTGATGGCGCAACTCGCCCGGCGCTGCGTTGCCGAGAACCTCTGCCGAGTCCAGTGGGATGTCCTCGACTGGAACGCACCAGCGATCGCCTTCTACGACTCCCTCGGAGCGGAAAAGGCGAGCGGATGGCACCAGAGACGCCTTTCGCCGCCGGCCATCGCGACACTCGCCGAACCGGATTAGACTTGCCTGCAGGCGGTCCTTCCCACCGGAAGGCCAAGAGGGAATGCGGTGAGGGCGAGCGCCCGAAGCCGCGGCTGTGCCCGCAACTGTAAGCGGCGAGAGAGGCGTCCATCCGTCTCCTTCCTTCGAGGAGGCGGCGCCACTGGGAAACCGGGAAGGCGGGGCGACCCCTCGATCGAGCCGCAAGCCAGGAGACCTGCCGCCGCGTCGCTCGTCCGGGGCCCGGGTCCAGGCCATCGGCGCGGCAAGGACGCCTGATCGTCCTTTCGTCGAAGCGACTTCGCCGGCCGGCGCGCCGGAGAGGGAAGTCGCTCGAGCCCCCGTCGCGCCGGACGGGGCGATGAAAGGACCCTCGTCGTGCGAAGCGTCGCCATCCCCATTCTCGCTGCAAGCTGGCTCCTCGCCTCACCCGTCCTGGCGGAGACAGCCTCCTCGGTTTCCCCGCTGGTGGTCACCGCCACTCTGGTCCCGACCCCGATCGAGACGGCGCCGGCCTCGATCACCCTCATCACCGCTGAGGACATCGCAAGCCATCAATGGGCGAGCCTGCCCCAAGCGCTCTCCACCGCGCCTGGGCTCAACATCGTCCAGGTCGGAGGCCCCGGCGGCGAAGCCTCGGTCTTCATCCGCGGCGCCGACTCCAACCACACCAAGGTCCTCATCGACGGGATCGAGGTCAATGATCCCAGCCAGAACGACGCCTTTGATTTCGGCCAGGTTCTCACCTGGGACATCGCCGGAGTGGAGATTTTGCGGGGCCCGATCAGCAGCCTCTATGGCTCAGACGCGCTCGGGGGCGTCATCAGCATCACCACGAAGTCCGGCGAAGGGCGACCCGACCTGGTCGAGCGTGCCGAGGCCGGGTCTTTCGCCACCTTCGATCAGGAAGGGAGCCTCTCCGGATCGAGCGGCGCAGTCGAATACGCCCTCGAGGCGGCGCATTTCCGCGCCGGCGACACGCCGGTCACCCCCCCGGGACTTTTGGCCCCCGGTGAGCGGGCGATCGGCAACTTCTATGACAACCTCACCGGCTCGGCGAAGCTCGGCTACAGAGTTTCCGATAGCCTCAAGTTGCGCCTCGTGGTCCGCGCCGTCTCCTCGCTCCTGCGCTCCACGGGCGAGGATTTCTTGGTCTTCCCAGCCACTCCGGACGCGGCCCAAACGATCCAGCGCGATCTTCGGGCGCTCATGAGACTGGAGGCCGACCTTTCCCCGCCGGGCTCGCGTCTCGACCAGGTGTTCAGCCTCGATTACGCCCGGTTCGACTCCCGCATCCAGGGGCCGGACGAGGGCGCGGGCTTTCCAGCCCCCACCATCGACGAGGGCGATCGCACCAGCCTCAGCTGGCTAGGAAAGATTAGGCTGACCCAGGAAGGGACCCTGATCGTGGGGGCCAGGGACGATATCGACCGCCTGATCGCCAGCCCGATCAACGCAGAGGACGCCGACCGGGCCATCTTCGCAGAACTCGATGCGTCCCCCTTGGCCGCCTTGACCGCAGCGGCGAGCGGTCGCCTCGACGAGGACCAGCGCTTCGGCTCCGAGGCGACCTGGCGCCTAGCGGGGAGCTGGCGGTGGGCGACGAGTGGGACGGTGCTCAAGGCGAGCGCCGGAACCGGCTTTTCGGCCCCAAGCCTCACCCAGCTCTTCGTCAGCTTCCCCGCCTTCAACTTCTTCGCCAACCCCAGATTGCGGCCGGAGCAGAGCTTCGGCGTCGAGGCCGGCTTGCAGCAACCGATCGGCCCGATTCGGCTCGGCGCTCTCGTCTTCCATGATTCCATCCGCGACCTCATCGCACCCAGCGCCGCCGGTACGACCAACGTCAACATCGGCTTGGCGAGCGACTGGGGCTGGGAGGCGTCCGCCTCGGCGCGGCTCTCAAACGCCTTTGAGGCGAAGGCGGACTGGACCTATGTCGTCGCCATGGACGACATCGCTCATCAGGAACTGCTGCGCCGGCCCAAGGACAAGGGCGATCTTTCGGCGATATGGCGGCCGAGCGGGCGGGCGACCCTCGCCGTGAGCTTCATCTATGTCGGCGCCTGGGTGGACGGTGATCGCGACTTCTCCATCCCCCGACTTGAGGCGAGCCCCTATGCGGTCGTGGACCTTTCGGCCTCTTGGAAGGCCACTAGGCGCTTCACTCTCTTCGGCCGCATCGACAATCTGCTTGATCGACGGTTCCAGAATCCCGTCGGGTTCCTGGCCCCGGACTTCGGAGTCTATGGGGGCGTGAAGGCGGACCTTTCCGGCGGCTGAAGGACGAACCTCAGGCGGCCGCCCACCTCCGTTGACCTTGCGGCGGGTCAAGGGCGGCGGGATCCTCCAGGGCCATGCCGTCCCAGTCGAGGTCGGGCGGCGGCTTGGCGGCGGCGGCGAAGATCGCCGAGAGCTCGGCGACGGTGGCGGCGCCGACAATCACCCGGTCGGCCTCGGGGCGGGAGAGGGCGAAGCCGAGTGCGGCCTGGAGAGGATCGCTGCGCCCCTCGGCGATCAGGCGCCGGGCCCGGGAGAGCCGGCTCAGCGCCGAGGCGCCGATCTGGCTGGGGGCCCGGTCCGGCGGAAGGAAGAGCAGGCCGTTCAGGAAGATCGAGCGCAGATGGACCTCGGCGCCGGCTTCGCGGATGGCGGCGAGCGTCCCATCGACGAGAAGTCTCTGGTCGAGCAGGCTCGAGGGAACCTGGATGATGTCGGGGCGAAACCTCCGGGCGAGGCCGGCCGGGTCGTCGGAGGCGTAGGCGGAGATGCCGACCTTGGCGAAGAGACCTTCGGCCTTCAGGTTGAGGAGGCTCCTCCAGAACGTCTCGCCCCACGGCGCGAAGAGGTCGCCGGCCGAAGGAACCATGATGGACTCGGCGCTGGTCACGCCCAGTCGGGCCAGGGAGGCTCTGGCCTCGGCGGCGACGACCTCGGCCCCGCGCTCGCCGCGGGCGGCTCTCACCACGATCCGGAACGGGGCGGGCCTCGGCATCACACCCCCCAGCACCGCTTCGCCATGGGCGGAGGCCGCCGAGGCGTCGAGAAGCTTCAGTTCGCTGCGCGCGGCGAGCGCCAGGATATCGCGCACCTCGCTTTCCGGACTGCGGCCCCGCGGCGGGCCGCGCCCATCCAGTCCGAACTGGGCTGCGCCGAGACCGAGTTTGAAGAAGAGCGGGGGCATGGCTACCTTGCGCAGTGACCAACTTGGGACGGCGCGGAGGCGCCGCCACGAAGTCCGATCCTGCCCGGCGAACCTTAAGGAACCGGTATAAAGACGGTGAATCGAAGGTTACCCGCCATGGGCTTGGAGCTTCCCGACTGGCCCCTGTTCGGTCTCGCCGCCGACGTCCGCCCGGCCCTGGAGAGAGCGCGCGTGGGCGGCAAGGCCGCGGCGCTGGCCACGATCATTGGCCTTCCCGAAGGCGGCCCCCGGCCGATCGGGACCCAGATGGCGTTCTTTGAGGGCGCGGTCAGCGGCTTCCTTTCTGGGGGCTGCCTGGAGGCGGATGTCGCCGGCCACGCCGCCGAGGTCCTGCAGCAGGGAGAGCCGCGCCGTCTCGTCTATGGCGAGGGAAGCCCGTGGCCTGACATCCGCCTTCTCTGCGGAGCCCGCATCGAGATCCTGCTCGAGCGCCTCGCCCCCGATGACGCGGCGACTGGCGTCCTCATCTCCCTCTTCCACGAGCGGCGGCCAGCCCAGTGGCTGAGCGACGGCGCGCGGCGCGCCTGCGCGCCCATCGAGACCGCCCCGAACGCGTGGCCGGGGGCCTTTTCGAGGCGATTCGACCCGGCCCTGCGGCTCATCGTGCTCGGAAGCGACCCCACCGCGCTCGCCATCGCCTCGCTCGGCGTCCAGACGGGGTTCAAGACCACGCTCGCGCGCCCCAAAGGCCCGGCCGCGCCGCCCCCCATCGCCGGCCTCGCCTACCAGCGGGGCGAGCCGGCTGAAGCGCTCGCTGCGGTCGGCCTCGATCCCTTCACCGCCGTCGCGGTGGCAACCCACGAGATGGAGACTGACCACGCCGCTCTGATCGCGGCGCTGCCGTCGACGGCTTTCTTCGTCGGGGCGCTGGGGGCGAGGCGCAGGGTGGGAGCGCGCATAGCGGCGCTCGAGCGCGCTGGGGTGGGGCAGGAGGCCATCGCCCGCCTCGCCAGCCCGATTGGCCTCGACCTCGGGGGCAAGGCGCCCTTCGAGATCGCCGTGGCGGTGATCGCTCAGATCCTCGCGGAGGCTCACAGGCGGCTGAGCGGCAGGACCTCGATCCCGCCGTCGGCGGCGAGAGCAGGCGCGCCGGCCCTGCGTAGAACCAGACCGTCGGCGGCGGCGAACACGGTCACCAGCGCCGAATCCTGATCGCCGAACGGTGCAGCGAGGAGCGCCCCTTGCGCGTTTCGCGAAAGCTTCGCTCTCATCCAGTGTTCGCGCGCGCCGTTGGCCTGGAGCGGCGCGGCGGCGAGGGCCGGGACGAGGCCAAGCGTTCCCTCCAGCCCCTGGAAGCGATCGATGAGAGGTTTGAGGAACAGCTCGGCGCAGACGAGGGCGGAGGCGGGGTTGCCGGGAAGGCCCAGGACGAGGCGGCCGTCGGCGAACGAGCCGAACCAGGTCGGCTTTCCGGGCCTTACGGCCACGCTCTCCACAGCGAGGTCGAGATCGAACCGAGCCAGCGCCGGCTTGACGAGATCATGATCCCCCACCGAGGCGCCGCCAAGGGTGACGAGGAGGTCGCACGACGCCCGCTCGACCGCCTTTCTGATCGCGTCCATGTCGTCGCCGGCGATGGCGAGGGCCATGGCCTCGACCCCCCAGGTGGCGACGAGGGCCAGGAGGCTCGGGCCGCCGGAGTCGTAGATCTGGAAGGGGCCGGGTCTCCCCCCAGCCTCGACGATCTCCTCGCCGGTGGAAAGGAGGGCGATCCTGGGCCTTCGCGCCACTTCCAGGAAGGCCGCCCCCGCCGCCGCCGCCAGACCCAGCCGCCACGGGTCGAGCCGGATCGGCGCGGAAAGAAGCCGCTCTCCAGCCCGGAAATCCCCGCCCGCAGGGCGGACGTGTCGTCCAGGCGCGACGGTCGGAACACACACGGCCTCGCCGACGCGCCGGGCGTCCTCCTGGATCACCACGGCATCGGCGCCATTCGGCAACGCCGCGCCGGTGAAGATCCGCACCGCCTCGTCCGACCCGACTTGGCCATCGAATCCGCGTCCGGCGGCGCTTTCGCCCACGATGCGCCGCTCGCCGGCGCCGTCGGCCGAGCGCACCGCCCAGCCGTCCATGGCCGAGGCGGAAAAAGGTGGCTGGTCCCGCTCCGCGACCAGGTCGGCGGCGAGGACGCGGCCGAGGGCTCCGGAGAGAGAGATGATCTCGCGTTCCAGCGGCCGCACCGCCGCCAGCATCCGCGCGCGGGCGTCGTCGACGCTGAACAGCCTCGCGGGCGAGGCCGCACCCATCGATGGGTTCATCGGGCGCGCCACTCGCCCGAAGAGCCGCCCTCCTTTGAGAGGAGCCGCACCTCTTCGATGACCATGCCCCGCTCGGCCGACTTCAGCATGTCGTAGATCGTCAGGCAGGCGATGGCGACGGCGGCGAGCGCCTCCATCTCCACGCCGGTCGGCCCGCTCGTCGCGACCTCCGCCTCGACACGAAGGCCGCCCTCAGACTCGCTGACCTCGACGGTCAGACTGGAGAGGGCCAGGGGATGGCAGAGGGGAATGAGCTCGCTTGTCTTCTTGGCGGCCATGATGCCGGCGATCTCGGCGATCCTCGCAACCTCTCCCTTCTTCCCCCTGCCGGAAACGGCGAGTTCGCGGGTCGAGGGCGTCATCCGCACCAGCCCTTCGGCGCGCGCCCGGCGGACCGTGGCCGGCTTTTCGGTGACGTCGACCATCCGCGGTCGGCCGTCCGGGCCAAGATGGCTGAGCCGGCTCATCGCTCAGCCAGTCTTCCCATCAGCTCGACCATATTGCAGGGCCGATGCCGGGAATCGAGCTGAGGGGCGATGACCTTGTCCCAACCGTCGCGCACTGCGCCGGGGGAGCCGGGAAGGCAGAAGACGAAAACCTCGCCGAGGAGGCCGGCCAGGGCGCGCGACTGCAGGGTCGAGAGGCCCACGCTCTGATAACTGACGAGATGGAAGATGGTGGAAAAGCCCTCGATCCTCTTGGTGAGGAGCGGCTCGATCGCCTCCGGCGTGACATCGCGGCCGGTTATACCTGTGCCGCCCGTGGTGAGGATGGCGTCGATCGATCCCGACGCCGCCCATGCTCTCACCTGTGCCCTAATTTTCTCGACGTCGTCCGGGACGATGGCCCGCGCCGCAAGGGTGTGGCCGGCCCCCTGAACCCGATCGGCCAGAACCTGGCCGGACGTGTCGCTCTCCTCATCACGCGTGTCGGAGATGGTGAGGACTGCGATGGCGACGCTGGTGAAGGCCGCCTTATCGTCGAACCGGCCACCGGCGGCGAGGGCGCCGCTCACTTTTTCGTCTCCCAGCGTTCCAGGGCCTTTTGATCGGACGGTGTCGGCTCGACCCATCGCTCCTTTTCCTTCTTCCAGATCGGGGCGCGCGATTTCAGATAGTCCATGACGAATTCGCAACCCTCGAACGCCTCACGGCGGTGGCCGGCGGCGGCGAGGACGAGCACGATCGGCTCGCCCGGGCCGATCGGCCCGAAGCGGTGGATGACGGCGAGATCGTCGAGGAAAAATCGGCTCTTCGCCTCACGCGCGATCTTGGCGATCTCCGCCTCGGTAAAGCCGGGGTAGGCGTCGAGCTCGAGGACCGGGACATGCCCCTCGGCCCGACCTCCCTCGTCCCGGGCTAGCCCGACGAAGCTCGCCACCGCGCCGCTTTTTCGCCGCCCGGCGCAGAAGCGCGAGAGCTCCGCGCCCGGATCAAAGCCTTGAGTTGAAAGGCGAATCATCCTGCGCTCGTCATCCGCCGCTCATGGGGGGCATGAAGGCGACTTCGGCGCCAGGCGGGATGGCCGCATCGCCAATCACCATTTCCTTGTCGATGGCCGCCCGCACGCCAAGTCCGGCGAGGGCGGCGGCGAGATCGGGATCGAGGCGGCCGATCAGCTCGCGAAGATCCGAGAGTCGGGCCGGCGCCGGATCGAACGCGCGCTCGCGCCAGCCGGCGATCTCCGCCAGGCGCCCGAAGAGCAACACCTTGGCCATGGTCCCTGATCAGCCGCCAGTGGTCGACATGTGGCGCGCCACCGAGGGGCTGGCGCCACGAGCGATGTGGAAATCATGTCCCGTGGGTTTGGCGGCGATCGCTTCCCTGATGGCCCGGGCGAGATCGGCGTCCGTGCCGCCGGAGCGCAGGGCGCTCCGCAGATCAGCGGCGTCCTCGCGGCCGAGGCAGGTGTGCAGGACTCCGGTGCAGGTGAGGCGCACGCGGTTGCAGGTTTCGCAGAAATTGTGACTCAGAGGCGTGATGAAGCCGAGGCGGCCGCCAGTCTCGGCGACCTCAACGTAGCGCGCGGGGCCGCCGGTGGAGAGCGGAAGATCGCAAAGGGTCCAGAAGCTCTCGAGATCGGAGCGTACTTTGGACAGGGAGAGATACTGGCTCGTGCGGTCCTCCTGGATCTCGCCCATGGGCATGGTTTCGATGAGGGTGATGGCCATGCCCCGTTGGTGCGCCCAGCCGATGAGGCTGGGGATCTCGCCGGCGTTGTCGGACGCCAGAGCTACGGTATTGATCTTCACCGCCAAGCCCGCCTCCCGCGCCGCCTCGATGCCGGCCAGAACCTTGGCGAGATCGCCGCCGCGGGTGAGGCGGACGAAGACCTCTGGCCTCAGGCTGTCGAGCGATACATTGATCCGTTTCATTCCGGCTCGGGCGAGGTCGACGGCGAATTCGCTAAGGCGAGTACCGTTAGTGGTGAGGGTGAGCTCGCCAAGGGCGCCGCTCGAAAGATGTCGCGAGAGCCTCTCCACCAGGTTCATGAAGCCCTTTCGCACCAAGGGCTCGCCACCGGTGAGGCGCAGTTTCTTCACTCCCATGGCGATGAACAGCGACGCGATGCGGTCGAGCTCTTCCAGGCTCAGGACTTCGGCCTTGGGCAGGAAGACCATATGCTCGGCCATGCAATAGACGCAGCGCAGGTCGCAGCGGTCGGTGACTGAAAGGCGCAGATAGCTCACCGACCGACCGAACCCGTCGATCAGGGCTGCGGAGGAGCCAGCCGGCCGATGATCGGGGTCGGGGCCTGCTTGGAAGGAGACGTCGTCGGGCGTCATGACGAGCAAAGATAGGCGATGACGACCGATCCGGACAGTGGCAGGCGACTGGAGGCGATCGTGCTCGCGGCCGGCTCGGGGGCTAGGTTCGGCGGCGGAAAACTCTCCGCGCCCTTTCAGGGCAGGGTTCTCATCGAGGGCGCGCTGGCCTGCGCCTTCGCCGCTCCGGCCCGCTCGGTCTTTTTGACGGTGGGGGGAGACCCCGACGCGGTCTCGGCCGCCGATCGCTTTGCGGAGCAAATCGGCGGGCGGGCCCGCCTTCGCATCGTGGATGTCGCCGACCACGCCGAGGGCATGGGGGCCTCCCTTCGCGCCGCGGCCCGGGCCCTGCCGGAGGACGCCGACGGGGTCTTCGTGTTCCTGGGCGACATGCCCTTCGTCCCCGTCCCGATCCTTGCCTCGCTCGCCGCGGCGCTCGCTGCCGGCGCCCTCGCCGCCGCTCCGATCTGCGGGGGCCGGCGCGGCCATCCCGCTCTCTTCTCGGCCGCCCTTGTTCCGCGGCTGGCGAGCCTCGAAGGCGACGCTGGAGCCCGCGCGATCCTGGCCGACATAGGCGCCGAGCTGAGCCTCGTCGAGACCGAGGACGAAGGCGTGCTCCTCGACATCGATTCCCCCGCCGATCTCCAGAGGCTCGCGGGAAGGAGCATGGTATAGCGCCGGCCATGGCCGGCGATGTTCCCAGCGAGCTTCAGTCCGCGGCGGTCGAGCGCCTGAAGGCCGCCCTCGGCGAGAGGGGCTGGAGCGACGATCCCGAGCGACTGTCGGGCAAGCTCGTCGAAAGTCGCGGGCGGTGGCGCGGCTCGACGCCCCTGCTCGTCTCGCCGCAAAGCGTCGAGGAAACCGCAAAGGTCGTGCGCATCTGTGCCGAAGCGGGTCTTTCGATCACGCCCCAAGGCGGCAACACCGGCCTTGTCGGCGGCCAGATCCCCCAAGGCGAGGTCCTCCTTTCCACCGAACGCATGACGAGGGTGCGCGAGATCGATCTCGCCGATGACGTGATGATCGTCGAGGCGGGCGCCATCCTCGCCAACGTCCATGAAGCGGCGGGCCGGGCCGGTCGGCGCTTCCCGCTCGACCTCGCCTCGTCCGGTTCGGCGACCATCGGGGGGCTCGTCTCGACCAATGCCGGCGGCGTCGAGGTGCTGCGCTATGGGACGATGCGCAGCCTGGTCCTAGGCCTTGAGGCGGTGCTGCCCTCCGGCGAGGTCTTCGCCGGCCTCAAGCGCCTGCGCAAGGACAACACGGGATATGACGTCAAGCAGCTCCTCATCGGCGCCGAGGGAACCCTGGGCGTGGTCACCGCCGCCGCCCTTCGTCTCTTCCCAGCCCTCGCCGAGCGGGCGGTCGCCATCGCCGGTGTCGCTACCCCCGCCGAGGCGGTGAAGCTCCTCGAACTCGCCAAGAAGGAGGCTGGGGATGGCATCGAGGCCTTCGAACTCATCGGCGCGCTCGGCATGGCGCTCGTCCTTGACCATCTTCCCGACGCCCGCGCCCCGCTCGCCGGGAAGAGCCCCTGGTATGTCCTCATTGAAACCGCCTCGGTGGAGATGGGTTTGGCCGCGCCGGCGCTCGAGAGGCTCCTCGCCGCCGCCCTGGAGAAAAGGCTGATCGCCGACGCCGCGATCGCCCAGACGGAGGCGGGCGCCAAGGCCTTTTGGGCGCTGCGAGAGAGTCAGTCGGAGGCCCAGAAGAGCCAGGGACCGGTCTGGAAGCATGACATCTCCGTGCCCGTCTCCAAAGTCGCCGAATTCATCGAAAGGGCCGGAAGGGCGCTTGAGACGGCGTTTCCGGGCGTGCGGATCGACGCCTTCGGCCACGTCGGCGACGGCAACATTCATTATGATGTCCTTTGCCCAGAGGAGAGCGATCCCGATCGCCACGCTGCGCAGCGCCAAGCCGGCGCCCACCTGGTGCATCAGCTCGCGGTTTCCCTTGGCGGTTCGATCAGCGCCGAGCACGGGCTGGGGATCATGAAGATTGCGGAGGCGCTGGCTTTCAAGGACCCCATCGACGTCGCCCTCCAGCGCGCCCTGCGCGCGACGATCGATCCCAAGCGGACATTCAATCCGCGCGTGCTCTTCTGAGCCCGATCGGCTAGAGGCCGGGGCCATGACCGAAACGGCCGTTTCCTCCAGAGCGGCGCAGGCGAAGGCGTGGATCCTCGGCCAGGGCCCCAAGGTCGCACCCGAGCTCCTCTTCAACTTCATCCTGCCCTTCCTCATCTATGACCTCGGCAAGGCGCGGCTCGGCGACGTCCACGCCCTGATGGCCTCGTCCGGGCCGCCGATCGCGTGGAGCCTCTTCGAGTTCGCGAGGCGCCGCCGGATCGACGCGGTCTCGATCCTCGTCCTGGTCGGCATCGCCCTGGGCCTTCTCGCCTTCCTCGGCGGAGGCGGCGTGAAGTTCCTCCAGCTTCGCGAGCACTTGGTGGGCGGCCTCATCGCGCTGGCCTTCCTCTTCTCGGCCGCGATCAAGCGCCCGATCATCTATTATCTCGCCGTCGCCACCATGAGGCGGCGCGGCTCGGCCGATCTCGCCGGCTTCGAGGCGCGACGGAACAATCCGGGCTTTCGCCGCGCCCTGACGACGATGACCCTGGTGTGGGGAGTGGGCCTTCTCGCCAGCACAACCGTCGCCTGCGCCCTGGTCTTCGCCGTCTCGATCAAGACCTATCTCATCATTTCGCCGATCATCGGCTATTCGACCGCGGGCGTGCTCGCCGGCTGGACTTGGCTCTACGCCCGGGCGCGAAGGAGGCGGGGCGCGGCGATGGAGGCGGCGGAGGCGGCGAGGATCGCCGCCGAGAGGGCGGGCGAGGGCGAAGCCGAACGCAAGGAGAACCGGGGGTGAGGGGTCGGATCGCCGGCCTCGTCGTCTTCGCAGCCTTTGTCTCGAGAGTCCCGCGCCGGCGCCTCGCCGCCGCCTGAGCCTTCAGGCGTGGTCGAGGACCGGCTTGGGCCGATACGGCGCTTCGAGCGCCTTCGCCTCCTCGTCGCTGAGCTTCACGTCCAAGGCGGCGACAGCCTCGTCGAGGTGGTGGAGCTTGGAGGCGCCCACGATCGGCGAGGTCACTGCCGGATGTCGCAGCACCCAGGAGAGCGCGATCTGCATGTTGGAAACCCCGCGCGCCTTGGCGATCTCGCCGACCTTCTCGACGACTGCATGATCGGACTCGCGGAAGTAGAGGCGCGCGGCGAATTCGTCGCTTCGCGCGCGCTCGGTATTGCCTTCGCCGGGGCTCTCGCGGCCTCCGGCGAGATAGCCGCGGGCGAGCGGCGACCAGGGAATGACCCCGATACCTTCGCTCCTGCAGAGGGGAAGCATCTCGCGCTCCTCCTCGCGATAGACGAGGTTGAGCTGGGGCTGCATGGAGGAAAAGCTCGTCCAGCCCCGCGCCTTTGAGATGTCGAGCATCTTCTGGAACTGCCAAGCGTACATCGAGGATGCCCCGACGTAGCGGGCCTTTCCGGAGCGCACCACGTCGTTCAGCGCCTCCAGGGTTTCCTCCATCGGCGTTTCATAGTCGAAGCGGTGGATCTGATAGAGATCGACGTAGTCGACGCCAAGGCGCTGCAGACTGCGGTCGATGGCGTCGAAGATATGCCGGCGCGAAAGGCCGCGGTTGTTGGGATCGGAGCCCATGGGGCCGTTGACCTTGGTGGCGATCACCACCTCGTGACGCTTGGCGAAGGTCTTGAGCGCCTTGCCGGTCACCGTCTCGCTGGCGCCCTGGGAATATACGTCGGCGGTGTCGAAGAAATTGATCCCCGACTCGAGCGCCTTCTTGAAGAACGGCAGGGCCTCCTCCTCCTCGAGGATCCACTGCCGCCACTTCTTCGATCCATAGGTCATGCAGCCGAGGCAGAGGCGTGAGACCTTGAGGCCGGTCGCTCCCAGTCTGACGAAGTCCATGAACCTCCTCCTCGGGCATCGCGCTTTTCGGCTCCGCCCAGCAAATCCTCCAGCGTCGCGGCGATAGCGGCTTGAAGCGGGGTGGAGCGCAGGGGCCCGACAAAGGCCTCGAGGGCCGATCCGTCAAGACCGATCGGCTTTTCCCAGAGATAGCGCATCTCGGTGAGCTCGCGCAGCGTCTCGTCGAAGAGCCCAAGCACGCCCGCCAAAGTCCAGGGGAATGGGAGGGTGCGGAATGTGGACGCGCCCAGCGCCTGGCGCACGCACCCGATGACCTCGGCGGTCGAGACGAAATGGCCGGCGAAATGGAAGCGCGCGAAAGGCTCCAGCGCCTCTTCGCGATCGGCCAGGCGCGCCATGGCCTCGGCGAGATCGGGGAGATAGGCGAAGGCGTGGTCGATCCGGCGCGGACCCGGTACTAGAAAGACGAGCGCTCGGCTGCCGCGACGCACCAGGAGGTGATTGAAGAACGCGCTTCCAGCGCCCGGGCCGAAAAAGTCGCCGGCTCGCAGGATGAGCGAGCGCACGCCTTCTCCCGCCGCCGCCTCGAGCGCCCGTTCGGCCGCAACGCGGATGTCCCCTTTGTGGGTCGTCGGCTCCTGCGGTGCGTGTTCGGCGATCGAAGGTCCTGCGTCGGCAGCAAAGTTGTAGACACTGCCAGGAAGGATGATGCGCGCCCCGCTCGCCCGAGCCGCGGCGATCGAGTTCGATAGCATGGGGAGCACCGTCCCGGCCCAGTTCCTATAGGCCGGCGGATTGGCCGCATGGACGATGATCCGGGCGCCCGTGGCGGCGGCGACGACTTCGGCTTCGTTCAGGGCGTCGCCCCCGATGATGTCGACCGGCATGGCCGCGCCGAGCTTTTCGCGCGCCTTCCCAGGGTCCCGGGCGAGCGCCCGCACGGTCCAGCCGCGGGCGATGAGGGCGACGGCGGCATGGGCGCCGAACGCGCCTGTCGCGCCTATGATCAGCACGGTCTTTCGCGCGGTCATCAGAGCGCTCCAGAGAGCAGGCCGACGACGACGAGCGGCGGGCCGACCAGGGTGAGCGCGTTGAAGAGGCCGAGCGCAAGGCGGTCGATTACGGTGAGGATCATGACCAGGTTCCTTCTCCAGAGAGGGCGCTCCTTGGGGGAGCGACGCCGTTGAACCTGGACTGGCCGATGTCATACGTAAATTGCGCAGCGCCGTAGATCGGTTATAGAAAAATGCATGTCCGAGGTGGACTGGGCGCTCTGGCGATCCTTCCTGGCGGTGATGCGCGCCGGCAGCCTTTCGGGGGCGGCCCGCGCGCTCGGCCTCGCCCAGCCCACTCTTGGCCGGCACATCGAGGGCCTGGAGGCCTCGCTGGGCGCCGCGCTCTTCACCCGCTCGCCCGGAGGGCTTCGGCCCACTGAGACGGCGCTGGCGCTGGCTCCCAACGCCGAGGCGATGGCGAGCGCCGCGGCGGCCCTGGCGCGGGCCGCCTCGGGGGCTCTCGACGCCCCCGCCGGCGCGATCCGTCTCACCGCCAGCGACATCGTCGGGGCCGAGGTCCTGCCGCTAATCCTTGCCGACTTCGGCGACCGCTGGCGCG
>JBOHLG010000026.1:0-46733 GCA_050729515.1 Caulobacteraceae bacterium
GCTTCGCCAGTCGCCCCTGCCGAGCTTGTCGCGGATGAGGGCGTCGGCGGTTCCGGGATCGGGAATGCGCAGATAGGCCTCGGCGAGGCCCAGGAGCGCCGCGCCTTCTTCGCTGGAGAGGCTGTACTCCTGCAGAAAGCGATCGATCCACCCCGCCCGGCCGGGCGCGCGCAGTTCGGCGAGGAGGCGCGTAGCAACCCTCAGGATGGCTTCCCGCTCTTCGCCGCTCGCCTGGGCCGCTCGGGCCAGCTCGGCGACGAGCCCTCGCTCGTCTGGCCGATAGCATGGCGCGATGGCGGCGCGGGCCGCGCTGAGAGGGGAGCTTGGAGGCGCCGGGACGGCGGAGCTGGGCATGGGGCGAGGCGTCTTTAGCAAGCTTTCGCCGCCGCGCTCAAATGGCTCGTCTCGGCCTTAACCTCGACTTCAGGCCAATGGGCGAAGATCGCCAGGCACCTCTGACGAGAGACCCATGCGCCTCGACCGCATTTTGGACGACGGGCTGGACCGCATGGTCGAATATGGCCGCGGCGGCCTCCTTTCCCGCGGCGCGGCCATGCTCGCCGTGGCGGTGATCTTCTCCTTCGTGATCTCTCCTTTCGCTTGCGCCCTGTGGCTGGCGATCATGTGCGCCCTGGAAGCCTGGGACCAGATCGCCCGTCTTTTTGTCTTCGGCCGCCGTCGATCCACCTCGCTCGCCCGCGCCGTCCACCTCCTCGACGCCGGAGTCATCGCCGTCGGGTGGGTCGTCCTGGGCTGTCTAGTGTGGGTTTCGGGCGGCCCCGCGGCGCCGGTCTGCGCCGCCGCGATCTGGCTCAGCATCATCTTCTTCGGCCAGACCTACGCTCTGGAGTCCCCCTCCGGCCTGGCGGTGACCGGAGCAGTCCCCGCCGTCCTCATGCTCGCCATCGTGGCGTTCGATCCGACCCCCCTCGCCGGCCAATCTGGTCCGGCCTGGGCCCTGCTCGCCCTGGCGGTCGCCTTCGCCGGGGAGGGCGCGGCCCGCGGCATGCTGACCCGCCGCCGGCTCGCCGACGCCCAGGGACTGATCATCGATAGCGAGGCGCGCTACCGGGTCCTCGCCGACAACGTCACCGACGCCATCGCCCTCACCCGCATGGACGGCAAGAGGCTCTATATCTCGCCCTCCTTCGAACAGCTTCTCGGAAAATCCACCGCCGAGATCCTGGCCGAGCCGGTCTACCAGAACGTCCATCCCGATGACGCCGAACGGGTCGCCAAATATGTCGAATCCCTGGGCGCGACCGGCGGCCGGGGGGTAGTGGAGTGTCGCCTCATCCACGAGGACGGGACGGTCAACTGGGTCGAGACTTCGGTCTCGGTGACGGCGCCGGCGAAGCCCGGAGAACTCGGCGAGGTGATCTCGGTTTCGCGCATCATCAATGAACGCAAGGCCATGGAGGCGCGGCTCGTCGAGGCGCTCGGCATGGCCGAGAAGGCGGCCGCGGCCAAGAGCGATTTCCTGGCCAACATGAGCCACGAGCTACGCACCCCGCTCAATGCCATCATCGGCTTTGCCGGCCTGCTCGAAGGCTCCTCCAAACTCGATCCTGGGAACGCCCGACACGCCCACCTGATCGCCGAGGCCAGCGCCTCCCTCCTCGACACGGTCAACTCGATCCTCGATTTCTCGAAATTCGAGGCCGGCAGCGTCGAGCTCGAAAGCCGACCCTTCGATCCTCTCGCCGAAGCCGAGGCGGTCGCCGCCATGATCGGCGACCAAGCCCGCGCCAAGGGGCTCGCCATCAAGGTCCGCGCCGAGGGCGAAACGCGGATGCTCCAGGGCGACCCGGCCCGCCTGCGCCAGGTTCTCCTCAACTTCATCGCCAATGCCGTGAAGTTCACCTCCAAGGGAGGGATCGGGGTCAGGGTCCGCCAGCTCGCCGCCGGCGAGGGCGCGCGGAAGCTGCGCCTCGAGGTGATCGACAGCGGCATCGGAATTCCGGCCGATCAGCTCGACTCGATCTTCGAGCGTTTCGCTCAGGCCGATGTTTCGGTCTCGCGACGCTTTGGGGGAACGGGCCTGGGCCTCGCCATCTGTCGGCGGATCGCCAAGCTGATGAACGGCGAAGTCGGCGCCTCCAGCGCGCCCGGCAAAGGTTCGGTGTTCTGGATTCAAGTCGTCTTGCCGATCGCCGAGGACTCCGAAGCGGCCGCGCCGGAGACGGCCAAGGTTCCCGCCCCCGCCCGGGTCGACCGCCCCCTTCGCATCCTCCTGACCGAGGACATGGCGGTGAACCGCGAGCTCGTCGCCGCCCTCCTTCAGCCTTTCGACATCGTCATCGACATGGCCGAGGACGGGACCGCCGCCGTGGCCCAGCTCGAAATTCGCGATTATGACCTGGTGCTGATGGACATGCAGATGCCGGTGATGGACGGGGTTTCCGCCACCCGCCGCATCCGCTCCATGGAGCGGCGCGCGGCGCGCGAGGTCCCGATCATCGCCATGACCGCCAATGTCCTGCCCGATCAGATCGAGCGGTGCCTCGAGGCGGGGATGAACGACCATATCGCCAAGCCGGTCAATCCGGCCCGGCTCCTCGAGGTCATCGACCGATGGTCGGGGAGCGGCCCGACCCTCCCGCGCGCGTCTCAACCCCTCCGCGCCGCCGGCTGAGTCGGCGAGCCGCAGCCGACTTCTCCTCGCTCTGCCGGAACACAGGCGCGCTCGCGCGCGTTGGCCCTGGCCGTAAAGGCTTTGTGAGACCAGGCCGATGGCCAGGGACGTCGGGAACGAGAAAGCGGGCGCCTTCGATCCCCAGACCGATGCCCTCGTCTATGTGAGCGATGATGATCCCGGCATCATTCGGGAAGGCGAAGGACCAGGAGTCTTCTATCGTGATCCCCAGGGAGAGGTCATCGCCGAGGGAGCGGCGCTCGAGCGTATCCGCGCCCTGGCGATCCCTCCGGCCTGGAGCCAAGTGTGGATCTGTCCACTTCCCGGCGGTCACATCCAGGCCGTCGGCCGTGATGCGCGTGGACGGAAACAGTACCGCTATCACTATCTGTGGCGCGCCTTCCGCGACGAGGCCAAGTTCGAGCGCGTCCACGCATTTGGCCGCGCGCTTCCGCGGCTGCGAGCCCGGGTCGAGGCGGACCTTTCCCGAAGAGGGCTCTGCCGAGAGAGGGTCCTCGCCGGGGCGGTGCGCCTGCTCGAACTGACCCTCCTGAGGATCGGCAACGCCGAGTACGCCAAGTGCAATCAGAGCTTTGGCCTCACTACCCTTCGCAAACGGCACGTCGCCCTCTCCGGCGCCGGAGCGGTCTTCGAGTTCCGCGCCAAGAGCGGGATCCTCCGCCGCACCGGCTTCCAGGACCGGCGCCTCGCCCGCCTGCTGCGCACCTGCGAATCGCTCCCCGGACAGAGACTCTTCCAGTACGTCGACGCGGAAGGCGAGCGCCACCAGATCGAGAGTGGCGATGTCAACGCCTACATAAGGGAGGCGATGGGAGAGGACTTCAGCGCCAAGGACTTCCGTACCTGGGCGGCGAGCCTCGCGGCCGCCCGCGCGCTCTCCGCCGAGTCGCCCCCGACCAGCGAAGCGGCTGCCAAGCGCGCCATCGTGCGTACGGTCAAGGCGACGGCCGGTCTGCTTGGCAACACCGCCGCGGTGTGCCGCTCCGCCTATATCCACCCGATCGTCATCGAGGCCTTCCGCTCCGGAGCCCTGGGCGGGCGCGAACTTGGCGAGGGTCGACGAGGCGAGGCGCAGCTTTTGCGGCTTATCGATAAGGCGGCCCGCGCCTAAGCTGGGCGTCTTTCCAGCGGAGACGAAGATATGCGGGCGGTGATCCGGCGCGGCTCGGGCGCGCTCGAAGTGGGCGAGATGGAAACGCCGGTCCCTGGCGCGGGGCAGATGCTCTGCCGGACTCTCGCCTGCGGCATCTGCGGATCGGACCTGCACGCGCTCGACGCCTACGACCACATGATCGATCTCTCGGAACGGCTCGGCGGCCTCTCCCGCATGAAGAAGGGCGCCGACACCGTCTTCGGTCACGAGTTCTGCTGCGAGATCCTGGAGGCCGGACCAGGCTGCCAGCGGGGCCTGAAGAGCGGGACTCGCGTCGTCTCCATTCCGGGCTTGGTCGGCGAGGCCGGCTTCGAGACCATCGGCTATTCGAGTCGCGTCCCGGGCGGATTCGCCGAGGAGATCCTGCTCAGCGAGGCTCTGCTCATCGAGGTCCCCAACGGACTTTCCAGCGAGACCGCCGCGCTCACCGAACCCCTGGCGGTGGGCGAACACGCCGTCGCCAAGGCCGAGGTCGAGGCCGATCATGTCTGCATGGTTGTGGGCCTTGGCCCGGTCGGACTCGCGGTCATCGCTTCGCTGAAGGCGCGGGGCCTGGGTCCGGTGATCGGGGTCGATTTCTCGCCCGAGCGGCGGGCGGCGGCCGAGCGCCTGGGCGCCGATCGCCTTGTCGACCCCGCGTCCGCCTCTCCGGCGATCGCCTGGAGCGACTTCGGGGTTCCGGCGACGAGAGCCGAGGGTCTCATGGCCCTCGCCGGGACCACGCGTCGGCCGCTCATCTTTGAATGCGTGGGAGCGCCCGGCGTCCTCGAGAGCCTCGCCGAAGCCGCCCCGCCCTCGAGCCGGATCGTGGTGGCCGGCGTCTGCCTCACGCCCGATGCGATCGAGCCCTTCGCCTTCATCGCCAAGGAGATCGAGCTCAGATTCGTGCTCGGCTACTCGCCCGCCGAGTTCGCCCATTCGCTCGCCAATCTCGCCGAAGGACGAACGGCGTACGGCGGCATCGTCACCCGGGTGGTCGATCTGGAGGAGACGCCCACGGCCTTCCGGGCCCTTCAGACCGACAAGCGCGAGATCAAGATCCTCGTCGCGCCGGGCCGTTGAGATCTAGGCCGGCCGGCGCCGCATCAGCCCTTCCTGGGCCGTCGAAGCGACGAGCGCGCCGTCGGAGCGGAAGATCTCCCCAAGATTGAAGCCGCGCGCGCCGGAGGCCGACGGGCTCCTCTGGGCGTAAAGGTGCCAATCGTTGAAGTCGGTTCTGCGATGGAACCAGATGGCGTGGTCGAGGCTGGCCGTCTGCAGACCCGGCGTCATCCAGCCCAACCCGTGGGGGCCCATGGCGGTGGACAGGAAGGAGAGATCCGAAGCGTAGGCGATCGCCGCCTGATGGGCGGCCGGATCGGCGTCCAGAGGATCGGTGGCCCGCATCCAGACATTCTGGAAAGCCGGCCGCACGGTCGGACTGGCGCGGTCGAACGGCTCGACGGGGCGTATTTCCACCGGCCGGCGCCAGTCCCGCCAGTTGGGGTCGGCGGCGAGCTCTTCCGGGCGGAGGACGTCGGGCATCGGATCCTGATGCTCCACTCCGGGCTCCTCGACTTGGAAGGAGGCGGCGAGGTTGAAGATCTGGGCCCCATGCTGGATGGCGGTGACGCGGCGGGTGGTGAACGAGCCGCCGTCCCTCGCCCGGTCGACCTCGTAGAGGATGGGAATCTTCGGATCGCCCGGCCTCAGGAAGTAGCAGTGCAGCGAGTGGCAGAACCGGTCCTCCACTGTCTGGTAGGCGGCGGCGAGCGCCTGGCCGATGACGAGGCCTCCGAAGATCCTGGGTCCATGACTTCCGGAGGCGACGCCCCGAAAGAGGTTGACCTCGATTCGCTCGAGCGCCAGCGTCCCCTCGAGGGTCTCCGCCTCGTAGTCCTGACTGGCCACGCCCCGCTCCTTTCGCATCTGCAGCATGGCTTACTGGCTCGGGGGGCCAGCGGCAAGCGCCCCGCGCCTTTCAGTCGACCCAGCCCTTGGCCCGCTCCACGCCTTTCGCCCACGCCGCCCGCGCCGCGATGCGGGCTTCGCCGCTCATCGCCGGAGTGAAGCGGGCGTTCTCGCGCCAGTGGCGGCGAAGGGCCTCGAGGCCGTCCCAGAAGCCGACTGCAAGTCCGGCGGCATAGGCCGCGCCGAGCGCCGTCGTCTCGAGGACCGCCGGACGCACCACCGGCAGGCCGAGGATGTCGGCCTGGATCTGGAGGAAGAGCGCATTGGCGGCCATGCCGCCGTCGCTCCTCAGCTCGGAGAGCCGCGCGACTCCCAAGTCCTTGTCGTCGTTCTTCATGTCCGCGGCCATGGCGTCGGCGACGTCGGCGACCTGGAAGGCGGTCGCCTCCAGGGCCGCGCGGGCGATCTCGGCCTTGCCTACATAGGCCGTCAGGCCGGCGATGAGGCCGCGAGCATCGCTTCGCCAGTGCGGCGCGAAAAGGCCCGAGAAGGCCGGGACGAAGACCGCCCCGCCGCTGTCCCGCGCCTGGCCGGCCAGGGTCTCGATCTCGCCCGCGTTGGCGATGATCCCGAGCTTGTCGCGCAGCCACTGGACGAGGGCGCCGGCCACCGCGATCGAGCCTTCCAAAGCGTACTCCGCCGGACCCTCGCCGATCCGGCAGGCGGGAGTGGCGATCAGACCACTCTTGGAGATAATCGGAGTTTCTCCGGTGTGAGTGAGGAGAAAGGCGCCGGTCCCGTAGGTGCATTTGGCCTCGCCCGCAGAAAAGCAGGCTTGGCCGAAGAGGGCGGCCTGCTGGTCGCCCAGGGCGGCGGCGACGGCGACGCCGGAGAGCGCTCCCCGAGCCGGGCCATAGACTTCCGAGGACGGCCGGATTTTCGGGAGCATGGCGAGCGGGACGCCGATGGCCTCGCACAGGTCCTCGTCCCAGGCCTGCCGCTCCAGGTCCATAAGGAGGGTGCGGCCGGCGTTGGTGGGATCGGTGAGGTGGCGGCCGGTGAGCTTGAAGATCAACCAGGAGTCGATCGTGCCGAAGAGGATCTCGCCGAGTCTCGCCGCCTCGCGCGCCCCGGGGATCTCTTCGAGAAGCCAGCGGATCTTGGGGCCAGAAAAGTAGGTGGCGAGCGGAAGACCGGTCTTGGCCCGCCAGGCCTCGCCCTCGGCGGCGTGGGCGGCCACGAAGGGCGCCGTTCGCGTATCTTGCCAGACGATGGCGTTGGCGATGGGCTTTCCGCTCGCCTTTTCCCAAAGGACCGTCGTCTCCCTCTGATTGGTGATCCCAACCGCAGCGATGTCCGAGGCGGCCAGCCCGGAGCGGGCGAGCGCCTGGCCGCACGTTTCCTCGACGGCGGCCCAGATTTCGAGGGCGTCGTGCTCGACCCAGCCGGGCCTTTCGAAGATTTGGCGATGCGGCTTCTGCGCCTGGGCGATGATCTCGCCGGACTGGCTGAAGAGGATGCAGCGCGAGCTCGTTGTTCCCTGGTCGATCGCCGCCACCGCCTTCATCGCGCCGCGCTCGCGAAGGCGAGGTGGTGAAGGGCGATGCCCGCCGCGGTGGAAACGTTCAGGGAATCCACCCTCGGCGCCATCTCGATCCCTATGCTTTCGCAGCGGGTGAGGAGTGAAGGTGGAAGGCCTTCGCCTTCGGGGCCAAGGATAAGGGCGGCTCTCGCCGGCCGCGCGATGGCCGAGAGCGGCGTCGCGGCCCGCGGCGAAAGGGCGAAGGCCTCGAAGCCGGCCGCTTCGAGGAGCGCCATCGGGTCCTCACCGGGCGAGAGCCGTGCGAAGGGGACCTTCAGGGCATGGCCGGCCGAGACGCGGATCGCCTTGCGGTAAAGCGGATCGCAGGCGGTGGGATCGAGAAGGACGCCCGCCGCGCCAAACGCGGCGGCATTGCGGAAGAGGCCGCCCATGTTGTCGTGGTTGGAAACGCCGATGAGGACAAGGACGAGGGCCCGCACGCCGGCCGACGCGAGGAGCGCCTCCGGTCCGATCGACATCCCGCGGCGACCCAGTCCGAGCACCCCGCGGTGGATAGGAAAGCCGACGATCTCGTCCATGACCTCGCGCGGAGCGATGTAGACCGGGGTATGGGTCTCGAAGCGGGCGAGGAGATCGGCCAGGCCGCCAAGACGCTCGCGGGCGATGAGCAGCGCCTCGGCGGTGTGCAGGCGGCTCTCGGCGAGAGCGGCCAGCACCAGCTTCCCCTCGGCGATGAACCCCCCTCCGCGTCCGCAGAGATCGCGCTCGCGCACGTGGTGGAAGGGGGCGAGGCGCGAATCCGCCGGATCGGTGATCTCGAAGATCACACCGTCACGCCGCGACCGGCTCTGGGGGCTCGGCGGCGAGAATCCCCTCGGCCGGAGCGGCGAGCAGGCTCGCGCAGTCCTGGGCCGGATCGAGCCAGCAGAACGCCGTATTTTTTCCGAGGATCACCGGCGACCGGTCGTGGAAACGCGCCACGAGCCCGGCGGCCGGCATCATCACCATGGTGTAGCTCTCGACCCACGCCTCCTCGACCCGGCAGCGCTCGAAGAGACCGGCGAGGAAGAAGATTCCCCCCCAGGCAAGGCCGATCTGATGGGCGGTCTTCTTCCCCTTGGGCCCCGTCCATTCGGTGAAGCTGGTCGCCGGGATAAGGCACCGCCGGCGCCTGAACGCTTCGCGGAAGGTGGGCGAAGAGGCCATGGTCTCGCTTCGGCAGTTGTTGGTCGAAGCCTTCCAGGCCTTGAGCGGCCCCTTGTGAAAGAAGGGGGTGAGATTCCAGTGGGCGAGCGCCGGCTCGAGGGTGGGCGGCCCTTCGCGCTCCGCCTCCCCCGCCTCGCGAAGGAGGGTCGGCTTGAGGATAAGGCCGTCGCGGCGGGGATAGACCGCTTCTGGAACAGGGACGTTGCTTGTCGCCGCCGTGACGCCGGGCGGAAAGAGGAGCGGTAGGCCGAGCTGCTTCAGGCTCGCCTCGCCGATCGCGGCCATCGAGGCCTTGAGGTTGTAGGCGTTGCACATGCCAGCGTCACAACTCCGAAGTTCGTCCAGGCGTGTGATCCTGCAATCTCGCGAACCTCAATTCCAGCGCCCTTGCCGCGATAGGCGCGCGCCTCAGCGCCCGCGCCAGGTCGGGGTCCGCTTCTCGGCGAAGGCTCTGGGGCCTTCGACGAAATCCTCAGAGGCGTAGAGCGCACGGACGGCGGCGTAGTGGTTCTGGGCGGAGAGCGCCGCCTCCAGCGACGGCTCGTCGAGCCCCTTCATCACCGCTTCCTTGGAGGCGCGAATGCTCATCGGCGAGAGTTCGCAGATCTGGTCGGCCCAGCGGCGGGCGGCGGCCATCAGCTCAGAGGGCGCGACGACCTCGTTGACGAAGCCGAGCTCGAGCCCTTCGCGCGCCGAGACGCGCCGAGCGGTGAGGATCATCCCCATGGCCCGCTTGAGCCCGATGGCGCGCGGAAGCCGATGCAGTCCGCCAGCGAGGGCGGCCAAGCCGACTCTCGGCTCAGGAAGGGCGAAGACCGCGGTCTCGGAGGCGATGATGAGATCGCAGGCGAGCGCGATCTCGAAGCCGCCCCCCATCGCGACGCCGTTCACCGCCGCGATGAGCGGCTTGGTGAGATCGAACCTGGTGGTGAGGCCGGCGAAACCCGAGGGCGGGGCGCGGCGCTCCCCGCCGACCGCCTGCCACTTGAGGTCATTGCCGGCCGAGAAGGCTCTCTCGCCCTTGCCGGTGATGATCGCCGCCCACTGATCCGGATTGGCGGCGAAGGCGCTGATCGCCGCGTCCATCTCGAAGTGCATCGGTGAGTGGACGGCGTTCATCACCTCCGGTCGATTGAGCGTGATGGTGGTGATCTTCCCCTCGCGGGCGACCTCGATGAACTCCATGGCCCTCATCCTTTCGTTCAGGCGATCGCCAGGCCGGCGGCGAATCGCTTCCAGTTGGCGACGTAATGGGCGGCGCCGGCGGAGAGGGCTTTGGACTCGGCTTCGGCCATGGTGCGCACGACCTTGCCGGGCGTCCCCATCACCACCGAGAAGTCGGGGATTTCCTTGCCCTCGGTCACCAGCGCCCCGGCGGCGATGAGGCATCCCTTGCCGATCCTCGCCCCGCCGAGCACGATCGCGCCGATGCCAATCAGCGATCCCGCCCCCAGCGTGCAACCGTGGAGCATGGCCATGTGGCCGACGGTGACGTCCGCCTCGATGACGAGAGGCTGGCCATGATCGGTGTGGAGGACGGAGTTGTCCTGGACGTTGGAGTTCTCCCCCACGGTGATCGGGTCGTTGTCGCCTCGAAGGACCGCCCCGAACCAAACGCTGGCGTTCTTGCGGAGGATCACCTTTCCGATCACCTGGGCCGAGGGAGCGATCCAGTACTCGCCCGCCGCCGGCAGCTCTGGCGCATGATCTCCCAGGCGAAGGACCGCCATCTCTTCACTCCTCCGAATGGATGGCGCATCTATAGGGGCGCATTGGGAGAGCGGCCATGGGGCGCATTCTGCTGATCGGCGCCGGCCTTGTCGCCATCGCCCTGCTCGCCGGCTGCGAGACCGGCCGAACCGTTAACGCCAAGCTCGTCGCGCCACCCTCGCGCGCCCAGGCGGCGGCGCTGGAGCGATTCGTTCCGCCGGAGCCGGTCTATCCCAGCATCGGCGGAAACATCCTAGCGGGCACCAATCCGACCATGCAGGCCCGGGAGCGCGACGCCGCCGACCGCGAAGCAACCCGCCAGGAGAAGGCGAGGATCGAGGCGGCCGATGCGGCGAAGCGCATCTCGCCCGATGCTCCGCCTTCGCCCTGAGCCGCTCTCTTCAGATCATCGCGCTCGGAGAGGAGGCGCAAGCCGCCGCCGCCTTCGAGGCCCTCTCGGCCAACCCGGAGCTCGACGCCTCGGCTTTTTCTCTCGTCGTCGAAGACGAAGCGCGGAACCTCTTCCGGCTCGACGCGTGGCCGCTGGACGAAGCGGCTGCAAAGGCGATCCAAGCCAGCCTGGCCGGATTTTCCGGCCTCTCGGTCCGGATCGAAGCCTTGCCGCTGGCCGACTGGGTCGCCATCTCGCGCGCCGGCCTGCCGCCCATCGCGGTCGGCCGCTTCCTGATCCTCGCCGAGGAGGCGCGCGCGCCGGCGAATCGCATCGCCCTTACGGTCGAGGCCGGCCTCGCCTTCGGGACCGGCCACCACGCCTCGACCCGGCTCTGCCTCCGAGCCTTCGAAGCCGAGCTTCGCCGCCACGGTCCTCCGAAGTCCGTCCTCGATCTTGGGACCGGGACGGGGATCCTCGCCATGGCCGCGGCGAGGGCAGGGGCGCGCCGCGTCTTGGCCTCCGACATTGATCCCGAGGCGGTTCGGGTCGCCAGGGCCAACGCGCGAGCCAATCGCGCTCGCGTCCGGGTCCATCTCGCCCACGGGGAGCGCCACCCCGTCATCGGCAAGGCTGCGCGCTACGATCTTCTCTTCGCCAACATCCTTTCCGGCCCGCTCGTCCGCCTCGCGCCCCGCGCCGCGCCACTGATCGCCAAGGGCGGCCTCGCCATCCTTTCGGGCCTTCTCGCCGGCCAGACGCGCGAGGTCCTCGCCCCCTGGCGCGCCATGGGGTTGCGGCTCCGCCGCCGCCTCGCCGAGGGCGCATGGCGCTGCCTGGTGATGGAGAAGGTCGGACCCTTTCCCCGCTCCTCGCTTTAAGGACGGCGGGGCTTTCCCGGCGATGGGCGCGAGGGTAGGAAACCGCAATGCGCCAGAGCTTCGAAGAGACCGCCGATCCCTCCTTCGGCCCCCGCCACACCCCACTCATCCGCAAGGCCATGGCCGAGCAGGGCCTCGATGGCCTCATCGTCCCCCACGAGGACGAGCACCAGAACGAGTACCTTCCCGAGGCCAACAATCGCCTCGCCTGGGCGACCGGCTTCACCGGCTCGGCCGGAGCCGCGGTGATCTTCGAGAACGAGGCGGCGATCTTCGTCGACGGCCGTTACCGGATCCAGGTCAAGGAGCAGGTCGATCCCAGCCTCTTCGAGATTCGCGACATCGCCGAGGGGGGCGTCACGGCGTTCCTGGAGGAGCGGGCGAGGCCCGGCATGAGGATCGGCTATGATCCGCGCCTCACCAGTCCCGACAAGCTCGCGCTCCTCGAGGCCGCCGCCGCCAAGGCGGGCGCGAGGCTCGAGCCGGTGAAAGCCAACCCGCTCGACGAGGCCTGGGGCCCCAAGCGCCCGGCCCAGCCGTCCGCCCCGGTCGTCCCCCACCCGATCGAATACGCCGGCGAGACCAGCGCCGCCAAGCGCGCGCGGCTTGGCGAGAGGATCGCCGAGGAGGGCGCCGCGGCGGCGCTCCTCACCGCTCCGGCCTCGATCGCCTGGCTCTTCAACATCCGCGGCGGCGATGTCATCCGAACCCCCCTGCCCCTCTCCCAGGCGATCCTGCGCGCCGACGGGACGGCGCGGCTCTTCCTGGATCCCAGGAAGGTCACCAAGGAGCTTCCCGCCTGGCTCGGCAACGAGGTGGCGCTGGACACGCCAGACGCCCTTCCCGCCGCCCTCGCCGAGTTCAAGGGGGCGAAGATCGCCATCGATCCGGCCGCCTCCTCTGCCTTCTATTTCGAGGCGGCGAAGAAGGCCGGGGCCGAGCCCCTCGCCATCCCCGATCCGGCGATCCTTCCCCGCGCGATCAAGAACGCCGTGGAGATCGAAGGGGCCAAGGCCGCCCATCGCCGCGACGGCGCGGCACTCTCGCGCTTCCTCGCCTGGGTCGACAGGGAGGCCAAGGACCGCACGATCGGCGAACTCGAGGCGGTCGAGGCGCTGGAGGGCTTTCGCGATGGGACCGGGGCGCTCAAGGACCTTTCCTTCGACACCATCGCAGGCGCGGTCTCCAACGGGGCGATCTGCCACTACCACCCCACCCGAAAGAGCGAGAAGCGGGCCGAGGCCGGAAGCCTCCTCCTCATCGATTCCGGCGGCCAGTACCTCGACGGCACCACCGATGTGACCCGCACCGTGGAGATCGGCGCCGCGAGCCCGGAGATGCGCTGCCGCTTCACCCTGGTCCTCAAGGGCCATCTGGCCCTGGCCCGCGTGCGCTTCCCACAAGGAACGACCGGCTCGGCGCTCGACGCGCTCGCCCGCGTTCCCCTGTGGGCCGCGGGGCTCGACTATGACCACGGCACCGGCCATGGCGTCGGCTCCTACCTCGGTGTCCACGAGGGGCCGCAGCGCATCGCCAAGGTCCCCAACACCGTCGCCCTGGAGGCCGGGATGATCGTCTCCAACGAGCCGGGCTACTACAAGGAAGGCGAGTACGGCATCCGAATCGAGAACCTGCAGTTCGTCACGCCCGCTCAGCCCATCGAGGGCGGCGAGCGGCCAATGCTCGGTTTCGAGACCCTGACCCTCGCCCCCATCGACCGGCGCCTCGTCGAGGTCTCGCTCCTCACCGAGGAGGAACGCGCCCAGTTCAACGCCTATCATGCCCGCGTGGAGCGCGAGATCGGCGCCCTCGTCGATCCGGAGACGCGCGCCTGGCTCAAGGAGGCCTGCCGGGCGGTGTAAGGGCCTTACCCCTCCCCGATCAGAGCCAGCCAGTCGGCCTCGGTCATGACCTCGACCCCGAGGTCGGCGGCGGTCTTCAGTTTGGAGCCGGCGCCGGGGCCGGCGACGACGATGTCGGTCTTGCCGGAGACCGAACCGGAGACCTTGGCGCCGAGCGCCTCGGCTCGGGCCTTGGCCTCCTCGCGGGTCATGGCCTCCAGGCTCCCGGTGAAGACCACCGTCTTGCCGGAGACCGGAGACGAGGCGGCCGGCCGCTCCGCCGGCAGGATCTCGAGCTCGGCCACGAGATGCTCGACCATGGCGCGGTTGTGAGCCTCCCCGAAGAAGGCGGCCATGGCGGAAATCACCGCCTCGCCGACCTGGTCCAGCGCATCGAGCTCGACCCTGGCGGCCTCTTCGCCCTGCGCCACCCGCGCCATCGCCGAGAGGAAGGCGCTGGCCTCGCCATAGCCCCGGGCGAGGGTGAGGGCGGTGGTTTCGCCGACGTGCCTCACGCCGAGCGAGAAGATGAAGCGGTCGAGCACGATCCGCCGCTTGGCCTCGATGGCGCGTGAAAGGTTGGCGACCGAAGTCTCCCCCTGCCCCTCGACGGCGCGGATGCGCTCGAGCTTCGCTTCGTCCCGGACGAGGCGGAAGATGTCGGCCGGCTCAGCGATGATCCTCTGGACGAGGAAGACGGCGAGCTGCTTTTCGCCAAGGCCCTCGATGTCGAAGGCGCGGCGCGAGACGAAGTGCTTCAGGTGCTCGATCTTCTGGAACGGGCAGGCGAGCTCGCCCGTGCAGCGGCGCACCACCGTTTCGGCCCCCGAGGCGGTGGTTTCGCGCGCCAGCGGCGTTCCGAGCTCGCACGGGCAGCGGTCGGGAAACTCGAAAGGCGGCGCGCCGGCGCCCCGCTCGTCGAGGACGGGGGCGAGGACCTGGGGAATGACATCTCCTGCGCGCTGGACGATGACGGTGTCGCCGACGCGCAGGTCCTTGCGGGCGATCTCGTCGGCATTGTGCAAGGTGGCGCGCTCGACCACCACTCCGCCCACAGTCACCGGCTTGAGACGCGCCACGGGAGTGAGGGCGCCCGTGCGGCCGACCTGGATATCGATGGCCTCCAGAATGGTGCGGGCCTTCTCGGCCGCGAACTTGCGGGCGATCGCCCAGCGCGGAGAGCGCGAGACGAAGCCGAGGCGCGCCTGGAGGTCCAGTCGATCGACTTTGAAGACCACCCCGTCGATGTCGAAGGAGAGCTTGGGCCGAAGCGCCTCCATCTCGGCGTAGGCGGCTTCGAGTCCGGCGGCGCCCTCCACGCACCTGGCCTGAGGAGTCACTTTGAATCCCCAGGCGCGGAGGGCCTGCAGCGCCTCCCACTGGGTCGCGGCGAAATGGGAGGAGGTCTCCCCCCAGGCGTAGGCGAAGAAGCGCAAGGGACGCTGCGCGGTGACCTTCGGGTCGATCTGGCGGAGAGAGCCGGAGGCCGAGTTGCGGGGATTGGCGTAGGTGCGGGTTCCCGCCGCCTGGGCGGCGGCGTTGAGGGCGGCGAAGTCGCCGTGGCCGAGAAAAACCTCGCCGCGGATCTCGATCCGCTCCGGCCAGCCCCTTCCCTTCAGCGCCTTGGGGATCTCAGCAATCGTCGCCAGATTGTCGGTGACCTCCTCGCCGACCCGGCCATCGCCGCGAGTCGCGCCGCGCGCCAGGCGGCCCTCGAGATAGAGCAGGGAAGCGGAAAGCCCGTCGATCTTGGGCTCGGCGACGTAGGTCACCGCCTCTTCACCAAGGCGCAGGAACCGGCGGACGCGGGCGTCGAACTCGGCGTCCTCGGCCTCCGTGAAGGCGTTGTCGAGGCTGAGCATGGGAACGCCGTGCTCAACCGGGGCGAAGGCCGCGGTCCTCGCCGCACCCACCCTGAACGAGGGAGAGTTCTCGCGAACCAGCTCGGGAAAACGCGCCTCGATTGCCGCGTTGCGGCGTTTCAAGGCGTCGTAGTCGGCGTCCGAGACGAGCGGGGCCTCGTCCTGGAAGTAGGCCCGATCGTGCCGGGCGAGCTCGTCGGCGAGGCTGGCGAGCTCCGCCACCGCCTCGGCTTCGGTGAGGCCTTCGACCGACTGGCCGGCATCCATTGCCGATCATTAGCCGGCTGGGCCGGCCGAATCTAATCCTCCCTGCGATCTCCCCTTGATCTGGTGTTCTAGATATGTAATACACTACTCCAACGGCGGATCGCGCCGCGAAAGGACAGGCGGCCCATGGAGCCTGAATGGGATGAAGGCCAACCGATCTGGCGGCAGATCCGCGAGCGGGTCGTCGACATGATCCTGGAAGGCCTGATCGGCGAGGGCGAAGCCTTGCCCTCGGTCCGCACGCTCGCCGCCGAGGGTCGGGTCAACCCGCTGACCGTGCTCAAGGCCTATCAGCAACTCGCCGACGAGGGCCTGGTCGAAAAGCGCCGGGGCCTGGGCATGTTCATCAATGCAGGGGCCCGCTCGGCCCTCCTGAAAAGCGAGCGGGCGCGGTTCCTCTCGGAGGAATGGCCGGCGGTGCGCTCGAGGATCGAGCGTCTGGGCCTGGATGCGCAATCGCTCATCGACGGAAAAGATCAGGACGGGAAGGAAAAGGATTGAGCCATGGCCGTGATCGAAGCCAGACATCTGACGAAGACCTACGGGGCGACCGTGGCCCTTTCGGCGATCGATCTTTCGATCGACGAGGGCCGGATACTGGGCCTCATCGGCCCCAACGGGGCGGGCAAGAGCACCGCCCTTTCGGCCATCCTCGGCCTCATCCCCTTCCAGGGTGAGCTCAAGGTCCTGGGCCGCGATCCCTGGAAGGAGCGCGAGGCGCTGATGAGCGAAGTCTCCTTCATCGCCGACGTGGCCGTCCTGCCGCGCTGGCTGAAGGTGACCGAAGCGGTTGATTTCCTCGCCGGCGTCCACCCGCGTTTCGATCGCAAGAGGGCCGAGACCTTCCTCACGCGCACCGCGATCAAGAAGACCAGCCGGGTTCGCGAGCTCTCCAAGGGGATGGTGACCCAACTCCACCTCGCCCTCGTGATGGCCATCGACGCGCGCCTGCTGGTGCTCGATGAGCCGACGCTCGGCCTCGACATCCTCTTCCGAAAGCAGTTCTACGACACCCTCCTCAACGACTACTTCGACAAGAGCCGGACGATCCTCGTCACCACCCATCAGGTGGAGGAGGTCCAGCACATCCTCACCGACCTCGTCTTCATCGACAAAGGCAAGATCGCGCTTTCGGCGACCATGGAGGCGGTGGAGCAGCGATATTCCGAGCTCCTCGCCGCCCCCGAGAAGGCTGCCGAGGCGCGCAAGCTCGGGCCGATCCACGAGCGGACGGTCTTCGGTCGCGGTCTCTTCATCTATGACGGCGTCGGCCGCGAACACCTCGCCCCCTTGGGCGAGGTCCGCACCCCCAGCATCGCCGACCTCTTCGTGGCGGTGATGAGCCCACCTCCCAGCCAAGAAAGGAGAGCGGCGTGAGCGCTCCGGCAGATGCGATCGGCAAGGCCTCGTCGGCGGCCACGGATAATCCGGCCCGCCCGGCGCCTTTCCGGTGGTCCCTGCGCCGCGAGATCTGGGAGAACCGATCTCTCTGGCTCGCCCCGCTGATCGTCGCGGGCGTAGTCCTCCTCGGCTATCTCATCGCCGGCATAAGGATCATCACGTTCGCGTCGATCAAGGTGAACGGCTTTTCCACCGGCCTCGCGGCGGTTGCGGGGATCGCCTTCATCCAGTTCGTCATCCTCGCCACGGCCCTGATCGTGGCGGCCTCCTATTGCCTGGGCGCGCTCTACAACGAACGGCGCGATCGCAGCATCCTCTTCTGGAAGTCGATGCCGGTCTCCGATCTTACCGCGGTGGGGGCCAAGGCGGTCGTCCCACTGGTGATCCTGCCCCTCATCACCCTCGTCGTCGGTTTCGTCGCCGGCGTGCTGGCCTTCCTCATCGATCTCATCTTCTTCGGCCCCGGCGTAGCCGCGGGCGGCCCGCTAGGCGACGTCGCGGAGTTCTTCACCCTGCAGGTCGTCTTCACGGCTCTGTGGTGGGCGCCGGTATGGGCCTGGCTCCTGGCGGTCTCGGCGTGGGCCAAGCGCGCGCCTTTCCTCTGGGCGGTGGGCGTTCCTCTGGCCCTCGCGGTCTTCGAGCTCATCGCCGTTGGGCGGGACGACGTCTGGAGGATCATCGGCAACCGGCTCAACCTCGCCATGCCGACTCAGCCCACCGGTGTGGTCGCGATGTTCGGCCACCACGTCGGCCATCCCACCGACATCGCCGCCTTCTTCGAGCGGCCGGGACTGTGGATCGGCCTGGCGGTCGCCGCCGCCCTCTTCGCCGCCGCCGTTCGCCTGCGCAAAGGCCAGGGCCCCTCCTGAAACTCGAACCGAAGCGGAGCGCCGCCATGATCCTCCAAGCTCCTCCCGGAAGCCCCCTTTGGATGACCGCGGCGGCGGACGCGCTCCTCGCCATCCACATAACCGGAGGAACGCTGGGGATCGGCGCCGGAGCGCTGGCTTTCGCCGCCCCCAAGGGGGGAGCGGTCCATCGCCTCGCCGGCCAGATCTACGCGCCCTCGATGCTCGCCATGGGCGCCGTCGGCGCGGCGGTCTCCGCGATCATCGGCCAGCCCGCGAACGTCGCGGCGGGTCTCCTCGCCCTCTATCTCGTGGCCAGCGGCTGGGCGACGCTGAAGCGAGGAGCCGGGCTCAGCGGTCTCTTCGAAATCGGAGCCATGCTCTTCGCCCTGGTGATCGCCGCCTATTCGGCCCTGTTCGGGTTGCTGATCCTTAAGACCTCTTCCGACGCGGGGCCGATGTTCGTCTTTGCCGCCATCGTGCTCTTCGCTGCGGGCTTCGATTTGGCGGTGATCTGGAGAGGCGGCCTCGCCGGCGCGGCGCGGCTGCGCCGACACCTGTGGCGGATGGGATCGGCCCTTCTCCTCGCCTCGGTCTCGCTTTTTCTTGGCCAACAGCAAGTCTTCCCAGAGCCCTTGAGGTCGAGCGGCCTTCTCTTCCTCCCGCCGCTCGCCGTCCTCATCGCCGTCATCGCCTGGGCGGCGCGGCCGAACATGGGTCTTGCGAGGCCCGGGCGACCAAAAGAGCGCGGGGTCGCTTCGGCGGCGGGCCAGCCCGCCTGATTGGGGTCAGAAGGACCCGGGCGCCCGGGTATGGGCGAGCCAGACGCTGCGGACCGGAAGCGGCGCGCCGCAGGCGGGGTCGGAGAGATCGTAGGCCGCTTCGAACTCAAGCCCGGCGATTACGCCACGTCGCCAGGCGAGCTTCGCCGCATAGGCCTTGCCGTGGCTCAGATCGACGAGGTGAAGCGGCGCGCCGACCGGGACCGGGCCGACGAGCTTGATCCTTGCGCCGTTAAGGGAAACGTCGCGGATCGCGCATTCAAGGGTGCGGTGATCCCCTCCGTGGACGATGACGCCGGAAAGCAAAGCGCGCTTTCGCGGGCCGGCGGCCTGGGCGCGGCGATCGGGGGACGCGGTACGCGCGATGAGATTGGACATGGCTGGAGCCCCGGGGCGGCCTCGCCCCTCGCGCCCATGGCCTCATGTTCGGGTTAATTTCGCGTTGAGGAAGAGCGCTTGACCTTGATGCGCCTCGGGCGGCAAGCAGGGCCCGCGCCAAAGGCGGAGACCAGAGACCTTGCCGACTATCGCAGCCGATCTGGCAGGGTTTCCCGCAACCGGCCTGGCGGACTGGGAGGCTCTCCTTGCAAAGACGGGGACGAGCCGCGAGGCGCTCACCAGCCGCACCCTCGACGGCCTTCAGATCGCTCCGCTCTATGCGCCCGCGAAGGGACGCCGGCTCGGCCGGGCGCCAGGCGCGGCCTGGGACCTGCGGGTGATCGTCCGTCATCCCGATCCGGCGAGCGCCCACGCACAAATCCACGAGGCCCTGGAGGGCGGCGCAAGCTCGATCCTCCTCGTCCTGGGGCGGGAGGGCGTGACGGGCTTGGCGATCGCCGGCGAGTCCGGATTCTCCGGGTTGCTGGAGGGCGTGGTCCTTGAGGCGGCGCGGATCGCGCTGGACGCCGGCTTTGCAGGGCCCGAGGCGACCGTATGGCTTGCCGCCGCCGCCAAGGCCTCGCCCCGGGCGCGCCTCGCCTTCCATCTCGATCCGCTCGGCGAGCGCGCCCGCCTGGGAGATGGCGAGGAGCCGCTCGAGGATTGTCTCCGGTCGGCTGGGCGCTGTGCGGCGAGCTTCGCCGAAACCTACCCGGAAGCCAGTTTTTTCTTCGCCTCGGGGCGCGTCCTCCACGAAGCCGGGGCGAGCGAGGCCCAGGAACTCGCCTTCGCCGCCGCCTCCCTCATCGCCTACGCCCGGGTTCTGGCCGCGGCCGGCCTGCCGATCAAGGCTGCCCTGCCGCGCATCGCCATCGGCCTCTGCGTCGATGCCGACGTGTTCGGCTCGATCGCCAAGCTGCGGGCGGCTCGGCTGATCGTTCGCCGCATCGCCACCGCGTTGGGGGCCGCAGCGCACGGGCCAGTCGAGGCCAGGAGTTCGGAGCGCATGCTGACGAGGGCTTCGCCCTGGACCAACCAGGTGCGCCTCACCGCCGCCGGCTTCTCCGCCGCGGTCGGCGGAGCCGACGTCATCGAGCTTGGCGCCTACTCCGATCCTTTCGGCGCTCCGGACGCCCAGGCGCGGCGGCTCTCGCGCAACATCTCCGTGATCCTTTCCGAGGAGGCCGGGATTGGGCTCGTGGCTGATCCGGCGTCTGGCAGCGGGGCGCTCGAGGCGATGACCGGCGAACTGGCCCGCGCCGCCTGGGCCAAGCTTCAGGAGATCGAGGCCTCGGGCGGAGCCTCTGCGGCGCTTTCCTCCGGCCTTGTCGGGAGCTGGGTCGAGGCTTCGAGAGAAGGCCTGAGGGCGGAGATCGCCGCGGGCGAAAGGCGCGTCCTTGGAGTCACCGATTTTCCTTCACGGACAATCGAGGTTGAGGTCGAAGCTCCCACCGCGCCGACGGCGAAGGCCGGCGCCGACGCGCTTCGTGCGATCCGCCTCGAGGACCTGGCGAGGTGATCGCCTTGCCCGATTTCTCGGGCCTTCCCTTCGAGGAGGTCAGCTGGCCGGAAGACAATGGCGCCTCTGCCGTCGCGACGCCGAGCCCCGAAGGGGTCGAGATCAAGACGTCCTACGCGGAGAACGACGTGGCGGGACTCTCCGCAATGGCCGGCTCTCCCGGACTTGCGCCCTATCTTCGCGGCCCCTATCCCACCATGTACCGGACCAATCCGTGGACCATCCGCCAGTACGCCGGCTTTTCCACGGCCGAGGAGTCCAACGCCTTCTACCGCCGCAACCTCGCCGCCGGGCAGAAGGGCCTCTCGGTCGCCTTCGACCTTCCCACCCACCGCGGTTACGACTCCGATGAGCCAAGGGTGGCCGGCGACGTCGGCTTGGCGGGTGTGGCGATCGACTCCATCCTCGACATGCGGACCCTTTTCGAGGCGATCCCGCTTGGCGAGATGAGCGTCTCGATGACCATGAACGGGGCGGTCCTGCCGGTGATGGCCCTCTATATCGTCGCCGCCGAAGAGCAGGGCGTCGCACACAAGGCGCTCTCAGGGACCATCCAGAACGACATCCTGAAGGAGTTCATGGTCCGCAACACCTACATCTATCCCCCGGCGCCCTCGATGCGGATCGTCGCCGACATCTTCGCCTGGACGGTGGCCGAGGCGCCGAGGTTCAATCTCGTCTCGGTGAGCGGCTACCACATGCAGGAGGCCGGAGCCTCGCTCGACCTCGAACTCGCCTACACCCTCGCCGATGGCCTGGAGTACGTCCGCGCCGGCCTGGCGGCGGGGCTCTCGGTGGACGACTTCGCTCCCCGCGTCTCGTTCTTCTGGAACGCCGGGATGAACCATTTCATGGAGATCGCCAAGCAGAGGTCCGCCCGGGCCCTTTGGGCGGGGCTGATGGAGACGAATTTCCATCCCGCCTCGCCACGCAGCCTGATGCTCCGCGCGCACACCCAAACGAGCGGCTGGTCGCTGGCCGCGAGCGACATCTTCAATAACATCGCCCGCACCGCCATCGAGGCCATGGCCGCCGTTTCGGGCGGGACCCAGAGCCTGCACACCAATTCCCTCGACGAGGCCCTCGCCCTTCCCACCGACTTCTCCGCCGCCATCGCCCGCAACACACAGCTCTTCCTCGCCCTCGAAGCCGGCGCGACGAAGCTCATCGATCCCTGGGGCGGGAGCTTCTTCGTCGAGCGCCTCACCGCCGACCTTTCGGCCCGCGCCCTTCGCCACATCGCCGAGGTGGAGGCGATGGGCGGGATGGCCGCCGCCATCGCCGAGGGGCTTCCCAAGCGCCGCATCGAGGAGACCGCCGCGCGCACCCAGGGTCGCATCGACGCCGGCCGCCAGATGGTGGTGGGGGTGAACCGTTTCGTCTGCGCCGAACCGGATCGCATCGAGCTTCTGGCGGTCGACAACTCCGGCGTCCGCGAGCGCCAGCTCGCCAGGCTCGCCAAGCTCAGGGCCGAGCGCGACGCCCTCGCCGTCGAGCGAGCGCTCGAGGCCCTGACCAATGGGGCGGCCGGCAAAGCCAACCTCCTCCAGCTCTCGGTCGAGGCGGCGCGGGCAAGGGCGACGGTCGGCGAGATCAGCCTGGCGCTGGAAAAGGCGTTCGGGCGCCACCAAGCCGCCCCGCAGATGGTGCGCGGCGTCTACGCCGCCGAGGCGGCGAGCGCCAAGGCCTTCCCTCGCGCCAAAGCCATGGTCGCCGCCTTCGCCGAGGCCGACGGCCGCGCCCCCTCGATCCTCGTGGCCAAGATGGGTCAGGACGGCCACGACCGCGGTCAGAAGGCGGTCTCCTCGGGATTTTCCGATCTTGGCTTTCAGGTCGAGGTGGGGGCGCTCTTCGCCAGCGCGGCCGAGACGGCCAGGGAGGCGGTGGAAAAGGGCGTCCATGCGGTGGGGGCGAGCTCGCTGGCCGCCTCTCACCTCACTCTGATCCCAGAGCTCAAGGCCGAGCTCGAGCGGCTCGGCCGCAGCGACATCATGATCGTCGCCGGAGGGGTCATCCCCCCGGCCGATGTCGCGGCGCTGAAGGCGGCCGGCGCGCGGCTGATCTTCCCTCCTGGAACCAACATCGCCGAGGCGGCGATCGCGCTCATCGCCGAGCTCAACCGCGACCTCGGCTACGCCCAACCGAGCGACTGAGGATCCGGCGGGTCAGGAACGCGCCCAGGAGCGAGAGGGCGACGATCAAGGCCGCGCCGATGGCGATCTCGCGGGCGAGCGCGGCGAGGCGCCGTTCCTGGCCCTCCTCGGCGGCCAACGCAGCGCGCTGGGCGGCGATCTCGCCCTGAGCCTCGCGGAGTTCCGCAGCCAGCGCCGCCACCGACCCGGCCGGGGCGCAGGGCGTCTCGTCCTTCACGAAGTGGACGCCGATCCCGGAAAGGAAGGTCTCCAGATTGGAGACGGCGGTGGCGACCTGGAGGCCGGAGGCGACCTTCTCCTCGCCCTCGCCACCGGCGACCGGGCCTACCGCCCAGGTGTTGATCCCCACCACCCGCCCGCAGGCGTCGATGAGCGGACCTCCGGAGGAACCTGGGCTCACCGTGGCGGTATGGAAGAGGCCGGCGAGCCGAGCGCCGTTGGGAAGGCGGTGCGCGACGTAGGAGATCTCCCCGGTCGTCGCGGTCGGCTCGTCCGGCGCGATCATCTCATCGGCCGTGCAGGAGAGTGCCTGGCAGGTCGCGCCGGGGTAGCCGAGGGCCCGCACCACCGCCGTTTCCTGGACGGGACTGGAGGTGAGGGCGAGCGGCGGGGCCGCGAGGCCGGGAGCGGAAAGCAGGGCGACATCGCCCGCGATCCAGGCATTGGTGAGGCTGGCGGTGAGGGGATGGGCGCCTTCACCCCTCGGCGGGCTCACCAAGATCGCCTCCTGGGATCTGCCCACCGCGCTGGAGACCACATGATAGTCGGTGACCACCTCGCCAGGAGCGATCACGAAGCCGCTCCCGGTGGCGGCGATCCAGGCGCTCTGGCCGTCGCTGGCGATGATCGAGACCCGCACGACCGACCGCTCCGCGTGGGCGAGATAGTCGGCCGCCGTCGGCGCGGGCGGCTGGGCGGCGGCGGCTCCGGCGAGCGCGGCGGCGAGGAAGAAGGCGGGGATCAAGGGCCGGGATTGAAGTACTTGGGGACGTTCGGGCCCGGCGGCCCGGTCGGCTTCTTCATCGAGCCATCCGGGGTAGCGCCCGCCAAGGTCACGGGGGCGGGGACCTGCCTGTTTCCGGCGGCGGCACGGCTGGCGGCGATGTAGGCCTCCCCCAGGGCGACCGGATCGCGCACACTGGGCGCCAGCGACGAGAGAGCGAGGGCGAGCTTGGCCCGCCTGGCCTCGTCGGCGCAGACGACGTCGACGAACGCTCGACCCACGGTTCCGCTCGCGACGGGCTCGACGCTCGGCTCCGCCGGCGCCTCGCCATCGGCTATCTCGCCCCGCCCATTGCGCCGGAGCCAGGCGAGTTCGGAAAGGGTTCGGGCATGGCAGTCGACCGCCCAGAGCGTCTCCTCGCTCTCCACCGAGCCTGAAGGATCGCTCGGAATTCCCTCGATGAGCCACGTCACGGCTCGGACCTCCGGGCCGGTGCGATTCTCGATCCCCGCCACCATGGCCGAGGCGCCATCGCCATTGACCAGCCAATAGTGCGGCGGCGTCTGCGCCGCGGCCTTTCCTGCGGCGAGGCAAAGGACGGCGAAGAAAAGCGCCAGCCTCGTCATGAGCGACCCCTCAGTGAGAGCGACGGACCCTAGCCGCTCACGGTCAATGGCGAGTTTACGCTGTTTTCCATCTCTTGGGCGCCGCCGGAATCAAGCTCTGCGGGCGGCCGCCCGAAGGCCCTCTGCAGAACGCTCCAGGATTGGCGCCGATGGCGTGAAGACGGACGCTTCAGCTCAAGCGCCCCTTGCCGTTGAAGTTGTATCTCCTTTTCGGCGATGCAGGCGATTCGCTCCATCTGTTGGGGGTCAAGAACTCCCAATTGGGTCGCCTGTCGGTTCGCCAGTCGTCCTTAGCGCGATAGCCAAGATCCCCGCTGAACGGAACGCCCAATCCGGAAGACTGATCTCATTTCAGCAGCCAGGTTCTTGTACTGCATGACGCGATCGACGATGATCTTTTCGCCCGCAGCGTCGGTGTAGAGCGGGGCGTTGAGAGGAAAGGGTCCTGCTTCAAGATAGTCGTCCATGATCAGCGTTGTGTGCCGGCCACGACGAGGAGGGTTCCGTAACTTGAAGTAGTAAGAGATGAATTTATCTCGCGGGTTCCGCTCGACACAGAGCGTCGTGTATTCACGCCCTATCTCTTCCCCCACCGCAGCTCTGACCTTGTGAGCTGGAATGTGATTGTAGAATTCCCCTTGATTGCGCGCCACGTGGCCCGCCACGGGCGGCTCCGCAGGTGTGAGGACGTCGCCTGGTCCGCAGTGGGCGGATAGATAGGCTTCGATACTGGCGCCTGCGGTTTTGTACGTCTTGATGAAGATGAAATGGCGCTCGTGAGAAATGATCACTTCCACCCCCGTCGCTCAATCGCCATCCATCGAGGCGCGCCGGCGCCGGGCGCGTCCGCTCAACCGGCCGGGCGTTCAATCTCCACGTCGAAGGTCTCCAAGAATCGGGAGACCAGCATGTAGTAGCCGATGGTGATGACGAGTTCCTGGAGGGCCTTGTAGCCGAGCCGTTTCTCCAGCGGCTTGAACGTCTTGTCCGAGGGCCGCACCTCGCGCACCACCTCGTCGGTGAAGGCCATGACTTCGCGCTGCGCCTCGTCGAGCGCTGCGGCGCCAGGGCCATCCTTGATGGCCCCGATGACCTCTTTGGAAAGGCCGGCGCGCTCGCCGATCCGCTCGTGCTGGAAGACCTCGTAGGAGGCGCCGGAGAGCACTCCCACCCGGATGATGGCGATCTCGCGCAGCTTCGGGTCGAGGCTGGTGTGGTTGAGGATCTGGTTTCCGAGCCTCGTGAAGCCGTCCATCAGCTCACCCGAGTGGCCCAGCATGCGGAAAATGTTGAGGGGGGCCAGGCGCTTGTAGAGCTCCGCCGCCCGGCCGCTCGCCTGCGCCGGATCGAAATAGGGGATTCTCGCCATCGCCACGCCTCCCGCTCCAATTCGCAAAGATTAAACGCGGCGGGGCGATGCCGACAAGCCGCTCTTCAAAGCCTCACCGCGTTGAGCCGGAGCGCATTGGCGATGACGCTGAGCGAGGAGCAGGCCATGGCCGCGGCGGCGATCTCCGGGGAGAGCCGCCAGCCGGTGAACGGGGCAAGGATCCCAGCCGCGAGGGGAATGGCGACGGCGTTGTAGGCGAAGGCGAGGAAGAGGTTCTGGCGGATGTTGGCCATGACCGCCTTGGCGAGCCGGCGCGCCCGAGCCAAGGCGGCGAGATCGCCGGAGAGCAGAGCGATCCCGGCGCTCTCGATCGCGATGTCGGCCCCCTCCCCCATGGCGACGCCCACATCGGCAAGCGCGAGGGCCGCTGCGTCGTTGATCCCATCGCCGGCCATGGCGACGATCCGCCCATCCTTCCTCAGCGCCGCGACCCTCTCGGCCTTCGCCTCGGGGAGCACGCCAGCCTCGACGTCGTCGAGGCCGAGGCGGCCGGCGACCTCGGCGCCGATGATGGGATGATCACCGGTGAGCATGATGAGCCGCAGGCCCTCGGCCTTCAGCTTCGCCACCGCGTCCGGAGCGGAGGCGCGGATCGGGTCCGAAAAGCAGAGGACGCCCGCCGCTGCGCCATCGAGGGCGACGAACACCGCTGTTTCTCCGCGTTCGCGGGCGGCTCCGGCCTCCTCTTCGAGGGGGCCGGGGTCGATCGAAAGCTCGGCCAGGAGCCGCTCGCCGCCGACGGCCAGCGCCCGCCCTTCGACTCGGCCGACGAGGCCCCGGCCCGGCCTCGCCTCAAAGTCCTGGGGCTCGACGAGCGCGAGACCGGCCTTGCCGGCCGCGCGGCAAATGGCGGCGGCGAGAGGGTGCTCGCTTCGCCGCTCCAGGCAAGCCGAGAGGCCCAGCAGCTCGTCGGTCGAGGCGCCAGAGGCGGCGATGATCCCCACCAGGGCCGCGCGCCCCTCGGTGAGCGTGCCGGTCTTGTCGAACACCACCGTATCGACCGTGGCGAGGCGCTCGAGCGCTTCGGCGTTGCGCGCCAGGACCCCGGCGCGGGCGCCGCGCCCGACCCCGACCATAATCGCCATGGGGGTGGCGAGGCCGAGCGCGCACGGGCAGGCGATGATCAGGACTGAGACCGCCGAGAGGAGCGCCAGGGCCCCTTTCGGCTCGGGACCAAGCGCGGCCCAGCCGGCCGCCGAGACGAGAGCGATCGCGATCACGGCCGGAACGAAGATTCCGGAGACCTTGTCGACGAGGCGCTGAACGGGGGCCCGGCTCCTCTGGGCCTCTGCGACCCGGGCGATGATCTGGGAAAGCAGGGTGTCGGCGCCGACCTTCTCGGCGACCATGACGAAGCTGCCGGAAAGATTCATGGTCGCGCCGATGACAGCCTCGCCGGGCCCGACGGCGAGGGGCGCCGACTCGCCGGTGGCGAGAGACTGATCGACCTCGCTCATCCCATCCACGACCCGCCCGTCGGTAGGAACAGCCTCGCCCGGGCGCACGCGCAGCCGCTCGCCGGGCCTCACCTCCGACAGCTCCACCGTCTCGTCGGCGCCGCCGGGGCCCAGACGGATCGCCGTTTTGGGCGAGAGATCCAGCAGGGCGCGGATCGCGCCACCGGTCTTCTCCCGGGCGCGCAGCTCGAGGACCTGGCCGACGATGACGAGGAGGACGATCACCGCCGCCGGCTCAAAATAAACCGGGACGGCGCCAGAAGGTCCGCGAAAGGCGGGCGGGAAGGCCCCCGGGGCGAGGGCGGCGGCGAGGCTGTAGAGGAAGGCCGTCCCCGCGCCCAAGGTGATGAGGGTGAACATGTTGAGGGCGCGATGGCGTAGCGAGGCGGCGGCGCGCGCCACGAATGGCCAGCCGGCCCACAACACCGCTGGCAGGCTGAGGACAAGCTCCGCGAGGCTCGCTCCGCGCCCTGCGAACGCTTCGCCAAATAGGCGCGGGGCCATGGCGAGGAGCACGATCGGGACGGTGAAGACGAGTGAAACCCATAGCCTTTGCACCATGGCCGAAAGTTCGGGATTGGCGGCGTTCGCGAGGCTTGGCTCCGCGGGCTCGAGCGCCATGCCGCAGGAGGGGCAGGCGCCGGGCGCCTGGAGGCGGACGTCCGGATGCATGGGGCAGGTCCACACGGCGTCGGGGGCGGCGGCAGGGACCGACGCGCCGGCCTTGGGCGCGAGGAATCTGGAGGGATCGGCGAGGAACTTGGCGCGGCATCGCTCGCCGCAGAAATAATGGGTGAAGCCCTCGTGTTCGGCGAAGTGAGCCGAGCGGGCCGGATCGACGCTCATCCCGCAGACCGGATCGATCTGTGTCACGCCATCTCCGGCCCCGACGCACATCCTGGCACGTAATTCGCTTCCGAGGCGAGTGGCGATCCCTTTTTGGAGTCCCCTGTGGCGCGCGCCATTCCCCCGCTCACTTCTCTGCGCTTCTTCGCCGCCCTGTGGGTGGCGCTTTACGACTACTGGGCGGAGCTCGGCGCACGGACGCCCGGCTTCATCACCAAGGGACACCTCGGCGTGGAGCTCTTCTTCGTCCTATCCGGCTTCATCCTCTGCCATGTCTACCTTCCGGCCTTTGGCGAAAAGCGGTTCAGCTACAGAGACTTCCTGTGGGCTCGCGTGGCCCGCATCTATCCGGTGCATCTGGCGACGCTTCTGGGGATCGGCGTCCTCGCCGCCGGCGCCGCCGTGGCCGGCTTCCGGGACGGCGGAGGGGTTCTCATCTGGCGCTCGCTTCCCGCCCAGCTCACCCTCACCCAAGCCTGGGGCCTGGGGGCGGCGGGAGGTTGGAACCATCCCTCCTGGTCGATCTCGGCGGAGTGGTTCGCCTATCTCGCCTTCCCGGCCTTCGCTTTCGCCGCCTGGAAGCTGCGCGGCAGGCCGAGGCTGGCGGTGGCGCTGGCGCTCGGTTTCGCTGCCCTTTTCGAGTGGACGTTCGGCGCCTTTGCCGGCTTTCCGCTCACCGAGGCGACCGTGGCCTGGGGCGCGCTTCGCATCGTCCCCTGCTTCGCCCTCGGCTGCGCGGTTTGGATCGCCTGGAGCGCCGCGCCGCCCAAGAGCCCGCTCGCCGCGGCGGGCGCTCTCTTCCTCGCTCTGGCCGCCCTCCCGGTCCTCTTTGACCTTCACGCCCCGGACTGGAGCGCGATCGCTCCCTTCGGCCTCCTGATCTTCGCCCTCGCCGCGTTCTCCTCGAGCGGATCGCGGTTCCTCTCCTCACGGCCCCTCATCCTGCTCGGAGAGGCGAGCTATTCGCTCTACATGGTCTGCATCCCCTGGGAGCTCGTCTCCACGCGTCTCGTCGGCCGCATCGCGCCGCAGATGCTGGGCCGCCTGCCCCTCGCCCTGTGGTTGGCGCAAATCGCCGGCCTGATCGTCGTGGCGATCGCCGTCCACCTGGCCATCGAGAGGCCGGCGCGCGAGGCCCTGCGCCGCCACGGCGTCCCTTTCCTGCGCCGGAGCGCGGCCCGGGCGCCGGCGGCGGTCCCCGTCGGCGGGTGATCGCCGAGGCCGGTTTAGAGGCTATTTTCGGTCGATTTCGCCTCGCTTCTTCAGGATTCCTATCGTTTGCAGAAGAACTTAGACCAACAGCCTGGCGTCGAGGGCGAGACATTACAGCAGGCATGAACGGGCATTAGGGGGCCCCGTTCGGTTCATGACCGGACATTTTCCCCACGCCAAATCTTCCAATCGGTCATTTTCCCCGCGCCCTCGGGCATCAGCGCTCATCCGCCTTGATCGGCGGCACGGGGCCGTATTTGGCCAGCCATTCCTCGTCGGTCAGCTCGGCTTCGCGGGCCAGGTCGAGCTCGGCGCGGGTTTCCGGAGCCGCCACAGGGAGGAGCTGCTTGAGCCTCGCCGCCTCCACCAGGGCGCCCTTGGCCGCAGCGAGGCCCGCCGCCGCCCCCAAACGACGGCCCTCGTCGGCCAGATCCATCAAGGCCTCGATGATGGCGCTGAGGTCGGCCGAGCCGCCCCGCTCGAGGTGGCGCTTCACGAACCGCGCGCGGGCGGCGATGTCCTTGGCCCTGGCGAGCGAGGCGCCGCGCCCAGGATTGGCGTATCCGGCGGCGCGGGCGGCCTCGCTAGGGCTTATTCCCCGGGCGATCCCCCAAGCGAATTGCTCGCGTTCGCGTCGGACGAGTGGGTGGGCGCGGAGATCGAGATCGGACGTATCCATTCGTTGCAATATGCGATGCGACGCGAGTTTGTCAATATGCAAATCCGGCGCGACCGCGCGCGGCCGCTTGTTCACGGAGTGGGAAGGGCGGCCTGAAGGCTACGGGCCCGACCGATGAACTCGGTGCGGGAGTTTTCGGCAGGGAACGGCCCGTCCGGAACCGGAACCCCCAGGAACGCGCAGAGCCGGTCCCAACCCTCGCCCACTTCGTAGACGAGCAGGCGCTCGGGGGAAATCGCGGCCCTCACCTCCTCGGTGTGGCGGCGAAAGAAGTCGGTCATCACCGCCCGGTCGTCGAGCTGAGCTGGGGCGCTTCCCACGATGGCGGCGAAGAAGCGCGCCATCTCGCCCTCTCCGCCACGGCGAGAGAGGGCGTCCGGGGCCAGGATGGTGGCCTGGATGGAGTCGAACCACTGATCGGGATCGCGTAGGGTGTGGAGCACCTTGGCGTTGGGATAATGGCTGGCGATCTCGCGCCAGAAGGCGGCGCTCGGATAGTCCACCGTCGAGCTGTAGCCGGCGAAGATGGCGTCCCAGTCCGCCCGGCCCTCGCCGGCTTCGATCCACAGCGGCATGCTTTCGGGATGCTGGAAGACCTCGATCATATGGTGGCAGGGCCCCAAGCCCAGCATGGCGAGGGCCGTCTGCATCGACTTGGTCCCGGTGCGCCCCAGCCCGGTTCCCACGACCTTCAGGGCCATCACGAGCCTCCCCTTGTCACGCCGCGGAAGAATAACGCCGCCGATCCAGATGCACGTGTACCGTCGATTTCGATCGGATTGAAACCCGCCCGGGCTCCGGCTCCTGTCGTCAGCCGCTCGCACTCATTGTTGCGCGCTCAAGATCACCGGTTGAGTCCTCCCGGAGGTCTCCATCGGCGGAGCCGATGGCGACGCGGCGGGTCTCCACGCTGGCTCCGCCCGCACCCGATGTTCATGGATGACGAAGATGGCGATCACCACGGTGGCGGCGAGGATGAACCCGGGAAAGGCGGCCAGGGCGAGAGCAAAGGCGCGGTTCTTTCCGACCTCCTCCACAGTCACGCCTGAACGCGGCGTCACGGGCGCGCTCTCGCCAGCCGCCGCGCCGCCGCGACGGACAAGGGTCCGCTCCTCCTGGCCCGCCCAGGCATGGATGACCACCAGCAGCGGGATCAACATCATCATGCTCGCCGGCGCCCACATGATGAAACCGCCCAGACGTTCATCGGCCATCGGCGTGACGCCGAAGAGCCTGCCGACGACGTCGTAGGCCGGATAAAGCTCGACACTCTTGAAGCAGATGAAGGCGCCGATCGGGACATTGGCCAGAGTCCCGATCCACAGCATGATCAGCCGCACGCCGAAGCGCGCGCCCTTGGGCGGCGGGCGCTGATCGAAGACCCGCCAGAAGAACAACAACCCCGCGGCCAGCATGGTGAAGTGCATGGAGTCGTGCACCCCATCATGGAGGATCGCGGTGTCGTGGAAGGGCGGCCACTGCCAGACATAGAGCGAGGCGACGAAGAGAGTCGTCGCCACCCACGGATCGGTGAGGAATGCGAAGAGCCTTCGGCAGGGACCGCTCGTAAGGACGAAGGCGATCGGGCCGCGCCTCAGCCAGTTGGGGGAGCCGGCCACGAGCGTCGCCTGCGGCTGGCCGAAGGCGATCAGCATCGGGCCCATCATTCGCAGCAGCATGTGCTGAACCTGATGCATCCAGAAGAGATGATCGGCCATGCCGTCGATCGGGGACGCCAGGGAAACGAAAGTCAGGAAGACGCCGGCCGGGAAGGCGAGACTTCGCACCGGCGCCGCGTCGAGCGCGGTCGGGCGCTTCTCGATTCCCCGCCACCAGAGGATGAGCGCGATCACCGTCGGGATCACCAGCCAGGGGGAGAAATCCCACTTCAGCCAGATCGGGTCGGGCGCCCTCGCCGTCCCGCGCGCCAGAGCCGCTCCCGGGGTCAGGGCAGCCGTGGCGAGGCCGGCGAGCCAAGAGGCGGACGCGCGCACAGAAAGGCCTTTGGAAGTGATCGACAACGGCGAGGGCTCCTCCAGGCGTCGGATCCCCCGCCAGCCCGAAAGCGTCATATCATGATCAAAATCTCAAGGCGCGCGCAAGCCGGCCTTCGGCGCCAGGACGGACCGGCGGGCGATCGCCCTTATGCGCGCGAACACCGATGCCGCGTCTCCAGATCGTCAGAAGTCTTTCCGAACTCCGCTACGAGCTTCGCCGGTTCCTGGCGGCGAGCGAGGCGATCAGCCGCGCCGCCGGCGTGACCCAGCAGCAGTACCAAGTGCTGCTGGCCATCAGGGCCTGCGAAGGGGGGGCCATCTCGATGAAGGAGCCCGCCGAGCAGCTGTTGCTCACTCCACACGCCGCCGTTCAGATGGTTGACCGCCTGTCGGCCGCCGCCCTGGCGCAGCGTCGCCCGTCGCAACAGGACCGCCGCGTCGTGCTGGTTTCGCTGACGACCGAGGGCGCGAAGCTCATCGATGAACTGGCGAGACGGCACTTCGACGAGATCCTGAACCAAGGGCCTCGACTGAGGCGCACACTCGGCCAGCTCGGACGCCTCGTGGGCTAGGACCTCGGGGCCGCCGCCCCCCGGCGAGTCACTGGCGGCTATAGAGGTTGACGCTGTCGGCCACCGAGTCGGCGACGTGCTCCTTGGTGATCACGCCGATCACGTCGTTGGGGCGCGGAATTCCTCTCCCTTGGACCACAACGGCCATGATCGCACCCTTGCGCCACATCCGCTCGATGACGTCGAAGGCGACGTCGTCGCCGTCGACCAGGGTGAAGTTGCGGCTGGCGACGTCGCGCAGCTTCACGCCGGTCTCCGCCGACGCCAGTCCGCGCCGAAGCCCCATGTTGATGCGGATCACCCCGAAGATGCGCCCCTTGTCGGTCACCACGACGTGGCGCAGCCGCTGCTCGGCGCTGTGCTTCTGCAGGAAGGAATCGAGGCTCGAGTCGGCGGGCAGGACGAGCACATCGGGGTCCATGACTTCCCGCGCCCGCCGCACCAGGAACATGTTGGCGTGGAGCACCTTGGGAACGCCCTGGCCGCGGCGGGCGAGCTTCATGGTGTAGATCGTTTCGCGGCAAAGCAGCCGTCGCATCCCCACGCTCATCGCCACCGCGACGATCATCGGCATGATGATGTCGTAGCTTCGCGTCATCTCGAAGATCATCACGATCGCGGTCATCACCGCGCCGGTCCCGCCGCCGACCATCGCGCCCATTCCCACCATGGCGAAGGCGGGGACGCTGAGGGCGGGGAGGGAGTGGAAGTGGTCCAAGACGTCCGCGAAGGCGCCGCCAAGGGTGGCTCCCATGAACAGCGAGGGCGAGAAGATTCCTCCCGAGGAGCCGGAGCCCAGGCTCAGCGAGGTCGCTAAGAGCTTGGCGGCGAAAAGCATCGCTAGCAGCCAGTAAAGCGCCAGTTGGCCGGTCAGGATCGCCTGCACGGTGGCGTAACCGACGCCATCCACAAAGTACTGGCCGAAGCCAAAGAAGAGCCCATACATCAGGGCGCCGAGAGCCAGCATCCCAAGGAAATGACGCAGATAGCGGTTGGAGATCTTTTCGAAGAGATCCTCGAGAAGGTGCAGGCCGCGAACGAATCCGGCCGCGGCAATCCCCGTGAGACCGCCCAGAACGGCGTAGAGGAGCAGGACGGCGACCCCGCTCATGTCAATATGCATCGCCGTAATCGGCGGGACCTGGAACGCCGGCGAGTCGCCGATCAGCCACCGGCTGATAAAGGTCGCCGCGCCGGTGGCGAGGGCCACGGGGAGGAAGGTGGCGACGCCGACTTCCGGAAGCATCAGCTCGATGGCGAACAAGACCCCGCCGATGGGGGTGTTGAACGTTGCGGCGATGCCCGCGCCGGTGCCGGCGGCGACCAGGGCGATGCGCTGGCCAACCGGCATGCGGACGATCTGCCCGAGCGTGGATCCCACCGACGAGCCGATTTGGATGATCGGTCCTTCCCGACCGACCGACGAGCCCGAGCCGATCGCGATCGCCGAGGCCAGAGACTTGATGACCGCAACGACCGGCCTGATCACCCCGCCATGATAGTAGATCGCATCCATGACTTCCGGCACGCCGTGCCCCCTGGCTTCGGGCGCGAAGGTGTCGACGAGAAAGGTCACCACCAGGCCGCCGAGCGCCGGGACAAGGATCACCAACGCGCCCCAGGGCGCGGCGCCGGTGAAAAAATTGGCGTTGTACCGGAACGAGAAGCGGCCCTCATAGGAGAGATCGTGGATGAGGCCGATGAGGGCGCGAAAGCCGACCGCCCCGAAACCCGCCGCCACTCCGACGACGAGCGCCAGAAGGCACAACTGCACGAGCGTGAGCCGTTTTTCCTGCTCAAGGCGCAGGTTAGCCGCGGTCGGGGCGGGCGTCTCAGGCAATGTCGGCGCGGCGGCTTGGACGGCCCTTTTCAAGCGGCGCTCCGGCTTGTCGCTGATCCGCTTGGACCGGGAAGTCTCATAGACTGAAATTGGGTCAAAGCAGACATCGCGTCGAATGGGGCGCGCGGGACAGCTTCAGGCATTCGCGCAAGCGGCGGTCGCGCGGCCCGGGAGCGGCGCCCGCGGGGAACACATCACGAGATGACACAATTCGGGGCGCCGGAACACCCCCAGCCTCGCCCTGCATCAGCGCGGCGAAGCTTCGGCCTAAACGTCTGCGGCAACGCCGCTCATCCGCCCGTGAAAAAGGTCGCCCGACTTGCGGCCGCAGAGCCCGAGCACGGCCCGTTCGACCGGCTTCTGGAAAAGGTTGTAGGCGACGAAGGCGAAAAGGGCGACGAAGGGAAAGACGCCCCACCACAACACCCAGGCCAGAGCGGGCGATGGGTTTGGAAGGATCCGGCCCCAGGCGTGGAACCAGACGATGTCGGCGGGGAGATAGACGAGTTGGAGGGTGATTGCGGCCCTCGACATCCACGACCTTCCTGGAACGCCGGCCGCCGCCGCGCCCATGACGAGCGGAGCGAAGGCCGGCCAGATCAGAAGATCGCTCAGGCGAAGAGAGGCGGCGGCGAGGATCCAGGCCAGCGAGGCCGAGGCGAGGAGCGCTCCGGTCAGGCGCGAGAGAGGCGCCTCGCGGTTGAGGCGCCAGAGCGCCGCGCCGAGGAGACCGGCCGGAAGGGTCTGCAGGATCCCCGCCTTGGCGGTGAGGTCGGTGAAGAGCCGCCCGGCGCGCGCTTCGAAGGCGAAGAGCGCGAAGAAGAGCGCCAGCGGCGCGAGGATCGAGAGCGTCCTTTTCATCTTCATCGCCGCCCATCTCATGGCCGGGAAGACGAGAAGGGCGAAAAACCAGGCGGAGACGAGCCAGGAGGGAAAGTTCCAGCAGTCGGTGGAGAGCGTTCCCCAACCCTGGAGGAGGAAGAGGCTCGGCGCGAGGTCGAACCAGCGGAAGCTTGCCTGGTGATCGAGGCCGCCGAGGAGCGCCCCTCCCGCGGCGATCCCGGCGGCCATGACGGCGAGCACGGCCAGCGAGAGCGGCTGGACGAACAGGACGGCGCGAAGGAGGGCGCGGCCGCACGCCCTCGAATCGCGCGGCCATACTTCGGCGAGGAAGAAGCCGAGGGCGACGAAGAAGAGGCCGGCGCCGATGTAACCCTTGGCGACAAGTCCGCTCGCCTCACCGGCGTGGAGGCCGAGGCGGTCGCGGAACTGGTTGAGAACGATCCAGGCGACGCCGGCGAGCTGAAGGGCGGCCATGGAGTTAGACGAGCCGGCAGGGGAACGGGTCTCCATGGACTTTGACAAGCAAGTCCGGCGCCGTATGGAGGCCCGGCTTGCGCGGGGGCGCTTTGCCCGGACTTCCTGATCGAATGACCCCGTTTTCTCGGCGCCCCCTCCCCCTGGCGATCGCCCTGGTCCTTTGCCTCATGCTCGCCGCCGGCGCTCAGGCGAAGATGAAGGCCGGCGCCTGGCCGCAGGCCTCCTCGGACGTGAAGCCCGATCCGCGGATCCTCTTCGGCGCCCTTCCCAACGGGATGCGCTATGCGATCCTGAAGAACGACACCCCGCCAGGGTCGGCCTCGATCCGTTTCTACATCGCCGCCGGCTCGCTGATGGAGAGCGACAGCCAACAGGGCCTCGCCCATCTCCTCGAGCACATGGCCTTCGATGGCTCGACACACGTCCCCAACGGCGAGATGGTCAAGATCCTCGAGCGCCACGGCCTCGCCTTCGGGGCCGACACCAACGCCCAGACGAGTTACGACTCCACCGTCTTCAAGCTCGACCTTCCCAAGGCGGACGCCTCGAGTCTTTCCGACTCGCTGATGCTGCTTCGCGAGATCGCCGGAAACCTCACCCTCGCCCAGAGCGCGATCGACAAGGAAAAGGGCGTCGTCCTTTCCGAGGAGCGCACAAGGGACACGCCGCAATACCGCGCCTTCGTCGACCGCCTTGGCTTCATCCTGGCCGGCGAGCGGGCGCCCGAGCGCGAGCCGATCGGCAAGGTCGCGGTGGTCGCGCACGCCCAGAGGTCTCAACTCGAGAACCTTTACCGCGCCTTCTACCGTCCCGACCGCGCCACCCTGATCGTGGTCGGCGATGTCGATCCGCAGGCGGTCCTTGGCGAGATCCGCTCCCGATTCTCCGACTGGACCGGAGTGGGCCGGGCGGGAAAGGACCCCGATCTGGGGCGCATCGAAAAGCGCGGGCCGAGCTTCGATCTCGCCGTCCAGCCGGGGACCGCGATGACCATCCAGGTCGCCTGGGAGGAGCCGCCGGACCTCTCGGCCGACAGTCTCGCCAAGCGCCGACGGATCCTCATCGATACGCTCGGCCTGGAGGTGCTCGATCGCCGCCTTTCCGATCTGGCCCGCAGCGCCGACCCGCCGTTCATCTCCGCCGCCGCCGTCCGGCGAAACATCGTCAAGAGCGCCCGGGTCGCCAGCCTCCTCGTGCTCTCCGATCCGGACCAGTGGAAGCTCTCGCTCGCCGCCGCGCTCGCCGAAGAGCGCGCCACGACGCGCTACGGGGTCACGGCCGAGGAGCTCTCCCGCGAGATCGCCGAGAACCGGGCCGAGCTGCGTCAGGCGGCGGCCGACCAGCCGACCCGCAAGTCCGACCAGGTCGCCGACGAGATCGCCGGCACGATCGATGAGGAAGAGGTCGAGACCAGCCCGGTTCAGGACCTCGCCTTCTTCGAGGCGACGGTGAAGACCGTCACGCCTGACGAGGTCTCCAAGGCGCTCAAGGCCATGTTCGAGGGCCAGGGGCCGCTCGTCTTCATCTCCTCGCCCCAGACGCTCGCCGGCGGCGAGGCGGCGGTCCGGACCGCCTTCGAAGCCGACGAGAAGAGCCCCATCGCGCCGCCCGCGGCCCAGACCGCGGCGAACTGGCCATACCTCGATTTTGGCGAGCCGACCAAGGTCGTCGAGCGCAAGGACGTCCTGGACCTCGGGACGGTCTTCATCCGTTTCGCCAATGGCGTCGTCCTCACCGTCAAGCCGACCAAGTTCCGCGACGACGAGGTCGACGTCGAGGTGCGCGCCGGCGATGGTCTCGAGTCTTTGAGCCCCAAAACCCAGGACATGGCCTGGGCCGGTTACGCCTTGACCGAGGGCGGCTTTGGCAAATTGAGCGCCGAGGACGCCGAGCGGGCGCTCGCCGCCCAGGTCTGGGGAGCCAATTTCCGGGTCCAGGAAGACGCCTTCGCCCTCATAGGGACCACCACCCGGGACGATCTCACCACCGAACTCCAGGCGCTCGCCGCTTATCTCACCGATCCGGGCTGGCGACCCGCCGGCCTGGAGCGGGTCAAGGCCTATGCGTCGACGCTCCAGGACCAGGAGGAACATTCCGACACCGGCGTCCTCAATCTGGATCTTCCAGGGCTCCTCCATGACGGGGACGAGCGGTGGACATTCCCGAGCCGCTCGGAGATCGCCGCCGCGAGCCTGGATCAGCTGAAGGCCCAGGTCGCGCCCTTCTTCACCTCGCCCATCGAGGTGGTGATCGTCGGCGACATCACGGTCGAGGAGGCGATCGATGCGGCCGAGCGCACCTTCGGGGCTCTTGCGCCCCGCGTTCCGAGCGCCTCCTCGAAGGTCATCTCGCCCCGCTTTCCGGCCCCGAGCCCCCAGCCGGTGATCCTGCGTCACAAGGGCCGCGCCGATCAGGCGATCGCGGTCGAGGCCTGGCCGACCCAGGGATTCTACGAATCTCCCCGTCAGGCCCGCGAGATGGCGATCCTGGGTGAGGTCCTGCAGATCCGCCTGAGGGACAAGCTGCGCCTCAGCGAAAGCATGACCTATTCGCCCACGGTCAGCTACGACGCCAGCGTCTATTGGCCCAATTGGGGCTTCATCGACGCCGTGGTCGAGGCTCCGCCGGCCAAGCTCTCCAAGGTCTTCGCCAACATCGAGACCATCGCCCAGAAGCTCTCGAGCGACCTCGTCACGCCCGACGAGCTCGAGCGGGCCAAGAAACCCAAGATCGACGCGGTGGAGAAGGCCCAGGCGACCAACGCCTATTGGCTGGCGGCGCTGGCCGGGGCGCAGGCCGATCCTCGGCGGCTCACCGTGATCCGCTCGGAGATCGCGGGCCTGGAGCGGGTGACGGCCGAAGATGTCCGCGACGCCGCCCGTCGCTGGCTTACCCCCTCCAAGGCCTGGAAGCTCGAGATCCTGCCCTCTTCCTCGAGCTGACGGACAGCTCGAACGCAACAAACCCGGCTCTGGCGGGTTGAAGCAGTGTGTCGCTCAAAAGCGCCGCTGGAGGAGCCTTGATGCCCGCGATCGTCCGCCGTTTTCCCCTTCTGGCCGCCCTGGCGGCCTTCACCGTCCTCTTCTTCGCCGCCGTCCCGGCCGCTCACGCCGCTTCGGCCCGGCAACTGACCCTCGACGGACGCCGCGCGCTCGACAAACTCTACGCCGAAGAGCCGAGGTCCCGAGTGTTCGGCCGTCATGCCGTGGCGATCCTCGTCTTTCCCTCGATCATCAAGGGCGGCCTGGTCTTCGGGGCCGAAACCGGTAACGGCGTCCTGCTCTCCAGATCCGAAGAGCCGCTGGGCTTTTACAACATAAGCGCCGCCTCCTGGGGCCTGCAGGCGGGCGGCCAAGCGTTCAGCTACGCTCTCTTTTTCATGTCCCATCACGCCCTGCATTACCTGCACAACAGCGGCGGCTGGGCGATCGGCACCGATCCCAACATCGTGGTGGTGAATACCGGAGCGGCGGTGACGGCGAACAGCACCACCCTCACCCACGATGTCTACGCCTTCCCCTTCGCCCAGAAAGGCCTGATGGCCGGGATCACCATCCGCGGCTCGAAGATCACCCGGATCCACCCGGACTGACGCCGTCGGCTGGGCGGGAAGCGATGAAAACCCTTCTCCCCTTGCGGGAGGAGGCGCCCCCTCCGTCGCACGACCAACCTCGCGCGACACCTCGCCCGTTTCACGGGCGAGGAGGAGCCCGAACCCTCAGTACTGGATGCCGCCCACGCCGCCATCGAGGGTGAGGCCGCTGTGGTTCATGCCGCCGCTGCGTTCCTCGCGCCAGGCGGTGTAGCGCTCGATGGTGACGAGGGTCAGGACCTTGATCCCGGCCCCGTAGCGGCGAAGGAGCGAGCGCTCGTTGCATGGTCGCTGCGGAATCTGCGCCCGGCAGGCGATGCGGCCAGCATGGCCCTCGCCGCCCGCCCAGTGGTAGAGCGCCTCGCCCTTCTGGCAGGCGATGGTCTGGCCGCCGGCGAAGGAAATCTGCGGCCGCCAGTCGGCGATGGTCACCTGCATGTGCGTCCCGGCGATGCAGCGGTAGAGCTCTCCCTCGTAGGAATCGTCGATATCGCGCTCGGGGATCACCTGGGAGGCGGGGTGCGGCATCATCTTGTCATCGAAGCAGAAGGCCTGGATGGCTACTTTGCGGATCACTGTCTTTTCGGCCTGATAGGCCACGCGCTCCTCGCCGCCCACGACGTCGAGGTTCTTGATGACCCCTGTGGGCGTCGGCGCGATCACCCCTCCGGCTGCCCCGCCGGCGGAGTTGATGAAGCTCGCCGCCTGGGCGCTGGTCTGGGCCGTGGCGCTCGCCTGGGAGTTCACGATCACCGAGGGGGCGACGAAGACGTTGACGCCGGGGATATTCACCGTCGGCCCCGAGGGCGGGGCGCAGTTGCACGGCGGAGGCGGAGGTGGAGGCGGAGGCGGGCTGCAGTTGCAGCCGCCGGCGACCGCGAGCGCCGGAATCGCCAGGACAACACCCAGCGCCGCGCCCGCCGCCAGGACTTTCATTCCCGACCCTGAGGTCATCGGCGACTCCCCGTTTGGCTGCCCCGACGCCCGATCCGGTCCGGGCGCGCCGGTCTTGAGCCCGCTTCTTGCCTGCAGACCCTCGAAAGCGCGGCGTCGCGCCCTGCGAGGAAGCGGGAATGTTTCATTCCAGCACGGAATTCTTGATAGACTATTGGCGAGCCCGAAAAGGGGGCTCGCGCGTCCCGCCGCGCTCGGCCCTGGTTCCGGGCGACTTCGCCCATCTCCTGCCGCAGGTCTTCATCGGTCTTTACGACGCCGCCGGTTCGGTCCGCCTGGCGCTCGCCGGCGAATACCTCGCCGATCTCCACGGCCCCCATCTGAGGGGCGCGGACCTGGCGCTCCTGTGGGAAGAGGCCGATCGGCGCGAGATCGCCGTCGCGCTCGCCGCGGCGCTCCGGAAGGCTTCGCCGGCGGTGATCACCGCCGAGGCCCAGGCGGAGGGCGCGCCGACGCTCGATCTGGAGATCCTCTTCGCCCCGATCGGGGCGGGAGGCTCCAAGGGCGGAGGGTTCCTGGGCCTCTACCAACCGCTGGCGCCCGCCCGACCGGTGAGGCGTGGACCCGAGCGGAGCCTTTCGATCCTCTCCATCGCCCAGACCGGCGAGGTTCTGCCTTTCGCCGCCCTCGCCCGCGGCGTCCCCAAGCTGCGCCTGGCGGCGGTCGACGGCCGCCGGGTTCTCTAAAGGATTGGGGCAGTGGGCGGCCATCGCGTCATCTGACCTTCAGCTCGCCGATCGCGCCGTCTTGCGCCCGCCTCCGAGCCGCCGGCGGATGAGCTCGACGGCGTCGTGGCTCTCCTGCAGCCGGACGAGACGGGCGGCGAGGAAATAGGCCACTCCCCCGGCCGCGACCGCCGCGAAGAGACCGGCGGTCCGTAGCGCGAAGCCGGAGAGGCTGGCGAGGACCCAACCCTCCACCGCCCAGGCCGCCGCCCCGCAGGCGCCCGCCGCCGCCAGGCAGCGGAGGAGATAGAAGGCCCACTCGACAACGCCGCCCAGGGGAACGCGCCTGGAGAGCGAGACGATGAGCTGACTGAAGCTCACGATCGCCACCAGCGAGGTCGCCAGGGCCAGCCCGGCCGCCGACAGGCCCTGCGAAAGGTGCAGGACCTCGAAGTTGGCGAGGTTGAGGACCAGGTTGACGCCGATCGCGATGAGGCTGATCCGCAAGGGGATCTTGGGAAGGTGCAGGGCGTAGAAGCAGGGCACCAGCACCCGGATGGCGGCGTAGGCGGCCAGGCCCACCGTATAGGCCTGCAGGGCGAGCGCGGTCATCGCCGTGTCGTGGGCGTTGAACCGGCCATGCTCGTAGATGAGGCTGATGATCGGCCGCGCCAGCACCGCCAAGCCCACGGCGGCGGGGAGCGCCAGGAACCAAGCGAGGCGCAGGCTGTCCTTGGCGGTGGCGCCGAAGGCCGGAAGATCGCCGCGCGAGAAGGCCCGGGCCACCGAAGGCAGGGTGACGGTGGCCAAGGAGACCCCGAAGAGCCCGATGGGAAGCTGCATCAGGCGGAAGGCGCAAGTGAGCCAGGAGCGCCCGCCGTTGATCTCCGAGGCGAACATGCCGTTGACGAGCACGTTCACCTGCACCGCCGCCCCGGCGATGAGCGAAGGCCACATCAGCTCCCACAGCCTTTTCAGCCGCTCGTCGCGGAGCGACAGCTTCCAGCGGAAGCGGAATCCCAGCTTCAGCAGCGAGGGAAGCTGGACGCCGAGCTGGGCGAGGCCCCCCAGCATGACGCCCAGCGCCACCCCATAGAGGGCCCGCTGATCGAACCAGGGATGGGGGAAATGGGCTCTGGCCGGCGGATCGAAGAGATAGGCGCCGGCGACCCCGAAGGTCACCGAGACGATGTTGAAGACGGTGGAGGCCGAGGCCGGGATGCCGAAGACGTGGCGGGCGTTCAGCATCCCCATCACTGCTGCGGCGAGCGAGACGAAGAGGATGAAGGGAAAGAGGACGCGCGTGATCTTGACGGTGAGCTCGAACTTCCCGGGCACGTCGTGGAAGCCGAAGTTGGTCGCCTCAACGAGGAGCGGGGCGGCGGCGATCCCGATCACCACCACGATCCCCATCAGGAAGACCATGGCCGAGAGGATGAGGTTGGCGAACTCCCAGGCAGGGGCCTCGCCCTCCTGGTCCCAAGAGCGGGTGAAGAGGGTGGTGAAGGCGACGCTGAGCGCCCCTTCGGCGAAGAGATCGCGCAGGAGGTTGGGGATCTGGAAGGAGGCCAGATAGACGTCGAGGAGCTTGCCGGCCCCGAACATGGCCGCGAACACCTGCTCGCGGACGAGGCCGAAGAGGCGCGAGACGATCACCGCCGCTCCGACCACGCCGGCCGCGCGCCTCGTGCTCGGCTCGGCCTTTTTGGCGGCCATGGTCTCCGCTTCGCGGGTTTCCATCGGGTGAGCCTCTAGGGTGTTTCGCCCACGCCGAGAAGGCGGTGCGCCGGCGCGGCGGGGAAGGCTCGGTTGGGCCGATCGGGGCGGCAAGCGGAAAGGACCCGGCGAAGATTCGGAAGCTCGCCTAGGTGGAGATGCGCCTGGCGAGATTGCGCAGATATTCTTCTTTATTGAGGGGGTTGGCATCGGTTCGCGTCCGGACGGGCGGATCGCCGCGGACCGGTCGGTGGCGACTGAATACCGACTCGATGACGCCTTCGCCCTGGGTGAGGACCGGAAGACGCAGACGCAGGGCATGGACGCGGCGGGCGGCGATCTCGCCCCGGATCACGCTCATCGTCCCCTCGCCCGTCAGCACATGGGTCTCGGCCTCCAGCCGGGCGAGTTCGAGCCAGAGCGCGGCGAGGCACGGCTCCGGAACGGTGATGGTGAAATGCTCGACCGGTTCGCAGACGATGGTCCCGGCGCGCTTCACCGCCTGGATCAGGGCCAATGGGGTGAGGCGGCGGTGGTCCGCCGGCGTACTCGTCGCCCAGTCCCGGTAGCGAATGACGTGAGTCATGGCGACGAGCGCATCGGGAATCTCCCAACCCTTGAGGCCCTGAAGCAAAGTGTCGCGCACTCCCTCCTCCACGGCCTTGAAGAAGGCGGCGGGGAGCGAACCTTTCTCGACCTCCAGCTTGAAATCGATCCCGGCGCCGGGCGGCGCGGGCTCGACGCGCAGGCCCACCCGCGCCACGAAAGGATAGGGCGGCTCCCAGAGCGATGCGCCTCGCTCGATGAGCCGCTCGATGCAGATCGGCGTGGTCTCGGAGAACTCCGCCTCGAGGCCAAAGTCGGCGGCGAGGGTGTCGCGGATCACTTCCTTCTGCACCTCCCCATAGAGCGAGAGCGCGAGCTCGCCGCGCGCCTCATCCTGGCGAAGGGCGATCAAGGGATCCTGTTCGGCCATTTGGGCCAGCGCCGCAAAGAGCCGGCCCCTGTCGGAGGGGCGCGAGGGCCGTATCACCGTCTCCAGGGTAGGGGCGGCGAACTGCCGCGAGCCGCCGCCGTGCGGTTCGCCGAGCGGGTCGCCGATGCGAATGTCGCCGAGTCCCCAGAGCCTTCCGATACGCCCCGCGGCGAGAGCGTCGGCGGGCTTGGCGCCGCCGCGCTCGAAGACTTCGATGCGGGTGATCCGGCGCTCCTCGGCATGCACGAGGAGGCGTTCGCGCGCCTGGGCGCGACCGCTCCAGATCCGCGCATAGGCGATGCGCTCGCCCGCGGGACCGCGCTCCACCTTGAACACCGCCCCGCTCAGCGGGGCCGAGGCGTCGGCCTCGGGGGCCGGCAGGAACTCGGCGATGCCCGCGCGCAGCATCGCGATCCCGGCGCCGGTGATGGCCGAACCGAAGAACACCGGATGGATGGCGCCGGCGCACGAATGTGCGGCGAGGGCGAGGCGCAAATCCGCATAAGGCGCGGCGCGACCGGCGACGAAATCGGCCAGAAAGGCCTCGTTCCGCTCCGCCAGGCGTTCGGCGAGAGAGTCGGCGAAGCCAGCATCGTCGGGACCAAGCGGGCGGACCGCAGCGCCGCGCGAGCCGAGATCGGCGACCTCGCCCATGGGCAGGATATCCGGCGTGAGTCGCTCGGCAATCCGCGCCAGCAGGGCGGCGCACTTGGCCCCGACGCGGTCGATCTTGTTGACGAAGATCAGCGTCGGGACGCCGAGCCGCCTGAGCGCGGCGAAGAGCACACGGGTCTGCGCCTGGACGCCCTCTACCGCCGAAACGACCAGGACGGCCCCATCCAGCAGGGCGAGGATGCGCTCCACCTCGGCGATGAAATCCGGATGGCCGGGCGTGTCGATCAGATTGACCGTGATCTCGCCGATCGCAAACGAGACCACCGCTGCGCGGATCGTGATTCCGCGCGACCGCTCCAGCGCCAGGGTGTCGGTCTGGGTGTCGCCGGCGTCTACGCTGCCGATGGCGTCGATGACTCCCGCTTCGAAGAGCAGGCGCTCGGTGAGAGTCGTCTTACCGGCGTCGACGTGCGCCAGTATTCCCAGATTGAGGCATCTCATTGCGCGTCATGACCTTGCGAAGATTTAGGGACTTCGGGTTCATGACGGATGCCTTCATGCGTTCCTCCACCGGGTTGATCGGCAAGCTTAGCACGAAAACGGAAGCGACTCACCCGCGGTGAAACGGGGCGCCGATGACGCGGCTCACCCACGCGCAAACGAGGATCCAGATTCAGAGAGCCTGAGTCCCGGGCCGGGATGACGCCCTCGGACATGAGGCGCGGGCCGCCTTCCAACACTTCCGATCACCCCGGCGACGGCCGGGGCCCAGGCAAAACTCTCAATACCAGCCCTCGCGTCGGGCTTTTTCCTGGGTCCCGGGTCTTCGGCCCTGCGGGCCTGCGCCCGGGATGAGCGGTTCTTCTTAGCGCGGCCCACTCTGTTTCGCGTTCATGGGACGCCGGGCCTGCCGCCCGGCGATGACGGTTGGGACTGGGTCCTGTGTCCGCCCCCGGATCAGGTCGGGGGCTGCACGGGATGAGCGGATTTTGCGGTGGTCAGGCGCCGTTGGCTGCAAGGTAGTCGAGGGCCGCGGGGGTGAGCTCGAAGCGCGGCTCCGCCTCCGGCTCGGCCTGGGCGGCCGGGCCTTCGAGAACCCGCAGGAGCACGTCTTCGCGCTCGTCCCAGATCACCGCCAGGTCGGAGAGCCGGCTGACGTCCTCGCCCATCGCCGCCAGGCGCTGGGCCCTCGCCACCGCGGAGGCGGAAAGGCGCAGGAGGGTGCGCCCGGCGCCCAGATCATGGCGCAGGTCGGCGTTCTCCAGGATGGCGTCGATCAGGCTGGCGAGGGGCGCCCGGCGGGGACGTAGTTCGACGATCTTGGACTTGAGAGAGGTTCGGGCGCTCATCGGGGCTCCTTGTGGTTCGGACGACTCCCTTCATAAGGACGCGTTGCGTCAAATCCGGACGTAAGAAAGCCATGCGCCACGACAAGGCTCAAAATCTGCTCCGGCTCGCCCGGGCCCTCGCCGCCAGCGCCGAAGGGCTGACGCTGGACGAGATCGCCGCGGCGACGGGGCTGGGCCGGCGCACCGCCGAGCGGATGCGGGATGCGGTGCGCGAGCTCTTCCCCGACCTGGAGGAGATCGACGATCCGCCGAGGCGCCGCTTTCGCATCCCCCGCGGCCTCGACGGGGCTTTCCAGACCCCGAGCGCCGAGGAGATGTCGGCCCTGAGGAGCGCCGCCGAGCTCCTCGCCGCGCAAGGCGCCGGGGTGCGGGCCGGCGCCCTCATCGGCCTCGAAGCCAAGATCCTCGGGAGGATGCGAAGCGGCGCGCGCTCGCGCCTCGCGCCCGATCTCGAGGCCCTGGTCCAGGCCGAGGCGATCGCCGCCCACGCCGGACCCCGGCCTTTTGAGGACGGCGCGATCCTCGGGGCCGTCCGAAGCGCCATCCTGGCCTTGCGGACGCTGCGCTTCACCTACCATGGTGGGGCGACGCCCGGCCGCGCCCGCGAGGTCTCTCCCTTGGGCATCCTCTTTGGGCGCAGCAACTACCTTGTCGCCGCCGAGGCGCAGCGTGAGCCTCGGACCTGGCGCTTCGACCGCATGGAGAAAATCGAGGTCGGCGAGCAGGCCGCCTCGCCGCCGCCTGACTTCTCGCTCTCCGACTTCGCCGCCGAGAGCTTCGGCATCTTCCATGGCGGGGCCGAGGACGTGGTCCTGCGCATCGCCAAGGCGCGGGCCGCCGATGCGCTCTCCTGGCGTTTCCATGCCCGCCAGGAGATCGAGCCGCTCGCCGATGGCCGGGTCGAGGTCCGCTTCCGCGCCGCCGGCATGCTGGAGCTCGCCTGGCACCTCTTCACCTGGGCCGACGAGGTGGAGATCGCCGCGCCGGAGAGCCTCCGCGCCCTGATGGTCGGGCTTCTCGAGCGCGCCCTTACTCACCACCAAGCGGGACCGTGAACCCGCAGCGCATCCTCGCTATATAGGGAATGCAAGGGCGTTTTGGCCTCGAGGAGTGAATTGATGTCGGTGCAGGCGATCCGTTTCGATCTGGCGCGCATGGTGGCCCAGGCCAAGGAGCATCTGCACGAGGCCGAGGAGCGGCTCGCCCACGGAAGCGAAGACCAGAAGGTCAGGGCCGCCGCCCAGATCGCGTTCTTCAAATCCGAGCAGGCGGCGTTCGAGAAACGCCTGGCCGAGCTCGAGAACTGCCCCGACACCCTCCTCGCCAACCTCGTCGAGGGGATCCGCAAGGAGTGGCTGATCCAGCGCGAGATGTTCGAGGAATGGAGCCGCGGCCTCAGGACGTGAGGGTGTGGCGTCAATCTCCCCCTTGAGGGGGGAGGGCCGGCGAAGCCGGGAGAAGAAAAACTATCTCCCCCCTGAGGGGGGAGAGCCGGCGAAGCCG
>JBOHLG010000027.1:0-42616 GCA_050729515.1 Caulobacteraceae bacterium
GAATACGGCCCCGGAGGAAGGCCGTCGGCGATCTCCTTGATCGCCATGTCGCAGGCCTGCAGCTCCTCCTCGTCGATGTAGGTGTCGTAGATGCGGTCGATGAGGAGGTTGCGCAGTTCGCCATCGTCCACCGCCGCCTCCGCCCGATAGTGGCGAAAGCCCAGCGCCTCGAAGAAATCCATGTCGATGATCGCCGCGCCGGTCGCCACCACCACCTCGGCCATGCCGTAACGGACCATATCGCGCCAAATGTGCATGCACCCGGCGGCGCTGGTCGAGCCGGCGAGGGTGAGCCAGGGCGAGCAGGCCTGGTCGTCGATGGCCATGGCCAGGATGTCCGCCGCCCGCGCCGCGTCCCGGGCCGAGAAGCTCATCTCACGCATGGCCGCGATGAGAGGTCCCGCATCGATCTTTGTGATGTCGAGGTGCTCGATGGGCCTGGCGAGCAGCTCCGCCTTGCGGTTTGTCGAGGCGGTCATCCTGAGCTCGGCTAGACCCGCCGTCCCTGTTCCGCGGCGCTCGCCGCCCAGCGTTCGCCCACCGCCTCGAGGCGGTCGGGGCCAAGGCCATACATCGAGGCCATGGGAGGGGCCGTGCAGATCGCCGTCTCGATCTCGCCAAAGCCGTTGAAGCGGCTCGCCATGGCGACGCCATAGGCCCCCAGCATGCCGATCTCGATGAAGTCGCCCTCGCCGATGTCGCCCGGCAGCATGAACGGCCCGGCCATCACATCGACCGAATCGCAGGTCGGGCCGAAGAGGCGGAAGGGCCGCTCCGGCGCGTTCGCGGCGTCCGGCTCGCGCACAGCCCGGGCGGGGAACGGCCAGCGATTGTGGGCGGCGTCGTAGAGAGCTCCGTAGGCGCCGTCATTAACGTAGAGCGCGTCGTCCTTGCGAAGATCGACCCGCAGCAGCAACGAACCGGCCTCGGCCACCAGAGCCCGGCCCGGTTCGCACCAGAGCTGCGCGCTCTCGTGGACGCGCATGCGCGAAAGACCCCGTTCGATCGCGGCGACGAAATCGGCCATCGGCGGCGGATTGAGTCCCGGGTAGATCGAGGGAAAGCCTCCTCCCACATCCACCACGTCGGCCATGACGCCGGCCCTCGCCAGGGCCCGAGAGGCCTGGGCCATAGCCGCTTCGAAGGCCGAGGGGAGCAGGCACTGGCTCCCGACATGGAAGGAGACGCCCATCAGCGCTCCGGACCGGCGGCGGGCGGAAAGGAGCAAGTCGGGGGCCTCGGCCGCCGTGGCGCCGAACTTCCCATAGAGACTGTACGCGGCGCCGCGGGTCTCGACCTCCAACCGAACTATGAGGGAAAGCTCCGATCCTCCGCCGGTGACGGAGAGGATCTTCTCGACTTCCTCGAGGCTGTCGACGGCGAAGGTGGTGACGCCGAAGTCGGACCACGCCCGATGGATCGCGCTTCGGCTCTTCACCGGATGCATGAAGGCGATTTTCGCCTGCGGCGCAGCGGTCCGGACGAGCTCGATTTCGGTGATCGATGCGGCGTCGAACGCCTCGACTCCGCCCTTCAGGACGGCGCGGATCACCCACGGCGAAGGGTTGGCCTTCACCGCATAGTAGGTCTCGCCGGGAAATTTGATTCTGAACCAGCTCGCGCCTAGGGCCACGGCGTCCGGCCGCACAAGGGCGACTGGACGTTCCGGCGGCCGCTCACGGACCAGGTCCAGGGGCGTATGGTACGTGTGCAATTCACGTAACCCCCTGCGGAATGTTAAACCCAGACCGGCGTTAGCAGCGAGAAGTGGACGACGGGTCCGCCGGAGCGCAGCGAGATAAGGGTCAACGCCCCCCCTGTAAAGGGGATGAAGGTTAATCGCCTCCGGCGGCCCCGCGGCCGGTCGACTCCGCTCGAGGGCCCTGGGCGTCCGCTCCGCGTCCCTGGACGGACGCCCCGTCCGCCGGTTTCAGCGCTTTCGCCTTTGCGGGGCGCTCGCGCCGGCGCAGTCTGGCGACCCGTCTCAAGCGTCGCCAGAACCGGCTCTTCTCAGGCTCTGGATAGGGTTGCAGATAGCGCCGGAACTCCTCCGCGCAGGTCCGCCAGGAGAATTTCAGGGCGAACCGGCGCACCTCGCCGCGGTCGAGCTTCAAGGCGGCGAGACAGGCGTCCTGGAGCCCCTCGGTCTGGGATGCGGCCAGAACGCCGGCGCCGGAGTTGGGGATGAGGTCGATCGGTCCGGGGGCCGGGAAGGCGGCGACCGGGGTTCCTGCGCCCCACGCCTCCAGGATCACCAGGCCGAACGTGTCGGTGAGCGAGGGGAAGACGAAGACGTCGCTGCAGGCGTAGGCCAGAGCGAGATCCTTTCCGAACCGCGCTCCGAGGAAGCAGGCGGTGGGATAGCGGGCGGCGAGGTCGTCCCTCTGCGGCCCATCGCCGATCACCACCTTGGTTCCGGGAAGATCGAGGCGAAGGAAGGCCTCGATGTTCTTCTCCACCGCCACGCGGCCGACGAAGAGCCAGACCGGTCGGGCGAGATTTTCGAAGGCGTCAGGCTCATCTTCCCGCCTGGGATGGAAGATCTCGGTGTCCAGGCCCTTGGACCACAGAGAGATGTTGCGGAAGCCGTGCTCCTCCAGCTCCTTGGCGAGGCTGGGGGTGGCGACCATCAGCCGTCCGCTCGGCCGATGGAACCACTTCATGTAGGCGTAGCCGGCCGCCAGCGGCACCGGCAGGCGGGCGGAGACGTACTCGGGAAATTTGGTGTGGTAACTGGTGGTGAAGGGGAGCTTCCATTCCAAGCAGATGCGGCGGGCGGCCAGGCCGACCGGCCCTTCGGTGGCGATGTGGATGGCTTCCGGCTCGAAGGCCTCAAAGCGCGCCTTGATCTTTTCGTGGGCGCCCACGGCCAGGCGAATCTCGCGATAGGTGGGAAGCGGCACGGTGGTGAACTGGTCTGGGCTGACGACCTCGACTTCATCGCCCATGGCCCGCAGCTCGGCGACCACACGGGTGAGGGTGCGCACCACCCCGTTGACCTGGGGCTCCCAGGCGTCCGTTGCGAGGAGGATGCGCATGAGGCGCAGGATATGGACCCGCAAGGGCCGTCTGGGAACGGTCCCGCCGCTCTCAGGCCGCGAGGAGGCCCTTCACGACCGCCTCGAGACCTGCCCGGTCGGTCTCGTCGAAGGCCGCCAAGTGGGCCGAATCGACATCGAGCACGCCAATCAACTCGCCGCCACCGTCGAGGATGGGGATGACGATCTCGCTCGCGCTACGTGAGTCACAGGCGATATGACCGGGGAAGTTCGTGACGTCCGGCACGATGAGCGTCTCGCGATTGCGAGCGGCCTGGCCGCAAACCCCGCTTTCAGGCGGGATGCGCAGGCACCCCAGCGCGCCTTGGTAGGGTCCCACCACCAGCTCGCCCGGCCTTTGAGGATCGGCGAGATAAAACCCGATCCACAGGAAATCCGGAAAAGCGGAGGCGAGCATGGCGCAGGTCGTGGCCATGCGCGCGATCCGGTTCGGCTCGCCGTGGAGGATGAGGGCGATCTCTTCGGCGAGCCTGGCGTACCGCTCCGCCTTGTCGGCGGGAAGATCCGAGGGCTCGAAGGCTTCGGGCATGAGCGGAGGCTCAGACGTTCGCTGCGATCGGCTCTGAAATCAGCCTCTGAAGGATTGCTTCGGCGCGGGCGATGAAGACCTCGCGCTCGCGGCCCTTCAACGGCTCGCCGCGAATGAGGCGCTCGACCAGAAAGCCGATATAGACCGCCGCCAGGACCCGGGCGCGGGGGAGGGCGTCCGCCCCGCCCAGCCAGTCGCGGATCGGGGCGAGGAAACGTTCCTGAACGGCGAGTCCAAGCAGAGGCGCGGTGGCCGGCGAGGTCGCGGCGCGAAGCAGGAACTGGAAGACGTGGGTCCGCTCCGGATGGGCTCTGGGGTCTCCGGCCATCATCTCGGCGATGTCGGCCGCGAAGCTCTCGCGGTTCCAGGCGCGAAGCCGGTCGGCGTTGAGCGACGCCTTGAGAGCCTCGGTGAAGAGCCCGGCCTTGCCGCCGAAATAGCGTTTGACGAGGGCGACATCGACGCCGGCCTCGGCGGCGATCCCGCGCAAGGCGGCGCCTTCGTAACCGAGCCTGGCGAAGCGGCCCTGGGCCGCCTCGAGGATGGCCGCGCGGGTCGCCTCGGCGTCGCGCCGGCGCGGCCGAGCCCCCTCGGTGGCGAGCGGTGAGACCTCGACCATCAGGCCCTGGCGGGGATCACCACCGGGAGCTTCTCGAAGCCGTGGACGAACGAGGAGTAGGTCCGGACCGGCTCGCCGGCGAGCTCGATCACCGGGAAGCGCTTGAGGATCTCTTCCCAGATGATGGTGAGCTGCATCTCAGCGACGCGATTTCCCACGCACCGGTGGATCCCGAAGCCGAAGCTCATGTGGTGGCGCGGCCGCTCGCGATCGATGATGTAGGCGTTGGGATTCTCGATCTCCGCTTCGTCGCGGTTGCCGGAGATGTACCACATCACCACCCGGTCCCCTTTGCTGATCGACTTGCCGCCGAACTCGAAGTCCCTGAGCGCCACCCGGCTCATGTGGGCAAGGGGGGTCTGGTAGCGGATCGTCTCGGATACCAGCGAGGGGATAAGCGCCGGATTGGCGCGGAGTTTGGCGTACTGATCGGGATTCTTGTTGAGGGCGAAGACGCTGCCCGAGATGGTGTTGCGGGTGGTGTCGTTGCCGCCCACGATCAGAAGCACCACGGTGCCATGATACTGGTCCTGATCCATGCCGCGGGTCTCAGGGTGACGGGTCAGCATCGAGATGAGATCGATCGACTCGGGGTCCTGGCGCTGGATCCGTTCATTCCAAAGACCATCGAAGGTCGAGAAGCATTCCAGGATCGCCAGCGCCTTCTGCTGCCAGCTCTCGACCGGCCCGTGGCCCGGCATGTTCATGAACATGTCCGACCACCAGGTGAGGCGCCGGCGTTCATCGAACGGGAAGTCGAAGAGCGTCGCCAGAGTCATGGCGGTGAGCTCCTTGGAGACGAGGTCGACCCAGTCGAAGGGCTCTCCGATCGGGAGGGAGTCGAGGATTGCTCCGGCCCGCTCGCGCACCACCGGGTTCATCTTGGCGAGGTTCGCAGGGGCGAGCGTCGGGCTCACCGTCTTGCGATGGACGCCATGTTCGGGCTCGTCCATGGTGATGAAGCCAGCGCCGCCGCGCCGCCGCTCGCGGCCCATTTCGGCGAAGACCTTCTCCTGCTCCTCCTGAGCCTTGAGATTGGCGAGGCCAATTCCGTCGGCGGAGGAGAAGACTTCGTGGTTGGTGTCGATCGCCATGATGTCGTTCCAGCGGGTGATCGACCAATAGGGTCCAAACTCGCTCTCCGGCGTGAAATGGACCGGATCCTCGCGCCGGAGCCGCTCGAAGAGAGGCCAGATGGCATCGGCCTGGAAGCGGGGCGTGTAGGCGGGATTGAGCTTTTCGAGCGGAATCGTCCGGACGTCCTCGGCTTCGCTTCCGACCGGCGGCTTGACGGCGATGTTCATGGGGTTCTCCTGGAGCCTTCGCTCAGTGTTGGCTGGCGGGCATGCGGACGGTGAGGCCGTCGAGTTCGGCGGCGATCTTGATCTGGCAGGCGAGGCGGCTCTCCGGGCGGACTTCCTCGGCGAAGTCCAGCATGGATTTCTCCATCTCGTTGCGGGGCCCGAGCTTCTCCAGCCACTCTCGCTCCACATAGACATGGCAGGTCGCGCAGGCGCAGGCCCCGCCGCAGTCGGCGTCGATGCCGGGGACATTGTTCTTCACCGCCCCCTCCATGACGCTCCAGCCGATCGGCGCCTCGATGGTGTGCTCTTTTCCGTCGGCCTCGATGTAGCGGATCTGGGGCATGGGTCCCTGCGCCGGAGAAAGGGAGCGGGGAGCATCGGCCCTGGCGAGCGCTATGTCAATGATCGTTGACTTGGCCGGCGGCCGGGCGGAAATCCCCCTCATGAAGAAGACCAATCCGGCCCAAGCCCAGGCCATCGAAGGGAGCCTCGAAATCGCCGCCGAACGTGGCGGGGACCTGACCGGGAGGGTCTACCAGCGTCTTTTCGCCCGCCATCCTGAAATGGAGGCGCTCTTCTGGCGCGACCTCGACGGTGCGATCAAGGGCGAGATGCTGACGCGCGCTTTGGAGGCGATCCTCGACTTCATCGGCGAGCGTTGCTGGGCCGACCATCTTCTCGGCGCCGAGGTCGTCACCCACGAGGGCTATGACGTCCCTCGGGCGGTCTTCACGACCTTCTTCCCGACGGTCTGCGAGGCCGTGCAGGAGGCGTGCGGCGAAGCCTGGACGGGGGCCATGGCGGCGGCCTGGACGCGGCTTCTGGCCGACCTCAACGTCTATGTCTCGCCTTCGGCCCCGACGACGGCGGAGTAGGCCCGGCAGGACTCGAACCTGCAACCAGACCGTTATGAGCGGCCGGCTCTGACCAATTGAGCTACGGGCCCGCACTTGGGCTTTGCGTCGGCGCGGGTAACATGGCTGACGCGCCCGCCCAAATCTCACCCTTGGCGGCGACTCGGGAGGAGAGCCGATGAAGAAGCTAGCCTGGGCTTTCGCCTCGATCGCGCTCTGCGCCGCCTCCGCCGCGGCTGCCCAGCCCGCCCCGCCGTCGCCGGTAGCGGGCGTCACGCTGGAGATCGGCGCAGAGGGCGAGGTGAAGGCGAGGCCGGACATGGCGAGCCTGGATCTGGGGGTTTCCGTATCCGCCTCCAGCGCCAAGGCGGCGCTCGGCGAGGCGGGGGCGCGCATGAGCCGGCTCCTCGCCGCCCTGAAGGATGCGGGAATCGCCGATCGCGACATCGCCACCGCCGAGATCAGCCTTTCCCCCCAGTACGCCTACCAGCAGGGCGAGGCGCCAAGGCTCACCGGCTATCAGGCCTCCGAACGGGCCGAGGGCAAGGTCCACGACCTCGCGCGGCTCGGCCCGATCATCGACGCTGCGGTCGCCGCCGGGGCGAGCGAGGTCGGCGCCGTCCAGTTCTCCCTTTCCGATCCGGCCGCGGCCGAAGACGAGGCGCGCTCCCGCGCGGTCGCGGCGCTGCGGGCGAGAGCCGAGCTCTATGGGCGGTTGCTGGGCGAGCCGGACATGCGGCTCGTCAGGCTTACAGAAGCGGGAGCCGGCGAGAGCCCGCCGCCGCCTCGGCCCCTTTACGCCGCCCGCACTGTCATGGAGGCGGTCACGCCGATCAGCCCGGGAGAGACGACGGTGCGGGTCAATCTCTCGGCCGAATTCCAACTTTCGCGCTGAACCGCGACTTTAATCCCCGTTCCCGATGCCGAGATTGCCGAAGACCTGCTCGAGACGGCCGGCCATCTCGTGGCCGGGGAGGGCCCGCGAGCCATCCATCACCGCCGAATAGACCAGCGGGCGCTTGGCGCCGGCGATCTTGCCCTCGGCCCAGCCGACCATCGCCCCCGGCCCTCCACCGACCGGGCAACTCGCTCCGCGGCCATCGGGCGTCTGGGCGAGCGGGACGGCGCTCCTGGCGGTGAGCGTGCCCCCTCGATCGCAGGCCGGCCAGGGTCGCGCACAGTTGAATCCGCTGCCGTACTGATAGAGCGTCTTGCCGCTCGCCGCATCGACGATGAGCACGCAGGTGGTGGGATCGCCGATCTCGTCTCCGATGGCCTGGTCGAGATCGGCCGAGGGAAGTCCGTTGGAAGATTGCCCGCCCGAGCCGCCGCCCCTGGAGCAGCCGAGCAGGGCCGCCGCGACCAAGAAAATGGCGAGAAGTCCCGCCCTGGCTCGCTTCAACTCACCCATCGGAGCTCCGTCGGGGCCAGCGGATTGCGAAAGGAGCGGCCCTCGCGCCGGCTCGCCATCCACTCCTTCTTGAGGGCCTGATACCACTTGGCCTGAGCATCGGCATCGTCGATCCACAGAAGGGTCGGGTTTCGCTTCAGACCCTCGCTCTGCAGATCGACCATGGCCCGGTCCTGCGAGAGGAAACGCCGGGCGGCCAGGCGGATGATGGGTCCGGCGAGGAAGAAGAGCGGATGGTCCGACCAGACGATCTGGGTCGCCAGAGTGGAGTTCTCATCGATCGGGGTAAGGCAGGTGAGGGCGAGGACCTGGAAGCGTCCGGCGAGGACGTGTTCCCATCGGAGCGAAGGAAGGCGAAAGCCGATTTCAGTGGTGGGCGCTCCGCCCAAAAGTGCATAGGCCCTCGAATTGGCCGACGGAGGGTGTCGGACCATGACGAAGCCCTCGTCGCGAGGCTCGAAGCGCTTGGCCTTGGCCCTCATCGAAGCTTGGGACCGCCACCACCACTGGCGATGGACGAAGGGTCCGTGGGCCGGGTCCATCAGGCCCACCACGGCGTGGTCGAGATGGGCATTGAAGATGGTCCGCTCCACCAGCCTCGGCCGGCGCCCGACGATGCCCTCGAAGCGGGGCGGGGCCAGATCCGGGGCCTTCGCCCGCTCGCCCATCCAAAGGAAGACGAGGCCCTGGCTTTCGGCGAGCGGGTAGGCCCTGGCCCGGACCTTCGAGACGTCGAACTCCTGGCCTGGAGCAAGGGAGGGGATCGCCGCGCAGACCCCATCAGGGCGGAAGCGCCATCCGTGATAGGCGCACTCCACGCTCTCCCGGCCGTCGGACTCGCGGACCAGGCGGCCGGCCGAGAGCGGCGCGGCCCGGTGAGGGCAGATGTCGCCGAGGGCGAAGGCCTCTCCTGATCGCGTGCGGCCGAGCGCCACCGGCTCGCCCATGATGGTGAGCCGTTTGATCGCCCCGGCCTTCAGCTCGCTGGAAAGGGCGGCGAAGTGCCAGATCCGGCGCAGAAATCCACGACCGAAGGCGGCGGAGTCGCGATGAGAAGGGCTCGGGTCGGCCACGGGCCACCCTTCCTCCGCCCAGGGCCGCCGCGCAAGCCGGCGGCTTGACCTTCCCTTGTGGGACCCTGAAAGGAACGGCGTCGAAACCGTGTTCAACTCCAGGGGAGAGGGCCCATGACGCTCTTCGATCTATCCGGCAAGGCCGCCGTCATCACCGGATCCACCCGCGGGATCGGCAAGGCGATCGCCACGCGCATGGCCGAGCATGGCGCCAAGGTGGCGATCTCCTCGCGCAAGGCCTCCGCCTGCGAGGCCGTGGCCGCCGAGATCAATTCCGCCCATCCCGGATCGGCGGTCTCGATCCCCGCCAACATCTCCTCCAAGGAGGATCTTCAAAGGCTGGTGGACGAGAGCCGCAGGACATTCGGAAAGATCGACATCCTGGTCTGCAACGCCGCCTCCAACCCCTATTTCGGCCCGATGAGCGGCATCACCGACGAGGCCCTGCACAAGATCCTCGACAATAACATCGTCTCCAATCACTGGCTGATCCACATGGTCGCCCCGGAGATGGCCGAGCGGAAGGACGGGGCGATCGTCATCATCTCCTCGGTGGGCGGCCTGCGCGGAAGCGGCATGCTGGGGGCCTACGCCATCTCCAAGGCCGCCGACATGCAACTCGCCCGCAACCTCGCCCAGGAGCTTTCGCCCAGCAACATCCGGGTCAACTGCATCGCCCCGGGACTGGTGAAGACCGATTTCGCTCGGGCCCTGTGGGATACGCCCGAAGCGGAGCGGCGCAGCTCTTCCTCCACCCCGCTGCGGCGTCTTGGCGAGCCGGACGACATCGCCGGGGCGGCGGTCTACCTCGCCTCACGCGCGGGGGCGTGGACCACCGGCCAGACCCTCGTCGTGGACGGGGGGGCGACCTCCTGAGGCCGAGAGGCCCTCAGACGTGGGCCTGGCTGTGGTCGCCGCCGGGCTTGGAGACCCTGCCGAGCGCCTTGCCGGCGTGATCGTTCTCGTCGCGGGCGATGTCGCCCAGCGAGATGATCCCGACCAGTCGCTTGTCGCGATCCAGCACCGGCAGGCGGCGGAGCTTGAGCTCGCCCATCGCCTTGGCCGCTTCCTTCACCTCGTCGTCCTCATAGCAGTAGCGGATCTCCGAGCTCATCACCTCGCGGACGGGGGTCTGGGGCCCCTTTCCCTGGGCGACCCCGCGGACGGCGATGTCGCGGTCGGTGAGCATGCCCACCAGCCGATCGTTTTCGCCCACCGGCAGGACGCCGGCGTCGATCTCGCTCATCGTCTTGGCGGCCGCCTCCATGGTCTCGCCGGGCGAGGCGAGGCGGACGTCCCTGCTCATGCAATCATTGACTTTCATGGCTGATTCTCCGGTCTGATGAGGAACGGGCAACGGCATCGCGGCGCCCCGGTTCCGGCCGGATTCCGGCCCGCGGCCCCCGGCCGTTTCAACTCCTCGTGAAGCCCAGGAACCGGCGCCGAGTGACCGCTCCGAAGGGTCGTGAAAGGGCGGAACTTCGATGGCGGGCGCGGGTTTTCAGGGCCAGACGGGCGGTGGGGGCGCCTGATGATCCACATGCAAAGGAGCATGACATGGCCAATCGCGAACTTACGTCCTGGGGCGGCGGCGGCCGCCTCACCCCCTACGAGGACCCGTTCACTTCCTTCCGGCGGGAGTTCGACCGCCTCTTCGATGACTTCCTGCGGCCTTCCGAGCCCAGAAGCTTCGGCGCGGAGCGGCAAGGCGAGGCGAGGCCGGCGGTCGACGTGCGCGAGACCGAGAAGGAATACGAAGTCTGCGCCGAGCTGCCCGGGATCGAGCAGAAGGAAGTGGAGATCAATCTGCGCGACAACGTGCTCACCATCAGCGGCGAGAAGCGTCAGGAGCACAAAGGCGAGGACCATGGCCGCTCGTGGTCCGAGCGCAGCTTCGGGCGTTTCACCAGGACCATTCCATTCGATTCGGAAGTCGACGCCGACAAGGTCCGGGCCACCTGCAAGGACGGTCTCCTCAAGATCACCCTGCCGAAGAATCCGAGGGCCGAAGAAAAGAGCCGTCGGATCGACGTGCGCCCCGGTTAGAACGGGCTGACGGCCGACGGCCGAAGGCGACTAGAGCCGCACGCTCATCTCCAGCCCTCCCTCGAAGGGAAGGGTGAGTGTGGAGAAGCGGTTGGCAGGGTCGCGGAGGAAAGCGAAGTACTGGGCGTAGGGCTCCTTCACGGCACCGGTGTTGTCGGCGACGACCACGGCCCCTGGCCGAAGGTGCGGAGCGATGAGTTCGAGAGCTGGCTTCGCCATCTCGACCCAGATGTCGACAAGCACGAAATCGATCGGCCCAGGCAGCTCACGGAAGGTTTGACGAAGATCGCCTTCGCGCAGGTCGATCAACCCTGAGAGGCCGGCGGCGGCGAAATTGGTCCGCGCTGCGGCCGCCTTGGCCGGCTCGTGCTCACTGGCGATCACCAGACCCTCGCCGCCTTCGGCCTCGAGCACCTGCTCCACAGCCGCCGCGAGATAGAGCGTCGACACGCCGAAGGACGTCCCGACTTCGACGATGCGCCGAGCCCGGAGCGCGAGGCAGAGCGCGTGGCAGAAGAGGGCCTTGTCCCGTTCCAGCGCGACAAACTTGTCGGCCATGAAGGCGTGGCTCTTCGCATCCATTCCCTTCCAGTCGAGTTCGCCCCTGGAGGCTCGCTCGGCGAACCAGGCCCGCGTTTCGTCCTCCTGGCCGGCGCTGCGTTGATGCAGATCTTCAAGAAGGGCCTGGAATCTGGGATCGTTGAAACGCGGCATGGCTGCTTTTCCCTCCTCCGGTTCGGCGTCCTCTGTTGCCCGCCACCGGCCGAATCATCAATAAGCGAGGAGGCGTCGGGCCCCCTCGGGCCCGGCCTCTCACCTCCAGGTCCGGCGTCGTCGGCTCGGCGTCTACTCTTTCGGGCGGAGCCAATGCGGACGATCGCGGTCATCGCCCGCAAGGGCGGATCGGGCAAGACGACAATCGCCGTCCACCTCGCCATCGGCGCCCATTTGCGCGGAAGGCAGGTGCTCCTCGCCGACACCGATCCCCAGCGTTCGGCCCTGGAGGTCCTGGCCGGTCGCCCCGGACCCGGACCGGAGTCGGCATCGGCGACGCCCCCGGCGCTCGTCGGGGTTCAGATGGCGGCCGTCCGGGCCCGCTTCGAGGCGCTGGTCATCGACACGCCGGCCGGCGCGGAGGAGCACCTCGCCTGCGCCCTGGTTCTCGCCGACCTGGCTCTGCTCGTGCTGCGCCCGACCTTCCTTGATCTCGCCGCCGCGGCCCAGACCCTGGAGGTCGCAAGGAGGCTGCGAAAACCGATCCTGGCCGTTCTTAACCAGGCCCCTGCGGCGCGTCAGGGCGCCCAGCCGCCTTCTGTCCTGCGCGCGCTCAAGGCGCTCGAGCTGCTTCGTCTTGCGCCCCATCCGATCGTTGTCCGCTCGCGTCTCGCCTATCAGCTCGCGCTGGAGAGCGGCCGCTCGGCCGAGGAGCTGGACGAGGGGGCGGCGGCGAGCGAGATGGGCGCCTTCGTCGATTATCTCGACGCCTTCGCCCTGAGGCTCGCGGACGGGGGCGGCGCGGCGGCCTGAAGTCGCGCAAGCCGCGAAGATCAATGTTCGCCGCCCCGGCCAGGCGAACAGGAATGCGCCTTTCAGATACCGGAAATATCGCCGATCATGAGCCGCTCTTTAGGGTTGGGGGGCCGATGAGCGTCGAGACACTGGGTTTTCCGACCGCGGCGGCGACGCCGGCGTCGATCCTGGCGCCCGCCAAGCGAGCGCGGCTCCTGACCCTAGCTGGCTTCATCGTCCTTCTCACCAGCTTCGCCGCGCCCTGGGGCGGGGTCCTCGGCGTCCCGATCTTTTTCATCCTCAAGAACCGCATCCACCTCTCGCTCCAGGCGATCGCCGCCTTCAATCTCCTCGCCGGGATACCGCTCTATCTCTCCTTCCTCTTTGGTCTGCTTCGCGATCGCTGGAGCCCCTTCGGCCTGGGCGACAAGGGTCACTATCTCGTTTTCGGGCTCGCCGGCGGTCTCGCCTATGGCCTTCTCGCCTTCGCCCCGCCCGCCTATGGCGTGCTCCTCGCTGGCGTGATTGTCGCCTCGGCCCTGGTCCTTGTCCCGACCAGCGCCGCCAACGGCCTCTTCTCCGAACTTGGCCAGGACCACGCCATGACCGGCCAATCCGGCGCGGTCCTCGCCGCGGGCCTCCTCTTCCCGCTCATCGTCGGCTACTTCTTCGGCGGCCTCATCAGCGGCGCGCTGGAGGGAAGGGACGCCCTCGCCGCAATCCGCGCGCTCTTCGGCCTGGGCGCCGTCCTCATGGGATCGACCGCCCTTTTCGGCATCCTTGCGCCCCGTGAGCTGACGAGGGGCGCGAAGGCGCCTTCCCGCCGACTCGGCGCTGAACTTGGCGCGCTTTTCCGCACCCGAGCGGCCTGGCCTCCGGTCCTCATCCTCTTCCTCTGGAATGTCGCCCCGGCCTTCGGTGTGGTCATGCAGATGCACATGGCTGCCGACCTTCGCGCCGCCGACTCGCAGGTCGGGGCCTTCTACGGGATCTACTATGCCGCCTGCATTCCCCCGATCCTCTTCTACGGCTGGCTCTGCCAGAGAGTCCGCCTCAAGACCCTGCTCTTCTGGGCCGCCGTCGCGGGAGTACCCTCCATGCTGCCGCTTTTGCTCGCCCGCACCGCCGCCGCCGAGCTTTTGATGGCGGTCCCGGTCGGCCTGATGAGCGGGTTCACCACCGCCGCCTGCTTCCATCTCGCCGTGCGTTCCTGCCCGCGCGCGCTCGAGGGCATGATGATGACCATGGCCGTGGCGACCTCTAACTTCGTCGCCACGCGGATCGGCGATGTCCTCGGCGCCTGGCTGGCGCAGCTGAAAGGCGGATTCCTCACCGCCGATCTGGTGGGAACCGCGACCTACGCGCTCATGATTCCGGTGCTCTTCCTCGTCCCCAGGTACATTTCCGAAAGCACCGAGGGAGCGCCGGCGGATTATGGCCGATAGACGAAGTCGATCAGGAAGACCCGCTCTCCGGCGCCGTGTCGGGCGATCTTGAGGAGGTCGACCACGCCTTCGAAACCGGTTTCGCGGGCGAGCTCGGGCGTGACCCCCTCAAAACCGATCTCGCGAATGCCGGTCACCTCGATTTCACCGCGCTCCTGGGGATATCGTCCCCCGACCCGGACCCGGGGGCGATGCCAAATTCGGACGCTCCGGGTGATCTCGCCGGAGATCACCTTTTCCCTGAGGCGCTTGGCGAATGTCATGGGATGGCGTCTCGTGTTGGCGCAGCGAGGAAATACAGACCATGAGCGTCAAGCGAATTGGGGTCATCGGACTGGGCCAGAGGACCGGTCACCTTCTGGGGACGATGCGGGAGGTCGGCTGGGCGATTCAGCTCGAGGGGTTCGTCGATCCCGAACCGGTCGGAGCCTCGATCCTCGCTGAGGCGGGCATTTCGCCTGCGCGGCGCTTTGCCAGCGCCCAGGATCTGCTTGTCGGGCCGCCCCTCGACCTGGTGATGATCGGCTCGCCCAATCACCTGCATCTGGAGCATCTCCTCGCCGCCTGCGAAGCTTCAACTCCAATCTTCGTCGAAAAACCGATCGTGCGCACCGCCGAAGAGTCGTTTGCCCTCGCGAAGCGTCTGGCCGAAGAGCCCGCTCCGCCGATCTTCGTGGGCCTCGTCATGCGGTCCATGCCGCTCGTCAAGGAGATGCTCGCGCGCGTCCGCTCAGGCGAGCTCGGCGAGATCGTCTCCATCGACGCCACCGAGCATCTGCCGGTCGAGCACGGGGCCTATCTCGCCCGCAACTGGCGCCGCCGCGCCCAATGGGGCGGGTCGTTCCTGCTCGACAAGGTGTGTCATGACTTCGATATCTTCAGCCTCATCGCCGGCTCTCGGGCGATGAGGGCGGCGAGCTTCGGAGGAAGGCGCATCTTCCACCCCGCTCGCTGCGACGAGCCGCGGACCTATGAGAACGGCGAGACCGCCTACGCCATGCGCGAGGCCGGCTGGGCCGCTGCGCCTGACGCCTTCACCTCGGACATGGATGTCAACGATTTCCAGACCGCAACTCTCCAGTACGCTTCGGGCGCGGCGCTCGCCTTCCATTCCAACACCCAGGTCTCTTTGGTCGAGCGACGCTGGTACGTGGCTGGAACCACGGGAACCCTCCTCGCCGACCTCTCGCGCAACAAGCTGATGGTCCGCCGCTCGCTCGATCGCCGCAAGCCCGAGCGGATGAGCTTCGAGGGCCGCACCCTCGACGGCCACAATGGCGCCGACGAGGCCATGGTCCTCGACCTCCTCGCCGCCATCGAGGGGCGAGCGGACTTCCCGGCTGGGCCGGTTGAGGCGCTGGAGGCCGGCCTCACGGTGATGGCGCTCGACGAGGCGCAGAGACGCGGCGCGGTGGTCGACCTTGCCCCGACGTGGGAGCGGCTCGACCCCTTCCTCGCCGCCTCAGGTCAGAGGAATCCGTCCTTGAGGCGCGAGGCGACCAGGGTGGAGATCCAGTAGGCCAGAGCGCTCAAGATGATGCCCGAGACGATGACCGCCTCGGGCTTCCACAAGCCTTCGAAGCCGGCCGCGATCATTGCCAGGGGCACCACGCCCACCACGCCCATGACAAGTCCGGCGATGAGGCCGATGAGGTGCCACCAGTAGTAGACGACCATGAAGCTGAAGAGCCAGGTCGCCGCGGCGAGCACGAACGCCGAAACCTGCAGGCCGATGGCCGAGAACATCCGGGTGCGCGAGAAGAGGGCGCAGGGGCCAAGGATAACGATGGAAAAAACCACGTCGGCGATGGCCAGGAGGTAGACGGCGGGGAAGACCCGGGGCGCCACCCACACCGAGCCGCGGAAAAAGGCGACCGAGGCGATGAAGAGGGCCAGGATGACCGCGAGGTTCCAGGCCATGATGCGGATCGAATTGGGAAAGCCCATGCGTCCTTCCGCTCCGCTCCGGCCCCCATTCTGATCTCATACCGGCGAGACGCTCCACGCCTAGCAATCGACAGGCCAGTATCGCCCGGGACCCGCCGGCCGCGGTTCGCCGCCGCCGGTGGTGGAGCCGAGGGGAATCGAACCCCTGACCTCCTCATTGCGAACGAGGCGCTCTACCATCTGAGCTACGGCCCCTTCGAGAGGCGCGCGGAGATAAGGACCGCCTGCCCGGTGAGTCAATCGGCGCCGAAGGGTCCGTTTGAGGCGCGAGTTCTGGGTCGCGCGATCGGCCGCCTTGCGAAGGGCGCCATGGCGCCCCATAGAGCGCGCCCAAGCGATTCCCCGGCGAAGGGCCCAGCATGGACGCCCTCCTCAATTTCACTCAGTTCGTCGTCCAGGCCCTGCTCACCTTGGTGATCTGGGTGGTCATTATCTACGCCGTGCTCTCCTGGCTGATCGGCTTCCAGGTCGTGAACATGCGCAATCGCTTCGTCTATCAGGCGTCCACCCTGCTCGATCAGATCGTCACGCCTCTGCTTCGTCCGTTCCGACGCATCCTGCCCACCATGGGGGGTCTCGATTTCGCACCGGTCCTGCTCCTGATCATCGTCGCCGGCGTCCAAAGCTATCTGATCCCGCCGTTCTTCGCCTGGCTGCACGGCCTCGCCGCCGCCGGCTGAGTCCAAAGCGCAAAGCGCCGCATGGAGCCATCCCAAGGGACACCTTTCGGGGGTGAAGGCGTTTTCCTCGGCGTCAACCGACGCTGCGGAGCCTGCGCCCCCCTTGCAAAAGACCGCCGCACCATCTGGACCGGGAATCCGCGAAGAGACTGTCGCGGCCGCCGAGCCGGCGAGGCCGCCAAGGCCGCCGTGGCTGCGGGCAGGGCCGATCTTCGGCGCGGCGGTGATCATCGCGCTCATCGTCCTGGCGATCCTTTTCCGCTGGAACTGGCTGCGGGGCCCGATTTCCTCGGCGATCTCCCACCGCCTTCACCGCCCGGTCCAGATCGTCGGAGACCTGCACGTCCACCCCTTTTCACTGACTCCCAGCGCGACCGCCGCCGACATTGTGATCGGCAATCCCTCCTGGGCCGGGCGCTCGGCCATGGCGAGGATCGGCGAGGTCAGGCTCCAGGCGGGTCTTAAGTCGCTCTTCTTCGGGCCGGTCGATCTGAAGCTGGTGGAGTTCGTCGATCCGCGCCTGGCCCTCTTCGGCGACGCCTCAGGACGGCAGAACTGGAGCTTCCAGGCAAGCGCCAACGCCAAGAAGGCCGCCGGCCCGATCATCGAGCATCTGATGATCAGGAACGGCTCGGCCCGGTTCACCGACCTGAAGCGCCGCATCGCTTTCGCCGGGCGGATTTCCTCCGACGAGAGGGGGTACGGCGCAGGCAAGCACGTCAAGGGCGGGACGCGCATCTCCGGGGCTCTCATCGTCTCGGGCCAGCCGTGGGCTGGTCCCACGCCCGTGGTCAGGGCTCCGAGCTTCCTTGTCGAGGTGAGGCTTCTGGATCTGCTCCACCACCATCTCGTCATCCCCCTTGTTCGGGCGGATGGAGCGGCGATCCGGCTCCTGCGCGATGCGGCCGGACGGGAGAACTGGTCAAGCGGCGCCGCGGGCCAACCCCTGCACATTCCTGCCATCCGTCGGCTGGTCATCGACGACGGCGCGATCCGCTACGACGACGTGAAGCGGAAACTGCATTTCGCCGGAGACGTTTCGACAACCCAGCGGATCGGTCCGACCGGCGCCGGCTTCTTCCACCTGACCGGTCAGGGGAAGCTCAATACCGAGCCCTTCTTCGCGGCCGTCGCCGGCGGGGCGCTCGTCGGCATCGACAAAGCCAAGCCCTGGCCGTTCACGGCCCAGATGAGGACTGGACCGACTTCTGCCCAGATCCAGGGGCGGTTCGATCATCCGTTCAACTTCGGCGCCCTTACCGGGCGGGTCCACATCAAGGGCCCCGACCTCGCCGATTTCTATCCGCTGACCGGCCTCGTGCTTCCCACCACCCCGCCCTATGAGCTTTCCGCCAGCTTCGCGCGGCGAGGGAACTTCTACGCCCTGGATCACATCGTCGGGCGGGTCGGGGACAGCGACCTCGAAGGCCGGCTGAGCGTGAACCATGATCGACGGCCGACTTTCCTCTCGGCCGATCTCGCCTCGCGCCGCCTCGTCCTCGCTGACCTCGTCGCCGCCTTCGGCGATGCTCCGCGCCATCCCGCCGGCCACACCCTTTCGCCCACGCAAAAGGCGATCTCGGCGCGGCTCCGGGCCCGCAACAAGATCTTCCCCGACACCCCGCTGGGCCTCGACACCTTGCCGAAGATGGACGCGAAGGTCTCCTACACCGCCGCGAGCGTGAAGGCCGGCCATGCGCCGGTGAGGAGCCTCGCCCTCGAGCTCGATCTGACCGGCGGCGTTCTTTCCCTCGATCCGGTGAAGCTGGGGCTGGTGAATGGCGTCCTCGCCGGCAAGATCCGCATCGACGGGCGGGCGAGACCGCCGGCTTCGAGCCTCGATCTCGCCCTCACCAACGCTAGGCTGGAGAACTTCATCGGCCGCGGCAAGCCGGGCCTGCCGATCCAGGGCGGGCTCTTCGCCCGCGCCCGGCTGGCCGGGACCGGCGACTCCGTGGCCGCTTTCGCGGGGAGCTCGAACGGCGCCTTCAGCCTGGTCATTCCTCACGGCGAGATCCGCCAGGCGTTCGCCGAACTCCTCGGCATCGACGCCACCAAGGGGCTCATCCTGCTCCTCTCCAAGAACAAGAGCCCGACCCCGATCCGCTGCGCGGTGGCCGACTTCGCCGACCAGAACGGAATCCTTCAGGCGCGAGACATCGTCCTCGACACCGGGGTGCTCCTCGCCAAGGGAAAAGGCTCGATCGACCTGCGCAACGAGACCATCGATCTGGAGATTTCCGGCAGGCCCAAGCACTTCCGCCTGATCCGGATCAACGCCCCGATCACCATCAAAGGGCCGCTCGACCAACCGAAGTTCGGCGTGGAGATCGGCAAGGCCCTCCCGCAGATCGCCGCCAGCGTCGCCCTGGGAGTTCTGGCCGCGCCTCTGGCGGTGGTGATCCCCTTCGTCGCACCGGGTTTGGCCCACAACGCCGACTGCGCCGCCCTCATCTCCGAGGCCGGCGCGCGGGCCGTTCACCGGCGCACGAGAGAATTTCCCGGCGAAACCGAATCGCTTCGCCGAAGAGGAAAGGCTGCAGATTCAAGGTCTTGAGCGCATCGTCGTCGCAAAAGTATTTCCCACTTTTGCGGGATGCGCTCTAGCCGCCGATCGCTTCAAGGGATCGGCCTCGGGTCGCCGGCCCGAAGACGCCGATCGAGACCACCACCACGGCCATGGCCGCGGCGATGAAGGCGAACACGGCCGTCGAGCCGGCGCTCCTCAGGAGCCAGGCGATGGCGAAGCTCGAGCCGACGGTGGAGATGCGGCTCCACGAATAGACGAACCCGACCGCCCTCGCCCGCATGGTGGTGGGGAAGCATTCGGCCTGGTAGGCGTGGAAGGCGAAGGAGAGCCAGTTCACCGCAAAGGTCATGGCGAGGCCAAGCGCGATGATCGCCAAGGCCGCGCTCTGGCGCGAAAAAGCCAGGCCGAAGAGGGCCGCGGCGATGGCGGCGATCACGATCTGATGCTTGCGCTCGAAACGCTCGGTGAAGAACGAGCAGAGGAGCGGGCTCACCGGATAGGCGAGCGCGATCGCCGCGGCGTAGCCGAGGCTCCGCTGGATCTCATGGCCCTGGGCGGCGATGAGCGAGGGCGCCCAGTTGGTGAAGCCGTAGAAGCCCACCGCCTGGGCGAGGTTGAAGACCGAAAGGACGATGGTGCGCCTTCGCCAAGGCGGGGCGAACGGGCTCGGGCGCTCCGCGATGGTCGCGGCGACGCCGGTCCTGGGATGCGGCGGGCGCGCCTCGCCGGCTCCGAGACGATCAAGGACTCCAAACGCTTCCGCGGTTCGTCCCCGGCTCGCCAGCCATCGCGGCGACTCGGGAAGACGGGCGCGGATCGGCCACACGAAGAGGGCCGCGCTCGCCCCAAGGATCGGGACGAGTCGCCAGCCGGCCAGTCCAAACGGATGGGTTGGAACCAGGAGGAAGGAGGCGAGGGCCACCGCCGGCACGGCCAGGAACTGGATCGCCTGGTTGACCGCGAAAGCCTTGCCCCGCACCCCGGGTGGTACGAACTCGCTGATGTAGGCGTCGATGGTGACGAGTTCGACGCCGATGCCGATCCCGGCGAGCAGTCGAGCCGCGCAGATCGCGCTCGCTTGCGAGGCCGCCGCCATGGCGAGGCCGGCGGCGCTGTACCAGAGAAGAGAGAAGGTGAAGATGGCGCGCCGGCCGAAACGATCCGCGATCCGCGCGAAACCGAGGGTCCCGATCCACAGGCCCAGAAACGTCGCCGCCGCGAAGCTCGCCTGATCATCGAAGCCGAAAAGGCCGGCCCTGCCGATGTGGAAGACGCCCGCCTTGATGATGCCCGGCGAGAGATAGCCGGTCATCATCAGGTCGTAGAATTCGAAGAAGCCGCCCAGCGATACGACGATCACGAGCGGCCAGACCCGCCGGGCGGGGAGCGTATCCAGCAGGCCGGCGATTTCGCCGCTCGCGAGCGTCCGGTCGGCTTCCTCGAGGATCATCGGGCTCGCCTCGCGCTGGCTGATTCGCCGCTATAGTGGGCAAGGATGCCGATCCATCGCCTCTCCCCGGATCTCGTCAACCAGATCGCCGCCGGCGAGGTGGTGGAGCGGCCGGCGAGCGTGGTCAAGGAGCTCACCGACAATGCGCTCGACGCCGGGGCGGGGCGGATCGAGGTCCAGGCCGAGGCCGGCGGCCTCGCCCGCATCCTGGTCGCCGACGATGGCGAGGGCCTCGAGCGCGGCGAACTCGCCCTGGCGCTGGAGCGCCACGCCACCTCCAAGCTCGGCGATGCCGAAGGCCTGACGCGGATCGCCACCCTGGGCTTTCGCGGTGAGGCGCTGGCCTCCATCGGGGCGGTGGCGCGCCTTTCGATCGCCTCGCGCCGCGCCGGCGCCGCCGAGGCTTGGCGGATCGCCGTGGAAGGGGGTCGGATCGGCGGTCTCGCCCCGGCCGCTTTCGCCGGGCGCCATGGCTCCAGGGTCGAGGCGCGCGATCTCTTCTTCGCCGCGCCGGCCAGGCTCAAGTTCATGAAGTCGGCGCGCGCCGAGGCGATGGCGTTGGCCGAGGAGGTGAGGCGCTCGGCGATGGCGCGCGAGGAGGTCGCGTTCCGTCTCGATCTCGATGGACGAACCGCCCTCAATCTGACCGCTCAGCCGACCGGTCCCGAGGGGAGGCTCGCCCGCCTCGCCGCCATCTTCGGACGCGAGTTCAAGGAAAACGCCCTTTTCATCGATCAGGAGCGGCAAGGCGTGCGCCTTTCGGGCTGGGCCTCGCTCCCCACCTTCAACCGGGGAACGGCGAGCTTCCAGCATCTCTTCGTCAATCGCCGCCCGGTCCGCGACCGGCTCCTTTCCGGAGCGCTGCGCGCCGCCTATGCCGATGTCCTGGGCCACGGCCGCCACCCGCTGGCCGCCCTCTTCGTCGATCTTGATTCCGACCTCGTCGACGTCAATGTCCATCCCGCCAAGGCCGAAGTCCGCTTTTTCGATCCGGGCCTGGTTCGCGGGCTCCTCATCGGGGCGATCCGCCACGCCCTGGCGGGAGCCGGCCATCGCTCGGCGTCGACCGGCGGGGCCGAGGCCCTGGCGAGGTTCCGCCCGGGTCCTTCGGCGCACGGATTTTCATCCTGGCGGGAGGGCGGCTGGGAGGCCCGGCCCGAGGCTCTCGCGCCCGGCCTTTTCGAGCCCGAGGCGCCGACCTTCGAGCCCCCCATCCAGACGCAAGGCGAGGTGGAGGATTTCCCGCTCGGCGCGGCCCGCGCCCAGGTCCATGGAACCTACATCCTTGCCCAGACCCGCGACGGCCTCGTCATCGTCGACCAGCACGCCGCCCACGAGCGCCTGGTCTACGAGAAGATGAAGGCCGAGCTCGCCGCCGGCGCTATCGCGCGTCAGTCGCTCCTGGTTCCCGAGGTGGTCGAGCTGGAGAAGGCGGAGGCCGAGCGTCTGGTCGAGCACGCCGCCGCGCTCGCCGAGCTTGGGCTTTCCCTCGAGCCCTTCGGGGAGGGCGCGGTCCTCGTCCGCGAGACTCCGGCCCTGCTGGGTGAGGTCGACGCCGCGGCCCTGGTGCGCGATCTTTGCGATGAGATCGTCGAACACGGCGCGCCGCTCGCGCTGGGCGAACGATTGGCCGAGGTTTCCGCGACGATGGCCTGTCACGGATCGGTGCGGGCCGGCCGACGCCTCGCGCCGGCCGAGATGAACGCCCTCCTGCGCCAGATGGAGGTCACGCCCCGCTCCGGCCAGTGCAACCATGGCCGGCCCACCTGGGTGGAGCTCAAGCTCGCCGATATCGAGCGCCTGTTCGGCCGGCGCTGAGCGCCGTTCGGCGTTTGGTCGTCGGGTGATTCCAGGAGCTGGCGCCCGCCCTAGGCGCGGACGTTCCGGGCTTCAGATTTGGGTGGCAAAGCGACATTGGCGCCGCCCGGTGTCGGGCTTGTTTGGAGCTTTCCCTTGCTAGCCGTTGATCAGGGTAGCTAGGGTCCCCGCGCCGGCCGTGGGCGGGGCCGCACAAGCATGTCCGACATCTTCATCTCCTACGCCAGGTCTACAGAGGCGCAGGCGCGCCAGATCGCAGAGGCGCTGCGGGCATTGGGGTATAGCGTTTGGCGCGACGACGAGCTGCCCGCACACCGAGCTTACGCTGAGGTGATTGAGGAGCGTCTGAAGACGGCCAAGGTCGTGGTGGTGGTCTGGTCGGCCGAAGCGGTGAAGAGTCAGTGGGTTTTTTCCGAGGCCAATCGCGCCCGCGAGGACGGCAAGCTTGTCCAGCTCACCCTCGACACGGCTCCCCTGCCGATGCCGTTTGACACCATCCAATGCGCGAACCTGATCGGCTGGGCCGGCGACGTCCAGGCGCGGGGCTGGCGCAAGGTCGTCACAAGCGTCGGCGATCTTGCCGCCGCAATGACGGATGTCGCCAGTCCACTCGCAGACGCGCCGCCGCCATTACCGACGAAGCCCTCCATCGCGGTGCTGCCATTCGCCAACCTCAGCAACGACCCGGAGCAGGACTATTTCGCCGACGGGATGATGGATGAGATTGTCACCGCCCTCACGCGCAACCGTCTGATCTTCGTCATCGCCAGCGGCTCGACCGGCTCATTTAGGGGCAAGGTGGTCAGCCCGCAGGACGTCGGCCGCCAGCTTGGCGTTCGTTACGTCCTCGAGGGCAGCGTCCGCAAGGCGGCCGACCGAGTCCGCATCGCGGTCAAACTGATTGATGCTGGCGACGGTGCGCAGATCTGGGCTGAGCGGTTCGACGACACGCTGGACGACGTCTTCGCGCTACAGGACCGGGTGGCCCTCAGTGTTGCCGGATTCATCGAGCCCACCCTGCAGGACGCTGAAGTCCGGCGCGTCGCCAAGCGGCCGACGGAAAACATGGGTGGCTATGATCTGTATCTGCACGCCCTCAGCCTTTTCTGGGTGTTCGGCAAGGACGAGATGGCCGAGGCGCTCAACCTACTCGAACGCGCCATCGCGCTCGACGCGGAGTTCGGTATCGCGCTGGCGCTGGCGTCGACGGCCACGCGCATTTCTGCCGATTTTGGCTGGCTCGATGATGCCGACGCGGGCCGCGCGAAGGCGATCGAATATGCGAGCCGGGGCCTGAGACACGCCGGTGGCGACGCCAGGGCGCTCGCCCACATCGCCAGCGCCCTCCTGGGACAAGCACGGAGCCGCGCGCAAGCGGCGGAGGTGGCGGAGCGGGCGCTGAAATTGAACCCGGGATGCGCTTACGCCTGGTCCGTCAGCGGCATGCTGAGGTCGAGGATGGGTGAGGTGGAAGTCGCGCTCGACCATCTCGCAACAGCCCTGCGGCTGGACCCCCTCTCGCCCGTCAGTCACCTCTCCCGCTATTGGATGGGCATGTCTCTTTTTCAGCAACAACGGTTCGCGGAGGCGATCAGGCCGTTCGAAGATGCCGCCCAGTTGGCGTCGGTATCGTTTCGCAACGCGCTCCTGGCCGCCTGTCTTGCGCATCTCGGGCGCATGGATGAGGCGCGAGAGGCTCTGCGGCGGTTCCGGATTGAAAGCTACGGCCCGCCGGAGGAACTGGCGCCGATAGTTTTCTGGCGGCCAGAGGCGGCGAAGCTGTTCCTCGACGGCATAGCCCTTGCCGACTGGGGGACACCAACCGAGTCCGCGGCAGAAACCTTAGAACGGACCCTCGGAAATTCCGCCAAGGGGCGAAGTTCGCCCTTGGCCTCCGACCGAGAGCCGGCCGTTCGCCACCCGGCGTCGCGACGCTAGCCTGGTGCGATTTCAAGAACCAAGGGATCGGGCCGCCGCACAAAACCCGCGCGGCCGTAGAAAGGATAGGCTCGGTCGCTTGGCCACACAACGAGCAGCTCAAGCTCAAGCTCAGCGGCCCAGGATTTGATGGTCGCCAGAAGCGAAGCGCCGACGCCCCGGTTTCGCATCTCGGGGAGCACGTAGCAGTTGGTCAAATAACCCCACCGCCCGCGGAACCGCCCCGGCTTCGGCACTTTGCGGACCAGGACTACGGACATGGCGGCGACAACGCGGTCCTCGACTGACGCCACCCAATGGAATAGCTCGCCAGTCCTGGGCTCGGACAAGCCGAGACCCACGAAGTCTTGGATGAACCGTTCGTACTCCACCTGATTGGATATTGGCAGATCGTCTGTCTGAAGCCGCCAGCGTAAGTCCGCCAACGCGGTCAGGTCGTGGTCGGCGGCGAGCCGAAAGTCGAATGTGCCTTCCATCGCATTGCCAAAGGTGAAGCATCGAGGCGGTCCGGGCAACATCCGCTCTGGGGTCCTCAGCGCGCATTGCGGCGGCGCGTCAGTGACGACCGGCCCAGGTGACGATCGCGAGAACCATCTGGCGCGTTTCGCGATCCACAGCGAAGGTCCGCACTTCGAACGACGACCAACGCCGAGGTTTCCGCGACCATGGCCTGTCACGGATAGGTGCGCGCCGGCCGACGCCTCGCGCCGGCCGAGATGAACGCCCCCCTGCGCCAGATGGAGGTCACGCCCCGCTCGGGCCAGTGCAACCATGGCCGGCCCACCTGGGGGAGCTCAAGCTCGCCGATATCGAGCGCCTGTTCGGCCGGCGCTGAGGATCAGCGGTCGAAAGTTCAGCGCATTTCGCCAGAGCCTTCTACGTGTCCCCCAGTGACGTCGGGATTGACGGCGATGTGGAAGGAGGCCTCTCCCTTGGCTTTGGCGGGAGGCCCCGCGAGTCCCTCGACGTAGGCCCAACACGACTGGCCCTTGTGATCGGCGTCCCAGTCGCAACCATAAAGGTACGAGACCCGGCCGCCGTTCGCGCCGTTAAGCATGCACACCCCGTTGCGCTCGAAGGTGCTCGACTTGGGCATCGTCCATGAGGCGCACTGACCCGTGATCGGGATCGTCTGGCCCCCGGTAATCACCTGGCCGTGCAGCTCCAGGAACACCGCGCCCACCATCTTGCCCCCCTCGGCCGGGGCTTCCACCCTGTTGACGATGTGCTCGTCCCACGAGAACGAGACCGGCGCCGCGTGGGCCGCGCCGGCCGCCAGCGCGACGGCGGCGGCCATCAGGATCAGTTTCATCGTCAGCTCCCCGGTTTCGCGCGCGCTCTTCGCCGCGCGCTTGAGAACTTACGTCCGCTCACGCTTGGCGTCGAATCGGATCAGGCGCGATGGCCGAGGAAGACCGCCTCGGTCCGTCCCCAGGCGCGACGGTTGAGTGCGATGAGGCCGGCGATGACGAGGGGCCGTTCGCCTCGGGCGCGCTCGACGACCACCAGTGCCTCGGGCGCAAGGCGCGGGACCAGGCGCTCCAGCGCCTCCTCGGCGAGGCCGGATCGGTAGGGAGGGTCGAGGAAGACGAGGTCGAAAGGGCCTGGATCGGCCAGATGCTCCGCTCCGGCCCGTTCGAGGCGCGCGTGGGAGGCGAGGCCAAGCGCCGAAAGATTGCTCGCGAGCGCCTCGCAGGCGGCTGGATCGGTCTCGCAGAAGACGCAGCGCGCCGCCCCCCGCGAGAGCGCCTCCATCCCCATGGCTCCCGAACCGGCGAAGAGGTCAGCGACTGCGAGCCCGGTCATCGGCCGGGCGAAGGCGGCGTGTTCGAGGACATCGAAGATCGCCTCCCGCACCCGATCGGCGGTGGGCCTCGTCGAGTGTCCCTTTGGCGCCACAATGGCGCGTCCGCGCAATTTTCCGGAGATGATCCTCATGGCATTCCCCCTCATCTAAGGGCAGAGGCTGTTCCTCGAGAGTCGGGCGAGAGTCGGGAAGGAAGGGTCGGAAAATGAACGCCTCGGGCGCGCTCGCCGGGATCGGCCGCTCGACCTTTCTTGACGGCGTCGAACGTCGCGATCGGGATCCGGGTCGGATCGCTGCGGCGATCCTCTTCGGCCTTGCGGCGGGACTCCTCGCCGCCTTTGCGGCCATGATCCTGGTCCTCGTCGCCTATCTGGTCCTGACCGGCAACGCCGGAGAGGGCCTGGCGGGAATCCACGCCGCGGCGTTGACCATGCGCACCCAGACCGGGACGCATCTTGGTCCGACGATTCTCTTCCTGGCCGCCACGACCACCGGCAACCTGGCGCTCGCCGTCGCCTTCGTCGCCCTCGCCGCCATCCTCGCCCATCATGCGCTTTCCAGCTACGTCACCTCCGCCAAGCGAGCGAGGTGGCGGCTCCTGCTGGCCGGACTCGTTCTGGGCTCGGCGATCCTGATCCCCTTCGTGCTGGTGAACGCCTTCACCAGTCCTCCCGCGCCGACTCCGATGGTGGCCGTCTCGTCCGCCCTTCTGGGCCGGACAGCCTATGTGGCGGCCTCGATCTTCTTCCTGATCATCGCGGCGGCCGCCGAGGAGCTCTTCTTCAGGGGCTGGCTGATGCGCCAGCTCGCCGCCTTCAGCCGCCGTCCGCTCTTCCTCATCCTCGCCACCTCTTTCCTGTTCTCGGCCGCCCACCTTGATTTCAGCCCGGGCCCCTTTGTCACCAGGATCGCCATGGGCGCGGGGCTCGCCTACATGACCTTGCGCCTGGGCGGCATCGAGTTCTCCACCGGCGTCCACGCAGCCAACAACATCCTCATCGTCCTTTTCATCGAGCCCTTGTCCTTGAAGGCCGTGATGGCGCCTTCCGGCGCAAGCGACGCCTGGCTGATCGGCGCCCCGGCGATCCTGATCGCCTTCGTCGCGATCACCGAAGCGGTGGCGAGGATCGGCGTGGTGCGGCGTCTGGCCGGGATCGGGAGCGACGAGATCGCCGCCTGACCCGGGCGAAGCTAAAGGTTGATCCGAAAGGGAGGCGCGGTCATGGCCCTGGCGAGCATGGAGCGGCGTGGGGGCGCGGCGGTGATCTCCTACGCCAATCCGCCCCTTGGGACCATGACCGCCAAGGGCGCCGAGGAGGTGCTGGAGGCCGTCAAGACGCTGGCCGAAGATCCGGCCTGCCGCGCCATCGTCCTCACCGGAGGACTGGAAGGGGTCTTCATCCGCCACTACGACGTGGGCGAACTGGCGAGCCTCTCCGAACGTCTTGGCGAAGCGCCTCCGGCGGCGGCGAGGGCGCCGACCGGCGGCGGGGCCTTCGCTCAATTGGTCGATCTCATCTGGAGCGCGCCCAAGCCGGTGATCGCGGCGATCAATGGCCTGTGCATGGGAGGGGGCTTCGAGATCGCGCTCGCCTGCGACCTGCGCATCGCCTCGGCCGACGTGACCGCCATCGGCCTTCCAGAGACGAGGGTCGGCATCTTCCCGGGCGGCGGGGGCACCCAGCGCCTGCCGCGGATCATCGGCGAGGCCAAGGCGCTGGAGATGATCCTCCTTGGAAGAGTGGTCGCCGCCCCCGACGCGCTCTCCATCGGGCTCGTCCACGAAGTCGCGCCAAACGCGCTGACCCGCGCGCTCGAGATCGCCGCCGATTTCGAGCCCCGCGGCGCGGAAGGCCTCGCCCACGCCAAGCGCCTGGTGCGCGCCGCCCTCGACGTTCCGATCAGCGAGGGCCTCGCGGCCGAGCGGGCGAGCTTCGTCGAAGTGATGAGGACCCCTTCGGCCCGCGCCGGCCTCGCCGCCGCCCGCCCTCCCGCCCGGATCGAGGAGTCGTAACGACGCCCGCCCCGTTCGTGGCCGCGAGACCTGCGAGGGCGCGGCGGATCGCCGACGCTGGCGCCTCCTCGACCGCGCCGGGAGGAAGCTCGCCCAGCGAAAATGGGCCATAGCCGATCCGGATCAGCCGGTTGACCGTGAGGCCGAGGCTGGCGAGCACCTTGCGAACCTCGCGGTTCTTTCCCTCGGCGAAGCTCATGGTGAGCCACAGGTTGGCTCCGGTCTGCTCGCCGGGCCGCTCGAGCGCGGCGCGGATCGGGCCATAGCGCACCCCGTCGATCTCGATCCCTCCGGAGAGGGCGTCGAGCGCCGCCTGGCCGATGCGCCCGCGGGCCCGGACCCGGTAGCGCCGCTGAAGGCCGGTGGAGGGAAGCTCCAGGGTGCGGGCGAGGCCGCCATCGTTGGTGAGGAGCAGCAGGCCCTCGCTGGTAAAATCCAGCCGGCCCACTGAGATGAGGCGGGGGAGCCCCGCGGGCAGGCGATCGAAGACCGTCGGCCTTCCCTTGGGGTCGCGATGCGTGGTGAGGAGGCCCGCCGGCTTGTGGTGGCGGAAGAGCCTCGTCGGCTCGGGCCTGGCGACCGGCTTGCCGTCGACGGCCAGGGCGTCCCCGGGCCGGACCTTCACGGCGGGACTCTCCAGCCTCTCACCGTTCAGGCTGACCCGCCCCTCGGCGATCAGCCGCTCGATCTCACGGCGGGAGGCGATGCCGGCGCGGGCCAGGGCCTTGGCGACGCGCTCGCCCCCCTGACTTCCGACCGGGGGCCTTTCGCCGGCTTGCTTTTCACTTGAGAGGCCGGTTGGTTCGCGCGCGTGGCCGACCATGACCTTTCCAGCATGCGCATCGCGCTCGCCGAGGCGCAAGCCGCCGCCCTCAGAGGCGAAGCGCCGATCGGAGCGGCGGTCGTCGATCCAGTCTCCGGCGAGGTCGTGGCGAAGGCCGGCAACTCGCCCATCGGCCTTGCCGATCCCACCGCCCACGCCGAGATCCTGGCGCTTCGCGCCGCGGCGGCGCAGAGCGGCAACTACCGCCTGACCGGCCTGGAGCTCTTCGTCACCCTCGAACCCTGCGCCATGTGCGCCGGGGCGATCAGCCTGGCGAGGATCGGCCGGCTCGTCTACGGCGCCGTCGATCCCAAGGGCGGGGCGGTCGCTTCCGGTCCGAAGATCTTCGAGTCCGCCACGTGCCATTGGCGCCCCACGATCGAAGGCGGCCTCCTCGCCGAGGAGAGCGCCGTGCTGCTTCGCGAGTTCTTCGCCAAACGTCGATAGGTTGAACTAGGTATACAGGGAACCTAGATTTACCGGATGTCGAAGTACGAGCCCTTGACGCGCTTCTTGCGCGGCCGCGCCGAACCAGAGACTCGAATGTCGTTCGCCGAGGTCGAGCACGCCCTAGGCTTCGCCCTGCCGCCTTCGGCGCGCGCCCACGCGCCATGGTGGTCCAACGATGGGAGCGGCGGTCACAGCCAAGCCCGAGCATGGCTGAAGGCCAGCCGCAAGACCGCCGCCGTCGACCTGGCGAACGGCGAAGTGACTTTTGTTCGGACCGGATCGCCGCGGGGCGAACGGCACGCCATCGTTTTGGAAGAGCTGGAACCGGCGGCTGCGAAGCTCGTTCGCGATTATGCCGAGCAGGCTGGCGGCGATTATGCCGCGGCCATCGCCCGCGCCCTGCAGGAAGCCGCAATCGCCCGGCGCCGACGCTTGCTCGAGCGCATCCGCGCCACGGCGAGTCCCGTTCCGCTCGGAATGCCGGACAGCGTCGATCTCATCCGCGAAGACCGTGACGCCCGATAAGCTGGTCCTCGATGCATCGGTCGCCGCCAAGCTGTACTTCATCGAGGCGGGCTCAGAAGCCACCGAGGCCGCGATGGCCAAGGCGAGCTTCGTCATCGCGCCCGATTTGCTTCATCTGGAAATCGCCAACGTCGCGGCCAAACACGTCCGGCGGCGAACCGCAACCCCGGCCGCCGCGGCCTCTGCGGTGGCGACGGCGTCCACCCTGCTGGATGAGGCGGTTCCAGCGAGGGATCTGGCGTCGCGCGCCTTCACGATGGCCGCCGAACACGGCTTCTCCGCCTATGACGGCGCCTACCTTGCCCTTGCCGAGACACGCGGGCTGAAACTGCTCACGGCCGACGTACATCTGGCGCGCCGCGCCGGCGAGGTGGGTCTGGGCGATCTCGTCTGGCTTCTGGGCGATTGAGCCTCGGCTTGCACGCGGTCGCCCTGCGGCGCTTATGATCGCGGCGAAAGGAGGATCAGACATGGGATTGCTCGAGGGGAAGGTCGCCATCGTCACCGGCGGCGGAAACGGTCTTGGCGAGGCCTATTGCAAGCTCTTCGCGGCCGAAGGGGCCAAGGTGGTGGTCAACGACCTCGGAGGGGCGAGGGACGGGACCGGCGGCAGCCTCAGTGCCGCCCAGAGCGTCGTCAAGGCGATCGAGGACGCCGGCGGCCGCGCCGTCGCCAACGGCGATGACGTCTCCACTGTGGAAGGAGGAGAGCGCATCTTCCGCGCGGCCCTCGACGCCTTCGGGCGCGTCGACATTCTTGTGAACAACGCCGGCATCCTGCGCGACAAGACCTTCGCCAACACCTCGGAAGCCGACTGGGACGCGGTGGTGAAGGTGCATTTGAAGGGCGCCTTCTGCGTCACCCTGCCGGTCTGGCGATGGATGAAGGACAACGCGGTCAAAGGGGTCATCGTCTTCACCTCTTCGACGTCGGGGCTCTACGGCAACTTCGGCCAGTCGAATTACGGCGCGGCCAAGGCCGGGCTCTATGGGCTGATGCGGGTGCTCTCGATCGAAGGACGCAAATACGGGATCCGCGTCTGGGGCCTCTCGCCGGGGGCCTACACGCGGATGACCTCCGATCTTCCAGGCCGCCGCGACCGCGAGCCCGATCCCATGAGCCTCCCCGAGCGCATCGCCCCTGGGGTCCTCTACATGGTGAGCGATCTTTCCGGCGATCAGACTGGCAAGGTGTTGGGCGTCTCCTCCCGGGGCCTTCGAGAATTGAAGCTCGTCCAGACCAAGGGCTACACGCCAAGCGGCGCGTGGACCGCGCAGGACGCCGCCGATCACGCCTCGGAGATCTTCTTCCCCGATGAGGAGCGCGAAAGGGTCTGATCAGTCGCCGGGATCGAGCTCTGTCTCGATCCTGATCGCGGGGGCGAATTCGCCGTTAAGCGGCCGCGAGAAGCGGAGGATCGAGTCTTCGCCCTGGCGCGCGGCGATCACCTCGGCCCCGCTCCCCAGAACCCGTCCGCGACCCTCGAGCGCGACGTCGCGAAGCACCAGGCTCTCCCCGCGCGGCGCGGCAAGAACGATCACATTCACCGCTTCGCCCCGACGCGTGAAGCGCACCTCTTCTCCCGCCGCGCTCTTCGCCTCGGCCCGGATCCAGGGGGTGGTGGCGTAGATCGCTTCCCCTTTCGCCTCGAGCCAAGATCCGAACGCCTCAAGACGGTCGAGCTGAGGCTGGGGAATCTCGCCGTCGGCCCTCGGCCCGACATTGAGGAGGAGATTGCCATTCTTGGCGACCGCGTCGACAAAGTCGACGAGGAGGGTCCGCGCCGAAGTGTAATCCGCCTCGGCGTCATTGCGGTTGAAGCCGAACGAGTGGCTCATGCCTCGCGTCGCCTCCCATTTGCCGGCCTGGATGGTGGAAAAACGAGCGTATTCGGGCGTGCGAAAGTCGCTCACCGGGACCGGCGCCGGGATCACCCCTTCAAAGGCGGAAGGATCGGCGGCGATCCTGGCCTTGATGAGTTCATCGAGCGCCCGCCTTGCGGGCCTCTTGGCGAGCGCCGCCGAACGCGCGCTCCTGGCTGTCCAGCGATCGTTGACGAGGCTCTCGGGAACGGCTCGGTAGTAGTCCTCGAACAGCGCGAAGAGCCGCCGCTCGTTCGCCGGCCAGGAGATGTCGTTCCACAGGATCGAGGGGCGATAGCGGTCGATGAGTTCGCGCATCTGGGCCTCGGCGTAGGCCGGATAGGCGCCGCCCGGCGCGCCGGCCAGGAGATCAGCGAGCGTGCGCAAAGGAGCGCGCGAGAAGGTCCAGTCGAGGCCGCCCGAATAGTAGAGGCCGAATTTCAAACCCTCGCCCCGCACCGCATCGGCGATCTCGCCCACGATGTCGCGCCGGCTCGTCCAGTCCTCCTGCTTGGGATTGGCGATGCGGCTCGGCCACAAGCAAAAGCCGTCGTGATGCTTGGAGACCAGAACGACGTAACGCGCGCCGGCGCGCCGGAATATCCGCGCCCAGGCCTTCGGATCCCAGTCTTCGAGGCCGGCGAGGAATGGCGCCCTGAAATCTTCGTACGGTGCGCCGCCAAAGTTTTTGCGGTGAAAGCGCGCCGAGGGCGTGTCCTTGACCCTGATCGAGTTGGCATACCATTCGGTATAGGGGGTCATCGCCATGGCCCGGTCGTAATGGGCCTTCAGCGAATCGGAGATGCTCCCGACCTTCGGGGCGAAGGCGGGGATCGAGAAAAGCCCCCAGTGGATGAAGACCCCGAACTTGGCCTCGTCGAACCAGTCCGGCGCCGGGCGCGAGGCGAGCCGCCCAAGGATCCTCTCCCGCTCCGCTTCTCTCCAGCCCATCGTCCTTTCCCCGCGCCGATGTCGTCCTTTAGCACTCTGGCGCAGCGCAGACGCGGGCAGTGGTTGCCGGCCCAGCGGCCCCATGCCATGAGGCCTCGAACAACCGTTCGAGACGCGAGAGGTCCAGGCCATGGATTTCGACTATTCGCCCCGCCAGAAGGAGCTGATGAGCCAGGTCGGCGCCTTCATTGACGACCACATCATCCCCGCCATTCCGATCTACGAGGAACAGGCGCGCGAGGGCGAGCGCTGGAAGGTCATCCCGATCGTCGAGGAGCTCAAGGCCAAGGCCAGGAAAAGCGGGCTCTGGAACATGTTCATGCCGCCCCACTCGGGGGCGACGCCAGTGGACGATGTCTTCGAATTCGAAGGCATCCAGCTCTCCAATCTCGACTACGCCCCGATCTGCGAGATGTTCGGCCACGTCTCCTTCGCCTCGGAGGTGTTCAACTGCTCGGCGCCGGACACCGGAAACATGGAGGTGCTGAACCGCTACGGGACCCTGGAGCAGAAGGAGAGGTGGCTGCGGCCGCTGATGGACGGCGAGATCCGCTCGGCCTTCCTGATGACCGAGCCGGCGGTCGCCTCCTCGGACGCCACCAACATCGAGACCCGCATCGAGCGGGACGGCGATCATTATGTCCTCAACGGACGCAAGTGGTGGTCTTCGGGCGTCGGCGATCCGCGCTGCAAGGTGGCCATCGTCATGGGCAAGACCAATCCGGAGGCCGCCCGCCACCAGCAGCAGTCGCAGATCCTGGTGCCTCTCGATACGCCCGGAGTGGAGATCGTGCGCATGCTGCCGGTCTTCGGCTACGACGACGCCCCCCACGGCCACGGCGAAGTGCTGCTCAAGGACGTCCGGGTTCCGGTCGAGAACCTGATCCTGGGCGAGGGCCGCGGGTTCGAGATCAGCCAGGCGCGCCTGGGGCCGGGCCGCATCCACCATTGCATGCGATCCATTGGCGCCGCGGAGGTCGCGCTCGAGAAGATGTGCAAGCGGCTGATGAGCCGCAAAGCCTTCGGCAAGTACGTTTCGGAGCATTCGGTCTGGGAGCAGCGCATCGCGGCCGCCCGAACCGATATCGAGATGACCCGCCTTCTGGTCCTCAAGGCCGCCGACATGATGGACAAGGCCGGCAACAAAGTCGCCCGGCTGGAGGTCTCGATGATCAAGGTCGCCGCACCCAACATGGCGCTCAGGATCATCGACGACGCCATTCAGGCCCATGGCGGGGGCGGGGTCACGACCGATTTCGGCCTGGCCAGGATGTACGCCTCCCAGCGCACCCTGCGTCTCGCCGACGGCCCCGACGAGGTCCACAACCGAACGATCGCGCGCATGGAGTTCGCCAAGTATGGCGATCTGCACGCCAAGATCCGGGCGGAACGGGAATCCGAAGCCCTGCCGGTCGGCTCGCGGTGAGTCTCGAGCTCGGAGAGGAAATCCGGGCCCTGGTGGATGGGGCGCTCCTGTCCGGCCATCCGCTGGTCGTCGCGGTGGTCGACGCGGAGGCTCGCCCCAGGCTCTCCTTCCGCGGCTCGCTCCATTGCCTGGACGACGCGCGTCTCTGCTTCTGGGCCCGCGATCGCGAGGGCCGGACGATCAAGGCGCTCGCGGCCAATCCGAACGTCGCGGCGATGCTGCGCATCCCTTCAGGCCCCACCATCCTGCAGTTCTCCGGCGCCGCCCGCCTGGCGGCCGACGCCAAGGAGAGTGCGGCGGTCTTCGAGGGCGCGCCCGAGGTGGAGCAGCGCGCCGATCCTGACCGTAAGGGCGTGGGGGTCGTCATCGACCTCCAGCGTGTCGAGGGCCTGCTGGGCCTGGATGCCGAGGGCGGCCGGCGGTTCGTGCGGCTTCTCGCCGACTAGAGTCCCGAATTCCGACCATCTTCGAGCCGGCCCCGCCCTCTCCAAATGGCCAAGGATGTGGTCGCGGCCGGTTGATGTAGAGGTCGGCGCCACCGCGGGCGAGGATCGGCTCGATGCGCTTCTGCCTGTCGACCGAGGCGTCGTCTTCGCGCCCGATGATGATCGGGTGGCGCCCGACGACGATCCTCCAGTCCGCGGATCATCGTCCTGACGCCCCCCGGGAAGGAAAGGCGCCCACATCCTCCTCGTCCCGCCGCTGTCGGCTGAGAACGGCGTCGATCGCCAAAGGCCGCTGCTCCGCGCCAAGGCCGGAGGACCTGGCCAGGCACGTTCCGGTTTCCTTCAGAGCGTGCTCGCCCAGGCAATAGACATCCTCGTATTCGGGGCCGGCGGCGGCGAGGCACTGATAAAGATTGAGCCGGGCCATCCTGAGACAGGCGGCGCTGTCGTCCTCATCGGCCACGGCCACCGGCGGCGGAGACTCCGCGCCAAGATCGCCGAGCGCCGCCAGAGCGGCCAGGGCCAGGGCGTCGACCACGACCGGCGAGGCGTTCGCTTCCAATCCGGGCGCCGCTCCTCCCTCCCGCGCGGCGCTGGCGCGGGTGCGCTCTTCGTCCTCCAGCGAGGCGAGAAGCGGCCTTTGCGAAAAGGCCTCGACGTCCCGAAGCCTCACCTGACCGTCGGCGGGCTTCAGCTTCGACCACGGCGCGCTCTGGAGCGAGTAGGAGGCCGCCTTCACCTTCTGGCCGACGTTCTCGATCGATTGGGCGCGAGCGGAGAGGGCCGCCTCGACGCGACCGGCCGCCTCCGCCGCGCCGTCGATCTGGAGGACGACGGTGGGGAAGCGGCTAAGACGGTCGGCCAGGTCCGGATCCTGACCCTCGCGGCGCACGGCCTCCACGAAACGCTCATCGCCAAGGGCGGCGAGAGCGCCCCAGGCGACCATGCCCTGCTCGAAGGCGCCCTCCTGCAGCGGCGCGGCGGCCTCGAGCGCCTGCCTGACGCCGTCGGGGCCGGAAAAGGCCGGGCTAATCGCTTCGGCATGGTCGGTGAAGGCTTGGTACGCCGCCGCCGCCGAGAGCATGGGTCCGGGGAGGCGCGGCTCGACGCTGAGCCAGTCCCCCTGCGCCCCCACTCCGCCCACAGGCGCGCCGGCGAGGAAGAGCGCCGCAAGAGCAGCCCCGAGGGCGAGCGTCGTTCCTCGTGCCAGCGCCATGGCGTCCTCCCCGGGCGTCCCCGCCAGCCATGACACGGCAAGGAGAGTTTAGCCTTTGATAAGAAAGGGGCTTTCCGCGCGCGACCGAACGCCGCTAGCCGGTTTCGGCGACCCTTGTCCACCGAAAGGCGAGTCTCAGGCGACCTCGCGGGGGCCCCGGGCGTAGGCCCTCTCGCCCTCGGCGATGTATCCGCGGGTGATCGGGACCACGCCATGACGCTTGGCGAGCTGGAGCTGCCAGACCATGTGGCCGCCGAAGCGGAAGCCCATTTCGGCGCCGGCGAGGTAGTACTCCCACATCCGGCAGAAGCGCTCGTCGTAGAGCTTCGCGATCGCGGCGCGATTGGCGGCGAAGCGCTCCGACCACGCCTTGAGGGTTTCGGCGTAGTGCAGCCGCAGGATCTCGATGTCGCAGATCATCAGGCCGGCGCGCTCGACGCACGGGATCACTTCGGAAAGGGCCGGGATGTAGCCGCCGGGGAAGATGTACTTGGCGGTGAAGGCGTCGGTGGCGCTGGGGCCCTCCTTGCGGCCGATGGCGTGAATGAGGGCGACGCCGTCATCCTTGAGAAGCCGGGCCACGCCATCGAAGTAGGTCTGGTAGTTAGGCCGTCCGACGTGCTCGAACATGCCCACCGAGACGATCCGGTCATAGGGGCCGACGACGTCGCGATAGTCGGTGAGCGAGAAGGAGAGCTTTGCGCCGAGGCCCGCCTTCTCGGCCCGCGACCGGGCCGTGGCGAGCTGCTCGTCGGCAAGCGTGATCCCATCCACCTTCACCCCGGCCCACCTCGCCAGCGAGATCGCCAGCCCGCCCCAGCCGCAGCCGATGTCGAGCACCTTCTGGCCCTCGCAGAGCAGGAGCTTGGCGGCAATGTGCCTTTTCTTGGCCGCCTGGGCCTCGTCGATGGAAAGGCCCGGCCGCTCGAAGTAGGCGCAGGAATACTGCAGGTCCTCGTCCAGGAATCGGCGATAGAGGTCGAGCGAGAGATCGTAGTGGTGGTGGGCGTTGGCCCTCGCCGTCCGGCGCGCGTTGCGTTCGCGCAGGATCCTCGACCACCAGCGGCCGAGGGCCCTCGGCGCATGTCCGTCGGGGAGGATCGAGACGTTGCGCATGCCGATCTGCAGAAGATCGCGGATCGAGCCCTTCTCGAAGCGGATGCGTTCGTCCATCCAGGCTTCGCCCAGGCCTAGCGAACGATTGGCGATGATCCTCGCCACGGTCAGGCGATCGTTGATCGCGACGCAGACGGACGGCGGCGAGCCGTCGCCGGCCTTGATGCGCCTTCCGCCGGGCAGAATGACCTCGAGGTCGCCCAAACGGATGTACCTGGAAAGGAAGGTCTCCAGCCTCACGCGCCGTCACTCTCCCGAACCCCGACAGTCTTTTGATCCATTGTGGGCGGGGGCGTCAACACGCCGCGCCCTTGACACTCCGGCGGCCGGCGCCTAACTGCGCATCCGTTGGCACTCGGGGCCGGCGGCTGCCAACAGTCACGTTCCGGGGCCAGTACGCTCAATTTGAACACAACTAAGGAGAGAACATCCATGGGCTTTCGTCCGCTCGGGGATCGCGTCCTCGTCCGTCGCGTCGACGAAGAGGAGAAGACCAAAGGGGGGATCATCATCCCCGACACCGCCAAGGAAAAGCCGCAGGAAGGCAAGGTGATGGCCGTCGGGCCTGGCGCCCGTGATGAACACGGCAAGGTCCAGCCCCTGGATCTGAAGGCCGGCGACCGCATCCTCTTCGGCAAGTGGTCGGGAAGCGAAGTGAAGCTCGAAGGCGAAGATCTCCTGATCATGAAGGAGAGCGACGTCCTGGGCGTCCTCGACTGATCCCCATCGCCCACCGATCCCAACTGACACATCCATTTCGAGAAGAGAAGAACTGAAAAGATGGCTGCCAAAGACGTCTATTTCTCCACTGACGCCCGCGATCGAATGCTTCGCGGAGTCAACATCCTGGCCAATGCGGTCAAGGTCACCCTCGGTCCCAAGGGCCGCAACGTGGTGATCGAAAAATCCTTCGGGGCGCCGCGTTCCACCAAGGACGGCGTCGCCGTCGCCAAGGAGATCGAGCTTTCCGACAAGTTCGAGAACCTGGGCGCCCAGATGCTCCGTGAGGTCGCCTCCAAGACCAACGACAAGGCTGGCGACGGCACCACCACCGCCACCGTGCTCGCCCAGGCGATCGTGTCCGAGGGGACCAAGTCGGTCGCCGCCGGCATGAACCCCATGGATCTCAAGCGGGGGGTCGAGAAGGCGGTCGTCAAGGTCGTCGAGCACATCAAGTCGAGCTCCAAGAAGGTGACCACCAACCAGGAGATCGCCCAGGTCGGCTCGATCAGCGCCAACGGCGACACCGAGATCGGCGACATGATCGCCAAGGCCATGGAGAAGGTCGGCAACGAGGGCGTGATCACGGTCGAGGAAGCCAAGAGCCTGGAGACCGAGCTCGACGTCGTCGAAGGCATGCAGTTCGACCGCGGGTATCTGTCGCCCTACTTCATCACCAACGCCGACAAGATGGAGGCGGTGCTCGAAGAGCCTCTGATCATGCTCTACGAGAAGAAGCTCTCCTCGCTTCAGCCCATGCTTCCGATCCTGGAGGCGGTGGTGCAGTCGTCGAGGCCGCTTCTCATCGTCGCCGAGGACATCGAAGGCGAGGCGCTGGCGACCCTGGTGGTCAACAAGCTTCGCGGAGGTCTGCGGGTGGCCGCGGTCAAGGCGCCGGGCTTCGGGGATCGCCGCAAGGCCATGCTCGAAGACATCGCCACCCTGACCGGCGGTCAGCTGATCAGCGAGGACCTCGGCATCAAGCTCGAGAACGTCGGCCTCGACATGCTCGGCAAGGCCAAGAAGGTCCAGATCACCAAGGACGACACCACGATCGTCGACGGGGCCGGCGCCAAGGCCGACATCGAAGGTCGCATCGCCCAGATCAAGCAGCAGATCGAGGACACCACCTCCGACTACGACAAGGAGAAGCTCCAAGAGCGCCTCGCCAAGCTCGCCGGCGGCGTCGCCATCGTGCGGGTCGGCGGCTCGACCGAAGTCGAGGTCAAGGAGAAGAAGGACCGTGTCGACGACGCTCTGAACGCCACCAGGGCCGCCGTCGAGGAAGGCATGGTCGCCGGCGGCGGGGTCTCCCTCCTCAAGGCCGGAAAGGCCCTCGAGGGGCTCAAGGGCGACAATCCCGACCAGGACGCCGGCATCGCCATCGTCCGCCGGGCCCTCCAGGCGCCGATCCGCCAGATCGCCGAGAATGCCGGCGTGGAAGGGTCGATCGTGGTCGGCAAGGTGCTCGAGAACGCCTCGGCCACCTTCGGGTTCGATGCCCAGAAGGAGGAATATGGCGACATGATCAAGGCCGGGATCGTCGATCCGGCCAAGGTCGTACGCACCGCCCTCCAGGACGCCGCCTCGGTCGCTTCGCTGATGATCACCACCGAGGCCGCCGTGGTCGAAGCCCCCAAGAAGCAGTCGCCGGCCGCGGGCATGCCCGGCGGCGGCATGGGCGGGGGCATGGGCGACATGGACTTCTAAGTCCAAAGCCATACTGCCTGGAATTGCGAACCCCCGGTCGAGTGGCCGGGGGTTTTGCTTTGCGCCTGAGGGGCGGCTTGCTGACCAGGGTCATCGGCGTCATGTCTGACCAACTGGATAGTCAGGAGGCTCTCATGACCGAGGTGGCGCTTGCCGAGGCCAAGGCCCGGCTGAGCGAACTCGTCCAGCGCGTCGAAGGCGGCGAGACGGTCCGGATCACCCGCCGCGGAAAACCGGTCGCGGAGCTGCGCGGCTTGGAGAGGCCGCGCAAGCCTCTCGATGTCGCCGCCTTGCGCGCGTTCGCCCGCACCCAGCCTTATCAGGAGGAGAGCGCGGGCGATTTCATGCGCCGGATAAGGGACCAAGAGCGCTATTGAGACTCTATCTCGACGCTTCACTGCTGATCGCGGTCCTGATCAACGAGGCGCGCGGCGAGGATGTCGCCGCTTGGATGGATGCAAACGCGAATGAAGACCACGTCTCGAGTTTGTGGGTGGAGGCCGAGTTTTCCGCAGCGCTCTCGATCAAGGCGCGCTCGGGAGCGCTCTCCGAGGAGGGTCGGCAGGCGGCGCTAGACTATTTCCGGCGGATTCGCGCCGAGAGCTTGACCCTCCTGCCCATCGAAGATGAGCACTTCCACCGCGCCGCGAGGCTCGCCGATCGCTCGGATCCGGGACTGCGGGCCGGCGACGCCCTGCACCTGGCGATCGCTTCAGGTCACGGGGCCAAGATCTGCACTCTTGACCGCCGCTTGGCGGCCGCCGGGCCGCCCATTGGAGTCGAAACCGAAATCGTCTGAAGCGGCGCTCCGCTACGCCCTCGCGGTCCTTTCGGCGCTTCGGATGAGGCCGGCGGCGGCCCAGCTCACCAGGGTGATGATGACGGCGGTCAGAATCGCGTCGAGAGGGTTGGCGAGATGAACCCCGTGGATGAACACCGTGACCAGCCAGACGGTGAATCCATTCACCACGAACAGGAAGAGCCCCAGGGTGAGGAGGGTCAGCGGCAGGGTGAGCAGGACCAGGATCGGACGCACCAGCGCGTTGATCACTCCCAAGACGAGACCGGCGGCGAGCAGGCTCCCGAGCGATCCGGCATGCACGCCTGGGACGATCCTCGCCGCCAGCCAGAAGCCGGCGGCGGCCGCTACGGCTCGGAGGATGAACCGGATCATCGTTGCAACTCCATCGCCTCAGTTGACGTTGACGTTCGGGGAATACCAGCCTAGGCGATCCTGCGGAAGGTGGAGGAGAGAGCCATGGCCCCAGAATATTTTCATGCAGAGTCCCTTCGTTCCGAGCCTCGCCGCCCCGAACTTCGTCGTCCCGAGCGCACCTTCACCATCCGCCAGCTCTGCGTGGAGTTCAAATGCACGGCGCGCGCGCTGCGCTTTTACGAGGACAAGGGCCTGCTCTTTCCGGCCCGCTCCGGCCTCAACCGGGTCTATTCCTACAAGGACCGGGCGCGGCTGATGCTCATCCTGCGCGGCAAGCGCGTCGGCCTGGCGCTCGCCGAGATCCGCGACATTCTCGAGCTCTACGACAGAGCTGACGGCGGAGCGGTGCAGAACGCCGCGGCCCTGCGCAAGTTTCGCGGCCGGATCCTCACCCTGGAGGAGCAGCGCGAGGACATCGACCACGCCATCGCCGAGCTGAAGGAGGCGTGCGAAAAGATCGAAAAGCACTTGGCGGAGAACCGGCCCGATCTTCTTCCCAAGGCCGAGGATTTCGAACGGGTGGTGCGCCCGCGCATCGACGGCCACCCGCTCTGAGTCGAGGTCCGGTCCAATGAGCTGGCGCCCGCCGGTCCGCGAGCAGCTCTTCGTCCTTCAGGACGTGATCGGCCTCGAAGCCGTCAAAGCCCTGCCGGGAAGTGAAGAGCTTTCCCTCGAGCTGATCGAGCAGGTGCTGGAGGAGGCCGGGCGGTTCTGCGCCGATGTCCTCGCCCCGCTCAATCGCGAGGGTGACCGCACTGGATGCAAGCGTCTTGACGATGGCTCGGTGGAGACCCCGCCGGGTTTCAAGGAAGCTTACCGCCGCCTTGCCGAGGGCGGCTGGACGGGCCTCGCCGCCGAGCCGGAGTGGGGCGGCCAGGGGATGCCGGCGGTGATCTCGCTCGCCTTCTCGGAGATGAGTTCGGCCGCCAACATGGCCTTTTCCATGTATCCGGGCCTCACCCACGGGGCTTATTCGGCGATCCAGGCCGGCGGCTCGGAGGAGCAAAAGAGACTCTATCTGCCCAAGCTGGCGAGCGGGCGATGGTGCGGGACGATGAACCTCACCGAGCCGCAATGCGGGACCGACCTTTCGCTCCTCGAGACCCGCGCCGCGCCCGCCGGCGATGGCAGCTTTAGGATCACCGGTGAGAAGATCTGGATCAGCGGCGGCGAGCACGATCTGGCCGAGAACATCGTCCATCTCGTCCTCGCCCGCATCGAGGGCGCGCCGGCCGGCACCCGCGGCATCAGCCTCTTCATCGTCCCCAAGTTCCTTCCCGGTCCGGATGGCGCCCCCGGCGCGCGCAACGCTCTTTCCTGCACCGGGCTCGAGGAGAAGATGGGCATCCACGCCAACGCCACCTGCTTCATGAGCTATGACGCGGCGACCGGCTGGCTGGTGGGAGAGGAGAACCGCGGCCTTTCCCTGATGTTCGTGATGATGAACGAAGCGCGGCTGGGGGTGGGCCTGCAGGGCCTCGCCCAGGCCGAAGCCGCCCGCCAGGCCGCCGTGCAGTTCGCCGCGGAGCGCCTGCAGGGGCGCTCGCTCACCGGACCAAAGAACCCAGAAGGACCGGCCGATCCGATCCTCGTCCACCCCGATGTGCGCCGCCTGCTCCTCGACGCCCAGGCGATCGTGGAGGGCGGCCGGGCCTTCCTGATGTGGACGGCCCTTCAGGGCGACTTCGCGAGGCGCCATCCCGATCCCGCCGCCCGTCAGGCGGCCGAGGATTTCGCGGGCCTGATGACCCCGGTCGCCAAGGCCTTCATGACCGATCGGGCCTTCCAGGTCTGCTCGGACGCGCTGCAGATCCACGGCGGGGCCGGCTTCACCGAGCACTTTCCGGTGAGCCAGTATCTGCGCGATTGCCGCATCAGCCTCATCTACGAGGGAACCAACGCCATCCAGGCCCTCGACCTCGTCGGGCGCAAGCTCGCCGCCAATGGCGGGCGCGCGGTCATGGCGTTCTTCTCCGAAATCGACGCCTTCGTCGCCGCCCATCCCGCCGCCGACTCCACTTGCGGAGAGGCGAGGGAGATTCTCTCCGGCCTCACCGAAGCCAAGGCGGCTCTCCAGGAGGCGAGCCTCTGGCTGATGAAGAACGGGCCGGCCGATCCGGAC